>JAWLCD010000004.1:0-118024 GCA_041687355.1 Clostridia bacterium | reverse complement strand
AATTTGACAAGTCAGACTTCTGAGTCTTAGAATATACTTGAATATTCAATTACTACTGTAGAAGGAAATTCATTTTACACAAAATTATTTACACTGCCAGGATAGCTAAGATGGTATCCTCTTTAAGTGAAGTATTTTTCTATAGAATGGTAATTGAACTTAGTTTCTAGACTATATCATCTGAAGAAATTGGACCTAAATACTTAATTATACAGCCTTTTTCAGCAGTCTCGAACCGTCCCCTTGACATTGTTAGTCTTCTATCTTGAATCCTTACCTCTCCGTGCTTTATCCATTATAAGGCTCCGGTTAAGCTCTGCAATTGTATCCTCAGGTGCTCTTTTGGCTGACGGTGCTGTATCTTTCCTGGAAAGTGCCTGTTCCAGTGCTTGGACAGCCTCGATATCATGGTTGAATACAATTTTCTTATCTGCCTCATTATAATCAACATCGCTAACATATAGAGTACGTTTTCCTACCTGTTTCGCAAAGGCCCGGTCACTCAGAAGGTTTTCCGGCAAGCAGCTTCCCCAACGCTTACTTGATTCCCCTGGAATAATACTAAACGCTGCACAACTGGCCATATAAGGACTGCCTCTCACTAGAGTAACCGGAACATTTCATGCGCTTCACCCTTCCGCACATGCTCCATTACGTTCATCACTTCAAATCTGGTCACTTTCTCTCCAAACTGAAGCTCAACTATATCCCCTTCTTTGACCACTGTAGAAGCCTTCGCAGCTTTTCCATTTATCCTTACCCTTCCTGCATCGCAAATCTCATTTGCAACAGTTCTTCTCTTTACAATTCTTGATACCTTTAGATATTTATCCAGCCTCATATCTTCCTCCATAATAAAAAAATCAGGGTTACCCTGATTTTTTTATTGGTTTAAATAAGTCTTATTTGCTTACTGCATCCTTCAAAGCCTTACCTACTTTGAATACAGGAGCCTTTGATGCAGGAATGATGATTTCAGCTTTTGTTTGAGGATTGCGGCCTTTTCTTGCAGCCCTATTTCTTACTTCGAATGAGCCAAAGCCTACTAATTGAACTTTTTGTCCTTTCTTAAGAGCAACTTCAACGCTTTCGATGAAAGCATTAAGAGCTTTTTCAGAATCCTTCTTGGACAGTTTGCTCATTTCAGCCATGCTAGCAACTAGATCAGCTTTATTCATCAACCATACCTCCTAATAAATTTTTACATATAGCATATTCGCTAAAATTTCCAAAATTCCTTCTAAATCTTTTATAGTTTTAATCTTTTTTTTCAAAAATATGTGTTTTTGCTTCATTCCATAGAAAATCCATCTCTTCTAACGACATTTCCTGTAACTTTATTCCAGACTGCTGAGCATGCTTTTCAATATACTCAAACCTGTTTATAAATTTTTCAGTTGCAGCATTTAATGCAAGTTCAGGGTGAACGTTCAGAAATCTGGATACATTTACAACAGCAAACAACAAATCTCCCAATTCCTCGGATACTTTTTCGACATTCTGGGTATCCTGTGCATTTTTGAGTTCGTCCATCTCTTCATAGACCTTGCTGACTGCACCATCTATATTGTCCCAGTCAAACCCAACCCTTGCAGCCTTTTGCTGAACCTTAAAGCTTCTCATAAGCGCAGGAAGGGTTCTGGCTATGCTATTCATATCTCCGGTACAACTCTTTAACTTTTTCTCCCTTACCTTTATTTCCTCCCAATTTTTTACCACGTCGTCAGCTGTATCGGCTCTGCCTTCTCCAAATACATGTGTATGCCTCGCATACATCTTCCTGCTTATACCGTCAACTACATCGCTTATATCAAAATCGCCGTTTTCTTCTGCTATTCTTGCATGAAATACAACTTGAAGAAGCAGGTCTCCCAACTCTTCACACAGCATGTCCTTGTTTTTCAGGTCAATAGCTTCCAGAACCTCGTAAGTCTCCTCTATAAGATATCTCTTCAGCGAATCATGGGTCTGTTCCCTGTCCCAAGGACATCCGCCCTCGTTCCTCAGGGTCTGCATTATTCCTATAAGTTCATCAAAAGTTATTTTCTTATCTTTATGCATATGCCTACACTCTCCTGCTATTTGTGCCTCATATTCTATTACAACAAGTTCATTTTTACAAGCATATTACTTATTTTGTCACCATAGGGAAGCATCTTGAAGTCCTCACGTGACAAGCCCCTGACTCCCAGGAGCATCAGGATGTATACAACAGCAGCTAAAGCTATAGCAGTAAGGGTGGATACTGAAATTGACTGAGTATATCCAAGTAGTACCCTATAAGTATATACGGCTGCTATTCCCATTGCTGCTGCAGAAACAGCAGGCTTAAACACAAAATTGGTAAAACTGATATTAAGCTTGATTTTTCTTGTTACAGCAATCATGCTTATTGAAGCTGCAATAAGATAGCACACTATTGAACTGATTGCCGCTCCCTTGATTCCTATGGCCGGATTGGGTATAAGCATATAATTAAGAACAAGCTTAACTCCTGCTCCAACCAGAAGGGCAACAGCCGGAACAATTACCCGGCCTAATCCCTGCAGTGCCCCCGAAAGGGTCTGGGAAAGGGCTATAAATATTATGGATAAAGCGCTTATCTCTACAAGATAGCCGCCTGCACTGGCATTAGGGAATATTGTATGGATTATAGGGTCTGCAAGTACTGACAACCCAACCGATGCCGGAAGCCCAATAAGTACTGTTATTTTTAGGGAAAAGGATATACGGTTGGCCGCAGTAGTAAAATCCTTTACAGCCATTGCTCCCGCTACAGCTGGCACCAGTGCCGTTGCAAAGGCAATATTAAGTGCCAGTGGAAAATTAACCAGAACATCACCCTTACCTGTAAGTATACCGAAAAGGTTTTTGGCGCTCTCATAATCAACCCCGCTTGATTGGAGCCTCTCCATAACAGTAGCAAGGTCAACCAGACCTGCAATGGTCAGTATGATTGAGCCCAATGATATGGGAATTGAGAGTTTTATCAGTCTTCTGACTATATCCCTGGCAGGGTCCAGTGCTTTAGCCACTGCCTGCGTTTTTATATCCTGCCAGAGTTCCTTCTTCTTCCTTCCATAGTACCACCAAAGATAGACTGCACTTGCAACCGTTCCAAGTGTGGTTCCCATTGTAGCTCCGGCAGCCATTATTCTGGTGCTCTGCCCCAGTGTCATGAACAGGTACACAAGGCCTATGGTAAAGATACACTTTGCCAGCTGGTCAATTATTTGTGAATCGGCTTGGGCCCTCATGTTGTAAAGCCCCTGGAAATAACCTCTGAATACTGCAGCAATAGCCACGAAAAATACTGACGGGGCAAGCACCTGCATGACAATTTCTGAATCCGGGTTGGCAACCCAATTGGATATAGGACCTGCCATAACAAACAATAAAACCGAACCGGCAAATCCAATTGCAGAGAATAGAAAGAAGGATACCTTAAACATTCTGTGGGCACCGCTGTAATCACCTACAGCAGCCTTCTCCGACACCAGTTTGGCCAGTGCTGCCGGGATTCCGGTAGTTGATATGGCCAGGAGTACCAGATACACCTTAAAACCAGTACTATAAAGGCTGTTACCTTCATCGCCGAAACCGTTAATGTTTGTTATTACAACCCTGTAAATGAATCCAAGAATTTTAATAACAAACTGTGATAACAATATTATCAGGACCCCGGTTATAAATGTCTGTTTCTTACTCACAGCGCAACTCCCGCCCAATTATATTACTCAGGCCATTACTCCCTGAACATTACATTTTATTATAACAGTAAAAATTTTATAATGTCTAGAATTCTTTTACGCCCCTTTAATTCCCAACTTGTCATTGCGAGCGCAGCGTGGCAATCTCGGACGGAACTCTTGGCTGCTAGCCATTGTTGGTAAAAATCTTAAAGCCAAAGGCCAAGAGGTAACCGCCAATAGCGAATTCTGGGTCTGAGATTCCCGCGTCGCTAAAGCTCCTCGGAATGACAAATAGTTTTAATTACGAATTGTAAAATTTAAAAAAGGGGTTGAAAATTTTTCTATTATAGTATATAAAATTTCTGGTACATAAAATTTATACAACATATAGGTGTGATAACCGAGCTATCTATACTATATATGCTTATAGTGTATAGAACAAGGAGGCAATATTAATGAAACCAATGGGCAAGGCAATATGTCTTTTTGCTGCAGCTGCATTTATTCTTGCAAATACCTTCCTAACTAAGCCAGCATCAGCCGAGCAAAATGCTTTTCAAGGCAACGTACATAACATACTCAGCAAAACAGTCGTGGTCTACAAGGGAAGTCCAAAGGCTTACGTATACAGCGAAAAGACCCATATTGACCCTTCAAGAGGAGTTCATCCGGTAGAAAAAGACGGCAGTCTCCTTATTCCGATAAGATTTGTATCCAGGAGCCTTGGGGCAGAAATAGGATGGGACAAGCAACTATCGGAGGCAACAATTACGTTGAATGATAGAACCATAAAACTGAAACCCAACAGCAGTAAAATGAGCATCAATAACAGTAATTTCAGGTTAAACGTCCCGGTTCAGTACATAAAAGGCAGAATGTTTGTTCCGGCGCGTACAATAACCGAGGCATTAGACAAAAGAGTTGTATATTACAATGACCTGGTTATCATAGGAGATTATGGGGACCTGTCAGGTGTGACACTTGACAATCAGTCTCTCAATGCAATAATTGCCATGCTTAAGGAAGAGCAAAAAACCCGTACAATCCCGGTTCTTATGTATCACCATTTTCAGCATAATGTGCCCGATGACCTGACTTCAACTACAGTTACTCCTTCAGAGTTTGAAGGACACCTGAAATATTTAAAAGAAAACGGATATACTTCAATATCGCTCCAGGAACTTTATGATTTCATTCATGGTAAAGCCGCTCTACCGGACAAGCCGTTTATTATAACAATGGATGATGGATATGAAAGCAATTATACATATGCTTTCCCCCTTTTAAGGAAATATGAAACCAAGGCTGCAATTTTCATAGTAACCTCCTTTGTAGGTAAGGACCCTGAAAAATTCAAGCATTTCTCATGGGAAGAGGCTCGCGAGATGGAAGCCAGTGGACTTGTTGATATCCAGAATCACAGCCATTGGCACGGCAGGCACGGTGACATGAGTGAGCAGGAGATAATGAATAGTATTTCCACGGCACAAAGATTGATTGAACAAAACCTCGGTCCAAGAAGCATACAGGCTTTTGCTTACCCTGGAGGAAATCGGAGCAGTACAAGCAGAAAAATTGTATCAAAGCTGGGGTTTGATATTCAGTTAACCGGTCTGAACAGACTTGTAACCATAAATACAGATTTATCCGATATTCACAGGATAAGTATCAGGCATGGAATGACTGGAAGAGATATTGTCGCTTCCGTAGAACAATTAAAGAAAAAATAAAAGGAAAATAGAAAACTATAAGATATAATCTAAAAGGCTCTTGACAGTAACAAAGTCAACAGCCTTTGTCATTTTCATATTTAGTTGTTCCATGCATTACTGTTCCATTTGTCTACCTAAGAATCCTGCCGCTGACTGTGCCAGCTTTGCCTCCAAATCTCCCATTTGTGTGTTGGGGTCTGCAGATAAGAATATAACTGAGCCTATGGCATCGCCTTCAGCAATAATGGGAGAAATGACCTGGTTGCTGTACTTCCTTTCACCTGCATCATCCGCAATTATAGGTACATACCTGTCTTCATTTGCCTGAATAACTACAGTATTCTTGTCCTCCATAACCTTTTCAAGCTCTTTGCTCAGATTCTTTTCAAGAAACTCTTTCTTTGAGGCTCCTGAAACCGCAATCACATTATCCTTGTCAGTAATACAGGTTATATGACCGCTGGTTTTATAGAGTGATTCCGCATACTGCAGGGCAAAGTCACCAAGCTCGCCTATAGGAGAATATTTTTTGAGAATAACCTCACCTTCTTTATCGGTAAATATCTCCAAGGGATCTCCTTCCCTGATTCTTAAAGTCTTTCTTATTTCTTTCGGAATAACCACTCTTCCAAGATCATCTATTCTCCTAACGATTCCTGTAGCCTTCACTATATCTTCCTCCCTTGTATAGTTTAATTTCTGAGTTTAGTATTTTATTTTTGTTGGTGTTTTATACATAGAGAGGTAAATAAAAACGGAGGTTTTAACCTCCGCTGCTTCTTTCTTTGAATCTATATTTCGTTTATATCTATTGAATCTATCAATTTATCGTTTTTCTCAATTTTAGCCTGTTTCTTAAGTTCATTGATACAATCTTCGAAAGTTTTAGCACGCTTTGCTTCTAGAAGCTGGTCCTTATACTTTTTCCTCACACTGGCTAGTTCCTGTTCTGTAGGCTTGCTTGCTGTTTCCATCCTGATAATATGATACCCATATGCAGTTTTTACCGGTTCACTTACTTCTCCGGGTTTAAGCTTCTTTACTGCTTCTTCAAACTCTTTGACTGCTTCTCCCATATAGAACTCAAACAGTCCACCATAATCCTTGCTTCCCGGGTCATTCGAGTATTCCTTGGCCAGCTTGGAAAAATCCTCTCGGTCTTTTGCCTTCTTATAAACCCCTTTAGCAAGTTCAAGAGCATGGTCCTGCTTGTCTTTAGGCAGTTCCTTTCCTTCTTCATCCCTGGTTGTAATAAGTACATGCCTGACGGTATACTTTTTACTTGTATCTATTTTCCCGGCAAGGTATTGGTCTAGTTCCTGTTCTGTTACCGCAGCATCCCTAGTAATATAATTTGACAGCTTACTGTTGACTGCAAGCCCCTTAACAACTAGAAGCAGATCCTTTTCAGGTATATCAAACTTATCTACAGTACCTTCATTTCTGATTTTCTTTTCCAGCATTCCCACTTCTTCTTCTGTCAGCTGAATCCCAAGTTCCTTGGCTCTTTGTTCACTGACCGTGACTTCAACAACCATATCAAATGCATTTTGTCTTACCGTCTTTACAGGATTTGAGCCTTCTACCGGCTCCCACATATCTTTAATTGCTTCAGGGTCACTGGCACCGGCTCGCGCTTCAAACTCCTTCTTAACAACCTTCATGTATACCTTAAACTCATCAAGTGTAATTTTTTCGCCGTTAACCTTGATTACATATCGGTTCATCTCATTAATAGACAAATTAATAATAACAGCAAAAACCACTACTGCAATCAAAATCAGGGAACTCAGGTAAATATACGTCTTATGTGCCAAACCGACACCCTCCTCCCGGCCGCAAACCTTTACTGTTAAAATAATTATAGCCTATAATAAATTCTACTGCAATTTTTTAAGGCACTGTAATAAATTCTTAATATTTGGTATTTTGTTGGATTCCTTTTTATCACCCTTATAAGTAATATATGGTGGATTGCTTGCAGTAAACAGGATGCGTCCCCTGTACGAATCAATAAGTTTTCCGATAATTTCTATATTTATACTGTCCTGAACAAACTGAAGGATTACCGCGCCGGTTTTGTCCGAGATTACGTCAATGCCCAGACTCCGTGCAAGAGTTTTAATATATGCAATCTCAAGCAGGTTGTACACCTCTTCAGGGATGTCTCCGTACCTGTCAATAAGTTCATCTTCGATTTCCTCAATATCCTGCTTTTCCTGAACTGAAGCTATCTTCTTGTACATTTCAATCTTCTGGTTCTCATTCTGTATATATTCATCACTGATATATGCGCTTACATTCAAATCAATCTGAACTCCTGAATCTTCACTTACCGTCTCACCCTTTAATTCCTTAACTGATTCTTCCAGCAGTCTACAGTAAGTGTCATAGCCTACGGCCTCCATATGTCCATGCTGCTCAGCACCTACAAGATTCCCGGCTCCTCTGATTTCGAGGTCCCTCATCGCAATCTTGAATCCTGAGCCGAATTCGGTAAAATCCCTGATGGCTTTCAACCTCTTTTCAGCGTCTTCAGCCAAAACCTTATCCCTCTTATATGTGACATAAGCATACGCCGTCCTGTTTGAACGCCCCACCCTTCCTCTGAGCTGGTAAAGCTGTGCCAGTCCCAACTTGTCGGCATCTTCAATTATTATGGTATTAACATTAGGTATATCAAGCCCCGATTCAATTATACTTGTACACACCATTGCATCCCATTTCCCCTCGATGAACCCCATCATTATCTCTTCAAGTTCTCTTTCCTCCATCTGTCCATGCCCAATGACTATCGAGGCCTGCGGAACCAGCTTCTGAACCTCTGATGCAACCCTGTGTATCGACCTTACCCTGTTGGAAAGGTAATATACCTGACCCTTGCGGTTAATTTCCCTGGTAATGGCCTCCCTGACAACCTCGCCGTCATACTCCATTACAAATGTCTGTACAGGATGCCTATCCTCGGGAGGGTCGTATATTACACTCATATCCCTTATACCTACCATAGCCATGTGGAGAGTCCTAGGTATAGGGGTTGCGGTAAGTGTAAGAACATCAACATTGTTTTTTAAGGCCTTTATCCTTTCTTTATGGGATACACCGAATCTCTGCTCCTCATCTACTATAAGCAGTCCAAGGTCTTTAAACTGTATATCCTTTTGCAGTATCCTATGGGTGCCTATAAGAATATCTATAGTACCATTCTTCACATCCTTCAGAATCTTCTTTTGCTGGGCAAGTGTCCGGAACCTGCTCAGCATTTCCACCCTTACAGGAAAGTCCCGCATCCTTTGAGTAAATGTATTAAAGTGCTGCTGTGCAAGAATAGTAGTAGGAACAAGGTAGGCTGTCTGTTTACCGTCCATGGCAGCCTTGAAGGCTGCTCTTATTGCCACCTCGGTTTTTCCGAACCCCACATCCCCACAAAGCAGCCTATCCATAGGCCTTTCACTCTCCATGTCATGCTTGACTTCTTCAATACATCTTACCTGATCCTCAGTTTCCTGGTAGGGAAAGCGCTCCTCAAACTGCTTCTGCCAAACCGTATCCTCAGAAAATAAATATCCTCTACTCGCCTGTCTCCGTGCATAAATTTCGAGTAATTCACCAGCAATATCCTTAAGTGATTCTTTTACCTTTCTCTTTGTTTTTGACCAGTCAGCCCCACCAAGCTTGTTCAGTTTTGGAGTCTTGCCTTCCGAACCTATATACTTCTGAATAACTTCCAGCTGTGTTGTGGGAATATAAAGCATATCATCGTTCGCATACCTGATTTTTAAATAGTCCCTTGTAATGCGCTCCACAACCAGCTTTTCTATTCCGACATACCGGCCTATTCCATGAACCTGATGTACAACGTAATCACCTGTGTTGAGGTCGGTAAACTCCTGTATTCCTCTCTTTTTCGAAGGTTTCTTGGATTTTTTCTTTTCACCCAGAAGTTTTCTGTCACTAATAACTACAAATTTAATCAAAGGATATTCAAAACTTCCGGATAAGGTCCCTGTAGTTAAAATAACCTGACCAGAATTTATATTAGTATCTTTTAAGGATTCCACATATGTGTTCTCTACACCATTTTCTCTCATCTCGCGGCTTATTCTCTGGGCAGTAGAGTTGGTTCCTGCAAGAATTACAGTTGTATGGTCGGACTTTTTCCAGTCATCAATCTGATGTGTCAGCTGTTCCAAGCTTTGGAAATCAGTGATGTCCCTTCCCTGAAAGTCAAAAGCCTTTGTATAATTAAGCTGTTCACCTGCAGACAGCGAAGCCAGGCTGACCAGCTTCATCTTGTCAAGTGCTTCAAGCATACTGCCGGTGTCTGAAACCGAACTGCAGCTGTCGGGAAGCAGCGTACATTTTTCCAGCTGGTTCTTGTACATTTCACTAAACTCCCTGTACACAGCTTCACCAACCTGCATAGACTTCTGAGGTTCATCCATGAATATCAGGCTATTTTTATCAATGTAATCCAGAATTGTTGCTCCCTTACCATAGAAATGCGCAAAGTATCTGTCAACATTATTGAGCCTGCCGGTTTCCAGTATCTTCTCAAAATCTCCTTCTACAGCTTTACGAAGTGCCTCATTTCTCTCCTTCTGCGCCTGATTCTTTTGAACAGCCGTTTCAAGCTCAGCCCGGATGCTCTCAATAATTCTGCCTATGCTGCCTTCCCCGATTACTGTTTCGGTAACCGGAAAGACAGTGACCTGATTAATCATTTCAACCGATCTTTGGGTTGAAACATCAAATTTTCTTATGGAATCTACCATATCGCCAAACATTTCTATACGGTAGGCCAACTCTTCCGAAAAAGGAAAGAAATCAATAATTCCTCCTCTTACCGCAAACTGCCCAATGCCATCAACAATATCGACCCTTTCATAGCCTCCGGATAAAAACCTTCCGATAAGCCCTTCCATTGACAACTCATCACCAATATTCAAGGAGAACATGGCCTGTTCAAACACATGTGGCTGGGGAAGCTTCTGCATAAGTGCTCTGAATGTAAGGATGACAACCGGATTATCCTTTCTGATCATTTTCTCAATAACATTCAGCCTCTTTCCCGCTATATCCCTGCTCATTGCATCAACATCGTAAAAAACCACTTCCTTTGCCGGATACTCTACTACCTGCCCCGGCAGGAAATGGCTTAAATCTTCATACAGCCTTCTCGCATCTGCTTCACTATGGGTAATAACCACGCAGGGTCTGCCTGAGAACTGAATCAGGCTGTATATTATATGTGATTTCTGCGCTCCCGATATACCTGTTAATGATACTGGAAACCTATCTGAATCAATATACTCAAGCAGTGTATCATAACCTGGTAAGCCCAGAAGCGGATTAATAATCCCTTTCACAGAAGATACCTCTCCTTAATGCTCATAGTCTCTCAACCATTAAATCTGTTCATTGCAGCATTTATTCCATCCTTTATTATTACCTTAACAGCCTCTGCCGCATTCTTTAGGCTTTTTTCAATCTCCGGCTTCTCTTGTATTGAAAATCTGCCCAGTACGTAATCCCCAAGGTCGAAATCCTTGTTATCCGGAGCTCCTATACCTATCCTGACACGTGGAATACTCTCAGACTGCATACAGCCAACCACCGACCTCATACCGTTATGGGTTCCAGCACCCCCGTTTGGCTTAACCCTTATCTTTCCTACCGGAAGGTCAACATCGTCATAGACCAGTATTATCCTGGACAGGGGTATCTTGTACCACGCTGCAGCGTCATACACACTTTCACCGCTCAAGTTCATATAGGTCTGCGGTTTCAATAAAATTATCTTACTGCCTTCAAAAGAGCCCTCGCCCGTAAGTCCTCCGAACCTTTTCTTTATTATATCAATATTTAGCTGACCGGATAATATGTCAATGGTTTTGAAACCAACATTGTGTCTGGTTTCCTGATATCTGGTTCCCGGGTTACCCAATCCGACCACTATATACAATACATACCCTCCCCACCGCACATCAGCAAAACCGGATACAAAATCCGGATGCTTCTGAATTCCATAAACCTCCGGATTCTATTCTCCAGTTCTTTTATTACCATGTATGGTATCCCGGACAGGAATCGAACCTGCATATATGGATCCGGAGTCCATTGCCTTATCCATTAGGCCACCGGGACATATAATAATCTTACATCTGAATTATACAACGCAAAAAATATTTGTCAACTCAGCCTTTTGCACCCTATATGGACATTCCCCATTTTTTCATCTACCACTTCTGCTGGGTCGAGTAGTCATCAAGTGCGCTCCAGTCAAGGTTGAAGTAGAAGGCATTTCCATGCCCTCCTGCTCCCGTATCGTAAGGCGTTGTAAAGTGCAATGGACCGCTTCCATTGGAGATATTCCAGGTGTCCTCGAATTTGGTATAGTTATATGAGGTGCGTTCGCGGTCATAGGAATTCATGGTTAATATCTTCAGATTCACAAGTATTGCTCCTGTAAGAGGCTTGGCTGTAAGGGGGTTGGCTCCTTTAGGTATGGCCTTTACCCTTGGGTGCAGGGAGTAGGTGAATACCCAAGTATTCCTGTAGTCGGCATAATCCTCGAAGTAGTTGTCGTCATTGAGCTTGAGGCCGGTTTTGCCGTTTCCTTTAAACTCCCACGGAACCGTATCTTCAAGCAGCATCTTTGGGTCATTCTTTTTATTCTCGAAGTACCTGTCTTCGTTATGGTTTACCGCCAGAAGCCCATAATCAAGCTTCAGGCTGTATTTCCCGCCCTCCTGCTTGAACATGGCGTTGTTGTATTCTGTCCTCTTGGCGTTCCTTTCCGAGGCAGGGAATGCTGCAAGCACCCTGTCCAGCCTGCGATTGAATTCTGTCCTGGACATACTGAGCAAGTCGTCCATATCCTTTATTAAATAGTTTTCACCATCGGTTATACTGCTCTGGATAACGGGTATGGGTACATTGTACAGATTGTCGTTGGTGATATCGAAGTAAAGGTCTACCTCATCAAAGCCTGTTCCGTTGTACCACCAGAAGGATGGCAGGACCACAAGAGAATCTCCCGCACGGTAGAGCCCTTCAGCGTCAACACGGCACTGGACTGCATACCCTTTTGAGATAAGCCTGTTGTTACTTGATTGATTACTTGCAAGAGGCAGTTTTCTGATTCCAAACGGGGGCTTGGTTGTCTCACCATCCCTGAGGTCTTTAAATTTTGCGTCCCCATCTGGTCCGTAGAGCAGGTGGTTACCGCTTGAATCGTTAAATACATATTTCCAGTAGATGTCCTTGACATCGGTTACCCTGAAGTTAAAGAGCTTGGTTTGTCTGACCATTACGTAGTAGTATAAGGGATTTATTTCAGCATAACCGAAGTCGCTCTTGTCGCTTTTCCCATTATGGTCAAATGCTTCAAATTTAAGCCTGTCGAACTGCATTTCATTTGCCTTTGGTTCGCCGTATAAAGCATAGTTCTCAAGATCAAATGTAAATGTCCAGACCAGCTTTTCCTGGGCAGTCCTTGTAAATACCGGTGTGTCAAGTGCAGGTAATATGGTATCAGTATCAACGCTTAGTGATTCATTATGTATATGTCGGTCAGACTGCGATACCCCTCCATCCTTTGTAAGGGTAACGGTATAATTATTGCCGAAGGTTACCTTAATATCTTTGACATAGGTGCTTGTTTCCATGATTATTCTGTTCTGCTTGTAGGTGTAAATCGTATCTGTATCAATCCTTATGGGCTGGTTAATCCTGTTGTATATGTATTCAAAGCGTTCAAACTCTCCTCCGGTTCCTGTAGGGAGTGAGCCTATGTTCAAGGATACGTCTGCTATATTGTTGTTGAAGTTGGATTCCCCTATGGCCCTTGAACCTGCAGCATTAATGTCAAGACTGCCTATGGGGTCAGGTATGCCGTCATCGGGGTCTGGGGGATTGACTGCAGCCCAGAGGTATATATTGTCTCCGTAGTCCGCCTCCCATTCGAAGGTAAATTCCTTGGTGTCCCCGGGATTCCGGAGGTCGGCCGGAGTGATAAATTTGCTATCGTCCTCATATGCCCGTACTCCGAGTTTATCATAGCCGAACCATACAGGGATTTGAGTAGTGTCGGCAGCTGGAGGCCAGTTGGTGTTATCCACCAGGGTGACTACCACCTTGGCGTTGAACTTGAAAGGGGGAGTACCCATTGCTGAAAAGTTCGGGCTTGCAGGGTAGCCGCCGGAGATATCGCTTTCAAGGTATTTGATTTCAACCTTGATGTCCGGAGTGTTTTTCGGCTTCCCATACCACTTAACGATTACAGGCATGTGCCAGCGCCAGCCCTCGGCAACATTGCTGAAAGTCAGCTCGGGTAAGCCTAATTGTTCTCTTATATCTGAATCTTTTACATTGAGTGCGACAGCAAGCGGGTCTAAGTCAAACTTCCTTTTTACGGTTATGCTGCCACTGCTTAACTCTGAACAATCCAATTCTGCAAGCGGTATTTCATAATTATTGGGAATGGAGGACAAGTATGTATTATCAAATTCAGTAAAGTTTTTATATGCTCCTGAAAACCTTGGGGAAAACATATTGTCATAGATATACCTGTATTCATCCTCAAAGCTTTTGCCAGGACTTAGTACCGTTGTATTCCCATCTGCTTTGCAAATAATGGTATTATCTTTAGAGGCATCTTGGTAAATCAATTCAACCCCTGTAACGTTATAGTTGGATAACAGGCTGGTAGCAAGCTGGAAGGTTCCATCAATGCTTTTTTCCCAATGCGCCGAACCGCCCGGGCACGATGCTCCGGATGAGCAGCTGTACCGGGGTATATCCCTTGTACCATCCAGATCCGTATCCTGCCAGGTGCCGTCGGTATGCTTCCAGGTGTCAAAAGAAGCTGTGGATACCTGGCTGTAGATTACTTCCCCTTCGGGCGGAGTGGAGCCTGAAGCTTCAACATGGCAAAAGAAAGGGACTGTTGCAGTGACTAAAAATGCTAAGAGCGTAAAAACCTTTTTTAAAACCATCTCAGTTCCCTCCTTTGTATAGAGGATTTTTAATTGCGAGGATGCTATCACCGTACACAACCATAATATGCGATATCTTTGTTATATCGGCCTCAAGGAGGTCAGAATAGTCCAACTCAGGCTGATAGTTTATATCATATCTTGACGTGAAGACATATGACTCCTCTTTATCACGCGGCGCATTAAAGCGGAATCTGGATACATCCTTGCCCTCGGCTAAAACAACTCGAGCTGATACGATATCATTACTGGCCTGTTTTATATATATAGCGTTATCCTCAGGCTTTACCGATATATCCAATATGACCTTGGACTCGTCTTCTTTACTTCCTATTCTAATACCATTGGGTTTCAGGTCTGCAGCCTCAATTTCCATAATCCAAGCTTCAGCCCTGAAGGGCAGTCTGCCTATTGAAGGATGCACCTTGTATTCCTCAAGATTTATAGGTGTACCTTCAAACGGTTCTGCTTTTTCATAGGTACTTCTATATTCACTTATCTCAGGCTTCTTGTCGCTTTTCCACCGTTTTATCATTATCAGCGCCTCGGCCTTGGTGACATTCCTGCGCGCCCCGAAGGATTTGTCGGGGTATCCTTTGATTATTTCCTTTGAATAGGTCTTCTTGATTCCGGGAAGCGCCCACTGGGGAATGTAGTCCCAGAATGGGGAGAAGACCGAAGGAGTATCCTCATTAATAAGCCTGCTTATGATTACCGCGAATTCTGCGCGTGTAATGCTGGATTTAGGCTTGAGTGTCCCATCCGGGTATCCCTGGATGATGTCGTTTCCTACTGCAATACCCATTCTGCCTTTTGCCCATGAGGATGGCTGGTCCAAAAAGTCACAGAGACAGTCTTCCTTGTTAATATTAAATCCCTCAAGTTCAATGGTTTTTATAGCTCCTATAAGCATCCAGATAACTTCTTCCCTTGTTGCCGCCTTGTTTGGATTGAATTTGCCGTTTTCGATATAGGCCCAGCCCTCGGAAGTGGCAGAGGAGATTTCGTTTGAAGCCCAGTGGCCGCCGGTGTCTGTTGGCTGAGCTGCGGCCAAGGTTGTATTGAATGACAGAGCAAGCAGCAGAATCAATAACACTGCCGGAACAGTAATATATGGTTTTTTAGTTAAGATTACATTTTTCATGTACACTTCCTCCTTGAAATAATCATCTTTTTAGTTAATTGCAAAATGCTGAAAACCTTATAAATACTATAGTCCAATGTTTCAGTTTCTTGTTATTTCCCCTAGCTTCCCTCTCATGTCATTGCGAGAGGTATGCAATACTTGTAAAATCTTACTTAGCGTGGCAATCTCAGATGGAAAAGGAATACTCAAAAAATATAAAAATATTCTCACGGGTCTGAGATTCCCACGTCGCTCCGCTCCTCGGAATGACAGAGTGGGGCTACGTCATTTTGCAATTACCTAATAATCATCTTTTTGAAATGCGGGAATAAGCCTGAAGCCAATTTAAATACGAGAAACGTAGCCATAAGCTGCTCTGTAATATTATTATACGACATAATACTACCATTTTCCATGAATGGATATCAAGTATTAAATTGTAAATATTTGTTGTATATAAAAAGAGCTCCCGAAGGAGCATTAGACTGGAGATTATTTAATTAACATAGAGGATTTCCTAATTGCAAGAATTTGTTTACCGTACACAACCATAACATGCGATATTTTCGTTATATCGGCCTTGGACAGGTCGGAATAGGTCAGCTCAGGCTGATAGTTTATATCATATCTTGAGGTAAAAATATATTCATTCTTTCGATTACGGGGTGCATTAAAGCGGAATCTGGATACATCTTTGCCTTCGGCCAAAACAACACGGGCTGATACGGGATCATTCCCGGCCTGCTCTATATATGCAGCGTTATCCTCTATCCACGCATCCAATATGACTTTGGACTCGTCTTCTTTACTTCCTATTCTAATACCGTTGGGTTTAAGGTCTGCGGCATCAATTTCCATAATCCAGGCTTCTGCTCTGAAGGGCATTCTGCCTATTGAAGGATGTACATAGTACTCTTCCAGTTTTATAGGTACTCCTTCAAAGGGTTTAGCCCTGGCATATATCTCACTGTAAGACAGAGGGCTGGGTGATACCGCCGCAAGAACCTTCACATCGGAAGACACCGCCACCTGTTTACTCCCGGAACTAGAAGTAATGGCTATCTTTCTCTCTTCGGCATTCCATACCACATCTACACCCAGAAATTCACCCACCAAACGGAGCGGCACTCTTACACGTCCGTCTACCAGGATTGCAGCATCATTGGTATATGAGAAGCCTTTCCCGTTGATGAGGTATGTTTTTGCTCCCGGGGACAACATTATGGTCTTGCCGTCAACCTTCATTGTGACAACCTGGTTTTCGTTGTCCCACTCAACCTCTCCTCCGAGTTTTTCAGTTACAGTTCTCAGAGTAAGGTAGGTACATCCATTAATAACCAGAGGCTGTTCATTTGAGGTAAAATCAATTTCTTCGTTGTTTAGTGCAACGGTTATTTGCCCTCCCGGGTTTGCCGACGCCGCGCTGACCATAAATGACATCAAGGCCGCCAACACGATAATCAGGATTAATCTACGTCCTTTCATTTTATTACCTCCTTTATATTTTTACTTCTTTGATAACTAACGTCCGCGTTTATTTTAACCTGCATTGCGCAGTTGACATCCGCAAGGAATCCGACGAATCCCGGGAAATGACCCGGAATATGTAGAATAATGATACTTCGATGAATACATTTCAGCCAGTATATTATATTACATGTTTTAAAATTTTTCCAGTATTTTGCATATTTTTTATTTTTTATTTTTTTCTTTTTTACTATTTGATGAACATTTATCTAATGTAAATTATAAGTGTTAAGTCGGTGGATATTGATTCACATAATCCAATTAACCTAAAATTGATAAGGGATAAACTTAAATTCCTACCTTACTCTCGGTAAATATTATACATAAATATTATTAAACTTTGACTTGGAATAGTTTTAGAGAAAACAGCATAATGAATTCTCCTCGTAGCAAAAGACTGCGGGGAGAATTCATTGGAGAAATATTCGCTATTCAATATTTGGGGGCATATTGGGAAGCAAAAAGATGCCATCTACTTCAGAAACTAAAGTTCCATATTAAGCTGTGGTATAATATGTTCCGGTTTATTTACAAACCAGTGGAGAGGACACCCTCCCCCACATATTTTATATTTGCTGCATTCTATACAGCTTTTAGACGGATACGTAATAATTCGGTCATAGATGTCGGCAACTTCCTCGCTCAACCAAAACTCCTTAAATGAACTGGCATTCTTAAAATCTTTACCAAAAGTTCCAATAGGAAAGTCATATAAGCAGCTGCAAACAAGAACATTCCCCTTTGAATCAAAAATTAACCCATTCCTTTTTTGTATGTGGCACCCATAAGTAATTATATTCTGTCTTTCTAGTTCTTCTAAAAATGACTGTGGCCACAGGCACAATGGTAAGGATTGCGATATGGAAATATTGCCGTTCATAGTCTTAACCATTTCATCAAAGTTTTCAACAACCTTTTCTACAATATCTCTGGGATCAGGCATAAAACCTTTTTGAGGCACTCCATCCTGAAATGTAGTAGTACAGAAGTTTAATCCCATAAGCTGAGCTCCATTCTCAGCTGCAACTTCTAAAATCTCCTGCAAATTATTCAAAAGCAAACTGTTAACTGTTATTGAACAACTAGCCTTCAATCCTAACTTATTTATGTTCCTCAGAGCTTTTTTTACTTCATTAAACTTAGAAGTACCGGTGGTTTTCTCATGCTGTCTCTCATTTCCTGACTTAAGGGAAATAACTATGTTTCCTATCCCTGATAAACTGAGCTTCTCGAGAAAATTTTCGTTAGCCAGAAGTACACCATTTGTAATCATAGTTGACTTCATACCTCTTTGAGATATGAGGTCAAGGGCTTCAAATAAGTATTTCCATAACGTCGGTTCACCTCCAATTAAGAGTACTTCTTTCACACCGATTTCAGCTTGAAAGTCAATAAGGTTTCGTGCAAGTTCAAGTGACATACTATCTTCACTAGTATACCTCGTTCCTTCTGCATAGCACCACTTGCATCTGAAATTACATATTCTATTAACAGTTAGCCATGACCCCAATACCTCTTTATTAAGTTGTACATACTCGTCTTTAGACACATCCATTCACTCCTTTTAAATAAACTTCCTTTAGCTTCAACATTACTTAGTCAATTAAATATTGGTACCAAGTAAATTAAACTTCCGTTCCAAGCGAAACTTGAATAAATTTTTCGTTTAAGACATTAATACAATATTATCCAATCTAAAGCTTATTGTCAATATTTTTACTCGCTAACCATTTTATAACATTTTTTTGCTCAACCCTCTATTATAGAGTAATTTACTCTAGTAAATACAAAATTAAGGCACGTAATTTCTTTATTGATTAAGCATTTAGCATAAAAAAAGAACCAACTTCTTGGTTCTAAGTTAAAAACATATAATTGGTTTTACTTCATTGCAAATCTTTCTTATATTTAGGTATCTCTTTAATTCTACCTAAACGTCTCCTCATATAGTCCAACTAGCCATATAAACTCTACACTGCAACATTCTCACTGCTAACCACTCCTAGCATGGGGAACAAATATTAGGTACTGTGGGTGTTGGATAAGCAGGTCCTCCGCATTCATGACAAGACGACGCTGTATTCCCCGCAGGCCTTTCTTTGGGAACGATGTTTGTAGCATTCCTCCTTTTTAGTAGTTCCTTAAGTTTTTCCATTGTATCACCCCCTTTCAAAATTATTTGTTAGGGACGAAATGTATAATACCTAGTTATGCAGGTATGATATCTACAGGTTCATTTACAAACCAATGGAGAGGGCACCCTCCACCACACATTTTATACTTACTACATTTTATACAGCTTTCAGATGGATAAGTAATAATTTGGTCATAAACCTCAGAAACCTCTCTACTTTTCCAGAACTGCTTAAATGAATCTGAATCCCAGAAATCTTCTCCAAATATCCCAATTGGATAATCATATAAGCAGTTACAGACAATAAGACGACCTTTCGTATCAAAGACCAGTCCACTTTTATTCCTGACATAGCATCCATAGGTTAGTTTGCCTTCATTTTCCAACCTCTCAAGAAAAGATTGTGGCCACATGCAAGATGGCAAAGTCTGCAGTATGGTAACATTCCCATTGAAAATCCTATCAAGTTTATCATATTCAGAAACGACTTTTTCTATGAGTTCCTTATCCTTAGGCATATACCCTTTTTGGGGCATTCCATTATTAAATGTAGTAGTGCAAAAATTAATAAATAAATTATTCGCTCCATTTTTTGCTACTACTGCTGCAATTTCCCCAATGTTATTTAAGACCAGACTATTTATTGTTAGAGAAAACCCCACAGGAATATCAAGTTTGCTTGCATTCCTCACAGCTGCCATCACATCTTCAAACCGAGATGAACCAGTAATTTTCTCATGCTGTTTTCTGTTTCCAGCCTTAATGGAGATACTTATACCTGACAACGATGATGCCTTTAGTTTTTCAATGTATTGTTTATCAGCAAGCATCAGACCATTAGTCACTAGGGTTGTACTCATACCCTTCTGAGCAATTAATTCAATTGCATCGAATGTATGTCTCCAAAGAGTTGGCTCTCCTCCAATCAAAAGAATCTTTTCTGTACCTATCTGAGCCTGCAATTCTATCAGCTTTTCGGCAAGTTCAAAAGACATATCATCATCCTTACAGTAGCTGGTCCCTTCCGCATAACACCACTTGCACCTAAACTGGCAGTTCCTATTAACAGTAAGCCACGTCTTAACAATATTCAACTCTTCAGCTATATTCTGTTTTATAAGCATATCTAACATCTCCTTTTCTTAAAAATTCCAATATGTGTTACTTCCCCCCAAACTTCTTAATAAAGATTTGTGGGCTCATTTAACATATTACTTCAACTGAAGTTTCTTCTAAAAATTGGTACATTTTATACATAATAATATCTTACTGGAAATTAATTGTCAATGTGAGTAAGGAATGAGTATATGAACTTTTGTAAACACACTTTTGCAAAACTCAATCTTGTAATTTCAAGCATTTTGTAGGATAATATATAAGAAGGAATATTTTTCATTTTGGAAGGTGAGTTACTTTGTCTCTCTCGAAAATTACAGCAAAACTCAAACTAAACAACTTTGATCTGATTCCCATATCCCTTTACGCGCTTGCGGTATTCATAGCTTTTTTACAGGCTCGGGAAATAATGCACATATATACCCATAACAAGGGCAGCGTAGTATATAACCCGTACCTCTTTACACTGTACATACTCATACCCGTCCTTGCCTTTATGACGGTTGTATCATCAAGCCTGATTAAGATTTCCAAGACCAAGTTAAAATATATAACATTTTCATATATATGCCTTGCATTTGTGATATTCGGCATGTTTACACAGTACTCAAACGAACTGATATGGCGGCTCATCATGAGTATAAAACCCAAAATCGATAATGTCCCGCCTGAAATCCTTGAAAGCGCAATCCGGGCCGCAACCTTTTATATTCCACTGGTTGTAACTACAGCCATTTCAGGCCTCTTCGGCAGGCTTGTTACCGAGAAGGATGGCCGGTTCTGGATACCTCAACTTGATTTCTCTCTTAATCCTGCAAAGGCTATTGAAACAGGACCGCTTACATGCGAAGTGACAATATGCCTGGACGTAAAAACAAATAAGCCCATAGTAACGCCCGAGCCAAAAAGAATGGAAGCTACCCTCATACAGGGAGCTACCGGTACCGGTAAAACCTCCATGCTTCTACTCCCCATGGGCTGTATAGACGTTGAGAGAAAGTACTTCTTCAGGGAATTGGGTAAAGAGCTGGGGTATAAAGCCCTGGAAAAAGGATATGCATATGTTGATGCACCTCTGAGCAACGAGGAATTAAACAAAAACTTCTCCCTTAAGCTCTTGAAGCCCTTGAAGGGCAAGGAGGAGCTGTTTGAAAATGAAGTTAAAGACATGATTAAATACAAGAATGCTTCAACCGGTGAAATACTATACAGAGACCTCGGAGTGGCTGCAGTTGACCCAGATGGTGAATATGTTAAGAATTTCAGGAATATCGCCAAAAACTTCGCCATTGATTGTATAATAGTAGACCCTATGCACGAAGACTCTGTAGGCATCAACCCATTCATAGGCCATGACCCGGCAAAGATAGCAAGTATAATATCCACGGTTTTGAAAGGAATGTATGAAAGTGAAAATCCTGGAGACAGCAATATATTCTTTGCTCAGGTAACCCAGCAGGCTATTGAGAATCTCTCCATTCTCCTCAAGGTAATGTACCCTAAAATGCACGGAGGACTTCTCCCAACCCTTGAGGACATGCTGGAGATGCTGCATAACTACGACCTGGTAGAGACCATGTGTGAAGAAATGAAAAGAGACCCTGCCCTTGCGCAGGAATACAAGATATTGATAGCATACTTCGAAAAGAACTTCTACAAGCCTCCGCTCAATGATAGAGGTATTCCCATTCCCGGCACTGTCGGGAGCGGAAGGAGGGTTACCGAACAGTTCCTGTACGGCGCCACCACACAGCTTGACAACTTGCTGAGACAAAGAGATGTAAAAAGAGTGCTTTGCAGCAGGTCTCACAATGTTGACTTTGATGATATACTCGAGAACGGCAAATGCCTGACTGTATGCTCAAGGCGTGGCCCCTTGGGGGGACTGCTGTCCAAGGCATTCGGCATGTTCTTCATACTGGCCTTCCAGGATGCCGTTCTGCGAAGACCGGGAAATGAAAAGAGCAGGTCTCCGTTCTTCCTTTACATAGACGAGTTTCCCGACTTTGTCAACAAGGAAACCGAAACCTGCTTCACCCTGTTCAGAAAGTACAGGTGCGGTCTTATTGTAGCCATACAGAACCTCTCACAACTCGAAAGGTCAAAATCCATGGCTTACTATAAGAAGGTTGTGGTTGCAAACACAAAGACCCAATTGATTTTCGGTGATACAAATGTAGAGGACAGTGAATACTGGGCTGAGGCATTCGGGAAAGAGATAATATGGACAAATGACACTTCTTTCAGTGGAGGGCCTGACAACTACTCAGAAACGTTCCACCAAGGGCTCAGCTGGGACCATACCATGCCTCCGAGCTCAATACATTACCAGCCGTTCAAATTCCTTAAATATAAGACCAAGAACAGTAACAGCAAAACAATAATCGGTGACGGGAAGACTAACTTTGTTGAACCGAAATACATGCAGGAGCACCCTGTCAAGTTTTACAACTTTGAGAAGTTCAAGATTTATTCGCCATATGCCGAGCCTGAAAGAGAACCTGCCCCGCAGTATGATTCAATTTCCACTTCATACAGCCAGGTAGAAACCGAAGAAAGTGAACCGGCTGCAGATGCACTCCCCGTCGACGATATACCGGTGCATGATGAACCGCGCATATCGCTGGGTGAAAATATTCAATCGGACTTGCAAAGCGACAATATCTCCACCGAGGAAATGAATGCCCTCAAGGAGCTTATAACCGAGATACATACAGATGATAGGCCAAGGGGTGAAGAACCCACTATAGAAATTGCCGACTCCCTGTCGCAGCCTGAGAAGCTGGAGTCTGACAATATAGTTGATGTAGAACCTATGGAGGAGGACCAGGCTGAAAACCCGGATGTACTGGACAAGACCGGTAAGATTAAAATTGAAGTAAAGCAAGGTTAAGATAAGACAAATAAGAAAATCTTCTCAGATTGAGAAGATTTTCTTATTTGTCTTACAACGACACTTCTTTTAATAATTTCTTTTTAGATTCAAAGATACCTGTTAACTTATAAACCTTCTACAGCAAAATATTATAAACTGCTGCAAAAGGACAACGAATGTATTGTTTTAGTTCCAGGTTCTCACCCATAGATCAGGCACTTTCTCGTCGCCTGTCGACCGTTTCCCCGTCGGTAGGAGAAACACGAGAGGAAGAAACCTCTTAATAATATTATACAGCAAAATCCCCTGAGTTTCAACAATATTTTGACAATTAGCGCACGTCTTTTACATAAAATAAAAAAGCGGGAAATCAATCCCGCTGGTATCATTCATACTATCTTCTATAGGGACGGCAGAACCTCTCCTGCAAGCAGGTCTACCTCAAGAATATCCATTATATACTTGCCTTTGGATTCATCATACCTGAAAGATATCAATGACTTCTCAAGCGAGTCATCCAGCTGTCTCAGGTCTGTAGTATAGTATGGTTCCACGCCTTTGAGCACCAGCTTGTTCTTGGTAATTATCTTGAATGCTTCAATAAGGTGTGCATCATCCTCACCCACAATTACAAGCTGTGGAGGGTAATCGAAGCCCCCATCCTTCGGCTGGAAGTACTCATAGAATTCCTTGTAAAGCGTAAGCTTCTCAAGAAACTTCTCAGGCCATCCGGCATTTCTCCTTATAACCTCAAACACAAAGTCTGTAACCCTTCCGTCCTTGACAAGACTAACAGCCGCTGAAGGTTTGAACCTGCTGTTCTGCTTCTTCGACATTAATACCGGCTCAATCCTGTAATCCTTAAAGGCCTTAACTTTCCTCATATATGCGAGAAGAACCTGATTAGCGGCAAGCTTCCTTTTCAGCATGTATACAGGCTTGGTATTGTCAGTCGGCACCCAATCGCACTTAATATTACGCGAGTTAAGCAGGTGCTTGCCTATCTTTTCAAGGCAGTAAACCCTGAAAATACCCTTTCCTTCATCACTTGAAAAATAATATCTTGTAATGACCTTGCTCTTGATAAGGTCCTCCAGTTTATCATTCACCTTGTCCTGAGATTTGATTTCAACTCCGCGAAGTGTCAATATCTGATAGAGCTGCCTTGAGGTAATAAACTCAAACTCGTTGATAATTTCAAGAATGGTAAAATGAATTTCATTAATATATCCCATATCTACTTTGAAAACAACCTGATTAACCGAAGCATAACCGTCCTTACCATCAAACACCTTTACCTCGTTCTGTCTCATGGCAAAAGGCGATTTTGGAGTTTTTATGTCTTTATCTTCAACCATAATTAATCAACTCCTTATCCTACTATTACCAGTTTAATCTTTTTCTTTTCGGGCACAATCTTCTTGATAAAGACGCTTACCCTCTGTCCATACTCAACTCCGCTCTTATGCTCCGCAAGACCAACCAGATTGGGTTTTAGTTCAACAAAAATTCCGTTCTTCTCTCTGGCTCTAGCAATACCTATTACCGTAGTGCCTTCCTTAAATTCCTTAATATTGTCTTCCCAGTTCCCAAGGAGTTCCTTGTGTGAAAGAATGATTCTGCCGGTTTCCCGGTCAAAGCTCTTCACAATTACCTTTATTCTATCTCCGATTTTAAACCGCTCATTCGGGTGCTTGATTCTTGCTACAGAAATGTCTTCAATATGAAGTAAACCCGTTACCCCGCCTCCAACATCAATGAATACACCATACTGCTCCATATTCCTTACAATACCACTCAGGACCATACCTTCTTTAAGATTCTCATACATCCATTTCCTGACTTCAAGCTCAACATCTTTTCGGGAAAGAATTATTTCTGCTTCTCCATTTTCCTTGTCGATAATGTCCTTAACCTTGAACTGCACAACTTTGTTGACTTTGGTAATGGAAGCTACAGGAAGCGGAAGACCATCACTCCCAACAACTGCGCTTACTTCGACCCTGGGTACAACTCCTTTTATCCCTCCAAGGTCAACATGCAGGTTGTACTCCTCGTCAGCCATTACGACAAGTCCTTCAAGCGTCTGATTTTTCTCTTGAGCCTTTTTTAACTCGTTAACCTTTTCAAATACACTTACGTTTCTTTCAGCTTCAAGGTTTGACCAGCCCTCTGGTAAATACTTTTGTTCTGACATATTCCCGTCCTCCTTACTTTTATACATCCAAAATATCCATTCTGTAGTTCGCATCCGGATACCTACCCTTCAGTTGGTTTGTTCCGGATAACACCTTATACTGTTTATTAATTATACTACATCTGGAGAAGAAAATAAATGATAAATTGTATAAATTTTAAATTTTCTTTGAAAAGCTCAAAGAATCATTTACTATAACATGATATTTATGGTATTATTAAAGTGATTGTAAACTGCGGAATATTATGTCTGCCTGTACTTTTCGAGGGGGAGCAGTATCATGAAGGACAAGAAGGAAAATGAGGCTATTAATAAGGTAACAAAAAATAAAGGTACCAATGTCGGTTCATCTGATGACTCCGAAGAAATACTGTTCACATCGGTAACGTTCGGAGGGGGAATCCCTATTGATGAATTCACTATGGAAGATGAAGAAATCCCGACGAAAACCCCTGAGCAGGGTAAGGTTGAAACTGAGTCAGGTACGGATAATCAAGAGAATAAGGAAACTCCGGTGAAATCCCCAAAGATAGAAGCAAATGAATCAAAGGAATTAGATATTCAACCTCCGGAGCTTCCAAACCATAAGACGACAAATATTCCTGGGACATTGGAAGGTTCATCTTTAAATCTGAGGACTACTTTGCATGAGGAAATACTTGAGTTTGACTTATCCGACCCTATCGGCGAGCCGGTTGCGGTTGAGGGAAGCATTGAGGATTCAGACGCAGATGATTCTATTATTCATACATTCTCCTCTGTTCAGGTCGAAGACATGCCATCAGATGATGAGATTATTACCGAAATATCCGGGAAGGTTCAACTAAACCTTCAGCCATCTCAGGATATTGATATTAATAAGGAAGACCCTCAGGTTGAAGTTATGAAGGAAGAGGAACTACCTGAACCGGAACCTTCTGAAAGTGAAACGGATGAAGTACATGTGTCTTCTGAAGAAGATGATTTGCTTTTTGAAGAAGATGACTTGAATGTAGAACTAGGAGAACAGCTTCACCAGCTCGAGAAAAGTGCCGATAAGATAAATCAGGTGGTAATTGAAGAAGATGGTATGACTGTAGAAGTTGATATTTCCAGAGAACACATTACTCTAATCAATAACAGTGACGAATTCATGAAACACCAGCATGCTATAATGGATAACAGGTGCATATCCCTGTTCTGGCCAACCAACGGTGCATCACTTGCTGGTTCCAGAATA
The DNA here is from genome assembly GCA_041687355.1 of Clostridia bacterium. Classification (GTDB taxonomy): domain Bacteria; phylum Bacillota; class Clostridia; order Acetivibrionales; family UBA4821; genus JAWLCD01. The sequence continues at coordinate 91,427 of JAWLCD010000004.1, read as the reverse complement.
TCAATATCAACCGAAAAGGATAAGACATTTGTTATCGATTTGGATAAGATTGATACAAGCCTTTTGAGTGTACTTGTTAATTCGCAGAGACCAATAAAGGTATTCCATAATGCCAAGCCTGTTATTTCCTGGTGCAGGGTAAACAACCTCAACCTCAATCATATATTTGACATAACAACCGCACTAGGAATTCTTTGTGACGGCAAGAATATCGATAACTCCATAGCAGCACTGATAAGCAGGTACTCAGATGGGAAACTCGAATCTGATGAAATCGGCTTTCAGGACTTTGTATTTATCGGCAAATTTCTCTTATCCTTCCGCAAAAAGCTGGTAGAATGCTTTCAGAACCTTGAAATAATGGATGTCCTCAACCTGGACCATCGGGTGCTCTTTGCACTTGCACAGTCAGAATCCAACGGCATGCCTTATAATGAGGCTGCACCAAATCCAATGAAACAAGCAATATGGGACTTGGTTGAATCCAAGTACGGTGTTACATCAAAAAAAGAGCTTGCAAAGGCCGGCATACTCTTCTTATATAAGCCATATCTGAATGCGAGAAGTGACCTGCTCGAAGTGAGGGAATACGTCACCGCTGAAGACTCTGAAAGAATAAGGCAGGGCTTTGATGCCAGCTATGTAATTGACGGCAGGGTACGGAGCGTTATCGGATTTGGTCCGGCCTCCAGCGTCACAGCCAGTGATTATTCGTTTGCAGGTACCGGCCTTTATTCCTTCATATCTCCCTCTACGGATTCCTGCCTGATAGAAGGGTCGTTTAAAGACCTTGAGGTCAGGGTCCTGGCAAAGCTGCTCAATAAAGCAGAACTGCTGCAGTCATTTCTTGCCGGGAAAGGTCCGTATGCTTATTTTGCAGCTCCTCTTTTTGAAAAGAATATTGAAGAAATTACTCTGGATGAGGAGTTTACTGCAAGAATGATCCTCGAAATGGTTGTACGTGATTTTGGAGAGAGAGAAACCCTGAATTATGCATGGAATGTCTATCAGACCTTTATGAAAGAGGATGAAATAAACCAGCTCAAGAAGAAGTTTAAAAAGGTTCATCCTGATTTGATCAAGCTTGTAAGAGAGACCCGTGAGCAGGCTCAAAAGAACGGGTATGTCACCACTTCAACCGGCCGCATAAGCGTAGTTAAAAATAAAAACAAGGCATTTTACACTGTACTGGAAATGTACATAAACGATATATTCAAGAGAGCTCTCGACATGCTTTTTCATGACCTTGAAATGTACAATGCAGACTATTCCCGTAAGATTGCGCTGTGCACAATATACAACAGGATAATCACTCTGGAATGTGAAAAGAACATTGTCAACCTGGCAATAGATATGCTCACAAGAAACATGACCAGAGCAGCTTCAAAAGTTCTGAGAGGACTTCCTGTACTGTCTAAGGTACATGCTTCCGAGCAGTGGGAGTGTTAGAAAATAGTAATTACGTTATACAGATTATACAAAAATGACCAAACTGTGATGCATAGGTATATATGAAAAAAATAACCCCAGAGAACAAACCCAGAAAAATATACTCCTTATAATTAAGGAGTATATTAAAAGATTTTATTAATAGTCTTCCATCTCATATACCTCTGAGGGATAACCTTTGCGCCGCTGCCACCAAGACGTTTTAACTTTTTTATAAAGTCCCGTTTCAAGCTCCGGAATCTGAATTGCTGTTTGCTCAGCTCTATACAATTGTTCAAGTTTTGAGTTTAGCTTACATAGTGTGATATAATCTGCTGATAAATCATCACTCTGCTTCACATTATCTAAAAACTTTGAAATTTCTCTTATAATTTTAATAATAGGTATATTGTACAAATGTCGATATTCCCAACTTTGCCATCTCCACCTGTCTTTGTTCTGTCCTGAAAGCACTTCAAGTGCTTCTAGAGATTTCTTGTCTTCTCTACTTAAGAAGTTTAAAATTTTTTCAGTAACTGTACACTTGTCAACATCTATCAGACATTTAGATATTTTTTCATAGTAACTGTTGCCAGAACCTCTAATTCTGTGTAAACAGTATGGATATCTGCCTCCAGGAAAGAAGAACTCTTTTCTACGATTCCATGCCTTAACCACTTCATCTCTCATTTGTACAACCATCGAATAATTCTGTTTCGCCTTTTCCTTTTCTTTATTATACACTTCGTTTAGCACATACTTCAGACTTTTACTAGCATCATTAAACCCAATATCATTCTCTGCAATGATAAAAATTTCCGGATTTATAGATATAGCCTTTTTAAGTGCTGCAAAACTCTGAGTCTCATTTTTCCTTCTAGTCAAATACTTTGCAAGGTCATAGTACCCATATTCATAATTAGGGCTGAGACTTATACTTCTTTGCAAATAGTCTATCGCTGTTTCAAGTTGTTCTTGGCATTCATGTAAATGTCCCAACAAACGGTATGAATAGCTTTTATAATCAAAGCTTTGATTTTTTGGTGCATGAAGCAGGCTTTCCTCAAAATATTTCTTTGCCTCGTTGGGACTGTTAGCTTGAAGATAAGTATATCCTAAACCAATATATGTCCTGTAATCAAGAGGATTCGCATCCAAAGCTCTCAAAAAATAATCCTCAGACTTATCTAATATACCTCGTCTCCTTAGTTCTTCACCAAATTTGCGCCACTCGTTTGCTTTGGTTTCTGAGGGACTCTTTAAAGTGCGATCAATACTTGATAATAACGATGTCTGTTCCCATAACTCCCAATAAATATTACTTAAGCCCCATTCAAATACCTGAGCTATTTTTGAAAAACCAGATGATAGTTCTTCCTTAACAGTTGCTAATCCCGGTCCTTGGACTCCTGCAATCTTGTCAGCTTTTTCGAGAATACCATCTTTAGACTCTTCACATGAAGTACACGCAAAAATGAAACGATTTGAGACTATTCCACACGTCCAGCAAGTAGCCATGATTAACAACCTCCCTTTAAACTTTAATAATGAATACCATTAATTAATGGATACTCTACCCTCCTTTGAAGTAAAATTTATTACTAATCCTAAAATTACGTCTGTTACATCTAAATGTTAGATTAACCAAAATATTTTTACTATTCTATCAGTTAATTATATACGTTTTTAGAAACAGTTTCAATATCTAAGTAAGATTTCGCTGACATCATTTCTATATTGAGATTTTTAGAAAATTATGATATAATAAAAATAATACCTTTTTTTAGTTTGTAAAGATTCACCATAAAATGGAGGTGAAGTTGTAGTTAGAATAATAACTTTTTTTAGTTATTTAGGACGCTTGAACAAAAAAGACGTTAAAGGAGTGTTAATATGATTAATGCAGTAAAGTTGTTTATTTCCTTAGGACTGGGTGTTGCTGCTATCAATTTTCTCTATAAAGAAATAACTATTCCGGTCATCAACCTAGTCATTGAGACCAGAACAATTTCCAACTTTTTATTCTGCATTGCGATTTCTTTGCTACTGGCATATGGTTCGGGTATTTTTGTCCAGAAGTTAAGAAACAACAAAATCCCGATTAGCCAGACAGCTGGAAACATTATTACTGGAGTAGTACTCATTGGCAGTTTGCTTTGCCTACTTATTACTCCTTAGTGAATGTGTTACATAGGCCAACAATTGTTGGTCTTTTTTCTATCCTATACTGTTTTCACAAATATGGCCATGATGCCATTAATCAAGCCCTTAAGATGTAAAAATAATGGTCACTATCTTTTCTTCACTCTACTTACAAATATAAACAAGCTGTGTTATAATAATAATATAACAAAATATCTTTGATATTCTGAGTAGTAATATCATATGGTCAAAAAACACCTTAGGCACTTGGCAGGTTTTCGTATGAACTATATTGTAATTCTGGTTTATTTAATTTATCGAGAGGCAGGATTGATAATAAATGGATTCCAAATATGTTGACATTATTAACTATGCACTGTTTGGTCTGATAATATTACTTAGCCTTGTAATTGTCTACCTAATATATTATTTCTTAATAAGAAGAAAAAATCCAAATGAAACCCTTATGGAAATAAATAAAAAGCTTACTGAATCTGAGAACCCTTATTCACCAGTGAACCAGAATACTAAATCTCATAAAAGAAAAAAAGAAAATTCACCACCCCAAACCAAGGAAGACGCTGAATTGCAGCCTGGGAATACCTTATTGGAATTTGACTCAATATGCAACGATATGCTTATAGGTAGCAGCGGTCAAAGTTACTCAATGGTAATTCAATGTAAAGGAATACATTATGACCTGATGTCTGAGGATGAGAAAACATCAGTTGAACAGGCATTTATTTCATTTCTAAATAATCTAGCTTTTCCAATTCAGATATATATTCAGACCAGAATATTAGATTTTGGTCATAGCTTCTCATCCTATTCTGAAAAACTGCAGCTTTATGAAAATGAACTAAGGGTTCTAGTCGAAAAATTTAACAGTTTACACTTAAATCAAAAGGAAAACCGAAGTCAAATCAGCCAAATAGCAAAGGAATTATTAAAAAAACAAAAATTATATGAATACGCAAAAGACCTTCAACTACATATTGAAAGGTTAAGCACTAATAATTCCGTATTCCAGAATAACTATTTTATTGTAATTGAATGCTCGGCAGAAGAACTTAATATTAATCCTAAATCAAAAAAGGACAACGGCCTGAATACTGCCTACACGGAAATTTACAGAAGAAGCAATGATATTATTGATTCACTTCAAAAGTGCGGGGTTGAAGCTTCTATACTAAATTCCTATCAACTAGCTGAATTCTTATATTTTGCATTCACCCAAGACGATGTAAACTTAAATAAACTGAGGGAAGCTATGGAGTCTGGATTTTTCAGGCTTTATTCCAAATCCGGGTAATATATATAGGCTTAGGTCTGAGTTAAAACTACAATCTGTTATACTAACTGAAAGCTAGAGGGAGGATAGCACTATGGGTAGTAATCAAGGCGCATTAAAAAAGCCGCCAAAACGGGAAAGCAGAAAAAAGATACCGGAGATTGATTCTCAACAAAAAACTCAGTTTAGTCTTTTGGCAAATTACACAAATATTAAGGATTTAATATGCCCCTTTAGTATAGATACCCGCGAGTTAAACTATATGAAACTAATGATGTCCACACCTAAATTTGTTAGATCTTTCTTTATCAGTACAGTACCAAGATTTTTGAAGTTTAGTGAATTCTTAAGACCTCTATATAACTTCACTAATAATACTTCCATATATATACGTCCTATAAATGAAGGCATAGCACAAAGTAATCTTAACGCGATAATAAATGATATTGAAGCTGAGAAAATGGAAGCTCTGAAAAAAGGGGACAGGAACAAAGAACATGCTTTACAGCATCAAAAACTTGAAGCCGAAAATCTGAGAGACGAGATTGCAACACAATTTAACAAGTTGTTTGAGGTTTCAGTACTAACTACACTATTCTCTAACTCACATGACCATTTGGATGGTTTATCTGAACTGCTTGCTCTGGAAATGTCTAAAAATATGATAAACATCCGTTCGGCGTGGTCCGAGCAGGTCAATGCATTAAAATCCAATATGCCTGTTTGTAAAAATACAATGAATATTCATAATACATTTGATACATTTGGTGCATCAACATTATTTCCTTTTATTTCTGCAGACATAAGCCACCCAACCGGAATACCTATTGGAGTAAACAAAAAATCTGGACTACCTGTTCTAATGGATACATTTAATCCACAGTTTTCAAATTTTAATTTCTTGATATTAGGCAAGAATGCTTCCGGCAAGCGTGTAGCAACCCAGCTCATATCCTTGCGTTCTTCTGTCCTAGCTGGAATTCAGAGTGCAGCACTTGATGCGGATGGAAGATTCAGTAAAATTGCAGATTCACTTAATGGAATAAATATAAAAATAGGCACATCAAAACCTAAAATAATTATTAATCCGTTCGAACTTGAAACTGAAACTGTTAAGGATGAGATAACAGGAAGAGAAAAAATTGTACTCAATCTCCAAAGTAAAATGAATGATGTAACTAACATTCTTTCTACAATGGCGCGGGGTTCAGTCAAAAGCCAGTTTGTTAACGATACAACACGTAAGCTTATTTTATCAATCGTTGTTGAGGAATACAATAGTGCCGGAATCACCGAAAACCCTGACAGCCTTTATAGTTCTCAAGGAGCGAACCTCATAGGTTCGAAAATTACTCGAGATAAAAAGTCCCTGCCAACTCTAGGTTCCTGGTATAAGAGACTATGTGAAAAAGCCAATTCAGATACAAACCCCGATTATAAGTATCATTATGAGTATCTTATAAGATACATGAAAGACTTTATAAATGAAGCTGGTGGAAAATATTCTTATTATGATGGTCAATCTACTCTTGACCTTTCGCATGATACACCTTTTGTCAACTTTGATTTATCAGGCCTTGATCCTACATTTGAGAAGCCGCTTGCTCAGCAGATTCTTCTCTCCTGGTTATGGGAAAAGTATTGTAAATCCAATAGTCAGGAAAGGTACAAGGCTGATAAGAAACGTATTATCATAGATGAACTATGGCTTCTGCTCCCTTATCCGGAAGCTGTTGATTGTCTTGATGTAATAGCACAGCGTTCTGCCAAAAGGAACATCTCATTCGGCGTTATATCCCAAAGGTTTGATGAGTTTATTAAGAACAAAAAACTTGTCAAGCTTATGACTGGAGCAAGTATTAAACTCTTAATGCAGCATGACGATTCAGATATAGAAGCTCTGAAGGAAACATTCAAACTTGCAGATGGAGAACGGGATTTCCTTTCAAATTGTTTGAAAGGTGAGGGAATCCTCAAGATTGGTTCCAATACTGCACAAATATATATAGCCCCTACGGGCCACGAAATAGAGTTGATTGAAGCAGCATTCGGTAACTTTGCTTTAATGGGAAGCAATATGGATGAATAGCAAAGCGAACTATTATGGATTTTAGTGGATAAAGTATAAATATAAATACTTTCTCCTTAGGTTAACTGGGTATGGTCTCACAAAATATCTGTACGAAACCTTCGATTAACCATAAAATCCACACAACCAATATTTATTTAAATTTATCCTTGCTTTCAGCTTCACCCTATCCATCTTCCTGTGCTTGGTAGTATTAGTTATTATGACCTTACACCGGAAAAGATTTTTCACTTTCTTTCTTTTTTTACATACACTCTGGAACATATATTGCTGTTGAGACCTTGAAAGCCTCGCTTCTGTTCCTCTGTTGTTTGGGAAATAAAATAGGTTTACTTCCCTGATTGGGTAGTAACATAGCGGCACACCCAAAAATGATTTTTGAAGAAATATATAGTTTTATTATAAACCCAAAAGGTATCTGCTGTCAATTATATGCATTGTATTTAAACTTTGACACCTTGAAGCCAGGATGTCAAAATTAGGATAATCAATTAAGGGGGGATCCTAGATCATGGGTATATTAAAAAGTTTTATCGGTTTTCTTTCAGGTTGGTCAGACGAACAGGTTGACGACCGAAGCAAAAGACAAAGTTACATAGAAAAAAAGAACAATTACAACCAACCCAATGAGGAATTCCAGCCTGATATGTGCGCTCATGGATACTGCAAATATTTTGTACCGTACCTTAGTGAGAGGCGGTGCAGTATGTGCAATTACCGGATTATCAACACTGCAGACGGAAAAAGCTTTGTCTGTCAGAAAGACTTCAGCGTTTTTATGGATGAAAACGCAAGATGCAGGCTTAGCGGATGCAGCAGGCAAAACTATGAACCCGTTTATTCAAAATCGCCTGTAGCCAATAACTGCCCCTTGCCGCCAAAAAGGTAGTAATTTTCAACAAACCTTTAACACTCTAACATAAAGAGAGGCTTTGCCTCTCTTTATTATTCAATCAGCAGCTCTGCCGTTCTTACTTCCTGACCTACCAAGATATTCCCAAAATTTATTTTAAACAACTTCCTATTACCGGGAACTATAAATTCAAGCACAAACTCCCCTTGAGAATTGGGTTCTACAGAAAAACAGTTACAACCGGTTAACGCACTATAAAAGTCTAAGGCATCAATATACTGCATAATCTTGTCTTCGCTGGCAACTGTTATGTTCTGTATCACATCCTCTGAATTTGCATCAAGTATGGATACCGGCTGTGATTCACCGTTTACAACTACCAGATTGAGTTTCATCCTGTTGTGGTATCGAGTAATATTAGTTACATTAAGCCTTATGTTCCCGGTTTCAACACTCATATCAACAGGCTTTGAAGAAATGAAGCCGTCAAATGCAAAGGTAGGCTCGCTACCTTTAGCATATATTGTAAAATATTCAATCTGAGAAGGTGGTGCATCACCTACAGGTTCAAACTCCGATATTCTGACTTTACATAAATAAGTATATCTATCAAACTTGTCAAAGTACAATATTTCTCCTGTCTTTCCTTTTGGAGCCGTCAAGTTTTTCCGGCAGTACTCTGCAAACTTCTCAAAATCCGGGTAAAACATATCCCTGTATTCCTGAGCAAGTAAACCATACGCTTCTTGAATTTTGCCGTCATTAACAAGCCTCAGGAAATCATTAACGTACATATACAGACTGTTTGCATCCAGCTCTTGTTCACCTCCAACAGACAAGCTGTCTTGAACACTTCCTTCGTCAATGCCTTCCTCAGACATATTCTTTCCTCCGTTAGTATATGTCGAATCCTTCTTCTCTCCCAGCCAGGAGAGAATATGCCCCGAGGTCTTGAATATCGCCTCTGAGAATGCAATTACCAGTATGAATATTATAAATCCAATTAGAATCTTCTTTATTATCCCATTCATTCCTGTAAGGCTCCTCACATTTCTTTTTATTTCTTAAATATTGAAGTTACTGGTAAGTATATACCTTAGGAAGGTATTTTTCCGGGTCATCGTCACGGCCATTGTTTAGTATTCCAAAATGCAGGTGAGGTCCGGTTCCTCTACCGGTATTGCCTGACAATGCTATCTTCTGGCCTGCTGAAACTGTCTGGCCTACCTGTACTGCCGCACTACCATCTGTAAGATGAGCATAGAATGACATCAATCCATTCTGGTGATTAATAAATATGATGTATCCATAACCTGACTGTCTCTCGATTCTGGTCACCACTCCGTCAGAAAATGCATATACTTCTGTTCCCAGAGGAGATGGTATATCTACACCTTTATGGAATGATGAACATCCTGAACATGGTGCTGTCCTGTTTCCGAATCTGGAGTTTATTACCTTCGGGTTTGCAACAGGCCAGGCAACATCACCAACTATAGTGGGCATTCCCATTCCAACCAAATGGAAGTCATTCATAATTTCGACCAGAAACTGCTCATAAGGCGGACTGCTGGGTTCACAGTACATATGGTCGGGTACCGACTGCAGTGCGGTCACAAAGGCAATTGGCCCGCCTGTCTGCGCAGCATGAATTGCGTATGGGTATTCAGAGGTTATCAGATGTATGTAATCATCAATAGATTGCTTGTAGTCACTATAAACCCTCCAGTATCTGTCATTATACCATTTGGTACCGGCAGGACCATCTCCGGTAATGTTAAAAAGATTGTTTGTTCCGGAAATTACCTTCATGTCCCACCCAATCTCAGCAATCAGCTGAGCTATCATCGCAGGTGCAGGTATGCCGTTTGCAGGAGCTGCCATATTTATGTATTCGATATTTTCTTTTAGGAACTGCGTAAGCGGCTTGTCCGGAAGCTTGTCCAATATGTATTGAATATCGGCAATATTACTCCCTGCTCCGAATGGTGAATACCATAACATGTTCATATCCAGCCCGAATGCCCTTGCTACTTCTATCCGAGCATTCAGGAACTGTCCTGCCCACTGTGAAAGGTAAATCCCGTGCTCAATATCATAAGTTAATATATCCATTGCTTCTTCGCCGTAAATCTCCTGAAATATCTTTTTTACCTCATCACTCTTATAGATAACGGTAGCAGTCTGGCTGTCATTCGTTACTATCTTCTCCCTATACCTTGATACCTTTCTTTCTTCACCATAAACTTCTCTTGTTTCAACATCATCAATATCTACACCTGAAGGCGGTGCAGGAATAGGTTCAACAACCCTTTTATAGGTATAGTCTGATACATGAACCCCTGAACAGTCCTTTGTATAGCTCCATTCTTCTTTTATTACTTCCCTTTCAACTGTAGGGCTTATTATTGTCTGGTCCCATTTATCAACATATTCGAGAATATAAACAGGAGTTATAGTAATGGTTGTATCTGACTCAGAGTCACAGTCACAGCCATCCTCAGTTTCACTACAGCTTCTGGAACTTGTAGTCTCCTCCGTAAGTCTCAGATGGCGAACAACTTTAAAGTTTGGCATGAACTTTGGTATTGCCTGAAGAATAAATTTTTCCATCATTTCCTCTTTGAATGCCTCTTTTTCTTCCTCAGTCATATTGGCAAGTTCACCGTATCTGGAAAAATCCTCAAACTCATTTTCATCCAGGGCCTTATCTATAAGGTAGAGCACCTTCCACGACAACGCATATGGCTCAAGTAGTTTGAAAAGCTTGTCTTCCATAGGGTAATCCTTCACAACCGGCCACGTTCGGCCTGCATGCACCATCTTGTCGGTAATGTCCTTCATGCCGTCTGAATTTGTCTTAATGTGTGAATTAATTGTTTCTATATGTGAACCTACCTTTCTTAACTGGTCAATTATCATTCTCTTTCTATTTTTTACCCCTTCACTGTCTTCTTCCCTTATTCTCACCAGCTTGAGAAGGTCTTCAAAGTCCTTTGGATCATTCTCAAATGTCAGCCGTGCCTCACTTTCATCCTTATCGCCAAAGAAAAACTTTAGAATACCTTTAAAACCTGCATCTCCGGGTGACTTCAGTATTGAGTCTCTCTCGGCAGTAACATAGGCTTTAATACGCGCTCTCTCTTGCTCAGTAGAAACCTCCGTAAAATTCTCCTGTCTGAGTTCATTTTCCTCCTTCAGTCTTTCCTGTTCTTCCGGAGGCAGACTTATATCAATAGGCAAGGCTCCGGTATCAATTGCTCCTTGAATTCCGGCAGATTTATCCCCCACCAGCTTTTTAAATTCCTCTTCGGTAAGTCCACCCAAGGTTATATAATTTCTGGTCTTATATGTTTCACTGTTCTGGGCAAAGGATTCGATAAACGACCCCCAACCTTCATATGCATATGCCTTTTGCGATTCCATAACGAAAAAGATCATGACGGGTACAAACACCAAGAGAATTAAAAGTACAATTATGCCTATTTTACTTGCTATCAGGGCTGTTACAATCCTCCCTGCAAACTGCACAACACCTTTACCCAGCCGTTGAGCGCCAGCCTTAAGCACACCACCGGCCCTGCTCAAACCTTGCATGCCTCTGTGCAGTCCTCTTTGTGCCGTATTTTTTGTTGTCTCTCCGGCCTTCTCCATACCCTTGCGGGCTGTCCTCTTGGCTATCTTCTTTCTTGCGCTTCCCGCCGTTTTTTTTGCAGCCCTTCCGGCTGTTCTCGCAGCCTCATCCGCTCCCTGTTCAGCCTGGTTGTATTCATCCCAATCTCCCATACATTATCACCCCCTTTTGCCGCGCCTTAGCGCAGCAGACTACCACCTCAGGTGATTGACATTCTTTATGTCTAGTGTCGGTCTTAATCTTTTCTCAATTTTCGGCCTTGAATCGGTGTGGAAAATATCCTTCATTTCATTTCCGGCGGTTCTCGCCGACTTGCTGCGGAGCTGCTTGGATACTTCAGCGCCTTTTGTCTTCTTGGCCGACTCCATTCCTTTAATCTTTACAAGCGCATTTCTCGCTTCGGTTTTCTGTTCTTGGGACATGGCTGAGTTATTATCTATGTTTCTTGTTACCGCCTTAATATTTGTATCATCGCTTAAATCCAGATTCCCAACCCTCAATCCGCCAAGAACGCTGGCATATTGTCTGTCAAACTCCTGCTTTTCGTTGTTAATTAATTGCTTGTCATATGAGAGTTTCTCGTCTGCTATTTTGCTTATGGAATTTTCACTGAGTTCCATCTGGTTATAAACAGGCTGTCCATTATCGTCATAGTTAAATATTTCGCCATTTTTGGTATTGAATTTAAATTCCAAAGCATTATCCATGCTGTCATTCACATGTGAAAAGTCTCCTTCCTGTGCCACTGTTTCTCTCTTACCGGTCAGAGGATCGGTATAATCAAACTCTCTCTTATGCGCATAGTACTTGGCAGTTATTGGCTGATCCTGTTTATCCATATTCCCCAGCTTCCTCCTCAGCTTTGAATCTCTCATCCATTGTCCACCGGCTTTCCATGTGTTTGAAGCTTTTCCGGCAGCGCCTTCTGCAACTCCAACACCCCATCCCGCCGCTTTATGTACTGCAAAACCGGTACCTGCTGCGTCCTGGATTCCTCCTCCGGTCGCAGCCACTCCAATCGCCCCTGTAGCAGCAAGACCAGCTTCTGCTACACCACTACCAAAGTTCCATGCCTTTCTTCCTCCGGTTTTCATCCAGCCCGGCTTCCGTTCTGCTGCGGTAGACGAACCACCGCTATCTCCGCTGGCTGTACCGCCATCTCGTCCACCGCCTCCTTCTCCGGAAGATTTCCCCTTGCCTCCACCACGTGTAGCTGCGGCGCCGGCTAGACTACCCATAAGCGCGAATGTACCTGCAACCGCTCCGACGCCTGCAAGGTCGGCCATTCCTCCTTTCTCAACTCCAAATACCTTTCTGGCCAAGCTGTTAGCCGGCATAAGGAAGAAAAGTGCTATAACTTTTACAAAGTTGCTGAACTGGTCCGAGTTCGGATTGCCAATAATGACATAAAACAGTATACCATAAGTCAGAGCATGGATTGAGTTGGTAAAAACATTCGCAGAGAACTGTTTCCACCACTCTCCGAACACAGCCGATTTGTTGTCATTGAGTCTGTCAAGACAGTATACAGCCATGACCAGCGGGAAAAGCAATATCAGGAAAGACACTATGAATACACGTATGAAGTATATGAGGAAAAACCATACTGTCTGACAGCAAGCCGCCAGGTAGAGTACTGCTTCGCCTATCCCTTTCTTCTCCTTGAAGTTATCATACAATAACTTCAAGAATGGGTCAGAAGGCTCAAATATTCCCTTGTCGTCCTTGGATTCACCGAACTGCAGGTGGGATGCCGCAGCAGAACCTGGATACCAATCATTTCCACCAGTTATAAGTGTCCCATCAATGTATACTCCATAAATATCCGAGGTTCTCAGTTTGAACTGCTCTTTAGCAAACTCTTCTTTTCCTTTTTTGTAATAACTGCCATCAGACCGCTGTAATAGTATGCCACTTGCCTTTATACCTACGTACTTGTTATAATCATTGGCACCAGGAGTAACGTCTCTAAAGTGATATATAGTCCAGTATGGAACCTGTGAAGGGCTCGGATGTTTATCAGGGTCATAGTCCTGAGGAAATGGAGGATTTCCAATTTCGGGATATCTTTTATCCCTTAAATACTCAAGCTTTCCACCTTCGAAACGTGCAAGGTATTTTATGTCTTCAGATTTTATCTTTTCCTCCATGTGAAGCGAATAGTCATAGGGAGTGGCCTTATTTTTTGTGTATAACCTTATCGTTTTTTCTGTATCTCCAACTGTAAGATTCCACTGAGTCTTATTATTTGCTAGGTAATCATTTATCATCCATAAAGCATTGTTCTGTACTTCATTTGAATTACCTCCCGCACCTGAACCTGAGCCTGTACTTTCTCCTGCACCCTGCTTGTCATGGACACCGCTTACGGTAAGGAAAAAGTCTGCCAGTTCATTGTTAATCTTTATTACATAAACCATAACAAAATTAAAAGTAAACAGAATGATAAGCCCCAGAGCCCAAGCTTTAAGCTTCTCCATATACTCTGCCCTTCTGGAAGAAGCGGTTGATAACAGCGTTAAAAGTCCAATATATAGCAATCCAAGCATGAAAATGATAATAGCAATCTTTATCAGTGGTCCATACCAGTGGTTGATAATATCGCTGAATAATCCCCTGAGCTTTTGTTCCCCTCCTGAGTCTACAACATCAATTGTGGTTAGATTGTATGCTCCTTCTTTTGCAGTCCCCTGTTCTTGACTTATCATGGATTCTATTGACAATCCACCTGGCTCAATGATTATCTCATGCATGGCAGTAGCTATAGCAAAGAACAGGTAGGCTACTCCTCTCTCAACAACACTTGTAACGTCTAATATGGCGTACGCCTGCTGGGGCAGCACCAGAGTAAAACTAATCACCAGGATTAAGATTAAACATATTATTTTCTTTAAATTTTTCATTGACAATCACTCCTTCTGCTTCCTCATCAATGCAAGCTTGTTGAGATTGGTCTCTACAAACTGGAATTCCCTCTCAGTCGGCATTATCTTAATAATGGTAGTATCATTCCCTACCTTTAATATACCTTCACCTCTCGCACATGTACCTAGAAATATTGCTTCTCCATCAGTCAGTTTGAATACCTCCTTCATGTATTCGATTTCCGACCTGTCCTGTTGCAAAAACAGCTTAATGTCTGAAGTAGTCAAGACAGCTTGTACACCTTTGTTTTCGTAGAAATCCTGGAACTTCTGCGATACCACCGCAAGTGAAACATTCCTCTTCCTTGCCCTTCTTGCCATGGTATTCAAAAAATCAACCGCTTCAGGATAGGGCAGGAGCATCCATGCCTCGTCAACAATAACGCGCTTCTTCCTGGCCTTTGACTTGTCCTCACTGTTTTTCTTTACATATTTTTCCCAAATCCATGCCAGGAGAATCTGCTGTGCCAGTGGCCTTGCAAACTTTTCCTCCAGCCTTGATATATCAAAGTTGATAAACGGATAATCCTCGGCCAGGTCAAAGGTTGACTGGCCGTCAAAATAGGCTGTCTGACCGTTAAACTTCCTTATGTACTGTCTCATAACCTTAGTCAGGTAGCTAAAATGGAACTGGTAGTCAGGGTTTGTATTTGCCTCGGCTTTTACACAGAGGCGGTCATACCATGAACCTATTGTAGGTAAGTGTTTCTTGGCCCGAGTACCGCTTTCTTCATTGTAATAATACAGACTGCTGGGCGCACTTGTTATGCCCGCATCATGATATTCCTCAGCTACGATTTCGGCAATTATCTGCTTGGTTAGCTCATTTACATTTTGGCTTCTTGTACTTCCACGTGCCATTGTAAGCAGTATATTTGTAACGTCTTCGACCTTGTTCTCAACGCTTAGAACACTTGATTCCTTCCCCGTTAGCTCATCCTTTACCGTTTCAATCTCGATATCAAATGGATTGACTATGGTCCTGGATGTAGGACTAAAGACAATGTTTATACCTCCAAGTGATTCAGCAACCGAGCCGTATTCTCCCTCGGCATCAAGCGCAATACTCTCAATATCCATCAGTACTGATGAACGTGCGGTTAATGTTTTTATTGTAACACCCTTTCCTGCACCTGATTTTCCAAATACCACAAGG
The DNA here is from genome assembly GCA_041687355.1 of Clostridia bacterium. Classification (GTDB taxonomy): domain Bacteria; phylum Bacillota; class Clostridia; order Acetivibrionales; family UBA4821; genus JAWLCD01. Next base: position 75,910 of record JAWLCD010000004.1, on the reverse strand, counting down.
TTATAGTTCGACAGGGAAGGATGGAAATTGTCAAACAGTATAGGTACGCCTGTCTGCTTGTTCATTCCGATTGGTATACCAGTCTCATGACTTATATCTGATAATACGAAAGGAAAAACAGTCCCCATTGTCCTCTTGTCAAAGGTATTATCCTTCTTTATCTTAGGGTCACAATACGGGAGACTGGTTTTAAAACCGTCAACTTGCGTAGCCCAGGCAGACCTTATTGTTATTAGATTTTTCGACATCTCCATTCTTAGAAGTTCCGAAAGTTTGTTCAGATTCTCCTTTGAATCGGCAAATATGGTACATATAACTGTAGCTTCATAAAGCTTGTTGAACCCTGCGGCTATCTCATCCCTTAATTTCTCTGCATCCAGCCTTTTATCTTCAATTATTCTCTCCCTGTTGATATCACCTTTCTTTGCAGCAACTATCCTTTCAGACTCAAGGTCATTAATTATGGCATTGAGGTCCCTCTGAGCTTTTCCCTCATCAACAGGCTTAATAAACACAGATGTATTAATATCCCCAAAGGTATACATCCCCCTTAAAAACTCTGCAAAGGTAGCCATCCTCGGAAGCGCAGAAATATAGAAAGTTCTTGCATACCTTGAAGTTCGTGAAATAATTTCCAAATCATTTGGCCTTGTCGCATTAATACCTGATGGAGAAATGACATCCTTAAGAGTCTTTTGGTTCGACAACAGTATATTCTTTTGTCCAACGTTGGAGCCAATAACCGATGGAGATTCATCAGAACCAGTACTATTTAAATTGTTTGGTCTGTCTCTGTATTCTTGCATCCTATCAACCCCCGCTATACATTAGAACTTTCTCTTACGCTTTCCATCAGGTACTCTTTACTTAACTCGTCAAGTTCATAATTGTCTGTCAATAATACAAGTGGCTTTTCAGAATCATTTTCTATATAATCTGATAGATTGTGCTGAATGTTCAAAACATTTTCAGTAGTAGAATACAGTCTGTAAAACCCTGCCTCCATATTATCCTTTAGCCTATACAATTCAGCATCATCCCGGTTAAATGCCATGTAAAGAAGTTCTGCAAGACCGTTTGAGTCAAGAATACTTGCGTCAATGTCACACCCCATAAGTGCACCAATTATACTGTGACACCTTGTGTATAACTCGTTATACGCCATCTCAAGAATTTCAGACTCACTGAAATTTGTCATCAGTCCAAGTTCTTCTATGTGATATGTAATAACTATGTAGTATTTGTACTGCAGTACGTTGCTGTTTATGCTAAGTCTTTCTATATGCTTTCTCAAGTCCTGTGCATACTCATACAGGTTTTGTTTTCTTTGAATCTCATATTCGAGTATTCCCAACTGTTCAGGGTCTTCTACGCCTTGCGCTTTAAGACTGTTATATTCATCCATTATCAGTCTCATTTCGTTCTCAATTGCATTGACTTTCTCAGCATATGCTTTCAAGCTGTCTTTTAGGTCCACCTTCCTGGTCTGAACATATATCTGTATTGGAAATTGGATAAAATTCAACAGCTCAATAAATGCTTCTTCTACCATTACCCTTTCGTGTTCAGACATTAAATCAAAGTTAATTCCGGAACAGTTAATTACCATTGTAAATTTCGCACCATTTTCCCTAATTATCATATTGTGGGCAATCTTATCGAAATCTAAGAAATCCTGTACATATTCTGTCTCATAGAAAGGATTTTTTGAGCTTTCTCCTTTATCAGATAACTTCCTGACATCCTTTTTTTTCCTAAAATGCTGAAAACCTACTACTCCTGCAACAACCAAAAGAATAACCAGTACAATATAATTCAGAAAGTTAAAGATGCCGCTCATTTATTATCCCGCCTTCCGTATATGTAGATTCTTCTGGTTCCGCGTATACCGAAAAGCTTTATTCCGTTGAACTTGATATATCTCCATATGATATCATCTATCTGCTCCCCGCCAGTATCCTTGAAGAACGCAAATGCATTAGTCTCGGGAATTTTAAGAGTGCCCACGGCAAATGATATGAGTGAAAAAAAAACCAGAATGACAATACCAGTTATTTTAAGTGATAATAGATTAAACACAAAGAATATTGCCGTACCGATTAGTACGCCTACAACTGTAAAAAGAAAGGACTTTGGCGTAAAAAAGGTCAGTATACGGGTCTCACCCTTTACATCCCTTGGAATCAAATAACTTCTCACTGCCGTTACCCCCTATGTTAACGGGAGGGGTCTTCCTCATCCCCTCCCTAATCATTTTGCAGCAAGTTCTATTAAGAGTTCCCTACACCCGTAACTACAATATCGTATATCCACTGCGCAATATGGCCTGAACCAAAAAGCAGCGCGGCACCTATTATGTAGTTCCATGCCTGCTCCTTTAGTGCAGCCCTCTGTTGTGGACCTGCAGTCATCCATTTAATACCGTACCATATGACCAGCAGGATAGCCAAAACCATACCGATGAGTTTTACGCCATACAGCAAAGTTCCGCCAAAAGTATAGATTCCATCTTCTCCAGAGACATCCATATCCTTTGCATTTGACTCTATATTGTCTTTAATACCAGTAGGATCAAAGTCGGCCGATGATATAAAACCGGTTAGAAAAACTGACATAAAAATCATAACCAAGACTAATGACAGTACTCTCTTTTTATTAAACACAACCATCAACTCCTTTTAATAAGCATTAGAATTTCATTATACTTTAGTAACACTATGGTGAAGGAGGCCCTGATGAAGGCGCAAACGGGGATAAGTCATGTCCAAAAGCTCCAGCCAGCATATCAATAAACCATACAGTTATTGAAGCCCCTGCGTAAAGTAGTATGGCTCCAATAATATAGACACCAACTTTCTCCTTAAGGGCTGCTTTCTGGTCGGGGGTGGCAATAATCCAGCTTACCCCATAAAACACCAGTATTGCAACTGCAATGACGCTGCCTATTACCTGTATGTACCTATATCCTTCGCCTGCTGCCTTATTCAACTCTTCAGGAAGTTCAACATTTTCCTCTGCCAGTGATGCTGTACCCATCACCAACGTAAGCACAAGTATCAGTGGTATAATCAATGCTGTAGCCTTAGCAACTCTTATCACCCAAAACAGCTCCTCTCAAGTAAAGCTGATTACTTTTAACCACTGAAAGCATCCTGAAATGTGGTGGCAAGCCAAACCATTAGTGTTGCTCCTCCAAACACAAGCACAGCACCAATGACATAAGACCATGCCTTTTCCTTGAGAACAGCTTTCTCCTGCGGGGATGCAAGAAACCACTGCACTCCATATACAGCCAGTATAATTACGGCAACTATACTTCCAATTACCTGAAGGTACCTGAGCAGACTCCCGGAAATACCCTCAATTCCCGTTTGGGCTGAACCTTCTATCTCCTTTTCCTTAACCATACCTGGATTTGCTATACCATTGTCTCCAGCCGCAAGGACAGTTGCTCCTGACACAAAGGTAAATAGAATTGTGAATACAAACATTAATAAGACTATTCTTCCAATTAACCTCATATATACATTCCTCCCTTAATAAAATAATAAAGATATACTAGACTAAACCTTTATTCTTTAATCCTTCCTCCCCTTCCTTAATTTTCTGTCTAATTATATTTTATAACATGTCCTGCCTAAAAACAAGCATTTCACTGCTGTCATCTTTACTAAAAATACTGCTTGGAATTTGTGCAACTTGCACAAATGCAGACCACTCAAATACCCGTTCATCCACCTTGACACAGCCTGCAGTATGATTTATAATGATTTAGTCATTATAGGGGAGTGGCGCAACGGTAGCGTAGCGGTCTCCAAAACCGTCGGCTGCAGGTTCGAATCCTGTCTCCCCTGCCATATTTTGCCGGGCTGTATTCCACAAGTGTACAGCCTTTTTTTTATGATTGTATTAAGCCGGAGTTAAATTTAAAATAGATTATTCGGTTGGTCTTATCCTGAATTATGACAGCCCGCTCGGCTGTTTGATATGTAATTATGACAAAATGAGCAAAATATTATCCAATCTACTTTTTGCAGGACTGAAAATAACCATTTACAATCTTTCTGGTATCCATAATGGTTATAAATGCGCAAGGGTCAATCTGCTTTATCAATCTGTTCAACTTCTTCAACTGCTTTCTGTGAATCTGGATTATCAATAGTGTCTTCAGCCCCTGCTTGCCCTTACACTCAATGGCTGATACTCCGAATCCTGACTCCCTTATCATGTTTGTAACTTCGTCATCGCATCTGTTCAGGATTACCTGGACCGATATATCACCCAGTCCTATCATCTCTTCAAATACGCTTCCTATATAATTTCCAGTTGCAAATCCTGCCGCATAGGCAATCATGTTACCTATATTATCAAGTTCGGTAAAAATTAATCTGATTACAATCAGCCATATCATTGCCGTTACAAAGCCCAGCATGGCTCCTATCAAACGTTTACCCTTGACAATAAGGATTATCCTTAGCGTATCAAGCGACATGTCCAATATTCTTGCAAAGAAAATGAAAAGATAACCGAGAATCATACCGGTAGTCATATTGTTTCACCCTAATAATATAATCTGGAATCAAGTGACTATAAGAATTTCCATCCTGATATTATTAGTATATAACACTTGGTCATGTTCTGTCTACCTGTAGAGTTTTTTGTTACATTTTGCAAATAATGTATGGACTTGACTCGTACTGCGTTCTGTGATAAATTAGTGATAATAGTATCTTTTTTAATATTTTATCAGACTGGCTTATTTGTCAATCGGGACGTAAAAAGGGGGAATAGTAATGAAGACTCTTCTGATTATTCTTTTTGTGATACCTTTGAAGGTCGTTTGGAAAACATCTGCAGACACGCATATGCATTTTATCCATCCATTAGTATGCGAGTACTCGATTTTCCTCATAATAGTTGGAATTCTTGCTTTGATCTGTGGATGCGTCTACTACTTCAGAAGGGAAGATGAAGCGGACGTTTATGACTTTGAATCTATACATCCATCCGGTGATAATTAATCACCGGCTTTTTTTATCCAATTCTATTGCTTAAATCCAAGAATTACATGTTCACAGTATTTTAATACTTATGACATACATTAGATACATTTTCTGGTTACAATAAAGATATCCAATACGGAAGGAGGTGAATACAGTGAAGAGAAGCAAACTACTTATACTTTTGACCATTATCGTCGGCATTGCAGTTCCTTTTTCAGTTTATGCAGCCACATCTGATACTACTGCAGCTAGAACTGTAAAAGGATTCCTGGGGATTGACACTTCAAAGCTTACTGATAAGCAGAAAGCTGCCGTAGAAGATTACTCCAAAAAGATGGCTGACCTTAAAAAGGAATTTATTAACGAGATGGTTGCCAACGGTTCAATGACCAAGGAACAAGGTGATGCCGCCGTCAAAAGGGTTGATGACATACTTGCAAACCGGGAAGAAAATGGTTCCATAGGCGGTATGGGCATGAGAAAAGGCCATCGGGGTGGGTATGGAAAGCAGGGTGATTTCGGTATAAACAGAATTGACGCCTCAAAGCTCACCGACCAACAGAAGGCTGACTTGAATAATACCTTCAGAAAAATAACCGATTTGCACAAGAATTTTAGTAGTAAGATGGTTGCCAATGGGCTAATAACCAAAGCTCAGGGTGATGCTGCAGCAAAAAAAATCGACGCCATGGTTGAGAATCTTGAAAACAGCGGCGCAAGAAACTACATGGGAATAGGAAGAGGCGGCTTGTATAACTTTGGCCTTTTGGGCATTCCCGGAATTGGCACTTCAGAGCTTACTGACCAGCAGAAAATCGATTTGACGGATTTCGCTCAGAATATGGCCAATCTTCAGAAGGAACTGGTCAACAAGATGGTTGCCAATGGTTCAATGACCAAGGAACAAGGTAATGCTGCCGTTGAAAGGATTGACGATATGCTGAAGCGCTGTAAGGAAAACGGCTTTGCAAATGGAGCAGAGATGAAAAAGGGCCGCTTCGGCTGTTACTGGAAGTAATTCCGCATGACAAGGGGACGGGGTTAGTGACAACACCTGGGTGTTGTCACTAACCCCGTCCCCTTGTCATGTTGGTGCGGGCGAAAGGACTTGAACCTTCACATCGGAGATACTAGATCCTAAGTCTAGCGCGTCTGCCAATTCCGCCACGCCCGCAAATATGGCTGGGATGGCTGGATTCGAACCAACGAAATGCCAGAGTCAAAGTCTGGTGCCTTACCGCTTGGCTACATCCCAATAATGGAACCTGGAAACTAGAACATGGAAACTGAACTAAAATCCAGGCTCCATGTTCCACTTATCCAGTTTCTGAAGTTGGGGTGAATAAAGGGACTCGAACCCTTGGCCTCCAGGGCCACAACCTGGCGCTCTAACCACCTGAGCTATACCCACCGTATCTGCCTCTTAAAAGGCGCACATATTATTTTAAAACATACTACCCAAAAAGTCAACAGCCAAATGAAGCTGGGAGTTCGTCTCCCAGCTTCATTGTATATAGTCCTGCAAAAGCCTTAATTTAACTTCTTGACCTCGGTCATGACACTGCCCGGCTGGATTTGGTCAACTACCTCCATACCGGCAAGCACTTTCCCAAAAACTGCATACTTTCCATCAAGGCTCGGAGCATCTTTCTTAAGTATATAGAACTGCGAAGTGGCAGAGTTGGGGGCGTCAGTCCTTGCCATTGCAACCATGCCTCGTGTATTTTTCAGCTTGAGGTTTGTTTCAAGCTCTATGGTCTTTTCTGAACCTCCTGTGCCATCCCCTTTAGGGTCTCCACCTTGAATCACCCAATCCTCAACCCTGTGAAAGGTCAAGTTGTTATAAAACCCCTTATCAACCAATCCAAGGAAATTATCAACAGTCTTAGGCATTAATTCAGGATACACCGCAAGCAGTATATCTCCCTTATCAGTCTTTATACTTACAACCGATGTTTCGCCAAAGTCAGTCAGTGGATTGGCTTTGTTTCCGCCCGAGCTGTAACTCAAAAAAATTACCAGTATTAGAATAATGCTTATTAAAACTACAATGCTTCCTATAATCATATTAACCCTCTTTGCATATTCCTCTTTGGAAATTTTCTTTTTCTTTCTATCTATATTCTGTTTCAAATTGACCACCCCTTATGTCTTACCCTGCTTCTGTTATTTTAACACATCAGCCATTGTTCTTTCAAGATTCCGGAGTTTCTCGTTGAGTGCTAAAATCTCCTTGTCGTCCTTCTCTTCCTTCAACTCCATTTTGAGTATTTCTATCAATTCATCAAGTTCATCTCTCAGCGTATGAAGCTGTTCAACAACCGAAAGCCTGATAAATTTCTCTTTGGACTGCTTCAGGGCTTCAAATTCACTCCTGACTAATGATTCCCCTTCAATATCAAACGATTCCCCTCTATCAGGTATTATACATTCAATATTGTACTTCTCTTCAACTTCACGGGAAAGTGACTTCTGAGCTTCTGGTTCACCGTGAACAAGAAATACCTTCTTAGGTCCCTTCCGGAAATATCCGAGCCATTCAATCAGGCCCTGCTGGTCGGCATGGCCTGAGAAACCGTCTATAGATACAATTCTGGCATTTACCGAGATATCCTCGCCAAAAATCCTGACCTTTTTTGCTCCGTCCAGTATCCTTCTGCCAAGAGTACCCTGAGCCTGATATCCCACAAATAAAATTGTGTTCTCCGGTTTCCACAGATTATGCTTCAGGTGATGCTTGATTCTTCCGGCTTCACACATCCCACTGGCCGAAATTATGACCACACTCTCCATAAGGTCATTCAGTGCTTTGGACTCATCTGCAGAGCGCGTAAACCTGAGTCCCGGGAAGTCAAGGGGATTATCCCCATTTCTTATATAGTTTCTGGTCTCCTCGTCGAAGCAGTCCTCATTCGACCTGAAAATTTCAGTAGCAGACACAGCCAGGGGACTGTCAACAAATACCGGTATATTTTTCAAAGCATCCAGCCTGTCTCCATACTTTTCCTTATCCTTGTGCAGTTCATAAAGTATCTCCTGTGTTCTGCCAACTGCAAAAGAGGGTATTATTACATTGCCCCCGTTGTTTATGGTTTCAATAATGGCGTTTAAAAACTTCTCAGCCTTACCAATATTGTCACCGTGCAACCTGTCGCCGTATGTAGACTCCATAATGAGATAATCAGCATCCTTGACTATACTTGGATCCTTGAGTATTGGAAGCCCTTTGTTTCCAAGGTCGCCGGTAAATACCAGCTTGGTCTCCTTCTTGCCTTCCTTTACCCAGACTTCTATTATTGCAGAGCCAAGCATATGACCTGAATCCCTGTATATTACACGAATACCCTCATCCAATATAATCTCTTGGTCGCACTTGACCTTTCTGAATAGCTTTATGCAGTCAACTGCATCCTGCATTGTATATAAGGGTCTGATGGAATGTTTATTCTCCCTTGCCCTCCTTTTATTTATCCATTCAACCTCAGTCTCCTGGATATGCCCGCTGTCCGGAAGCATGACTGAACACAGTTCAACCGCTGCCTTGGTCGCAATTACCTCTCCTTGGAAGCCGTCTACATAAAGTTTGGGAATCCTGCCACTGTGGTCAATATGTGCATGGGTAAGGAGGACATAATCAATGTCTGAAGGATTGAAGGGAAAGTCCTCACAATTCAGGGTGGTCTCCTTTATATGCCCCTGAAACAGACCGCAGTCAATAAGTATTTTCCTTGCTTTGGTCTCAAGTAGAAAACAGGAGCCGGTAACTGTTCTTGCTGCCCCTAGAAAGGTTAGTTTCATAAAATCACTCCTTTTTAATCTCTGCGGATATAAAGTATGCAATTATGTAGTTCATAACTGTGTTCTGCATATCCTTAAGCTGACTGAAACATATTCTAACATATTCTGCCGACAGATTGGGCTCAGTAAAGCGATACAAAGGAAGATAAGCTTTTATATCCTCCATATTCTTTCTGTATATCAACCATTCCCTATTAACCAGAGAATCAATAAGTTTATTTAATAGACCATCGGACAAATCCCTGCCTAACCTTTCACACTGGGAATTAAACTCTTTGGAAACATCAAGGTGATCTGTGTAAGAAAACACCTTTTTAAATCTGTTTAAGTCAAATTCCTTACCTTTTAAATATCTGGTTATAATATTAATGTGGTTGCCCCTGAGTTTCTCCTTCCAGTCAGATATAATCTTTCTCTGCTTCTCAAGCACTACATCAAGGTAGTAGTTCAACTGCCTGTTTCTAAACAAGTCAGCCTGAATATCATCCTGTATACTATCCAGCAGACGTGAAAGTCTAACCCTTACCGTATAGTCATCTATATTGCCAAATCTTCCGCCTGTCAATCCCATCATCTTTTTCTTATGCCTGCCACTCAAATGACCTAACAGTTCATCCTCCATCGATACATAAAATATACATTCACCTGTATCGCCATGTCTTCCTGCCCTTCCCCTTACCTGGTTGTCTACTCTCCTGCTTGTGTAGCGGTTCAGTGCAATCACCAGAAGTCCACCCGCATCTCTTGCCCTCTCATCAAGGATAATATCCGTACCTCGTCCCGATATATTGGTTGAAACCGTTATAGTTCCGTGTATTCCTGCTTGTTTAACAAGGCTTGCTTCTTCATACGTGCTTTCATTATTAAGCAGATTGGAGCTAATACCCTCATCGTCCAAAAGTTTCTGCACCTCATAGGATTGTTTCTCGGAACCTGTTATGACCAGGACCGGCTGGTCCTGACTGCTGCGATTCTTAAGGTATTCTGTAAGATAATCGTACTTCTCTTTGTTGTTCCAAAAAAACAGGTCTGGATGGTCTACCCTTTTTTCTTCCTTATGTAAAGGAATAATTATGATCGGAGTATTAAAAATTTTCTCAAGTTCTTCTATAGCATCATATATTGTACCACTCATACCAACCATACTTCGGTATTTGGTAAAAAAAATCTGGTATGATAAACTACTGCACAACAGCGCTTTTTCAGTTACCCTTACTTCCTCCTTAACTTCTATTGCAGTATGTAAATCTGCTTCTAGCTGGCTATCAGGCATCAACCGTCCGTTTTCCCTGTTTATCAGGACAACTTTGCCCTCTTTCACAATATAGTCCCTTCCATTTTTAAAAAACAGGTTTGCCTCAAGCATAGCAATAATATTTTTATAAAGGCCCAGATTCTTTTGTCTTGCATACTTCAGTTTGAAGAAGTTTTCCAAAAAAACGACACCATATCTGGTCAAATAAACCATACGGTCTGCAGCACAGTAAACATAGTGAGCTTCTTTAGCTTCAATATCGTCCCGTATTTCTTCATGCTTCAATATTTCTACACCTTTAAGAAGTAAGCATATCTCTTTTGCAACTATAAAAGGTTCATCATCAGGAACATATCCTATCCCCGTTGATACTGAGAAGGTTGAATTTGCATTATCAAGGAGCACAAAGTCAATTTCATCAATAATTACCGCTTCCAAAGGAAACTGTATTCTATCAGCTTCGGGCAGCAGTTCATTTCTCAAGTAATCAAAAATCAGTTCCGAGCTGGAAGTATAAACTATATCTGAAGAATACAGTTCCGGCTTGTCTGCTCTTCCACGAGAATTAATCCCTACGCTGAGACCAAATAAACTATATATATAAATCATTCTGTCATAGTCTCTCTGAGCCAGATAATCATTCACAGTCACGATGTGGACTTTCTTGTCCAGAGAATATAATATGGCTGTAATTACTGCCACTGTTGACTTACCCTCACCCGATTTCATTTCAGCAATATAACCCAGGTACATGGCCAGTGCACATATATACTGCTCCTTATATGGCCTTATTCTATATATTCTGAAGAAAGCTTCACCTATCATTGCCAATAGATACGACAGTATTTTGTCATTGATTCGTTCCTTATTATACTCTCCGGCTTTCAGCCGTTTAAATTCCTCCCTTATCTGCTGATTTGAAAGCTTGGCAGCCTTAGCTTCATATAGGCTGATTCTGCTGACCATTTTTCCAAGCTTTGCTACCCTCACACTGTTGCAAAACTTGAATATTGTATTTGAGAACCTTTTATTCATCCCCACCTATGTTCTTGCCCTTTCAATCTATGTATTCTTGATACTCTAGCGATATTGGACATCAGTATTTCTGAAGCGGATTATATTTGTGCTGTTTACTGTTGTATCATCTGTTCCGTCACTTCTAACCGGCGTAACTGCTATTCTGCTTGTAAACTGCTTGATTACTGAGTCGCTTACATTATTCCTGAATTTATACTTGATATATGCCGTTACCGTTTTATCCTGAGGATTTGATATTTCAAAATCCAATGTGTAAGAGTTTAGAGATTGATTTATCGGAGGATTCTCCGAATGTGTCGAATTACTTCCAATATCAACCTTTACTAATTTTATATAATCTATTCCTATTTCACTTGTATTGTCTATATTTGCATTAAAGTTTACCTTATATTTTTGGTAAGTACTGCCTGAAGGATTAATCTCAAACTTGCATACCACCTCTGAATTAGGGAAATATGTATTTAGTTCGTTGGCCTCTTCTTCGGTCAATTTGCCCGCAGCAATATCGGCGTCCAGCCAATTATTTGCACCCGTTACGCGGTCTGTAAAATGCTGTATTTCTGCTTTTGCTTCTGTATCAATGTCAACATACAAAATGGTGCTGTCGGTCTTAGAAATTGTTTCCCTTACGGTCACATCACCGGTTGGTTGTGTGCAGGCTGCATCATAATAATCGGCAACCTCAATCCGGATAACTGCATCCTGAATTATTGTATCATCCGGCAAAGAGTCCTTACTTAAAAATACATATCCTTTTTTCTCAATGTTATCTGAAGCAGTTATAACCGAACCTGCATCACTTGGTAATTCGGACCACATGATATCAGTTTCTGCAATCACATTTCCACCCGAATCCTTAAGGTATGCCTTCCCCTTTTGCCAATTGGCCATATCTGCATCCTTCATTCTTACAACTACAAATATGCCGCTGTATTTGTTCTGCTGCGCAGAGTACGGGTCTGAATACAGGGAAGGGCTGTAATCACTGTATGTCATTCCGTCTGGGGAAAGCCGGCCAAGTTTACTGAAAGTAAAGCTTATAACCTCGTCCCCGTTACTTACAGATACCTCAGGCTCTTGATTCTGCTGTATTATTACCTGCAGAACTTGCTCCTGGCTGTTGAATGTAACGCCGTTTATAGGTATATTCCTTGCTACAGCCTTCAATTCATAGTATCCTTCCGTGGCTGCCGGATTTGTATTGCCTGTCCCTAGAGGGTCTATAGTATTAAGGTCATATGTTTTTCCTGCATTTGCATCCTGCAGGCTGTTATTGAGAAGGGTTCTCCAACCGGATACATCAGCCGTACCGTCTGATTTCTTGGTTTTCCGTATGAATAAATCATACCTTACCTCCTTGCTTGCCTGGCTCTGCGAGCCGCTGCCATCGGCATTCCTGTCATAGCTGTACATACCTATAGTTACCGTTCCCGACAACCTTTTATCAGGACTCATGTCAAATAAGGCCGGTTTGGACGGAACATAGTTCTGATGGTCGAATCCTGTATCGTTATGCGCTCCGGTATTGTCGTGTGGAGAACTATTGTTATGAGGGGTAGTATTTGAATGCGGAGTAGTATTATTTGTATGTGGCGTTTCATTGTTGTGGTTAGGTTTGTCTGTATGTATAGGACCGTTTGCATGGTCTCTGGGTACATTTTGGTGAGGGGAAAATACGGTATCGTAATGTGTGTTTGAGTGATTCCCCATCCACGAGAAGCCAGAATTAAAGTGCATATTCAAATGCGATGCAGGAAGATTAAAATGCGGTATTGTATAGTTTGAATGCGTATCAAAGTTGTTGTTATGCACGATATTATCCGTGTGAGGTGTAGCGTTTGTATGTACGCCACCGGTATTTGAATGACTGCTGGTATTCTCATGCTGTATATGGTTGACGTGGTTGTCCACATTCACATGAGTATTAATAATAAGCGTTTGCGGCTGTGTACGCTCATATTCCCTTGTCTCGTCAATAAAATCCTGCCACGCCTGGGTATCAAACGAAGCTACCACAGCGAAGTTCTGAAATATGTCCATATTAACTGCAGTCATTAGAGCAAAGCTGTCAAACATGAATGAATTATTATATGTCAGCATCCCTTCACCTCCCGGCAACTGTCTATACCGGATTTCAAGGTATAAACAGCCACCTTCTTCAAATAACTAGCCAGGTTATTTCTCCTTTTTTCTTTATTTATACTCACAGTATCATCATCAAAAGAATCGATAAAATCTACATGCATCCCAAATTTCTGGTTATCGTACATATAGTTCACGCCTCTGAAAACCTGATGTTCTGAACACCCCAAAAGATTATCCTTGTCATAAGTAAGTTCAAACTGCTTTCCCGCCTCTTCCATGAACTGCCTTATTTCCTTCACACTGTAAAACGGCTTTTCAATAAACATTCTTCGCGCTGCAGGATTCAATTCTTTATTGTCAATCCAGTCCAAGTCTCTAAGAATATCATATATTCCGTTATATTTCAGTCTGAATGATTGACAGGCGAATTCCTCAACCCCTTCCATGCTCCCTGATGATTCATATGCAGAGCCGTTGCAGCCTCCCTTGCACGCAAACCAATAGCCGCATTCCCTGCACTTGGTGTCAAACCGTTTCTGCACCTCATCCGCATATGTTTTATAAGCCTGGCTGTTGAAGACATCTTCAATACAATCAAAGTCAAAAACCGTACCGGTTCTATATTTTTCAGGATAATACCTGTCACAGGGGTATATTTCTCCCAAAGGATTAATTCCCAGCCACTTGTACCTGCAGTCGTTATGCTTGCAGGTTATCTTTCCTGAGCCAATAACAGTTGCCAGCGCTTCCTCTGCAGACCTTTCAGGTACACCATTCTTATCAAACAGCCAATATTTAAAGTACTTTAGAAATTCCTCCGCATACTCTTGGGCAGAAATCTCAAGTTTATTCCTTTCTGTCTGCGGTGTATGAAAAATATGGTTCATGCAAGCATGGAGGCCAAGGTTTTTATAGTACTCGTATATCTGAATCTGGTCTTTATAATTCAGCGAGGTAATAACATCAATTACTCCAATCTTAAATTTTTTTTTATTTGCTTTAATCAAAGTATTTTCAATTTTTTGCATGATTTTGAAATCCTTACTCCTGCTTTTTGCCTTTTGATTTGAACACCTTAATTGGGATTGGTATAAAGAATTGTAGCTGACTCCTGCTTCTATATTATATTTTTTAAATAAATCCAACCACTCATCATTAAAATTAACCCCATTTGACATCAAATTAGATTTAAAAGAGGTCATTGGATACTTTGTAAATATATTATCATAGGCATTCTTATACCACTCAGTCTCAACCATTGTCGGCTCTCCGCCATGCCAAATAATATTAACCTCCTCGGCGTATTGAGAAAGAAGCTTCAAGGTCCTGTCCAGGACTTCCATGGACATATCTTCCTTTATTCTGTCTCTATAGGGCTTATCATAACAATACTTGCAGTCGAGATTGCACCTGTGAGTCGGTTTTATAAGAACTGAGAATGACTTAACCTTTGGGCAAACAGTAAAATATCTCTTCTGAAGAGCATTATGGAAGCTTTCCAGGCTGCGGTCCAGCAATCCCTCTTCACATTCATCATCCGTCCCCTCGAATACGAACTTCAGAATACCGTCAAAATAAGCCATACCGGCTGCCTTGCCGCTGCAGTTGAGTTTTTCTGTAAAGCACCTCCACTTAGGCATATCTTCCTCATCCACTTTTAAGGCAAGCTCCGCCTTTTGCTCGAAAATCAGGTCCTTGAGCTGAGCATCCTTGAAGTATAGAACCGGAATTCTCTCTTTTTTTAAGAAGGCTAAAATCTTAGTTTTTATATCTTTCATCTTTACTCTCCTCCGATGCTACAATCATTTTGACGGTATTCGCATCCCCAGTTTACCTTCAAGAACCTTCCCATATTGGGCGTTATATTTGATATGGGTACAACATGCTTTTCGTTACCGTCCCGGCTTTCCTGCCATATGCCAAGGCATTCATTGTTTATTACACAATCCTTACACACTCTGAATTTTGCATGTTCCCTGACCCAGCACGTATGAAAATCATCATTCTGGCTGCCCATAAAATTAAGAATCGAACCCCTCCGGTTCCTGTTCTCAAAGCTCCTGAGAACTATCTCACCCTCCAATTGATTAAATACGCAGAAAGGAACCTCTTCAATAAATATCGATAAGTCGCCGCAGCTTGCGGCGTACTTATTGAGTTCATCCAAGATGCCTAGAACCTTAGACAAGTCCGGAGCC
Source organism: Clostridia bacterium (assembly GCA_041687355.1). Classification (GTDB taxonomy): domain Bacteria; phylum Bacillota; class Clostridia; order Acetivibrionales; family UBA4821; genus JAWLCD01. Next base: position 60,533 of record JAWLCD010000004.1, on the reverse strand, counting down.
AGTTTCTTAATATCTTTACGGGGGAATCCTGAAAAGTGAGGATATGATACTCCTGCAAGCCTTACTCCTAACTTTTCATATTGAAATTTTAACGCATCGACAGCATCATTTATGTTTTGATTTGTCAGGACCATCTCCGTCCTTACGGATTTGGTACTGTCGAATACTTCGATAAGATTCCTGATTCCCTCGGCAGTCTCCTTAAAAGGATTTCCGGCCTCTTTTCTGTTATTGACTATGCTGTTATGCGTTTCCTCCAGTCCGTGTATTGCTACCGCAAACGAGGGATTCCTTGTATACCTTCTTATGGCTCTTACCAGCCCTTTGTCGGAAAGGTTTCTCCCATTTGTTTGCAACGTAATTTCTGCATGTGGCCTGTTAAAGTATATCCACTTGATGATGTTCGGAAAATCCTTTCTTATGGTTGGCTCTCCTCCCGTTAAGACAAAGGTACCCACATCAGAAGTTTTTCCAAGTATATCAATTACCCCGGGAAAACTGAGGTCACGAGAACACTGCATGCCTGTCCCTGAATCCAGTATTACACTCTCGGGATACTGCTTCTTAATATTGCGGACATTAGGCTTGATTACACAGTGAGTGCAGTTATTGTTGCAGCTGATACCTAGTTTGATGTCAAACACCTTATTGCTGCAGGCGGGGTAAAGTTTAAATTCATTATTTATAACAGCCTGAGCCAGGATTTCCACTTCTCTTTCTGTCTTTTGGGAATCGGAACTTGCCCCCAGTGCCAGGGTGCATAATGCCTCATCCGAAGAATTTACTTTCTGCGCAACAAACCGATAGGGGTTCCCGAAGACTGCATTCAAACGTTCTATAAGGTTCTCCCATCCAGGAATATCCGAACTATTAATAAACATGTTTATAATGCATTCTCTGCCTTCAGTGCCTTGGTCGTAAGAATGAATCCTTATGGACTTGGCGCGTAGACTCCATATTAGTTCTTCCAAACCAGCCATCTGCATCCCCCTATATCTTCTTCATTATTTCTCATAGAAGCCTAATTAAACAAATTCCAACTCAATCCACATTTATTAGAAGCGGATCTTGGGTTATTCTGACTCTACCGGTGCCGTCAAGCTTCATTTTATATGCAGTTAGGCTGTTTCCCTCAGAAACATTATAATAAACCCAATCATCTATTATATTAACAAACAGTGCCTGTTCATCAATAAACATTGCTCTGTTTTCACCGTCTGCTCCCATCCTGTATACCCTCTGCTCGTCCATCAGGTTCCTGTAATAAATCCAACCGTCGTGCAAGCACATGAAGGCACTATAGTCCCTGTTTAAAGAATCCTTATCCGTGCCGTCCGGTCTTATCCTGTATATCCTTCCGTAATCCGATTTGCTGACAAAATATATCCACTCTTGGTCTGCATCTATAAAACTGCATTCATCGTCATCTACCTTGGCATTACCGGTTCCGTCCGTTTTTACCTTGTATAACTTGCCGCCATCATCTGCATTGCTGTAGTAAATCCAATCGCCCTCAATATCCAGATTCTCAACAGTATACTCTTCCAGGCCGGCCTTGGCGGCTGCCTGCTCTTTTATGTCTTCATCATAGTTTTCAGTTACTATTGACATCGGATTTTTACTTATCTTCTTCTTACCTGTACCGTCAGTTCTGACCATATACCTTGTCAGGCTTCCCTCATCTGCAGCAGTATATTGAATCCAATCTCCCGAGACGGTTATATATAAAGCCTGGTCGTCAACTATCTTCATTCTTCCGCTTCCATTGACATTTATCCTATACAGCTTACCGCTGTCTAAAACATTTCTATAGTAAACCCAGTCTCCCTGAACCCGTAAGTATAATCCGGAGTCCTGGCTGATTACGGCTCCGCCTGTTCCATCCAGCTTCATTCTGTATATCTTGCTGTAATCCGACTTGTTTATGAAGTATATCCAGTCACCATATACATCAATATAGTCACATGCATAATCTCCAAGCTTGACCTTGCCTACCCCATTTATACTTATCTTATACAGCTTATCCTGGTCTGACTTACTGCTGAAATAAACCCATCCTTCTGAAACATCCAGACAATTAACCTCGCCATCATCAAGCTTAGTGACGGTGCTGCCATCTTCTCTTGCCTTATACAGCTTATTTCCATCCTCCGTGTTCTTATAGTAAACCCAGCCGTCCTGCCTTACAGATGCTTCTCTTTCAACAACCTTTCCTGTTTTTCTGTTTTTCAGTATTTCCTCTCCTATGCCCAACTCTTCACCAAGTATTTTACCTTCACTGGTTTTTGCAAATAAAGAATTATACATCAAAACCGCCATAGTTCTCCGCATAATAGGAGTATCGTCATCAAAATGCACGCCAGTGGTAATACCCAGTTCATCAGCTTTATTATTCATGTCTTCATCGGATGTCTCTGTGTATCCCAATGTTCTGACAAGTATAGCCTTTGCCTGCCACCCGGTTAAGTAGTCTTTAAAGCCAAATCTTTCACTGCTGTAACCCAAAATAATTTTATTTCCTTGGGCCCATGCTATATAATGTTTATACTCACCCTGTTCAGGCACATCTTTAAACTTTATGCCGTCAACCGGATATACTCTTGCCTCATCTTCAACGTTTTTTAAACGGCTTATAATAACTACCATCTGTTCCCTGGTCAGCTTATTATCCAGCATCAGATTGCCGTCCTGGTCTCCTTTTAACAAACCTATCTCTGTCAGCAGAACTGCTATTTCTTCCTCTAAATCCGGGCTGTTTTGTGCATTTGCATTAGAAATTACTGAGGCAAGCATTAGTACCAGTACAAGAATTATAACCATAGTTCCTCTTCTTACTATTCTCACTTGAAACTCTCTCCTTTTCAATCAACTTATTGTTTCTTAACTCAAAAGAGCCTTTCATCATCTTCTAATCCATAAGAAAATTATATATATATATATTCGACAAATTGAGTTTTTTTCCTTCCTTTATAAACATTTTTTAGATGGTATTATTTCAATCGTCATCCTATATTTCCAACGTTCACATAAAAAGATCTTATTCAATTTATTTGCTATACCGATATATATTATGAGAACAAAAATAGCTTGAGCAAAGATATGGAGGTTGATGAAAATGCTAAGCTATTCCGAATCTTCCAAAATAAATAAGCAGGAAAAACTGGATGGTCAGGTCTGGATAAAAAACAGAAAGGTTGACTTCACCAGCGAAAGCGGTCTTGGCCTTCCACCGGCAATCAACCCTTGCGAAGGGGTCAAGTTGGTTATCAACGGTATGGAATGCAGCCATCTGGTTGTTCCTGGTAAGGATGATGTAATTGAAATCAAGCCTGAAACTATCATACGTGAAGAGCTTATCGAAATAAAAATTTCTGAAGACGAAATGGAAGCTGTCCTGCATACAATCCCAGCCAGAATATCTCGATATGAAGTCCTTGATTGTGAACCCTCCAACCTATTAGAGCTTAAAGCTCTTGAAGTAATTGAGAATGTCGGATATATCTCTGAAGAAAAGATATATAGCGCACTTGAAAAACACGGTATTACAACCGGTATAATAGAAGAGAATATCAAACAAGCATGCAGCACGTATGAAGATAAATATATAATCGCTGCTCGCGGCACACAGGTCACCCCTCCTGAAGACGCTTGGATTGAATACATGTTCAGCCAGGAAAAATTCGAAATCAATCTAAACGAAGATGAAGCCGGAAGAGTTGACTTCAGGAACTTTATTGACTATAAGAGTTCTGGCATTGGTGATGTACTGGCTGTCAAGCATCCCATGAAACCGGGCGCAGATGGCATTACAGTAACCGGGAAGCTCATTAAGACTCCCATGCCGAAGGATATTCGGCTTTGTGACGGAGATGGAGTCATAATTGAAGAGAATGGTAAGATTGCTCGCTGTATAAAGGCCGGCAAGGCTGAAGCTGTTAAAAGCGAAACTGCAGTTTCTATCAATATTAACGAAAAGCTTGAAATAAACGGCGATGTTGACATCAAGCGCGGTAATATAAAATTCAAAGGCAACGTCATAGTAAACGGCAATGTGAAAGAAGCAATGGAAGTCCAGGCAAAAGGCAGCATTTATGTAAAAGGTGATTCCCACTTTGCAGAAATTAAATCCGGGAACAGCGTTGCAATAAGCGGCAATGTTATCTCGAGCAAGGTTGAATCAGGCAATAGGAATATAATAATCAGAGACCCCGGCGAGGACATACTACCCATCACAGAATCAATTGACCTGATTATTCAGGAAATTGAAAATTCCTGCAAGGATAAGCTTGTAAATACTGTATACCCCGATGGAATAGGCCCAAAGGTTAAGGAGCTTCTAAACTCCAAATACCATAAGCTTCCCCAGGATATATACGCTTTCATCGTGGCGCTCAAAACCAATCAGTATGACTGCCTGATTGAAAAAAGAGACCAGCTCATCTCAGCTTTGAAGATATTCCTCGGAAACTGCAGCGCCGTAAAAACCATTGAACAGCTATATAAGGTAAAGGCTATACTAAACGGACTTACATACTATACACAGGACGATACCATAGTTGAAGGAGATATAATCCTCATGTATGCTGCAAACTCTGAAATCAATGCCAGAGGCTGCGTTAAGATTACTGAAAAAGGATGCTTCAACTGCGACATTAGGGCAAATGATAAAATCCTCATTAACGGTGTAGTCAGGGGCTCGGTCATTCACTCTGAGAAAATGATTGAGGTTAATCAGGTTGGCTCGGAAATGGGCGTGCCTACTACCATATCAGTACCACCCAACGGAGTAATCAAGATAAAAAGAATATACAACGACAATATTATAAAAGTTGGAGCCTTCACACACAGGTTTATAGATACAGAAACCGATATATATGCAAGAATAGTTGATGGGAAACTGGTATTAAGATAAATAAAGCAGAAAGTAAAAGGCCGGAGACATTCTCTCCGGCCTTTTACTTTCTGCTATTCTGCCTTCATTTCTTCCCACTGAAGTTTCGATACCAGTACCCTTCGCGGCTTGCTTCCTTCAAATCCTCCCACAATCCCGCGTGCTTCCATTTGGTCTATAAGCCTGGCAGCCCTTGCATACCCTACTTTGAATCTCCTCTGGATAATGGATATTGAGGCTTGTCCGGTCTCTACTACCATATCAATAGCCTGAGGCAGAAGCACATCGTTGTCTCCGGGGTCACTCTCGGCCCTTTCGCCTTCATTTTCAAGCTTCTCTATTATATCCTCATCATAGGAGGCCTCTGCCTGGTTCTTGATATACTGGACTACCGCCTCAACCTCCTTATCGGATATAAGGGCTCCCTGCAGCCTTATAGGTTTTGGTTCGCCTACAGGATAATAGAGCATATCACCTTTGCCCAGCAGCTTCTCTGCTCCGGCCACATCGAGTATGGTTCTGGAATCCACCTGTGAGGATACTGCAAAAGAAATTCTTGAAGGTATATTGGCCTTTATCACACCGGTTATTACATCCACAGAAGGCCTCTGGGTTGCAACAACCAGGTGCATACCTGCAGCACGTGCCATCTGTGCCAGTCTGCAAATGGCATCTTCAACATCGTTGGGTGCAACCATCATCAGGTCAGCAAGCTCATCAATGATTATCACTACCTGCGGCAGTAGTGCTTCAACTCCTTCATCCTTAAGCACCGAATTGTATCCCTTAATATCTCTTACACCTTTCTCAGCAAAAAGATTATACCTGCTCACCATTTCCTGGACTGCCCAGTTTAACGCTCCTGCAGCCTTTCTCGGGTCAGTAACAACCGGAATAAGCAGGTGTGGAATACCATTGTAAACCCCCAACTCAACAACCTTTGGGTCTACCATAAGGAGCTTAACCTGGTCAGGCCTTGCCTTATACAGGATACTGGTAATCAGGGTATTTATACATACACTCTTTCCTGAGCCGGTTGCGCCTGCTATAAGCAGATGAGGCATCCTGGCAATATCCCCTATGACCGTCCTTCCCGCGATATCTTTACCTATGGCAAAAGCCAGGTTGGACGGAAAATTCTTAAATTCCCTCGACTCTACCACATCCCTCAGGCAAACCGGTGAAATTTCCCTGTTTGGTATCTCAATTCCAACCGCTGCCTTACCCGGTATAGGCGCTTCAATCCTCACAGCCGGAGCTGCCAGGTTCAGTGCAAGGTCGTCGGCCAGTCCGACAATTTTGCTCACCTTGACTCCTGCTCCGGGTGAAAGCTCGTACCTGGTAACCGTAGGTCCTCTATTTACATTAATAACCTTTGCATTAACCCCAAAGCTTGAAAGCGTCTGCTCAAGTTTAACTGCCGTATCCTGAAGTTCTTTCTTTGAACCCGTTTTTCCTGTTCCTTCTGTACTCTTCAAGAGTTCGGTTGATGGATGCTTGTAATCTTCATCCAGCTTTCGCAACGCTGTGTGGTCAAGGTTCAGTTCCTCAACCTCTGCACTTTTTACGCGTTCGGCTTTGACCCTTCTGTTCTCCTTACCTTCTCCGGCGACCTGCTCAGCAGAACCGGCTTCTCTGGATTGACTCTTTTCATCTGTTTCTCGAGGTTTATGGTCGGAACCTGCCTCTTCTCTCTCGGCAAAATCAAATATTTCAGGAGCTTTTTCCCTTGCTTCGTTTATTCTTGTCCGGTCGGTAATTCCCTCCCATTCAGCTGCAGATTTGTCATCAGTCCCTTTACCTTTTCGGGACAAAATCCCTACGCAAAACTGCCCCACTCTGCTTACCAGACCTTTGAGTCTTACCAGAAACGCCTTGAATGTCAGATTGGTTGCAAGAACAAAGGTTATTATTGATGCAGCCATAAGTATTATAAACGCACCTGCAGGACCAAACGTCATGACCAGAGGAACCGTAAGCAGTCCACCAGCTGCTCCCCCACCTTCACCCTGAGTACCTGCTTCGAAAAACCTTCCCAGGTTTTGAGCAAATACTGACTGGGACTGATAAAGACCGTCCTCAAACAACAGGTATAAGAAGCATGAGGCCAGTATAACAAGCCCCAGCATACACAGCAGCCTGTTTCTATACATTCGGGGATGCTCCTTTACGGATATAATCCAGCCTGCATAAAGCACTATGAATGGCAAAGTAAAGCCTACTATACCGAACGTACCCAGAAGAACGGTACGAATAACCTGTCCAAACGGTCCTGTCTCTGAAGTAAACATTGTACTCGCAATCAGGAGTATAGATACAAATATGACTGTAATACCAACGATAGAACGATGTATATGGGGATGTACCTGGCTCTGAGCATTATTCTCACGTTTATTCTTTCTTGACTTCGACTTTCTTTTGTCAGCCTTTTTAGTTCTCACTATCCACCCTCCCGGAATACTCTGCAGTATTATGCATAGATGAATTGATTCACAATCTAAATATATCACAATTAAACCCAATTGGCAAAAGTGACGGCAAGGATTCCTCATCATGATTTTAAGTAGACATGTAGTGTGAATTAAACTATAATTTGTACTGTCAGAGTCAATAATAATATATGGGCCGAATAAAAATCGACCCTTTGCAGGAGGATAATATGAGTCTCATAGAAACCATTAAACAAAGGGCAAGATTAAACAGAAAAAGAATTGTACTCCCCGAAGGCTCCGACCCCAGAGTAGCAAAAGCAGCTGGTATGATTCTGAATGAAGGAATTGCGGATGTAATACTGGTAGGAAACAAGGGTGAAATATTGAGGTCTGCAGGAGGAGAAGATATCCCGGGTGTAGAATTCGTAGAACCCCTCAGGTCAGACAGCTTTGAAGCGTATGTTCAGGCACTGTATGAGTTGAGAAAAAACAAAGGCCTCTCTATTGAGCAGGCAAGAGACCTTTTAAAGGACCCTGTCTATTTTGGAACCATGATGGTAAAGCAGGGCCATGCTGATGGTCTGGTATCTGGTGCCATTCATTCTACTGCCGACACCTTGAGACCTGCTCTTCAGATAATCAAGACCTCACCTGGGGTTGAACTGGTTTCATCTTTCTTCTTTATGGTTTCACCTGATGAGCAGTATGGTGAAGACGGACTTTTGGTATATGCAGACTGTGGCTTAAATGAAAACCCCGATTCGGCTCAGCTTGCCGAAATAGCTGTATCATCAGCTCGTACACTGAAAAATATGTTTGGGATTACTCCCAGGGTAGCAATGCTTTCGTATTCTACTTTCGGAAGCGCCAGGAGTGAATTAACCGAGAAGGTCATCCGGGCAGTTGAACTGGCAAAGCAAAAAGCACCGGATATAATGATTGAAGGCGAGATGCAGGTTGATTCAGCACTGATTCCAAGAATAGCAGAGCTTAAAGCTCCCGGAAGCAGAATTGCCGGCAGGGCAAATGTACTCATTTTCCCGGACCTCAATTCAGGTAATATTGCCTATAAGCTTACTGAGAGACTTGCCAAGGCAGAAGCATACGGCCCGATTACCCAGGGTCTGGCAAAACCGGTTAACGACCTGTCCAGGGGGTGTAAAGCTGAAGACATAGTTGGTGTAGCAGCCATTACAGCTATTCAGGCTGCTGCACTCTAAGCCTTCACCTGTCTGAATTATATATTTGCAGCTGGAAAGGAGAAGTAATAGTGAAAATACTTGTTATCAACTGTGGCAGCAGCTCTCTTAGATTTCAGTTAATTAATATGGAAAATGAAGAAGTTTTGTCAAAAGGCATTTGTGACCGCATTGGACTTGAAGGCTCGTTCATGAAGTGCAAGCATATCAATCAGGATGAGATTACTATTAATCAGGAAATATCTAACCATACCTCGGCTGTTCAATTGGTCCTCAAATGTATAGCCGACCCCCGGAATATGATAATAAAATCCCTGGACGAAATCTCGGCCGTCGGACACAGGGTTGTGCATGGTGGAGAGTTCTTCCATGACTCGGTACTTATTGACCATAAAGTTCTTGACGCCATAGAACAATGCTCCAGGCTTGCTCCCCTTCATAATCCTTCGAATATTATTGGCATAAAGGCCTGCAGGGAATTATTACCTTCAGCCCCAATGGTCGCGGTATTCGATACCGCCTTCCACCAAACCATGCCTGATTATGCCTACATTTATCCTATTCCGTACGAGATGTATGGAAAACATAAAATCAGAAAGTACGGCTTTCATGGTATATCGCACAGGTATATAGCTGCCAAGACATCTGAGATTATGCAGGCACCCCTTGAACAGCTAAAGATAATTTCCTGCCACCTAGGAGGGGGCGCCAGCATCTGCGCAATTAATAAGGGAAAATCGGTAGATACATCAATGGGATTTACTCCTCTGGAAGGGCTTATGATGGGCACACGCAGCGGCACAATAGACCCTGCAATAATACCATATCTAATGGAAAACGAACAGTTGGGAATTAAGGAAATAAATAATATTCTCAACAAGAAGTCGGGAATTCTAGGTGTATCGGGTGTCAGCAGTGATTTTAGAGACATCCAGAAAGCTGCTTATCAGGATAACGAAAGAGCCAAACTCACTATTGATATGTTCTGCTACAGAATAAAGAAGTTCATAGGTGAGTATATGGCCGTGCTTGATGGAGCAGATGCAATTATATTCACTGCTGGTATAGGTGAACACGACTGGAGGGTACGTCAAAAGTCTCTGGAGAACCTCGACTGTATGGGTATAATAGTCGATGAGGAACAGAACAAGAACGCAGTAGATAGAACTCTTGAGCACAAAGAAATTGAAATAACTCACAGGGATTCAAGGACCAGGGTATTTGTAATCCATACCAATGAAGAACTTATGATAGCACGCGATACTTATAAAGTAGTTGGGGAAAATCCAGTATAAACAAAGGGGTAAGCTGGTTACAGGGAAAGATAAATTAGCCACTCATAAGGACTGCGAAATCAGATTTCTCCATAACTTACTCACTAGTTAATTCATTTCCCCTTACTATTTGACATACACAATACTGAATGGTATCATTAGCTAAAGATTTAAAACTAAATCAAAGGGGGACGTTCCTTGAGCGAAGCGAATGGTCGCGTCCCCCTACCATATTATTTCAGGTAGAGGTGCACTTCTAATCAGTATCCGGTTTGAGAAAACAGGGTTTCAATGATGCCGGAGAAAGGTATAAGTGCCGAAGGAATATGTACCCGGTTGCATACATCCTGGTTATGACGCTAACAGCGGCATGACTGTCATCAAACGCTGGTGGAGAGCTATCTTAAAGGTGTTCAGGTCGCAGCAAGGCTTGCGTTAGGCTTGTCTTGTTGTGGTCACATATAGCTGGTCCACACGACCGGCTTTTAATTTACCCCAATCCTCAGCATGTTGGACTGGGTATGACACACAAGGCTAATTACAGCATACTATATTTTACAAACTGTGGGGGGAGATAATATCATGAGAAATATCAATCTTGCAATTGTAGGTGCAACCGGTATGGTAGGGCGTACCTTTTTGAAAGTTCTTGAAGAAAGAAATCTTCCGATAAATAATTATTACCTTTTTGCATCATCCAGAAGTGCTGGAAGCACTATAGCATTCATGGAAAAAGAATACCAGATAGAGGAACTAACCGAAAACTCCTTTGACCAGCATAAAATTGATATAGCCCTCTTCTCTGCAGGCTCAGGTACCAGCCTGAGATTTTCACCCATTGCAGCTTCAAAGGGGTGTGTAGTTATTGACAACAGCAGCGCCTGGCGAATGGACCCTTCAGTTCCGCTTGTAGTCCCCGAAGTGAACCCTCAGGATGTACTTAATCATAATGGGATAATTGCAAACCCCAATTGCTCAACTATTCAGGCAGTTGTTGCATTAAAACCCATGCATGACAAATATAATATTAAAAGGGTAGTTTACTCAACCTATCAGGCAGTATCCGGCGCAGGCCTGCAGGGCTATCTGGATTTGGAGAACGGCTTGAAGGGTGAGCCTCCGAAAAAATTTATCCATCCTATAGCAGGCAATGTTCTACCTCATATTGATGTATTTGAAAAAAATGGATATACTAAAGAGGAAATGAAGATGGTCAACGAAACCAGAAAGATATTAGGTGAACCATCCCTTAGGATAACAGCAACCACAGTTAGGGTGCCTGTTTTTAATTGCCACAGCGAATCAATAAACGTTGAATTCAAAAAGCAATTTGACCTTGAAGAACTTAAGCAGGTTCTGGCACGGGCTCCCGGAATAGTTGTCCAGGATGACGTCAATAATAACATCTACCCCCTGCCGATAGAAGTATCCGGAAAGGATGAGGTTTATGTTGGCAGGATAAGAAGGGATGAGAGCGTCGAAAATGGCGTAAACCTTTGGGTGGTTGCAGATAACATCAGAAAAGGTGCTGCAACAAATGCAGTGCAGATTGCTGAAGAACTAATCAGAAATTCGGAATAACTTCAGCTTTCCCTATAAGTATTACAAGAACCTTGGAAAGGGGTATGCACAATGAAGACTTTACCATTTGTCGGTTCAGGTGTTGCAATCGTAACACCCTTTACGGAAGAAGGTATTAATTTCTCTAAGCTTGGTGCGTTGATTGAATATCATATCAGTGAACACACCGATGCCATAATAGTATGCGGAACTACCGGTGAAAGCTCTACTATGTCTGATGAAGAACAAAAATCGGCTATTAAGTACGCAGTTGAAAAAACTGCCGGCAGAATACCGGTCATAGCGGGTACCGGAAGCAACAATACCATGCACTGCCTTGAGCTCTCGAGATATGCTGAGGAAATAGGTGCAGACGGGCTTCTGATTGTTACACCCTATTATAATAAAACCACCCAGAAAGGGTTGGTTGAACACTATTCTCTTATTGCAAAAAGTGTAAAGCTACCTATAATAGTCTACAACGTACCTTCAAGAACCGGGTTGAACGTTACTCCTGGTACACTAAAGGAGCTATCCAGGATAGATAACATCACAGGTATCAAAGAAGCAAGCGGAAATATCAGTCAGATATGTGAAATGGCTGCATTATGTGGGGATGACATTTATATATATTCCGGTAATGATGACCATATTGTCCCTGTCCTATCTGTCGGAGGAAAGGGTGTCATATCCGTGGTTGCAAACATTGCTCCAAAAGATACACACGATATGGTTATATCTTATCTCGAAGGTAATATTAAAAAGAGTATGGAATTACAGCTCAAGATGATAGACCTGATTAAATCCTTGTTCATTGAAGTCAACCCAATACCTGTCAAGGAAGCAATGAACATGATGGGATTTGATGTAGGATCGTGCAGGCTTCCGCTTACCGGAATGTCCGAAAATAATGCCTCTATATTAAAGGATGCATTGATGAATTACGGATTAATATAAAGCTGCATGCTGGACTCTTGTAAAGTTAAATATTAGAATTAAAACTTCGCTTTTGCACCAGGGAATTCAAGTATTGTTTTGTAAAGGAGCTGGGACGAGTGATAAATGTTATAATAAGCGGATGCAATGGAAAGATGGGCCAGGTAATATCCGGTTTGATTGAGAAAGAACCTGATATGAAAGTCGCAGCAGGATTCGACACCAGCGGCATTCAGAAGAATGCATATCCTGTATATGTGAGGCCAAGAGACTGCAGGGAAAAAGCTGATGTTATCATTGATTTCTCCACCCCCGACTCCCTGGAACCCCTGCTGGAATATGCTCTGTTCAGGAAAATACCATTGGTTATCGCTACAACAGGCCACACCCAGACCCAGAAAAGCCGGATGGTACGAGTATCAAAATCAATACCCATCTTCCAGTCGGCAAATATGTCAATCGGTACCAACCTGGTTGCAGATTTGATTTCGAAAGCTGCCAGAATTCTGCATGAGGGCTTTGATATTGAAATTATCGACAAGCATCACAACCAGAAAATTGATGCACCCAGCGGTACAGCCCTTATGTTCGCCGATTCAATTAATTCAACCCTTCCTGATAAGTATGAATATGTATACAACAGGCATTCAAAACGTGAAAAAAGGAGCGCAAATGAGATAGGTATACATTCTATCAGGGGAGGAACTATTGTTGGAGAACATTCGGTAATCTTTGCAGGTGACGATGAAATAGTTGAAATCAAGCATACCGCTATGTCAAGAAACATCTTCGGCAGAGGGGCACTTAAAGCCGCAAGGTTTATAATTGGAAAACCTGCCGGGATGTATAGAATGTCAAATATTATTAACCAGACCCAGGAACAGACCTAATCTGTGCATGAAACTTACGGAGGTGGAATTATTGATAGATGACGATATTATAACCGGCTATACAGTACTAAGTGATGTTGCCCTTATAACCCTTGATAAGGTTCCCAACAATATTAAAACAATGTCTGATATTTTCAATGCAGTTGCAAGAGAAAATATTAACGTTGATATGATAACCCAGACACCCTCATACAGTGGAGTGGTCAATGTGTCGTTCAGTATACCACTGAGTGATGTGTCTAAAGTAATTGAAGCTCTTGCAGTGTTCAAGAAGGATATACCCCAGCTGAGACTGGATATTGATTCAAACAACTCAAAAATATCGGTATATGGTGAAGGCATGAGAAACATTCCTGGCGTTGCAGCCAACCTTTTTGCCCTTTTAGCTGAAAGAGGAATAGATATAAAACTGGTAAGCACCTCAGAAACCGATATCTCCTATCTGGTTTCAGGCAAAGACGAAGTAAGGGCAGTCGAATCGATAAAGACAGAGTTTAATCTCCAGTAGAGGGTGACAAGGGGACGGGGTTGTTGTCACCCTCTACTCTCTGAATAATTCCCCTGTTTATTCCGGTCAATCTCTCAATCTGTCTGATAGATAAGCCATGCTTTTCTTTTAATTCTTTTAAGCATGCATTTCTTTTATCTGCGTTAAGTTTTTGTAGGTCTATTGCATTATTTACTTTACATAGGTTCTTGATAATAACTCTTGCATCTTCATCCTTAATCTGCTGGTTTTCCGATATTTCCAGGCAAACATCATCATTTGGTTCGTTAATATATTTAATGAAACTCTTAATCGCTTTTTCTCTTTCTTTACTAAACATGTCAAGAACAAAGTTTGTTTCAGCCATTGTATTTCTTCCTATATATTCGTCATAATTACTCCATGTATGTTTTTCAACACTTGTTACCATGCCAGCCTTTACAGGGTTTTGATATATATATCTTAATACTGTAAGAAAATATGCATCATCCTCTACCGGCTCACTTTTATATCTATCTTGAAATAAATAACCTACCCTGTCATACTTACGGTTATACCAGTAGACATAACTGCCACATATCCTTCTCATAACCTGCTCCAACGGTTCTTTACCTTCCATTAACAGCAAATGCAGATGATTTCCCATAAGACAGTATGCATATAACTTATATTCACAAATTTCTTTATACTTTTGGATGGTTTGGATGAATTTATCACAATCTTCCTCATCTTCGAATATGCTTTGTCGGTTTATTCCTCTCATAATTATATGGTATACTCCGCTCTTGCTTCTATTTCTTGGAACTCTTGACATAATATTCACCTCTGATATATAGTACTATGTATCAGAGGTGTTGTCAACAACCCCGTCCCCTTGTCACATGTATCATTAAAAAAAGAGTCAATAGGAAATGAAATATCCTACTGACTCTGAGAATTAGCCAATACTAGTTTTCTAGTAAGTTCAAGTATTTTGAGTCTTCGTCTATGAAGCATCTACCCTCGGATTTCCAGTTAGCAACATAGAAATACTCTTTTGCCATTTGTAAATCATTTGACTCATATGCCACTTTTCCTGCCAAAAACTCTCTTTCACCACTATCAGCTCGTTCTAAATCGCAAATTGATATAATACCAGCCCATCTTTTAGCTTTATCAACGTCCTTTGCTAAAAGACAAAACTGAATAATATATTTTGCAATTCTATAGCTCTCATCATAAATAACTTTTGGACAAGGCAAAATATCCCATGATTTTTCTAATAATGCAATAGCATCATTATAGTTTTCTTTTTGATATTCAATTCCACATTTTTGGATTAACTCCTCTATATGTCTTTGAATATCTGAATTTAATGTTGCCATATTCCTTCTCCTTAAATATTATTTTTAAATACCAAGCTATTTTATTGGAGGCAAATAATTCTCATTAAGTTGCGCTCCCTGAGAACGATTAATACTAAAATGGTCTAAGTAGTAATTATTAGGATCTAACATCCACTTTCTTACTTCAGGGGATTTGGCACCGTAGTACCTTCCTGTTTCATTCCACCATGTAACAGCATCATATTTATGAGCCATATCAGCTTCTTTTATATCGTACCATTTCCCATCACTAGCTTGAAATTCTGTCTTCCCAAATGGATCCTTTCTTATTTTTCCTTCCTGTTCCATTCTTTTAATTACTTCCTGACCTGTTTTCGAGGCTTTCCCTGGTGTTGCTCCTAAGTATTCTAGCCTCTTACTCGCGTCAGCTGCTCCCTCAGCAGCATTATCCACTTTCCTTACAACAACCCTATCCTTAGCCCCAGGCATTAAGGCTCCCCTATTGTCCTTGAATCTAACCCTGAGGGCCTTTATAGCATCCGATTCAAGCAGCTTGATTGTTCCATTCTTTGCTTTAACCAGCCCTTTAAAGGTTTTTGTGGCTGTAAATTTTACGCTTTTGGAACCGCCGTAAGCCAATAGTGCTGTATTAAGGGCGCTTTGATAGGACGAGGCCATATCATGTATATCCTTCGTCGGGTCTAACATGTTTGCAGGCAGTTGTATAGTGTTTGCTACATCATTCCTTATACCTTCCCACATATTGGCAGGAATACTGGCAAACATCTGCTCCCTTTGCTGCTGGTCCCGGTCCAGATAATCCACCATGTTGTTATACCTACGGTCGCTCATCCATCCTGAACTGTGTGAGACTTCACAGATACCACGTGTAAGAGGACTAAAGACTGTATAAATTGCTGCTTCTGCTCCTAGCTCACCAAGCCCTTGCAACGCTCCAATTACTGTTTGACCGGCACCTAAAGGAATACCGAATACGTTTGCTGCAAGTTTTTCATCGCGTGAGAGTATACGCTTTTTCTGGACAACCTCGCTGTCATTCGGGTCAATTATGGCTTCAAAAAGCTGCCTGGTTGCCGGGTCAAAGTAGCCCGTTACTTGAATTTCCGGATACTGCGATTTATAGAGTATCTGAATCATAGCAACATTGCTGCATGTTTCAGCATCCATTATACCTGTTGTTTGCTGTTCTTCAAACTGAAATGCATCCCGGATTATTTCTTGAACCAGCTCAATGTCCATCATATGCTCAGTTGCAAATTTATACTGTTCAGTCTCGATGAACGCTTGTAAAATATCACCTTTGGATGCCATGTAATATGCCGAAAGTCTGTCTGATGCTTCTTTGAAGATTGCATTATATGCCTCGGTTGTTATTTCTCCCTGTTGATATTTTAGCATTGCGGCATTTATAATGTCTACCTGCCAGTTGGCATCAAGTTCATACCTTCTATCCTTCTTGGTGGGGTCACTGCGGTAGGGTTCATGAGGTTTTCCATATACCAGCGGTTCAGCACTGACATAAGCAAGCCGTGTATCGGGGTCATAGTATACAGTACCCAATTCGATGTTGTCTGGCACACCGTCATTATCAGTGTCCTTGTTGTTGGGGTCTGTTGGAGCAATAACCTTCATTAGTGTTCCCTGCAGTATATAGCCTTTCTTCTCAGCCCAATCGGGAATACCATCCTTGTCGGTATCAACATCGATATCCAGATCCACTTTTTCGCCAATGAGCATGAACTTATCTTTTAACTGCTTTGCGTAATCGGCGTAGTAGAAGTCTCCTCCGGTTGCCTCGGCAATTATCTCAAGCAAACGCCTGTCGGCATTTTTCCCAAGGGCGACTGTGAAAATCTTGACCTGAAGCTGCTTGGCTGTATTAATGAGCCAGTCAACATCATCGCTGCCCTCGGTATTCTTACCGTCTGTCAAGAAGACAATATATTTATTTGCATCTTTTCGTCCATAGGATGACAGCTGTTCAAGTGCTTGCTCAATACCGCATGGAATGTTTGTTTTTCCACTAGCCCCTATTCTATCGGCAGCAGCAATAAGAGCATCTTTGTTACCGGTCAACTCCTGCAGAAGGTATGCGCTGCTGTCAAAGCTTATTACTGCAGCCCTGTCATCGTTTGCCATAAGCCTTATGGATGCTTGGGTCTGTTTTATTCTGTCATTGTTCATGTCGCTTTCATAGTCATAGCGTGAATGCCCATACGGTGTAGGCCCCATGCTGCCTGAGCTGTCAATAACGTAGACCATGTCAAGCGGTTTTCGGATAGCCTTTCCGTCAGGTGCCCTGGGTAAAGCTTTTGTTAAGTTGTCCTTCCAGGTTTTTGACCATTCACTCATGTCTGCAAGCAGGTATATGGAGAAGTGGCTCACATTTGCCGTTACCGTATTGGTTGAAGTGTCTATGGACTGCTCTTCTACAAGCTCCAGATTTCTATTCTCATCATCGTAATAAAATATCCGGAGATTCTGTACCTTTGCAGCACCTAGTTCAGACGGGTCATATTTAAATGTAATTTTTGCCTCTTCAAATTCTGATGTTGTTCTTATACTAACCGGCTCACCGATAATACCCTTCTGGCCAATTGCAGTTTTTAACTCCGGAACTGGATCAATAGTGGTTGTCTTCGCCAGGTCATCAGCTGACTCAAACGAAACCGAGACATTCAAGTCAGTTCTCAAAACCTCTTGCAAAACAGGTTCTCTTGCTTCTTCCTTGTTTGTGAACCTATCGAACCATTGGCTGATGTTGATATTGTCTCCGGTAAAATGGTTCCATGCCTTGATGCCTACGAAGACTGTTCCAGCTAAAAGTGCGGTGACCACACATAGAAAAATTATAAATCTTCCTATATTCAATTTTCTCCGTCTTTTTCTAATCATTTCAACGTCCGTCCTTTCTTAGTATCATCCTTAGTAATAAGCCTTCTAGAGTATCTATTCGTCCTGGATAGAAACTAAGTTCTCCTACTCTTTCTCACCTGCCCTTGCTTTAAATCCTATTAAACTATAGCCTAGTGGGTTACCGCTAATATTTACTTGTAATCACCTCCTCCTTCTTCAACATCCTACGTTGAACAATTGTTTAACGTATTTCAGGCTCAAACCTGTTGAATCTATATTATGTTTAAATAACTTTTTAAATCTAGCATACAATACATTTTATGTCAATATTGTGAATAATAAGTATGTTATAAAGGTGGAAGAGAAATAGATAATAGACAAGGGGACGGGGTTGTCAACAACCCCGTCCCCTTGTCACTACGGGCAATTATTCTGTTAGTATTTCTTTCTTTTTGACTTCTGAGGCTCCATTATGTTTTGCTTCTTTTCTTACAGAAATCTTCTGCTTTATAGACTCATCCAGTTTATCTATCACTTCCGGTATAAAATCCAGCACCTTCTCAAGAGATGTATTATAGCTGACCGGAAGCAGTTTTATATTCTCCTTACTGACTACAAGAAAGGCAATAGGATTAATACTCACTCCTGCCCCGCTTCCTCCTCCGAAGGGCATCCGTCCTCCCTGATTTTCATCCTGGTTTTCCTTTGAGTTGTCCTGCTGTTCTTCGATATTCCCACTAAACTCGCTTCCACCTGCCGCAAATCCGAAAGTTACCCTGGATATGGGAATAATAACCGCACCATCGGGAGACTGGACGGCATCACCAACGATAGTATTCACATCTACCATATCCTTTATGCTTTGCATCGCAGTACTCATCAAACCCTGTATGGGATGTTCGCTCATTTCCTATCTACCCCGTTTCCAAAAATTCTTGGTTTTTTTTATTATCTTCTCCGGAATATTGTTCTCTTGTCCGTTCAAGCTCGAAAATCTTTCTGGACGACCTGATTACACTAATAATATGAACAGTTTTAATGGTAAATATGCAGTTAACATCAACAGTAAATATCTTTTTTTTGAAATCAGGGCATACAAGAAAATCCATATCTTTGAAAGCTTCCCCATACTCCTTCTGCATTCTTAAAATACCCAGCACAGACCATACCAATCCGCATGTTATTCCAGTCAATGCAGCATCTCCGGTACCAATTCTGGTCCGCAGGCTGAGCTTTCCGTATTCAAAACCCCTTCGCGCTTTTCTTGTAATGCTGTTAAGCATATCATTATAGTCCCTTATGGCATCTACCGACCTGAATAATATATCAACTACCTTTTCAATCCTCTTCATCAACCTCTTTTTATACTCCCCATTCTCTTCGGCTCGGCCCCTGTCAACTATAATTACCTTTCTGTAGACCTTCAGCCTTTTCAGCAGATAAATATGTATACCCACCTTATGGAGTTCCGGACTTCTGTAATACTCCAAGTTAACCGTTATTCTGCTGAAAATAAAAAACAATAAAATCCCTGCCAAAAACAGCAGTACAATCATTAGATACCAGTAAACCATATATATTCCCACTTTTTTACGCTATTTAGCTTGTAAAGTATATAAGGAAAATGAATTAACTGGCGAATAAGTAATGGAGAAATCTTAGATAAACTATGCTATGTTATGCTCAAATTTCAGGAAGAATTGACAGGACGTCAATTCTAGTAATTATTAAGCCAGGATGGCGAATTAATTCCGGTCTGAAATTTAGTATAACAAGCATCTAGTTTATCTCGATTTCGTAGTCCTTATGAGCTGTTAATTTATTTTTCCTTATTATTCTGAAATACTATACAACATAAGCTATATAATCTAATCTTATATTCTCCGTTTCCAGGAAATAAATACATTGCCAAAAAATAAAGCCGCCCATATAGAGCGGTTTGTTATGTACTAAAAATCTATTCAATTTTGAGAAAATCTTCTGACTGCGGCAAATCGACCAACGACTTGTAACCAAAAGCTCTCAGGAATTCCTGCGACGTTTCATACAGAATTGGCCTACCCGGAGCATCCATTCTTCCGGCTTCCACGAGCAGATTCCTCTCCACCAGGGAATTTATTGCGCTATCAGAACTAACTCCCCTTATTTTCTCTATCTCAGCCCTTGTAACAGGCTGGTTGTACGCAGCTATTGCCAGTACTTCAAGAGCTGCCTGAGACAGTCCCTGCTTCTGCCGAGGCTCGAAAAGCCTCTTTACATAATCAAAATAATCAGGCTTTGAACAAAGCTGGTAGCTTCCATCAATCTCACGGATTTGTATCCCACGGTTCTCCTCCATATACCTGTCCATCATACGGCTAATCAGCAGGCTCAGGGTTTTCCTGTCAACTTCTGTAACCTCCGAGAGGGTCTCAAGGGTGACAGGGTCACCTGATGCGAAGAGCATTGCCTCTACTATTGCCTCAATTTTTTGTATTTCCAGTTTAATCACCTCATACTACAGTTAATTTTCCTGATTCAGCCTTTCTTTCCCCTTCTTCTTTACTACTATTTCACCAAAAGACTTCTTCTGCTCCAGTGTCACTCTTCTTACCTTGGCCAGCTCAAGCAGAGCCATAAACGCAGTAGCAATGTCCAGTCTGGTATTCTTCTCCCCTGTAAAAAGCTCGGAGAATTTAAACCTGGCCTTGGTAATCAATTTACGCACTACTTCTCGTATCTTGCTTCTCACAGTTATTTTGTCCCTGGCCATAATTTCCTTGAACGGACTTACTTCAGGGTTCATTTTTCGCCTGTTTCTATCGCAAATACTTTCATAAATTGCAGGTATCAGCTCCGGAGAGCAGCTTGCATTAACCACCTTGGCAGGTTCTATTCTGAATATCTCGTGAGGTTTGTAGAAAATCCTTGAATAGTAAACCTCCCTGTCTCTTAACTCTGCTGTAAACTCCTTATACCTCTTATACTCTATCAGCCTGTTAACAAGGTCATCCTTTAAATCCTCAGATTCCTCTTCTCCCTTACCGGCCTCAGGCAGGAGCATCCTGGACTTGATAAGGAGCAAGGTTGAGGCCATCACTAAAAACTCACTGGTTACCTCAAGGTCAAGTTCCTCCATCTTCTTGAGATAACTTATATACTGGTCTGTAATCTCTGCTATCTGGATATCATAGATATCCATTCTGTTCTTCTCTATCAGATGAAACAGTAAATCAAAAGGACCTTCAAAGTTCTCAACCTTGATTGTATAAGAAGCGCTCTGCTCGATATTGTTCACTTTCATACTAACATCACTTTCCTTGCTGCTGTGCTCAAGTTATAATATTGAATTGACAATTGACAATGTACAGTTAACTGCAATTCATAACTATTTGCTTTTATTCTTCTTAATTGTAAATTGTTAATTGTACATTTTTCAAGTTATATCCTCATTGCCTCTCTAACCTGTTTCATTGTTTCTGCCGCAGCTTTCCTTGCCCTTTCAGCTCCCTCTTCAAGGATTCTTTCTATCACATCAGGGGATTCGAGCAGTTTCTCCCTTCTCTCAAGCATAGGTCTGAGGTATTCTTCCAATTTCTCAGCCAGCGCTTTCTTGCACTGAACGCATCCTATTCTGCCGCCTTTACATCCTTCTTCAATCTCTGCAATGCTGTCAATATCAAATATCTTCTTGTATGCGTAAACCGAGCAAACATCAGGGTGACCAGGGTCATCCCTTCTTATCCTTGCCGGGTCGGTTATCATTGTATTTACTTTCTTCCTCAACTCATCAGGCCGCTCGGAAAGTAGTATGGTGTTACCATAGCTTTTACTCATCTTCCTGCCATCAAGCCCCGGCAGTACCTTGGTCTGGGTCAGCTTGGCCTGAGGCTCAGTGAACACTTCTCCGTACAGGAAATTGAATCTTCTGCCGATTTCCCGTGTAAGCTCGAGATGTGGAAGCTGGTCCTCTCCCACCGGCACGGCATCAGCATTGTAGATTAAGATATCTGCTGCCTGGAGGCATGGGTAGCCCAGAAAACCAAAGGTAGCAATATCCTTTTCCTTGAGTTCCTTCATCTGGTCCTTGTATGTTGGGCATCTTAACAACCATGAAAGCGGCGTAATCATACCCAGAAGAAGATTAAGCTCAGCATGCTCCTTAACATCAGATTGCTTGAAAATTACGCACTTCTCCGGGTCAAGCCCGGCAGAAAGCCAGTCTATAACAACTTTTCTGGTATTTTCACGTATTTGGGAGGTATCTTCATAGCCTGTTGTAAGGGCATGCCAGTCAGCTACAAAATAAAAGCATTCATAGTCGTCCTGCAATTTAACCCAGTTTTCTAATGCGCCGAAATAATTCCCCAGATGCAGGTCACCAGTCGGTCTCATTCCGCTAAGGATTCTTTTCTTTTTCATAAAACAACACCCCTTTAATCTATGCAGCAGCTATAAAAACAGTCTGACAATGCCGTATGCTGACAATTCAAAGATTGCCCTGATTGGTGAAATAAGCATTTCCAGGCTTTCAGGCAGAATCAGAAAGACCAGCAGCAGCATTGTTAGTACAAAATTCTGGTACTGATAAATATAAAACTGGTTCTTTGGCGAAATCACCTTGCTCCATATGAGGAATCCGTCAAAAATCGGCAGCGGCAGGAGGCTCAGTAATGCAAGGTTGAAGCTGAAGTGATAAACATCACTCACAAACTGCTCTACATAAGCACCTGCATATCCGCTTAACGGAAAACCTCCCAGTATGGTGCTGACTTCTATGTATTTCCAGGCTAGGCAGCCAACAGCCGCCAGCGCGAGACTGGCCAGCGGTCCAGCAAAACCCACCAGCATACTTCCTTTTTTCTTATCCTTATAATTCCTCGGACTTGTCTCAGTAGGATTACTCCATCCGAAGCCTGTGTATATAAAAAACAATATGCCCGGTATATCTATATGTGCCAAGGGATTGAGCGTTAGCCTCCTGTTAAACTTCGGAAGCCTGTCTCCCAGTTTCCAGGAAGTCAAGGCATGGGCATACTCATGAACTGCAACTATTAGTACTGCAGCCACAAAGCTTATTCCCAGAAGTGCAATCTGGTTTGAGAATCTCAAAAGTATCTCCATATTTTCCTCCGAATCATTTACTGAAAGAAGTATACCACATAAATTAGACAAGTAAAAGAAACAAATACCGATAGAAAACAATTTGTTGCAACACCTATTCTGTGGATATAATATACTAAGGACAGACGTGTATGCTATTCCACAAACTACAAAGTTGATTTCTGAAAGGTGGTTGAAAAATGCAGGTTAAATCAGAAATGTTCAGGCAGTACGATATCCGTGGTATAGCCGGAGAAGAACTGACTGAAGAAACGGCTGAAGCAATTGGCAAAGCCTTTGGAACCTTAACCATACGCAGCGGTGAAAAAAAAGCCGTAGTAGGGTATGACAACAGATTATCGTCCGAGCCTTTGAAAAACGCATTAATCAGAGGGATGGTTTCAACAGGACTTAATGTTCTGGACTGCGGCACACTTATTACCCCGGCGCTTTACTTTTCCAGAGTACTCCTGGGTACAGATGCCGGCGTGATGGTAACTGCCAGCCATAATCCTCCGCAGTATAACGGCTTCAAGATATGTACTGCCGACGGAGGAACCATGTATGGAGAACAGATTCAAAACCTCAGAAAGATGATAGAAATTAATGACTTCATCTCCGGCAAAGGAAAAGCTGAAAAGACAGAAGTGAAACAAAGCTACATAAGCATGATTGCCGAAAAGGTTCAGCTGGGCAAAAGAAAACTCAAAGTGGCAGTTGACTGTGCCAACGGTACGGCATCTCTTTTCGCAGAAGAGTTGTTGAGAAAGATGGGCTGTGATGTAATTCCAATATTCTGCGACTCAGATCCAACCTTCCCAAATCATTTTCCCGACCCTGTCAAGACCGAAAATCTTAAGGATTTGGTTGAAGCCGTGAAAAGAAATAATGCCGATGTAGGCATCGGTTTTGACGGCGATGGAGACAGGCTTGGAGTTGTGGATGACAAGGGAAATATTATCTGGGGCGACCAGCTAATGATTCTCTTCTGGCGTGAGATAATGCCCAAGCATCCCAAATCCAAGGTAATAATTGAAGTTAAGTGCTCCCAGGCTCTGGTGGATGAGGTTGAAAAGCTTGGAGGAGAAGTATTATTCTATAAGACAGGACATTCTTTGATAAAAGCCAAGATGAAGGAACTAGATGCAATATTCACCGGTGAAATGTCCGGGCACATGTTCTTTGCAGATGAATATTACGGTTACGATGATGCTCTGTATGCTGCTGCGCGGCTGCTCAGAATTCTGTCCAGCAGCGATCAACCCTTATCTTCGCTCCTGTCTGACGTAAACAGGTACTACTCAACACCTGAACTGCGCATTCATTCATGCGACAAGGGAAAATTTGAAGAGGTAGAAAAAGTACGAAGGTATTTCAAAAGCAAGCAGGTATCCATGATTGAGATTGACGGTGTCAGAGCGCTCTTCGGCCACGGCTGGGGTCTGGTGAGGGCCTCCAACACAGGACCTGAGTTGATTGTACGTTGTGAGTCAAAGACTCCTGAGGGACTAGAAGAAATAAAATCGGAGATTCAGAAATCTCTTGATAAATAGTATTAGGTAGGGGGACACGACTAGATGGAGACAGGATACTGAAGCCTAGACACTGGAATTTAAGTAGTTCTTTAAAGAAACTATCTTGCTTCTAGCTTCAGGGGAAAATGAATTAACTGACGAATAAGTTTGCGGAAAAATCCAAATGCCATCGGGTAGCCCGGGCTGCAACTTATATAATAAGATACTACCTTGCTTACTCAGTTCACACTATTTTACTTTTGAGTAACCCTTAACTTCACTCCCGGGCTTTCCTGATCCACCTCAATAGTGCCGCTTGGCTCAATGCTGACAGGCAGCTCGTGTTCACCGGGGTTCAGGCCTTCAACATCTATTCGGAACTTAAGACTTTCGACGTCCATAGAGTTCAATCCCTGGTTCTGGGCAAGAAGTTTCAGTTCCACTTCGGAATTCAGTACCTTATATGAGTAATTTTCCGATTTGTTAATCAGTTCAATATTCTCGCCCGGTACTTTTACAGTTCTTGTTTCTTTCTTCCGGACAAAAATACTTACCTGAACCTTTCCATTGAAGTCGGTATTTACTTCAGTTGGAACAACAAGAGAAACATGCGTTACTATGTCTTTATCAAGACCTAATATATCTATTGCACTGCTGTATATATTCTTGACACCTTCAAGCTTTTCGGGATGGCCATAGATATTCACCTTATCAGGCTTGACGCTTGTGCCGGAAATGTAATAATCCCTTGCTGCCCTGCCTGTCAGTTTCGGAACTACAGGAACATCTCTGGTCTTCAAATAATCAATATCCACCTGTACAGATGGGCTGTCTATTATAAACTCTCTGCTTTCTGTAATATCCACGTTACCTTTATTAAAGATTCTATATCTTTTGGTTACCGAAATATCATTTTCGTGATTGGTTACATCTACAGGTACCTTGACAGAGCCGATACTCTCAACCAGACTTTGCGGCCCGCTAATTGATACAGTATTGGGTCTGACCGATTTCACCTGATATTTGGAATATTCTTTTATATTACCTTTAATCTCTACCACAACCGCTTTCTGAGCCTGGATGAGTTTTTCTATCCTTAATTCTATCTTGTGAGGTTTACCTTCAGATACTTCCACTCCCTGGACTCCAGGAATACTAAACTTTATGGGAATAGAAAATTTTCCGGCCGTGTTATAATCCTTTAAGTCGACTACAGCTTCTATATCGTTTCTGGTCAGTCTATTAACAACTTCCTGCTTTCCTTCAACCTTTACAGTAGTGGTAAAGCTCTGGTCTCCGGCCATTACCAGCCCTGAACCTGCCAGAGTATCGGCATTGATTATATTAACAGGAACATATTCAAACTCCCTCTTAATTTCGGGATTCTGAACATTGATTACGTATATCCATAAAATTACGGCTACAAATAGTGACAGGAGTCTCAGTTTGAGGTTATCGCCCAACATCTTCATCTTTTTTCACCTTCCAAAGCGTTAGTTTCCTGGAATTGGTTTTCTTCTCAATGAGAAGTTTGGTCAGTGCCATCCTTAAGGTATCAACGCTCAGATTCCTTGTCAGGCCCCCATTTACCGCCATGGAAATCTTTCCGCTCTCCTCCGATACAACAATGGCTATTGAGTCCGAATTCTCACTCATTCCCAATGCTGCCCGATGCCTTGTCCCAAGCTCTTTGCTGAGCTCGTAGTTCTCGGTCAGCGGCAGGAAACATGCAGCAGCCCTTACTTTGTCTTCCCTGATTATAACCGCACCGTCATGAAGAGGTGTGTTAGGTGTGAAGATATTTAGTATTAATTCAGCCGTCACATTTGCATTAATCGGTATGCCGTTTCTTACTATATCACCCATTCCGGTGGTCTTTTGAAATACAATTAACGCCCCCGTAAAGGTTTTTGACAACATCTCTACTGCTCTGAGCACTTCATCAATTGTATTTTTTAGCTTGTCCTCCCTGTTCTCTTCATCTACTGTAAACAGGTCCTTAAACTTGCTCCTGCCTATCTGCTCGAGAGCCCTTCTCAGTTCAGGCTGGAAGACCACTAATAAAGCAAGAACACCATAGGTCATGGTGTTTTTAAGTATATAGTTGATTGTCCTTAATTCAAACCATTCACTGAGTTGGGTAGCAACAATAAGAACGATAATACCTTTAATAAGCTGGTATGCCCGGGTGTCTCGCACAAGGATAATAAGCCAGTAGATAACATAGGAAACGACAGATATATCTATGGTCACCCTGATCACATCAAATATATTGTAGATTCCCATATAATTAATGAACTGCCTGATGTAGTCAACCACCATCTCCAAAGCGACACCCCTGAGAAAAATTCATCAATCTAATTATATGTTTAACTTAACAGCTTGTCAGCATTTTTTTATCAAATTGGGCAAAATTTTTGAGGTCAGACATTGCCAAGGTGAACATTGTTCAGATGCTTCTCCGCCGCTTTCTTTAATTTGAAAAGCGTCTCTTTTGAAGTGGGAGGTATATCCCGCATTGTATAGTTGGGAAAATACCTTGATAGATGCAGCGGAATGGTCTCATCGACAGAGGCAAGCCATGATGCCAATTCTTTAATTTCCACTTCGCTGTCGTTCAGTCCAGGGACAACCAGAGTAGTGACCTCAACATGGCAGTGTGCCGACGATAACTCCACAGTCCCCTTTACATCCTCAAGCGCACCCTTGCAGATTTCCCTGTAGAATTTATCGGTAAAAGCCTTGACATCAATATTCATAGCATCAATATAAGGCAAGAGCTCAGCCAGCGGCTCCCTGCTTATGAACCCGTTGGTTACCAGCACGTTTTTAAGTCCGGCTTCCTTTGACTTCCCGGACGTATCCAATATAAACTCAAACCATATGCTTGGTTCGTTGTAGGTAAATGCAATACCTATATTGCCTCTTTCCTTAAGTTCCAGAGCCTTCCGGACAAGTTCATCCGGAGTCATCTCCATTACTCCCGGATTATCATGGGCTATTGTCCAGTTCTGGCAGAAAGAGCACTTGAAGTTGCACCCGAAAGTCCCTGCCGAAAGAATCTTGCTGCCGGGATGGAAATGATAAAGCGGCTTTTTCTCTATAGGGTCAAGAGCAATTGAAGATACCATGCCGTAATTCAATGAATGAAGCCTGCCCTCAACATTCCTTCTGGCTCTGCAGATTCCTGTATTATCCCGGGCAATCCTGCAGTTGTGGGGACACAGCTTGCATTCCACCTTGTCTCCATCTACCTTGTCCCAATATAATGCTTCTTTCATCCTGCACCTCTTCTACTTTGCTCCGTGCCGCACCACTTCGAATCTCTCAAGTGAGAACCTTTCATCCTTGCCAATCCCAGCCTTCTGCAGCGCAATCATGACCTGCTGTTCAGGTGTGTCTACACCTTCAAGGTCGGGCAGCAGCAAGCCCGAGCGTCTTCCTGACCTAACGATAACCCCGTACCTCTTGACGTCAAGCTTGTCTAAAGAATCTATAGGTTCGGCCTCGGACAGGACATCAACGCTGTAGACTATCTCCGGCAGCTCATTAACCTGAACAGGATAAAACCTCGGGTCCTGTGTGCCCGCGCTGACGGCATTCTGAATTATCTCTTCTGCTATACAGCTTGTAGTGGGCATTATTGTGCCAATACACCCTCTTAATTCACCATTCCTCTTCAAAGAAACAAAGACCCCTGCCTTACGGTTGAGCATTTCCTCCGGAAGTTCTCCGGGAATACCAATCTCCCTGCCGTGCTCAACGTAGCTTTCAAGGGTCATCCTTGCAAGCCTGACATACCAGTCTTCATTTTGCATATTATCCTGTACCGTATCACTCATTTCCCTCGCCACCTCCTTCACCAAGCTTGCGGTCCCCGGCTGCCAGTCTGGCAACACAATATCCGACGCCAAATGGACCTTCATAGGAAAAAACCTCCGGTTCAACACTATAGTCCTTCAGGCATCCGAACAATATGGTAAAAGGCCTCAGGCCGCATTCTCCGGCATCCTCAATCAGGTCTTCCTCCAGAGCCATAACATCACTAAATCTTCCTTCTCCAAGAAGCCGAACAAAAAGCTCATCAAATTCCCTGCCCCTCTTATTATAACCACAGGGAGCATCCGGTGTCAGTCTGTGCGAAAGGTCCCCGCTGCCAATCACAACCACCCTTTTTCCCGATTTGTCTACAGCTCTCCCGATGGCTGAGCCGAATTCGAACAGCTGGTTAAAACTCAAAAAGCCCATGCATACATGGACTAATTTAAAATCATTGAGCTGCTTTGAAATATAGTACAACGGAACCATTGCACCGTGATCCAGTCCGGATTGCATACCAAAGCCTTCAAGCAGCTCCGGCTTCAGCTGTGCAGCCGGTATACCGATGTTGGCTGACTCTTCCAATATACTTTGAACAAGCTGGATATCATTTTCAAAAGTCAGCCTGAGCTCCGGACACCTGAAATTACGGAAGCTGCCCGCAAGCTGTTTCTCTACGGAGATGCCTACTGCATCCCTGAATACCGGACCATGTGGCGTAATAACAATAATGGTCTCGGGCTCCAGGGACTTAATTTCTTCAGAAGCCTTGATACATCCTTCTATGGTTTTTGATGCCTTGTTTTCCTCCCCTCTTCCGACTTCAGGTACAATTATCGGAGGGTGGGGAAAGATATACCCTGATAATAAAGTATGCATACTACTCTCCCATAGGATTCATCATTAATAAATATCACTAAGGTTTAGTAAAAGAACATAGGAACCCCAGCCAGCGCAACGGTTGTAACAACAAAAATTACCGCTACTATTATCGCAATCAAACGTAAGGTTTTCCTGGACATTTTTTCACCTTCCCAAATTTAATATTCCCAAATGGTTTTTATTTATCAAGCATATTATAACACAGCCTGGCTTTCAGTCACAACCAAATTAATTCATGCAGTTTATATCTTATATCATGCAGCTTGCTAGAAGTCGTACAGCTTCTCAAGCTCCTGAAAAAAGCCGGGAAAGGTTTTGGACACACATCCCGGATTTGATATCCTGACTCCGGATATCTTCAGTCCAGCAATAGCAAAACTCATAGCCATCCTATGGTCGTTATAGGTATCTATATCAGCAGCTTTATAGTCTGAGGACGGATAAATTGCCAGTCCGTCCTCCTTTTCTTCAACTTCAGCTCCAAGCTTGGCCAGCTCGTTGGTAAGCGCCCTGAGTCTGTCTGTTTCCTTCAGTCTCAGATTAAAGACATTCCTGATTTCTGTAGGCCCGTCTGCAAATAGAGAAATAACAGCCAGAGTCTGAGCCATATCTGGAATATCATTCATATCTATACTTATTCCCTTCAGTTTACCGGCTGACACCCTTATAAAATCTCTGCCCCTCTCCACTTTTGCCCCCATTTTCTCTATTATGTCCACAAACCTGATATCTCCCTGGAGACTATCAGGATTTATATTTTCTACTGTTACATCCCCACCGGCTATTGCTGCTGCTGCGAAGAAGTATGATGCAGAAGAACAATCCGATTCCACAGTATATTCCCGGCCCATGTATTTCTGACCTGCCCTTATAAAAAAGCTTCTGTATAAGCAGTTTTCAACCTCGACCCCAAAATCCTGCATAACCCCCATAGTTATATCAATATAGGGTCTGGACACCGGCTCTTCTTCAATATTCAGGTAAACATCGGCTTTACAATAGGGGGCGCACAGCAGTACCGAACTAATGAACTGGCTGCTGGTACTTCCTTTCATGCTGATTTTACCGCCCTTAAGCCCCGATGCTTTTACCCTAATAGGCGGGTATCCCTCCCTCTCCGGATAGGATATATCCGCCCCCAGCTGTCTCAATACATCTACAAGCTCCCCAATGGGTCTTTCTTTCATCCGCTCCTCGCCGTGTAGTTCCACCTCTCCACCTTTTACTGCAATGAAAGATGGCAGAAACCTCATAACTGTCCCGGCATTTCCCACAAAACATTTTCCCATTAACTCGGTGTTTTCTTTTCCCTCAATCTCCACCGTTCCCCGTCCTTTATCTACTGTTATGGGTATGCCGAGGGTTGTTAGTGCTTCAATCATGTATATGGTGTCATCACTGAAAAGCACGTTCTTAACCAGGGTCTTACCTCTGGCAAGCGCTCCTGCAATCAATGCCCTGTTTGTTATGGATTTTGAGCCAGGTACTGATATACTGCACCTGAAGCCTTCAACCGGTTTAACTTCGTAAAAGGAATTTTTCATCTCTTTCTATCCTCTCAGCTCGGCATTAATCCTACCCTTGAGTTCCTTAATAACTTCATGCATAATCTGGTTTACCTCTTCATCGGTAAGGGTCCTGTCTGCCGCCCTGAAACTCATGGAATATGCCACGCTCTTGCTTCCCTGCGGTATCTGACCTCCCTTGTAGACATCAAACATGGTTAGTTCTTCAAGGATATCTCCGGCACAGGACTTTATAACAGACTCAATCTCCCCGACTGTAATCTCATCCTTGACAACCATTGCAATATCCCTGTCAACAGCAGGGAATTTCGGCAGATGCTTATATTTGTGCACTAGGTTCACGTTTTCAAGAATCGGTCTGAACTCAACCACCCCTATATAGGCCCTGCAGTCAATATTATAGTTCTCCAGGACATCTGGATGAATCTCTCCGATTATCCCGGCTTTCCGGCCGGAGATGTAAATCTGCGCACTGCGTCCAGGGTGAAATACCGGGTCACTAGCCCTTTTCATCTCATAGTTTCGTATCCCAAGGTATCGGAACAACTCATCTACAACCCCTTTAAGTGTGTAGAAGTCCTCGCCGCTTCCGTACATCCCCAAGGTAATAACCTCTTTCTCCTCCGGCAGCTCAGTAATGGGAAGGGCCTTGGGAGTATACACATATCCCAGCTCGAATAGTCTTACTTCTTCAATCCTCCGGGAGTAATTTCTTGCAAGAACTTCAAGCATGCTGGGTATTGTGGTAGTCCTCATCATTGACTGTTCCTCACTTAGAGGGTTCATCACCTTAACTGAATTCCTCAGGCTGTCAGACTCAGCAATATTAATCATATCGAGAGTTTTCGGACTTACGAATGAATAGGTGTAAGCCTCGGAAAGACCCTGGGCATTCATTGCGTATTTACACATATCTTCAACCTTCTGTTTCAGGGTTTTTCCTCCTTGCGTGGTCTCTCCGGAAAACAGGCTTGATTCAATATTATTATATCCATAGAACCTTGCAACCTCCTCGGCAAGGTCAGCCTCTCCCTCAATATCCATCCTGTATGAAGGTATTGTTACAGTCATGCCTTTTTCGTCAACCAACAAGCCAAGCTCCCTCATGACCTTCACCATGTATTCCTTGTCTATCCTGGTTCCAAGCAGTGCATTAATCCTATCCGGCCTGAACTTCAGCACCCTGGGCTCCCATTTTACCGGGCAGCAATCGACATCATCCTTTTCAGCCTCTCCGGCCCCCATGGCTTCAAGCAGTTCCACTGCCCTGTCCATAGCTCTTGAAACATTCTCAATATCAAGACCTTTTTCAAACCTTGACGAAGATTCCGTCCTGAAGCCCATGGCCTTTGCAGTCAGTCTAACTGAACCGCCATTAAAGTTTGCTGCTTCAAGCAATATGTTTTTTGTATCTCGCGAAACTTCAGAGTTAGCGCCTCCCATGACACCTGCTACGGCTACCGGTTTAACCGCATCGGCAATTACAAGCATTTCAGGGTTAAGCTTTCTTTCCTGTTCATCAAGTGTAGTTATCTTCTCCCCTTCTTTTGCCGTTCTTACAATAATTTTCTTTCCTTCAATCCTGTCGAAGTCAAAAGCATGCATAGGCTGGCCCAGTTCAAGCATAACGTAGTTTGTAACGTCAACGAGGTTGTTGATTGGCCTTATCCCAGCTGCCCTGAGCCTCTTTCTCATCCACTCCGGCGATGGTTCAATCCTGATATTCCTTACTACCCTGCCGATATACCTTGGACAGAGTTCGGGATTCTTTATCTCAATTGATACCCCTGATCCCTGCGTCCGGCCGGCAAGGGATGACCTACATTTATCAGCCTGCATAATATTCTCTGCTTTGAGTTCCCTTCTGAGTGTAACTGCTGTCTCACGGGCAATGCCTATAATTGAAAGGCAGTCGGGACGATTAGGAGTAATCTCAAATTCTATAACAACATCATCAAGCCCCAGAACTTCTTTAATATCAGTTCCCGGTTCTACACCAGGATCCAGAATAAATATCCCGTGTTCAGGCGCTTCCGGATAATCATACCTTGTAAGTCCGAGCTCCTGAATTGAACACATCATTCCAACCGACTCCACTCCTCTGAGCACACCTCTGCCAATTGTTTTCCCTCCCGGCAGTGCTGCCCCTTCTTTAGCGACAGGAATTATATCTCCTTCTTTGATATTGTCCGCTCCTGTCACAATCTGCAATACCCCGCTGCCGGCATCGACCTTTGCAACCTGTAGTTTATCTGCATCAGGATGCTTTTCAAGGGAAATT
Source organism: Clostridia bacterium (assembly GCA_041687355.1). Taxonomy (GTDB): domain Bacteria; phylum Bacillota; class Clostridia; order Acetivibrionales; family UBA4821; genus JAWLCD01. The sequence continues at coordinate 27,558 of JAWLCD010000004.1, read as the reverse complement.
ATCTTTCCGGCAGCTACGTTGGAAATGCCGCTCCCAAGTTCCTCAATTCCCTCAACCTTTGAGCCTGACATGGTAAGGGCTTCCGCCAGCTCCTTGGGAGTTATATCAATATTTACGTATTCCTTCAACCAACTCAATGGCACTTTCATATATCAACTCCACCTTTCTTTCAAAATTACGAATCTTTCCACCTGGTTAGAACTGTTTGAGGAATCGGATATCATTCTCCCACAACAGTCTCATATCATCTATATCAAACCTGGCCATGGCCATCCTTTCCACTCCCATTCCGAATGCAAACCCGCTGTATACCTCGGGGTCAATACCACAGTTTGACAGCACTCCGGGATGAACCATACCTGCACCTACTATCTCAATCCAGCCCTCACCCTTGCAGACCCTGCAGCCCTTACCGGAGCATACAAAACATGAAACATCAACCTCTGCACTGGGTTCGGTAAACGGGAAGTGATGAGGTCTCAATCTTATTTTTGTATCCTTACCGAATACAGCTTTGCAGAAAATTTCAAGAGAGCCTTTCAGGTCTCCCATAGTCACTCCTTTGTCGACAACAAGACCCTCAATCTGGTGAAACACGGGTGAATGGGTAGCATCAACCGCATCCGACCTGTAAACCCTTCCCGGGCAAATAACCTTTATCGGGGGCTTTTTATTCTCCATAACCCGAATCTGGACTGGTGAAGTCTGGGTTCTTAATATAACCTTGTCGTTTATATAAAACGTATCCTGAAGGTCTCGTGCCGGGTGTGTCTCAGGGATATTAAGGGCATCGAAGTTGTAGTAGGAATACTCTACCTCGGGTCCTTCAGCAACTTCATAACCCATCCCCAGAAAAATATCCTTGATTTCATCAATAACCTGCGTAAGAGGATGCCTGTGCCCAATCCTATGTGCCTTTCCAGGCATGGTTATATCAATATACTCGGTTTTAAGTTTCTCATGAGTTTCCTTTTTGGATAATTCCTCTCCGGCCTTCTCCAGCCTCTCCTCAATTGCTTCTCTGACTGTATTGGCCAGCTGGCCTATGACAGGCCTTTCTTCCGCACTAAGACTGCCCATACCTCTTAATACTGCAGTGAGTTCACCCTTCTTGCCAAGGTACTTTACTCTCAAGCCTTCCAGCTGCTGTGTAGACGCAGCCTCCGATATCTCTTTTTCAGCATTTGTTTTGATATTTTCCAACTGCTGTTTCATTAAATCACCTTCCTTAAATCTGAATCACTTGTTTGAATGCACTAGAAAACCCTCATCCCTTGCAAAAGGGACGAGGGTCAAAACTCTCGCGGTACCACCCAAATTCCCAGCCATACTCCCAGCCGGACACTTGAACAATTTAACGGATTTCTCCGCTGCTGCCTACTTAAGCTTTCAACAGCAGAACTCCCGGGTGAACTTCGACAGGCTTCCCCGCAGGAATGCTCCCAGACGCTGGCATTCCCTCTCTATGCAAATCCCTCTGCCTACTCTCCCGTTCATCGTCTTTACCATATTGATTTTTTACATAGTAACATATAAATTAAACTTTTACAAGAACTATTATCCAGAAAGACACGGCTATAATACCGACTGATTCTCAGAAGTAAGCTGTTCGGACGTACCCAGAATTTCTTCAAGTATACCTATTACCTTCTGCGACAGCTGCTCAGCTTCCTGAAGGTACAGTTCAGCCTCCTTCTTCTTCCCACCTTTAATACAGGCTATTACATCTTCTCCCTTTTGGTGGAGTTCATGATGATGAGATTCTATCTCCTTCCAGAGAGGCAAAACAGCTGGGTGTGTGGGGTCTATTGAATGGTAAACATGTCCAAATCCGCATTTTCTATCATTTGTCTGTATAGGTTTTAGTTCCATGCTTCTTACCATACCTGCAAGGCTGTCTACCCACCCCTTGTGTGCCGATATTGCCAGTTCAATATACTGCTCGAACCTGCGGTTTTCAAGCCTAAAGAGCCGGTTAACTGCCAATCTTCCGCACTTCCTGGCAACTTCGCTGACTACTTTATCTATCTCTTCCATACCTGCCGCGACATTATAAACTGCTTGTCCCACTCCCTCAAGTTCACCACACAGCTTACTGGCATTCTCCGCATCCGAGTTAAGTGAATGCATTGCTGCAGTTACTTCTTCCATTGATGCGCTGAGTTCCTGATTATGTGATGCAATTTCAGTCATATTACTTGTCATATGGTCAATAGAACTCAGGTTTTGCTCAGCCAGCTCAACAATCTCTATGATTGATTCGTCAACCTTGCCAACCGATTCAACTGTTTTATCCACGCTCTCAATGGTTGTGGTTGAAGCATCCCTTATATTTCCTACCAGGTTCTTCATTGAGCCCAGCATATCCTTTGTTTCATCCGACAGTTTCCTTATCTCATCTGCGACAACTGCAAAGCCTTTTCCGGCCTCGCCTGCTCTTGCCGCCTCTATCGATGCGTTTAAAGCCAAAAGGTTGGTCTGTTCGGCAATCAGGTTAATGCCATTAAGTGCCTCTTCAACATTGCTCAGGGTATTTACCAGGTTATCAACATCAACCTTCATCCCCTGGGCATACCTTAAAACTTCTGTATTCTCAGCCTTCATTTTCTCCAGAAGCAGATTATTCTTTTTTGTATTATCATTTATTGTATGTGCCTCATCAGTAATCTCGTTAAGTGAGCTGGTAGAGTCTGCATTGGCCTGGGAGACGAGAGTTGCACTGGCAGTAGTCTCCTGTGAGGTTGTAAAAACCGCCTCAGTAATCTTGTTGATTTTTTCAGTTGATTCCTTTATTCCTGTACCATAATGCATGAGCTTCAGGTCAAAACTGCTCACCTGAGTCGAAATCTCAATCACACCATCAACCACATCGGCAATATCCTTTTTGCCTTCATTAAGCTTCTCGGTTAGTGATGCAACCTGCTTGGCCATGGTATTATAGCCTTCTTTCATGGCCCGTATCTCAGATTCTGATAACTGCTCTCCGTTAGCCAATTTTTGCAAGTACTTCTCAATTTTTTGATTGTTTCTTCTGAATAGCATACTCATTCCTCCAGGATATTATTGAAAATTAATAGAACCTCAAGCGACAGTTATGGAACAAATCATTATGAAAGAAATTAAATAGAAAAGAGACCTCTTGAATAACCAGATAGTATTAGCTTATATATAGTCACTATATAGATATTATAATGGTATATTTTGCCCAAAAGCAACAAGAATATTCTTCTATATAATACAACTAAATGGTAAGAAAGATAGATATGTCAGAAATGTATCTTATTCTTCTTCATCCGCTGCTGCAGAATACTTATGAGAAGATTCAAACGGCATAAAACCATATGATTCTTTAAACTCCTTAACATGGTCAAAATCATGAATATGACTCCAGAATGAAACCAGCCTGTCCAGATACCTGCCATGGTTTTTGAACTTATCTACAAAGAGCCTTGCAAGCTTCGGGTCAAATTGTGAACCTGAGCATTTTTCAAGCTCAGACAGCGCTGCTTCATAACTCATCTTTCTTCTGTAAGAACGGTCGGAAGTCATTGCATCAAATGAATCTGCAATAGCCAGAATTCTGGCATCAAGCGGAATATCTTCTCCGGATAGGCCATCAGGATAACCGCTTCCATCAAATTTTTCATGATGATGTTTTACACCTGGAACAATGTCGCTAAGCAATGTCACTGGAGACAATATCTTGCTTCCGGTCACAGTATGTGTCTTAATTGTTGCGAATTCCTCATCAGTCAGACGCCCCTCCTTGAGAAGAACACTATCCGGTATACCTATCTTGCCTATATCATGGAATAAGGCTGCAACCTTTAGCCTGGTAAGTTCCTTTTTGGATAAACCCAGTGATTTCCCTATTACCCTTGAATAAAGTGAAACCCTGGTAGAATGACCGGCTGTGTATGAATCTTTGGCATCAACTGCCTTTGTGAGTGACTCAATGAGTTCAAAGTATGTTTTTTTCAACTGAAGATATGAATCTTTTATCTTTTCCTTTGCAGTCACCACCTGCTCGTGAAGCTGAATGTTTATTATTGCTTCAACAGCTTGATTTACATAAATCTTTATCAGGTCAATGTACTCTTCTTTGTCCAGCAGACAATTTTCAAGGTATATTATTCCTATCCATTCATTGTTATTAAGAACAGGTAATACAAGTATATTATCTGCTCTGACAATTTCATTATTTTCCCGTGCATGGTCAATAAAATCGGTGCGTATGGAATTCTCCATAATCTGCCGGTCGGTCAGGCCTTCGAACCTTCCCTTGCCGCATACGTATATACCTTTACTATTTAGATTCTCTATAGTTATAAATCCATTTTCATAGTCAGTAAGCCCGGTGAGATGGTTAAGAATATCCCTTAGCAGTTCAATAAATGCCTGCATCCTGAATATGTGCGGCACCGAATTTAGTATACAGGTAAGCCCTTCACGCATATGCTTGTTTACCCTCATCTGCGCACACGACCTTATAGCTGCTGCAACCCAAAGCAGAAGCTTGTCCGGCCCTTCGGTCTTGTCGTGGTAACCCTGAATATCGAGCAATCTGAGCATTTCCAGAGGCGGCTTCTCCCCTGAATAGCCTGTCTGAAGGAGAATAAACAGCTCCCTGTCAAACTTTCTTATTTCCCTGACAACATCCTCACCTGTCATTCCGGGCATGAAGTAGTCAAGCAGCATAACATCTATGTCCTTATTCCTGACCGCTTCTACAGCCTCTACGCCGCTCTGGGTACAAACTACATTATACCCTTCTCTTCTCAAGAGGGGTGAGACTGACTCAAGGACCTCATTCTGATCGTCCACAACTAGGATGGTATAGTCCTCTCCGGGTAACTCAAGCCTTTTTCTCGCCATTATTAATTCACCTCAGAGTAAACAGCATTTGATTAGTGCATTTAATATTTCAATTCTCAGGTATAACACAATCCATCCTGTTTAGTTTTATACTATATAGTTATACTTAATATTTATTATAAAGGAACTCAATTACCAATACAATGCTTATTTTCCGGCATTTAGCTTGCATGCTCCTTCTTCCCAAAATCTTTGGGCAGTGCAATAAAGAAGGTGGTTCCTTTACCGGTCTCCGATTCAAGCCACATTCTGCCTCCGAAATGACCGGTTATTATGGAGTATGAGATATACAGTCCCATACCGGTTCCCTTGGTACCCTTTGTGGAAAGTATTTTTTTAAATACTCCTTCCCTTATCTCCGGCCTTATACCTTCGCCCTGGTCACTCACCGAAATTATGACCTCTTTTTCGGTATTCCTGGCCTCAACAGTTACAGTCCCTGGTTTTCCTTCGTATGCCTGGATTGCATTTGTAATAAGATTGGTAAGCACCTGCCCCAGCTTTCCGGGGTCGCCCATAAGCATGGTATGCTTGTCCTCTTTGTAGACTATCTCACAATTCCCATGCCTGAGCTCATGACCCAGCAGTATCTTCAAATCCTCAATTACATAACTCAGGTCTATAAGCGTATAGGTTTCGGCGCTGAGATTTCTTGTATTGTTTCTTACGCTGTTGATTATATTGGCAATGCGTCCGCAGATTTTCTCTATTTTGTTCAGATTGTCCTGAATTTCATGAGCAATTTCTCTATGGTCATCAGGAGTAACTTCAGGGTCTTCGATGCTTTCCTCATATTCCCTGGAGAGATTGTGTATTTCCTTGACATGGCACTGCAGGGAAGAGAGCGGGCTGTTTATGTCGTGCGCTATTCCGCCGATAAGCTCTCCCAAGGATGCAAGACGCTCCCGCTCGACAAGCTGATTTTGAGCCCGTTTGATTTTTTCTATGCTTTCTTTCAACTCAGTTATATCCTTGAAAAGTATTATTGTACCCAAATTCTGATTATTGTAAATCAGCGGCGTAATCTCAATAGCGAAATGTTTTATAAATTCCCCGGATTCAATATGCTTCTCATAGGAAATAGTTTTCTTCTCATATCTGGCCCTTTTAATATATTCCATCAACTGAATAGTATCCATATCAATATCGCTATTTGAGGAAAGCACCGCAATAAGATTCTGGTTTCTTTTAAAATTGAAGAGACTGCCGAAGGTGCTTATCAATGTCTGGTTGAAATCTACTATTTTATAATCTTCATTGATGACGACAAAGCTGTCAGATATGAGGTCGACAATTTTCTGCATTGCTACGGGGACTACGTTTAGAAATTGGAATTTGAGTATAGCGAATGTAAAACAAACGATAGCAAATGAAAAAGCTACAGGTGTAGTATAAGTTGATAATTTGATAATATTAAGATTTTCAAGTGCATTTAACACAAGAGGAACAAATACACCCAAAATTATTAACAGTGATTGTCTCGAAAAGAAACTTGAATTCTTTATTGAATAATATAGCAAGTACCATATTCCTACCAATATATAAATATACGAAACAATAGTATGAACTCTAAAAAACATTCCATATTCCATTAAAGTGTTGATAGGATGATATTTTACAAAAAACAGATGATGATATGGGTTTGTAAGTATAATTATTAAATCTATTACAGGGAATATAAATAAAAGTGTGTGTTTCCAATTAAAATCAATTTTTGTATGTGAAAATACTAATCCCAGGAAAGTAATTGAAACAGGAACAAAACATACGCCAACAAAATATGAATATACAAATAACATATTGGAAAAGTTATCTAATGATGCAAGGAAAAGACTAAAACCCCATATAAATATTGAAATTATTAAGCCTAAAAAAACATAATGAATCTGCCTTTTATTCCGTATTCTTAATATGTAAATACCTAATCCTGTTATCAATATTATAGAGATACATAATAATACAAACCAAATATCTAATTTCATAATAATCACCTGCTTAACATTAAAATTCAACCGTATATTTTTATGGAATATATTTTACTTCCTTCATATAATTGATAATTTTCCGTATATATTCTGCATCTATTGAAGGCCACTCAAAACCAAGTTGTTTTAGATATGAAGCAGTAATTTCAGAATCCAGTTTTACACTTGTATTAAAATTCAGCTGAGTTTCTTCATCAAAATCATTAACAATTCCACTTAGATTGCTTTTGCTTGATTTGTCAGATGATATTGCCTTAATTAATTGTTTAAATTCATATTTATCCAAACATTTAATATTAATGCCTATATCTCCGAGTAATTCTATAATTTGCGATACATTAAGCCTATTATCATTATATAAATGGAATGTTCTGCCTATAGATTCTTCTCTCGCAAGTAACTTTACTATCGCCCGACTGCAATAATCTACAGGAGTAAAATCAAAAGCCTCATTAAGAATATTTTTCGAGACAGCTCCTATAAAAATTATAGATTTAATAATATTATAGAATGCATTTTGAGTAATATTTCTCTGGAAATGACCATCTGTAAATCTGCCGGTTAAGTTGCCCACTCTTAATATGGCTATTTTAGCTCCTGTTTTTATATACTTATTCACTAACAGCTCTGCTTCGTATTTGCTTCTTACATAAGGATTATCAAAGTAATTCTGACCTATATATAAATCATTTTCTGTAAATACATTTATTTTATTTTCATTCTTATTGGTAACTAGATACTGGCCCGAGATACCCATTGTAGAAATATACAGCAATGCCTTATTAGCTTCCATACAAAACTTAACTACTTTTTCAGTTCCCCTGATATTTATTTCTTCAAAATTAGAATAATCTCCATAATAATTAACCAAAGCACCTGCATGAATAGCAGAATCAATCTTATACTGCAGCTGCATGTATTCATTTTGTTCCAGCCCTAAATATTCTAAGGTAATATCTCCACTAACAGCAAATATTCTCCTGTCAATAACCGAAGTATACTTATCACCAAAATAGAACTTTAAAGCTTCTTCCAGTCGCTCTTTTGCATCATTATTGGTTTTTGACCTCACCAAGCAATATACATTTGATTTTGTGCCGGTTAATAGTTCATTCAGAATATGCGCGCCTAAATAACCTGTAGCTCCTATTAAAAGTACATTTTCATACTCCATATCCTTTTCACTTGCAATTGTTATTTTTGTCTTAATGTCTTTTACTATAAAACCATGTTCGCTATTCACTTCGGTTGCATTTTTAACCCCATTTTTGTCTATATTAATTATAACATCTGATAATTGTCTAATGGTTCTATATTTATAAATATCTTGTGTAGTTAAATTCCAATTATGTTTCAATAGATTTACTTGAAGCTGAATTACATGTAACGAGTCTCCTCCTAATTCAAAAAAATCATCATCAATTCCAACCATTTTTGTTTTAAGAATTTGTTTCCATATCTGTGCAAGCACATCTTCTATTCCATTTCTTGGAGCAGCATAATTATTCTTGTTACAGCTTATCCCTTCAAATATGGGCAATTTGAGCAGCCTTCTGCCAGTAAAGTAGACAATCGGCAGTAGGTATTCCCTTAGCTTTATTTTCTCAAGCATTTTCTTGTCAAATAAATCATACTCGGTTAAATTAATTGCCTCGTTTTCTTCTTTTTTATGAAACAATATATATCCTCTGCTCATGCTTGAGGAGTCACTTTTCCCTTCGTTAAATTTTATATAATCATCTTGTTGAGCTTTAAAATGCAGTTGATATACTCCAGTCCCATGTTGTCTTAAGAACTCATACTCACTAGTACCTTTACTTAGTGGTGTTACTAGTTCTATAGTCTCACCGAAATACCCCGTTAGCTTTGCTGCCAATAATTCTTTTTTTGTGTCTTTAATGCTTTTTTCATGCGTATATCCTAATTCCTTGTAAAGAGCAATAGCTTTTTCAAAATCATTTACTACCAATTTTACAGTACTATTCCTAAATCGGTTATTCCGGTTCTGACTGTTTATTGCAGTTCCTATCTCTACAAGCTCTATGAGTCCGACCTTCTTCACCATTATGAAGGCTACCTTTTGATGGTTGAACAATATTGCCGGCTTTTCATCACTAACTATATAATATTCTATATCCTGAATCTTCTCAAGGAATCTTTTTATACTTGATACCCTATAACATAAGTGGTATGGAGCTTCCCCGCAGGCTTCTGTTATGTTGTACGATGGCGATTTTTCATCTGCCGGCGCAACCAACTCAATGGGCAGGTACTCATCACTGATACACATACTTAAATATGAGTTTTGCAACGGGTCGTATACTGAATTGGCAACACTATATCCAAGTGCTTTATAATAGTCTTCTGCTTCTTTCATGCTCTTTACTGCAACTGCAACATGGTCAAGTGCAAATATCTCTGTCTGTATAGATTCGATATATTCAAAATTCTTCTCATACATTTCGTTATAATAGAACTCTATATAGTCTATCTTTTCCGGTAAAGCATCAATAGAAAGATTATATTCCGTATGCCCTTTATGGTGTTCTGTTTTCTCCCATCCCAAACGTTCAAGGAATTCCTTTATAGGCCTGTTCTTTTCAGTAGGAATAAAAGTTGCTTCTATGTCATCCTTGCCCCGTTCATATGCGTATTTTCGAATGCCTGACAAAACAACCTCTTCAACTCTTCTGCCGAGTATCCGACAGCTTAATAAGAATGTGTCAATGACCAGCTTCTCCATATCTTCTTCCAGTACTACTAGACCTATAATTCCATAATCTCCGAATCTATCTGATGCTTCAATGACAAAACATTTGATTTTCTCGTTTTCCGCAAGCCCCCTTATCTCCTGCTCTGTTCTTCTTATCGTACTCAAATTGAACTGGTTTGTTCTCTGGGTTAGCTGGGCTGCTCTTTCTATTTCGCCTTCTTTGATTTCTCTCATGCTTACTTTTAGCTTAAGGTTCTTTAAAAAGTGGTCTAAAGAGATGCCTTCTTCCTTGAGTTCTTTTCTTTTTTGTTCTGCTTCATACATGCTGGTTCTTAGGGTGTCCTCTTTGGTTATGTTCTCTCTGTCAAATGCCCATACATGCTTTAAAAACAGTGGTATATGCTCTTCTTCCGGCAGTTGAAAAGTTAGAACCTCCGGACAGCTCTCAATCATTTTTGAGCATTCGATTGGGTCGTCATCTATGTAAATAAAGCTGTCTATACCCAAATTCAGTTCATCCGCAATTTCTTTTATGTTTCGGCTTTTTTCCTGCCAGTTTACTTTCCAACTGGATATATGTTTTTCGTTCAGTACCATTTGCGGATTATTTTCAAATACTTCTATTATGTCTTCTTCATTGTTTTTACTGCATATAGCAAGAAGCATACCCTGGTTGTATTTTTCAAGCATGAATTCCTGCAATTGTTTATATGCTCCTTCTACTTTGACATCCCGTGCACCCTGTTCTCCGCATATCCCTCTCCACAGAGTATTATCACAGTCTAATACTATTACCTTAAAGTGCTGTTTTCTGATTGCACATATTTTCCTTGCTATGACCGTGCCCACTGCGGCATAGTATTCATCTGTGAAGGGCATGTGTCCTTCTTTATCTTTTATGCTGTCGAATACCTCTTCTATGGAATATAATTCTTCGATACCATTTAAGTTTATCGTGTAGGTGTTTTTACGTTGTGAGAGATATTCCTCGAACTTTTTATTTAATTCTTTTATTTTCTTTTTCACGGCATAACTCAGGTTCAGGTGAGTTGATACCGGGAATATGGCTGTTATCATCAGGGCGGTATTATTGAATTTGTCTACTGCCTGTTTTAATTCATCAGATATCTGCTCCAGTTTGCTTATTTTTGTTTTTTCTTCTCCGTCGTCATTTCTTATGAAGTCTTCCAGTCTTACCAGTACTATGTTGACGCCGTCTGTGTTTTGGGACAGCTCACTGTTTGGGTTTAATAATTCCTGAAATACCTGGTTATACCCTGCAAAGCTTATTTTAAGATTATGTCCGAATTTACTGCCCCACCACCTTATATAGTCTCCTATCGGCTCTGATGTAAAGGTAGCGGATATTACGGCCCTGGTTTCTTCATTCTCCTTTGCTTTCGACATATCATCCAAAAGCTTGATATCCCCGTCAGGATACCATCTTGCAATATGACCGGTTTTATATAGCTTGCCTTCCGCAAACGGATTCTGTATTAACAACTCTTTCCCCATATTCTCGTCCGATACTGAAATATATAAATCTCCCGCTATACCTATAGGCATTAAATTCAGGTTAGCATCAAGTATGTAATATTTGCCCTCTGAATTTTTTTCAAGCTGTTCTTCAGTGAGCTGATGGATGGTATTGCCTTGTGAATCGACTATCTTTACATCATTAAATTCATTAAGAATCCTGTATTTTTCTTTCTCAGACAGCATTTCTAATCCGGATATTTTTTTTGCCGGATTGTCAAGTGCATGCCATAGAAGGTTTATTATATGCTGATGTATAAATTCCAGTTCTTTTGCATTGAAAAGCCCGGTCAAATAGTCATAGTTTATTATGAGGCGTCCTTCATCTTCCCTGTCATTTATATGAATAATCAATGAGTTGGTCTGATAACCGTTAAAATGCCATCTTGCAACATATTCTTCACAATATTTATCCTTGTTGAATCTGGAATTTTGATAATTTAATACAATATCAAATAAATCATATACTGCTTTATGCTTTTCCCTTACCTCTTTCAGAAGTACGTCATATGGGTATTTCTGATGCCTTAATAAGGATAATGTTTCCTTTAATACAAGACTTGTTAAAGTTTTAAAATCCATATTCTGATTTATATCTATCTGGATGGATACTATATTTGAAAACATTCCTGTAGTTTCTTTTTCTTTTGCATTTGACCTGTTTAATGTTGTAGTGCCTAAAATTATATGTTCATTGGATAGGGTTCTGTTTATATACATTGATAACGCTGCTAAAAACAATGTATATACTGACGTTTTATTTTCTGCACAATATTGCTGCATCCTAGCTGTTAATTTTTTAGGTACCAGCAGTGTTTTACGTCTTGCCTTTTTACTCATAGCCTTTGGAGCATTGGCTTTTAACGTCGTTAAATCAGTATAAGCTTCAAGCTTATTGTGCCAGTATTCCCTATCCTTCTGAAACCTTTCAGACTTTTTGTATTCTTCCTCAGCAAAAATAAAATCAACGTACGACGGTTTATTCCCCGGTATTATATCTCTTCCGCTTTTTAGCTGGATATAATACTCAATTACCTGATTTACCAATAAAGCCATTGTCCACGCATCAGATATCAAATGATGGAGCTTTCCGTAAAAGCCCCCTTCATTCTCGCTTATCTTTATTATTGCAAAATAGAATAAATCAGAATCTGTCAGGTTGAATGGTATATGGGTTAAATGTTCATCCCATTTATAGAGCTCTTGCATTTCTTTTCCGCTGAAATCAATAAAATCAAATTTGTGGTATTCATACTTGGATATGTACTGTTTGGGTTCACCATCTTCTTCAACTAATCTGAACCTCATTGCATCATTCTTTTCGACAAAAAGGTTTAATGCTTTTTCAAGCAATGAGTAATCTATTTCCCCTTTTATTTTCACTGTGCCGGCAACATTTCTTATACTTGTGCCCGGATAGAGCTTTTCAGTATACCAGATAGCTTTTTGAGGATGGGTTAAGGGATAGTATTCAATCGGATTACTCATAGTTCCTCCTCACTCCGGAAAACTTCGTTATAATAAGATTGCTGCCACACGGATATTGCTGTTATAGTACTTGGCATATGACCGCAAAAAATAGCTTTCCGGTATTTTTGCTTAAGTATTTTAGGGGACGTAAATATCCTTAATTAGTATATTTTCCCAAATTTATTATATTACAAATCCCCTCTCCGTACAAGAGGCAATTGCCAGAAAATATTGAAACTTTGAATAAAAAATCTCAAAAAAACTTCTCAAACTACTGGAAGTCAACTCTATCCTTCCTTGCTAAATTTTCTCGTACGTTGGCCCTAAAAAATGAGCTATTTGCTTTGAATTTTTTTATTCAACCGAAACATATAAATTTAACGTATATTTAATTGAATTACATCTACCTTGTCTGTACAATTTATATGTTAAATAATTAAGTCTTTTAATTATTCAGGGGGTTAAGTATTTTGGAAATAGCAGGTATTTTGGAGCGTCACGACAAGCTTACTTTCGAGATAACAAGAAGATTGGCTGCCTCTATCCGGGAAGGAATGAGCCTTCCAATAACCCAGTCACACATCCGCCTTATGCTGTTCATAAGAAGCAAAGGGGGTAGTACAGCATCAGATATAGCAGCGTACCTGGGAATTACACTGAGCGCTATCACCAGCCTTGTAAACAAACTAACGGCTCTGAATCTTGTCACAAGAGTCCGGAGCGACCTGGACAGGAGGACAGTAACTATCGATTTGACAGAATCCGGTAGAGAAATGTTGAAGCATATTGATAAAAAAAGAAAAGAATTCTTTAATATGTGCTTCTCCTGCCTGACCGATGAAGAAATTGATACATATTTCAATATCCTCGGAAAAATCACCGCCGAGCTGGCCAGCTTCAAACAATCAAAGGTGTTGGACATTTTAGATGGCTCAGCTTCATAGAAATATAATCGGTTTTTAATTCCTGATACTACTAATCAACCTGAAAAAGCTTTTAGATTTTAGATTGGAGGCAAAATTTAATGAGTCTTAAAAACTTACGACTTTCTCTCTTAGTATTGGTACTTTTCATTTTTCTGCCGGGCTGCAGCCAGAATAGCAGTCCAGCGTCCTCAGAAGGCGAAACCAAGAAGCCTGTGGCCGTTAAGGTTTCGAAGGTGGAAAAAAGAACTGTAGAATCAATTGCTTCTTTAAATGGCAAGGTAAAGCCTATAGAAGAGGTAAACATTACGCCCAAAACCCCGGGCAAGGTTCAGAACATATATTTTGATGTGGGCCATCCGGTAAAAAAAGGTAGTATTCTCTTTACTCTTGAGGATAAGGATTCCAGACTTCAGGTGAGTCAGGCTCAGGCATCCTTGATGGCTGCGAAGGCTTCTCTGAGCAAATCCAAAGGCGGATTGATGGAGCAGCAGCTTGCACAACTTAAAAATGCTTTGGTTTCAGCAAAAATAAACTTTGAAAATGCAAAACTGGATTATGAAAGAACAAAACAGTTATATGAAGTGGGCGGTGTATCAAAGCAGGTTCTGGAAGCTGCGGAATCCAAGTATACACTTTCAGAAGAACAGTATAGTCTGGCAAAAACCAACTACGGGCTGACCAAGAGTAGAATAAATCCTGAAAGTATAGCTGCGGCAGAAGCGCAGGTACAACAAGCTCAAGCTGCTTACGATATTGCAAAGTCTCAGCTTGATAACACAAAAATCAGCTCCCCTATCGACGGAATTGTAGCATCAAAAAACATTAAGGTTGGTGAACTGGTCAGCAGCTCCATGCCTGCAATGAATATAGTTAACCTTGATTCAGTCGTGGTTGAAGTAGGTGTTACTGAAGAGATTATAAATAAAATCAAGACCTCTGAAACAGTAAGAGTGGATGTTAAATCAGCCTCAGACAAGACTCTGAAAGGGAGAATTATCAGTATTGCCCCTTCTGCCGACCCTAAAACCCAGTCATATTTAGTTAAGGTTAAGGTTCCCAACAGTGAACATCTGCTTAAAGGTGGAATGTTCGCCGAGGTCAGGCTGTCAGTTGACAAATCCGAAAATGTATTGGCAGTTCCATTGAATTCAATTATAGATGATGCAGGCAAGAAAGTAGTATATGTTGTCGAAGGCGAAAAGGCAAAAAGAAAGGAAGTCATTCTTGGCTTTATCAGCGAACATTATGCTGAGGTTAAAGAAGGCCTTGCGGAAAATGAGGTACTGGTAATTAAGGGACAGAACTTCCTGCAGGATGGCTCCGGCATTATTATATCCGACAAGTAATCAAAAGGAGTGGCTTATGAATATTCACGAGATTTCCATAAAAAGACCTGTAACCGTATTCATGTGTGTACTTATTATTCTGGTACTTGGCTGGGTATCACTCACCAAGCTGTCACTGGACCTCATGCCCAACATTACATTCCCGGTTGCTATTGTATCCACTGAGTACCAGGGAGTAGGGCCTCAGGAAATAGAAAACATAGTGACCAGAAATATAGAAAGTTCGGTTGCTACAGTAAGCAACATCAAAGCAGTTCAATCACAGTCTTCAGCAGGAAGCTCTATGGTTATAGCCGAATTTAATTCCGGCACCGACATGGACTTTGCAACCCTTCATCTGAGAGAAAAGGTAGACCTTATCAAGGCATATCTGCCTGATGAAGTTGGAACCCCCATGGTCATAAAGATGGACCCCAGTATGATTCCCGTGGTCACCCTGGGTGTTACCAACGGAAGTAATGAGGTTGAATTAAAGAAACTGGTGGAGGATAAGATAAAACCGCGTCTGGAAAGTCTGGACGGAGTTGCTGCGGTCTACATAACCGGAGGTAAGGAGAGGGAAATCAAGGTCGAAGCAGACCCCCATAAGATGTCGGGTTATGGTGTTTCCCTGAATCAGGTAACCGGTGCCCTTCAGTCTGAGAACCTGAACCAGCCGGGTGGAACCGTGGAGTACGGCGATAAAAATCTTCTGGTACGAAGCACTGGAGAGTTTAAAACACTGGAGCAAATCAAAAATGTTCCTATTATTCTTCCTTCAGGAAATGTCATATACATTAAAGATGTTGCTGATGTAACCGATGGGTTCAAAGACACAACTACACATACAAGAATGAACGGAAAGAACAGTGTGGGTATTGTAATTCAGAAGCAAACCGGTTCTAACACCGTTAAGGTTGTTAACAGGATAAGGAATGAAATTGAACGCGTACAAAAGGAGTATTCAGATGTCACCATTAAGATGTCGTTTGACCAGGGAGAGTATATTGAGAAATCAATTGCCAACGTATCGAGAAACGCCGTGGTGGGAGCAATACTTGCAGTATTTATCCTCTTTATATTCCTCAAAAATATAAGAACTACATTCATCATTGGCACAGCTATACCCATTTCCATAATATCAACCTTTGTAATGATTTATTTCTCGGGCATTACATTAAACCTGGTATCTCTGGGTGGTCTGGCTCTTGGTGTGGGTATGCTTGTGGACAGTGCTATAGTCGTACTCGAAAATATCTATAGGTACAGAAGCGAAGGGTACAGCAAGATAGAATCTGCAATCCTGGGTACCCAGGAGGTTGGAGGAGCAATTACCGCCTCTACACTGACTACGGTAGCTGTTTTTATCCCTATTGCATTCGCTGAAGGAATTGCAGTAGATATATTTAAGGAGATGGCCCTGACCGTAACCTTCTCCCTACTGGCATCACTTACAGTTGCTCTGACCTTTATACCAATGCTGAGTTCAAAATATCTAAGGATGGTTAAGCCTGAGGAAGCATCAAGGTTCAGAATTACCAATAAAGTCCTTGCCAAGTGGGATGACTGCCTAAAAGTCTTGGACAGCGCATACAGAAGTATACTGTCTTGGGTTTTAGGCCACAGAAAAACTACTGTTGCAATCGTGGCTGTCATATTTATTTCCAGCCTTGCGCTGCTGCCATTCATTGGAGCTGAGTTCTTCCCGACAATGGACCAGGGCCAATTTACTGTTGACATTGAACTTCCTCAGGGTTCACTTCTGGAAAGAACCGATGAAATCACCTCAAAGGTTGAAGGAATATTGTCCGGAATACCGGAAATTGAAAAGCTTTTTGTCAGCGTAGGTTCCTCAAATACCGGTATGGATATGTCGGGAGGAAACTCAAGCAGGGGTTCCATAAATGCAACCCTTAAACCTCTACGTGAGAGAAGCAGGAGCACTGCAGAAGTTGTTGATGAAATCAGGAAACAGGTTGACCTGATTCCTGGAGCCAAAATAAAAGTTTCCGAGGTAAGTACATCAATGGGCGGAGGCACGGGAGCTGCTGTTGCTCTGAATATATTCGGACCTGACCTCGACAGGCTTAAGGAAGTATCTGAAAAGGTCGAAGGCATTATCAGGAGTGTTGAAGGAACAAGGCAGGTTGAAAGCAGTTTTTCCAAGGGCCAGCCCGAGGTACAGGTCTATGTCGACAGGGAAAAGGCTTCCTACTATGGTGTAGGCTCTTCCCAGGTTGCAGCATCAATAAGGACTGCAATTGAAGGCAAAGTTGCAACCCGATATAAAATCGGCGGAGAGGAATATGACATCAGGGTTCAGTATCCCAAGGAGTACGGGGAAACCTATGAACAGCTGAAGAATGTTAAAATAATGACGCCTGCGGGGGTTGAAGTTCCTTTGACCAATCTTGCAAGAATTGATATGACACAGGGACCTGTTACCATTAGCCGTGAAGGTCAGCAGAGGTACACAACGGTTACTTCCGATATATTCGGCAGGGATGTTGGAAGTATAAATAAGGATATCAAGGCAAAATTAGATGCCTTTACCCTGCCATCAGGATACTCCATTGAATTCGGCGGACAGGAGGAACAGATGCAGGAGGCATTCATCAGTTTGTTCCAGATGCTGCTCCTGGCTATACTGCTGGTCTATATGATAATGGCATCACAGTTTGAATCGCTCATGCACCCATTCATAATCATGTTCTCACTGCCTCTTGCATTCACCGGTTCTGCAATCGGCCTTGCAATTACACAAACTCCTCTCAGTGTCCCGGCCTTTATCGGAATAATCATGCTGGCCGGTATTGTTGTTAACAATGCCATAGTGCTTGTCGACTACGTTAATACCCTGAGGAAAAGGGGACTGGAAAGGACGGATGCGATTCTCAAAGCAGGGCCAACAAGGCTTAGGCCCATACTTATGACTACCTTGACTACTATATTGGCGCTGTCTCCTCTTGCCTTAGGAATTGGTGAAGGTGCTGAATCACAGGCACCCCTGGCAATCGTGGTCATAGGGGGACTGTTAAGCTCAACCGTGCTTACATTGGTAATTATTCCTGTGGTATATACATTATTTGACGACATAGCCGCAAAGTTCAGGTCAAAGGCAAAGAAAACCGCTCCTGGAAATGTACCCGCTTAATACCGAAGATGAGTCAGGGTGAGTCAGGGGACGGTGAGTCAGGGGACGGTTCCCTGACTCACCCTTCCTTTTATCTGCAATTAATCATTTTTTGTGTTTTGCCATATGAAATTATGTTATAATGCTATATGAGTTAAAACTTCTGGAGGAATACAATGCTGCTGGATAATAACGAAAGGGTGGCAGAAAACAAGCTTCTTATTCTGTATATAATCAGTAAGCTTAATTTCGAACCAACAAACTCACAGATTGCCAAACTGGCCATTGATACCCGTGAGATTAATTACTTTTACCTCCAGCAGTATATCTCCGAGCTTGTAAATGATAAATTTATAAAATGCCGTGAAGATAACGGCAGCAGGTTTTATAAGATTACCCAAACCGGCAGGCAGGCTCTGGATTTTTTCAAAACCATGATACGTGCCAGTTCACGGGAAAAAATAGACGCCATAGTCAAGGAGAACATGTCAAGCCTCCGCACTGAAACACAAGTTTCGGCCGACTATATACCTCTTAACGAGAATGAATTTATGGCCTCATGCAGAATTTTCGAAGGCTCGACCTGTCTGATTGACTTGGAACTGTATGCTGGAACCAAAGAGCAGGCAAGGCTGGTATGCCGCAACTGGGAAAACAATGCAAGAGAACTCTACTCGGAGATTATCAGGATTATGACATCACCCGGAAGACAGCATTCTTCCGATAAATAATCAGGTATCCTGAGGCCTGAAGGCCGTTATGTCTCTTTGGATTTCCAATACTCTATATCAGGGAGTTGTTTTACCAATGAAAAAACTTTTAATTTCTTTAATTTCTTTATCTTCAATCATCACACTGCTCTCATTGGTACTTTTCTCATCCACCTTCTGTAATACTGACAACAGGCTAGAAAAGCTTGAGCAATGGGAACCATCGGTATTTAATTTGCAGGAGGATGAAGAAGAACCTCCAGCGTCGGTATCAGACAGTGTATACAGCGGAGTCTATAACAACAGTACTCCGGTCTCCACTGCACCACCCAACCATAATAATTATGCCAGGGAACCTGACAAAGTTGTGTACATTACAATTGATGACGGTCCCGACTCGCAGTCCACACCTTCATATCTCAATGTATTAAAGCAGCATAATGTTAAGGCTACTTTTTTTATGACCGGGAGTAAAATGGAGAAAAATTCCCGCCTGGTTCTGGATATGCATCTTCAGGGCCATGCGGTAGGAAACCATACATATACTCACGACTACAGCACTGTTTTCAAGGATGCTGACAGCTTTGCCCTGGAGGTTTCCAAAACTGAAGAAATAATTTACTCGATTACCGGAGCAAGACCAGGTATTTTTCGCGTCCCGGGGGGCTCCCAAAATCTGTGCAGGGACGAAAGCTTGGTAAAAAAACTGTGGGAACTTGAATATTCGTTCTTCGACTGGAATGTATCTGCGGCAGATACCGACCCGAAGGGTATTTCAAAAGAACAGGTTATTGATAATATCAAGAGAGGGTCGACCGGCAGAAAAAAAGTTGTTGTCCTTATGCATGACAACCCCGGAAGAACCGCTTCTCTCGAGGCTCTCCCCGAGCTCATTGAGTGGTTTAAGGAAAACGGATACGAGTTTGGGACACTGAACAAATCTATAAGACCGGTTTATCTAACCGAAGAATGGAGACCTGCAGGCAGCAGCTTATAAACTACCGGACCTGCATTTTACCGCCTCATATATCAATATTCCGGCAGCTACTGAAGCATTAAGAGACTCGGCGCCGCCTTTCATAGGAATTCTCACAGTACAATCGGCCAATTCCAACAGTTCAGGCCTGATTCCGTTCGATTCACTTCCGATAATTATTCCTGTTATACCGCTGTAATCAGCCTCTGAGTAAACCAATCCTACGTCGGGAGCTGTTCCTATTATTCTTCCCCCTGCGTTTTGAATATCTTCTGCCGTTTTACACAGGTCAGCTTTTTCATATAACCGCACCCTGAAAATAGAGCCCATGGTAGACCTTAAGGTTTTAGGGCTATAAATATCAGCACAACCTTTTGAGAGAACAACCCCATCCGCACCCGCCGCATCGGCAGTACGGATTATTGTACCAACGTTTCCCGGGTCCTGGACACCATCAAGAAGAACGTATAAACCATTCTCAGCAGTTAACCATTCTGCACCCTCTGGGTATACATCCTGCTTACCTATGACAGCCAGTATGCCCTGGGGGGTATCTGTATCGGATATCTCCTTGAAAATATTTGCGGGAACTGCACTTAATTCAACCTTAAACTCCTTAATTATTTCAAGGAATTCTCCTCCCCCGGCTGTCTTCTCCAATAAATCGGGGCAAATGACTATATTCTGGGTACAGTCCTGTTTAAGTGCCTCATCCACCATCTTTATGCCTTCAATAAAAAACTGCCCACAGCTGTCACGATATTTTTTTTGCTGCAGTGATTTTATATGCTTAATAAGCTTATTCTCTTTGCTTGTAATAGTATATTCCATAACCGGCTAACCCTTTATAAAAGTATTATGGCAGACCATCAGGTCTGCCATTTTGAGTCTTTTAGAGTTTTGCTTTTGCCAGTGCAACCAGTTTCCCAAAGCCTTCGGAATCTGATATTGCCAACTCGGCAAGCATCTTCCTGTTGATTTGAATACCTGCCTTCTTCAGCCCGCTCATCAGCTTGCTGTATGAAATCCCGTTCATCCTTGCTGCGGCATTTATTCTCGCAATCCAAAGCTTCCTGAAATCCCTCTTCTTTAGCCTTCTGCCTACATAGGCATACATCAGTGATTTCATTACAGCCTGCTTTGCAGTTCTAAACAGTTTACTCTTGGCTCCAAAATATCCTTTAGCCATTTTCAGAACTCTTTTATGTCTTGCGCGTGTCCTAACTGCGCCTTTAACTCTAGCCATGTTTATTCCTCCCTTTTAACTTGCATTATTACCTACGCATACGGAATCAGCTTGCGAACAGCTGGAACATTTGATACATCAGCGTATGCTCTTTTTCTGAGGTTTCTTTTCCTCTTGGTTGTTTTCTTGGTTAAGATATGGCTCTTATTGGCCTTACTCCTTTTCACCTTGCCTGTACCCGTAAGGGAAAACCTCTTGGCAGCTCCCCTGTGAGTTTTTATTTTTGGCATATCTATCAGAACTCCTCTCCTGCTCGAAAAATGCACGAAGCAAAAATATAATATACTTTACTCTCAACTTCATACATCTTTCGTTTTATTTTTATGGCAAATATGTTCATTGGCTGTTCAGCAGCAAACAATCATCTACTGCTTTGGTGCCAGAATCATTATCATGTTTCTTCCTTCCAGCTTTGGCTTCTTCTCTACGCTTCCGTATGGCTCGAGGAAACTCGCAAACTTGAGAAGGACTGCCTCCCCCAGCGAGGTATGGTTCATTTCCCTTCCACGGAACCTTACCGCAATCTTTACTTTATCTCCGTCCTTCAGAAACTTTTGGGCATTCCTGGCCTTGAATTCAAAGTCGTGATTTTCTATGCCCGGCGAAACCCTGATTTCCTTGATTTCGATAATCTTCTGCTTCTTCTTTGCTTCCTTGTCTCTCTTGGCCTGTTCAAACTTGAACTTACCATAGTTCATTATCTTACATACAGGCGGCACACCTTGCGGTGCAATCTTTACCAGATCAAGGTTTTTTTCGTACGCGATTTTGAGTGCTTCCTTGGAAGGCATTACTCCCAGCATTTCACCGTCAGCATCAATAACGCGGACTTCCCTGTCTCTGATTTCCTCATTAATTAACAATTCTCCTCTGATATACACACACCCCTCTTATATTGATTTAAAATAAAAAGCGAACAGACACAAGCCTATCCACTTCAAATCGCTCTCCGACACCTGACAGCTGAACTTCATTTCCGCCAGTCGGCCGGTATTAACCCCTTCCAGTAAACTGTTGGGGTGAGAAGCGGATAACTTCTACTTGATGTCTAACATATAATATAGCATGCCTTTTCAGTGAGGTCAATAAAAACTTTGCATCTCAATTAATTGAATTTTTTCTGCTTAAGGTATAGAATTAATAAATAAGGAAATAGCAATGCCGCCCCTTTTTGAATATTATATCTACTGACTCTTGCCACAATTACTGATCGAGATTTTTAGTTGTTCATTCTATGCTTTCAAGCACTTGATAAAAGGAGAAAAAAATGGAACTAGGTATCAATACGTTTTTCATTGATGTAGATGAAGCACACCAGCTGGGATTGGACAGGGTTGAAATAGTAACCCAAAGCAGGCAAAAGGCTCTGGAGGATATTGAAAAGGCATCTAGGCACTCTATGAAGTATAGTGTACATCTTCCTGTATTTCTTCCTGACTGGTACAGCTATGGTCAGTGGGACGTTTATTTCTGCGATACAGATTCAGAAAAAAGAGAGCTGTCGTTTAAGCTCCTTGAAGAAAATCTTGAATTTGCTGCAGGCCTTGGCACAGAATACGTTATTACACACTTCAGCGGCATTCTACCTCAACTTTCTGATGATGAACTGGACTCATTTAATGGCATAGCAGCCAACTCGGCCTCAAGAATAGAATCCCTGGCATCCAAATACAATGTGCGAATTCTTCTTGAATATTTCGGCCTGAATAAAAACCTTGTTCAGCCGGATGAATGGACTTCTCTGGTTTCCGGCTCCAACAATCTTGGGCTTCTGGTTGATACCGGCCACCTTTATTTTTCATGCATTAACAATAACCTCAATATTGACCAGACACTGCAGAGCCTCGGAGCCCAGGCTTCAGCATTTCACATCTGGAATACCAAGGGTAAGGATCATTACTGGAAATATCATCATGTTGCTCCGCATTCCTCTCAGTCGGTTAATGACGGATGGGCCTATACAACCAATACCCTTGTTGAATCTCTGAAATCTATTAATTCTTCGGCCCCTCTAATTATTGAACCAAATGTCCTTTTTGGCGGCAGGGAGTATATTCTAGACTCTATATATGATATGAAGAATATCCTTAAAAAATTGAAATCACAACCTATTATCAGCGAGCATCCGTTATGATATGGACATAATTTTAAGATATAGCACGATAAATTAAAATTTCAGCAAAATCCTATTGACACAGTTTGGCTTATGTACTAAAATTATTAAGCACACTTGAATGTGCTTTTTTATCCCGGTAACAATACTATTTTTATTGATACAAGATTAGGAGGGTTTGTTGTTTTATGAAAAGTTTTATGGCTAATGCCGGTAATACGGAAAGAAAGTGGTTCGTGGTTGATGCCGAGGGGAAACCCCTAGGGAGGCTTGCAAGCGAAATAGCCAAGATACTTCGCGGCAAGCATAAACCGACATATACACCGCATGTCGATACCGGCGACCATGTTATTGTCCTGAATTCAGAGAAGGTTGTTCTGACCGGCAAAAAGATGGAGCAGAAGATGTACAGACGTCATTCGCAGTATATTGGTGGAATGAAGGAAATGGCCTACAAGGATCTTATGAAAAAATTTCCGGAAAGGGCAGTCCGAATGGCCGTGGAAGGTATGCTTCCTAAGACGCGCTTGGGACGTGCTATGATTAAGAAGCTGAAAATCTATAAAGGCAGCGAACATGACCATCAAGCTCAGAAGCCTGAAGTGCTTGAGTTGAAATTTTAATGGGTTATTATAGGGGAGGAGTATTATAATGGCTAAAGCAGTACAGTATTACGGAACAGGTAGGAGAAAGAAGTCTATTGCCAGAGTGAGACTTGTGCCTGGGGCCGGAAATGTTAAAATAAATGACAGGGACCTTGATACATTCTTCGGACTTGAAACACTTAAGGTTATTGTGAAGCAGCCGCTGGTTCTTACAAATACGCTCAGCAAATATGATGTTATTGCAAAGGTTACGGGCGGAGGATTTACCGGTCAGGCAGGAGCAATAAGACATGGGATTGCCCGGGCTCTGTTGAAGGTAAGTGAAGACTTGAAGCCGGTATTGAAGAAAGCCGGATTCCTTACACGCGACCCAAGGATGAAGGAAAGAAAGAAATACGGTCTCAAGAAGGCAAGAAGAGCTCCACAGTTCTCAAAGAGATAAAGGCAGAAGGCTCTCCGCAGTGCGGAGAGCCTTTTTTGTATTCTGTAGAGTTAGTATGACATGTCCGCATTATCCCTAAGAAAGAGATTTGGTAAAGTATTAATCTCATAATCCTTTGACAGGTTTATAAAAGAAAGGATATAAGGAAGGTTAATAAGGTTTTCATTATTAAATAAATCAAAAAGGTCCTCGTAATAACCGTTCAGATGCCCAAAAGAGTGTTCGAAAGTTCTAATACTTTCAATAAGCATATCTCCGGTTACCGTATGTCCTTCGTCAATGCACCTGCATATGGTGAAGAAGCGGGTTAGCGCATAGAATACAGCCATTATGAAGTAGGCATCCTTATAAGCATAGAAATAGAACCTCTTAGAAAATACGTAGTTAACAAAATAGTTTTCATAAATATGCTGTATATCCTTTTCAAAAGGCTTATATAATTTGTTATATCCACTAAGGAAAATATCTAGTCCTTTTGCTGCATCATTAAGTAATCCAGGCTTCACGTAAGCTGTATTAAAGATTTCCTGCATTTCATTTCCGCAAGACTGCTGAAGAGACAGTCTTCTATCTATAGCTTTCTTCACTACCGACATCATTATTTCAGGAGATATCTGCACAGCTTCCATTTGATTGATGAACTCCTGATTTAAGCCTTTCAGACAAGTGTCCATTCCATTAATATAGTCATTACTGATTCTATCTAACACAATACCTAATAAAGTAAGCCGTTGGTCTATATCCGCTTCTCTCATCTGAATTATATTAATAAGAATTTGCTCAAGCTGGAAGTAGCTCGCTTTTCCGTCTTCCTTTCTTTCAGAAAGATTACCTATTGTCCTATGCTTGCTGCGCAAGCTGACAAAATCAAATCCTTCCGGGTCCTTGCAGAACTTCACCGGTGTTTTTTCTTTTAACAACTCAGAGGCAGTTGGGCATGAATAATCCATGCTTATTTCGAATCCTCTTTCGGTAAGTACTACAATCCTTGGGTATATCTTGGCTACGTCCGGAAGTGACTCAACACCATATCTCAATTGTATTGAGCAGAGATTCTTCTCTGTTAGAAAAGGGCAGATTGGCTTCTGTAGGTTATTCTGGTTGTCTGGTTTTATAAATATTATTTTTCCGGTACCATCTTCATTTTTTCTGATGTTGTTTTTAAATTCACAGCCAAAGACCTTATCATCTTGGGCTATCTGTTCATAGTACGCCATAGTTTGTTTATCTATTGTGACATTCCAGTCCGCACAGCACTTAGCGCACATTGAGCATTTAAACTTAAGGATATAATCAGGAACCAGATAATGATTGCTGCTCATAGTATACCTCTTTTTGGTAGTAGCGACTATTCTCCGACGTATTGTTTTTTCTTTATATCAATAAATATATCATGTGCTGCATGGTTTGAAAACTCTTCAAATAGTTCGTACCTTCTGAGCATCCTGGGCAAATATTAAGTGTTCAGCTGTTCGGGTGCTGGAAGCAGGAGAACCAGCCTTCTACTTCTAATATGTTACCATATTGTACCTATAAAAGAAAAGTGAGTCAAGGAACCATCCCTTGACTCATTCATACTCTTCAGGATGCATACCTTTATAAGTTTTAAAAACATCATTACATCTAATTGGAAACTTAATTCCAGGATACCATTTGTCAAAATCTTGTTTAGAGCATTTAAATATTTCTTTCAAATCATCAAAATTATTTAATGATAATTTTTTCTTTGTTTCATAATCCTTAATATACTCTATTGTATAAAGTTCATTTAGGTGTAGTAAAAATTCTTTTAACTTTTCAATAATTTCAATAGAGTTTGGTTTTGCTATTCTAATTTTTATAATAGAAATTTCATTCATTGAATTTCGAGTTAACATTTCCAAAAAACCTTCGTTGTATTTTTTCTCAAAATATACTTCGTTTTTTGAATTTGTCTGAGTTATTTTAAAACCAAATTCTAATAAACTTTCTAAAATAATATTACTTGAGTAACTTTTATTTAAAACAATATCTAACATGTAAGCTTCTTTTCCCACATATACTCACTCCCATCAAACCTAATATTATAAGGGTGGAGATGCTGTCAATTGTAATTAATAATTGACAGCATCTTTTACAAATTACTTTTCAAATTAGTCTGTGCCTTCTAGTACCCAATCTACATTTGACCAGTCTTTCATTCCAACAGGACCACTTTTTTTGATATTCATTGAAATTGGTTTATTTGCAATTTGGCTTGCAACAAATCTATGGTGTCCGTCCAAAATAAATTTACCTTTTCCCGGAACATCTACAACTTCGATTGGAGGTATTTTTTCTCCCTTTAGTAACTTTTCAACATAGTTATTTACCTCATGCCAGTTAATCCAATCTTGTGTTGGTTTAAAGTCACTAAATTTTGTACCAACTATATTTTTTCCACCATACTTTTTTGCTAATGCACTTGCAGCTTCGATTGCTTCATCAATAGTCTTAACAGCTTTAGCCGCTCCCTTATCCCAGTCACTTTTCCTAGTGTCTTTTGCCAAATCTGCCAGCTTTCCAGCTTTCAGCGCATCTAGTACTTTAACTGCTCCTTTAAGCAGCAGCAGCTCTCCTGCAACTTTTCCTGCTAGTCTTGCCCTTTCGTTCCCATTATTGATTTGAAAATCGTACATGGTCTCAAGCGGCAGGAAGGAGAGTTGTATATACATTTCCTTGAGCAATTCACGTTCTTGTGAGTCCGGCTGGGCAGCTTTCGTCAGGAATACAGCAGCTTCTGCAACTTCTCCTGGAATCTGGTCAAGATTCTGCGCTGTTTCTATAGCTTCTTCGACTGCATCCCAGGCACCTAGCAGGAAATAACCTGTCATGGTTAATGGTGTTACATTGGGATCTTTTGTACACGTTATTGTTTTGTTCGTGCTTGTTGATTCTCCGTCATATCCGGTTGCTACAGCATGGATTTCATAGTACCCCTCGTAAGCTAAACGGTGTCTGACAATTGCCTGACTTCCGTATTCGCTATAGGTATAGTATCCACCTGCAGGCTCATATACGAGGACATCTATCTCCAGGCAATTCTCATTCGCTGCAACTACAATAGGCAGTGTTGTTCCTCTATAGTATTCAGCGCCTTCGATGACTGATGTAATAACTGCTATGGGGAGGTTATGCCCTTCTTCTATTCCAGTATACCCGTCACTTTTTGCAAATGCAAGGTATCTGCGGTATGCGTCGCTGCTCCTATCTACTCGCCCCTCCGCGATAGTAGGGAATCCCATTGCTCCCCAGGTTAAACTGCTTACCAACCCATCTGCTTTAGTTATACTACTCATATGCTTTTCTTCCCAGTCGAGAACAGCAGCACAGGTGTTGGTTGAATAGATTCCATAAGGCTCTTCTTCTTTTCCGTTCCATAAATATGAGTCAGGGGACGGTTCTCTGACTCACTTTACCCTTTGAATAATATTTCTATCCAGTCCTAGAACCTCTGACATTTCACGGATTGACAAGGCTGACTT
>JAWLCD010000003.1:0-118757 GCA_041687355.1 Clostridia bacterium | reverse complement strand
ATAATTTTATTGTAAACCTCATAATGCAAACGTAAACTAAGTTTCTTATCCAAGAAGGAACTGATTCAAATTATATACACGAAACTATTTACATTCCCCATCAACAGCTCTTCTTTATTATATATTCAAAAACAAGGGCTTGGCTCTACTCCTGCTTTTCAAACAGTATACTCTTGCCTAATTTGTCAACCCTTATAATGTGGCATGGGGCGGTCAGAGCCTCAGTCACAATACTACCCGGCTCAGGCTCGGTTTCTTTGACAAATACCACAAGGCTGTCTTCCTTTTCTATTACTTTGGTAATTTCAACACCGTACCCGCCTGTAGGCTTGGTACCCTGACATACCGCTATAACAATACTCCGGCTAAAATCAACCTCGGGCATGAAGGATGAATCAGGCTTAATCTTGTTCCAGACTTCCTCCCAGTTCTTTTTGTCTGATACTAAAAGATTATTCCTCTCACTGTATCCACAGTTAACATCTTTAAACAAAGTCTCAAAACTCACTTCTCCGGCTTCAGCAGCATACTTCATAAAATGCTCATATTTGGGGTTGGAAGTTACATCAAAGCCTTCAGACTGTACAGGCGGGTTCTTCCCTCCTGGTATACTTTTCTGACTGCTGTCATCAGGAGCTGCCATTCTGCTTTCGGCCTCCACATTACTGGAAGGCTTATCAGGCTGAGTTTCTCCCATCCCCAGGATTTCTCCGTAATTTACCCTATCGGTCAGAGATTTCTCTTCTGCGGAATCATCCTGGACGCTTTTCATATATGCCTGACGTTCTTTCACACTATCCAAATCAGAATCCATTTCAGGTTTTTCCATTGCAGCTGCCGCTGTGTTCTCCTGAAGGCCTGCCTTCTGATTCAGCGCTTCATCAGACACCTGGGACAGGCTTTGCGTATTATTAAGCACAGGGTTAAGCATGTTAATACCCTTTGCAGCCACAACAACCACCAGAACTGCTGCAGCTGCCGCAGCCAATCTGCCTATAACCCTGGTGTAATTTTCGAATTTAAATACCTTCCTTGAGGCTGCGTTCTCTTCGAGCCTCTTGTGTAGATTCTCCCTGAATCTTTTCGGAAGTTCAACCTCAGCAAAATTACCCAATTCCTTCTGCATTTCTTTAACCATATTAAACTCTTCACTGCACTCTTTGCAAATCTTCATATGCTCAAGCAGTTCCTGAGTACTGGATGAATTCAATTCATCATTCAAGTACATATAGATTTTCTCACTAAATTTACACCTGTTTTTCATTCCTTCACCCCCTTTCTTTATATACTTAGACCTTCCGGTTCAAAAAAAGTTCCTTGTTTGAGAGCAGTAATTCTTTTAAAGCCCTTCTTGCCCTGTTTATTCTCGACTTCACAGTACCTGCTGGACATTTGAGCATAGCGGCAATTTCCTCGTACGAAAAGCCCTGTACATCCCTTAGTACAATCATTATTCTATGTTCATACGGCATCCTGTTTAATGCCTTCTCTATTATACTCCTGAGTTCATTTCTCTCAACCTTTTCCTCCAGGGATTCTCCATCGTCCTTTATTTCTCTGGCAATACCGCTGTCCTCGTCTCCTACTGGAGCATTTATGGATAGAGCAGTTGTCTTCTTTCTGGCTTTCATGGCATCCATGCACTCGTTTACTGCAATCCGGTACAACCACGTATAGAAGGAAGATTTGCCCCGGAAGTTTCCTATAGCCCTGAATGCCTTGATAAATACCTCCTGCGAAACATCCTGGGCATCGTTATAATCACCGACAATTCTATAGACAATATTAAAAACCTTCTTCTCGTATCCTGAGATGAGGTCTTCAAATGCTTTAACATCACCGTTTTTACTTTTTTCTATCAGGCCTCTTTCGTTCTGCTTCGACAACCTGTTCACCCCTCTACCAATCCTGCAGGGAATTCTATGCTCAGGCAAATCTTTACCTGGTTTGAATATATTTCATATAATGTTCAAAGCTCCTTCTGGTTTCCTCAATGTTGTCTCCGGCAAACTTTTCCATGAATGCGCGGGCAATCTCCCATGCCAGAGCACATTCACCTACCACGCTTGCCGCAGGAACCGCACAGACATCCGATCTCTCAACCGAGGCTTCCTCCACCTCTTTATTAAACATATTAACAGTCCTTAAGGGCTTATATAAAGTAGGAATGGGCTTCATTACAGCCCTTACCACAATATTTTCACCGTTGGACATACCGCCTTCAATGCCTCCGCTGTTGTTGGAGCTGCGAATATACCCTTTCTGACCATCATATCCAATCCCGTCATGAACCTGTGAACCCGGGAGGTCAGCAGATTCAAATCCCAACCCGAACTCTACCCCTTTGACAGCCTGGATGCTCATAAGTGCCGCCGCAATCCTTGCATCAAGCTTCCTATCCCAATGCACGTGACTGCCAAGACCTATCGGCACCCCAAGAACTGTAACCTCGAATACTCCTCCAACCGAATCCCCGTCTTGTTTTGCCTTGTCTATCAGGTATATCATTTCCTTCTCTGCCCCGGCGTCCAGACATCGAAGCTTGGATTCTTTAATCCTGCTGCTAAACAGTTCTTCACTGAAACCTACACCGCTTTTTATTTCTCCAATCTGAGTAACATGTCCAAACAGTCTTATTCCAAACACCTCGAGAAACTGCATACATATACTTCCAACAGCTGTCCTGACCGCCGTCTCCCTTGCGCTGGCTCTCTCAAGAACATTTCTGATATCTGTATGGCCGTATTTTATAGCCCCCGCCAGGTCGGCATGACCGGGTCTCGGTCTGGTTACCTCCCTACCGTCAGTTGCATTTTCCGGGTCCATTGCGTCCTTCCAGTTGGCCCAGTCCCTGTTTTCAATCTTCAGAGCAATTGGGCTCCCCAGAGTCTTCCCACCTCTGATACCCGATAGGATTTCGACCGTATCGGTCTCAATCTTCATCCTTCCTCCCCTGCCGTATCCGCCCTGCCTCTCGGCAAGCTTAGAGTTTATTTTCTGAATATCAATAGGAAGGTTTGAAGGAAATCCCTCAATAATTGCGGTCAGACACTTGCCGTGGCTCTCTCCGGCCGTCAGAAATCGAATCATCAACACACCCCTTGAGACATTATGAGTACCATCAAGACTACACTAAAATCTTAGCACTTTTTCGGCCTGGATACAATACCGTGACAGGGGACGGTTCTCTGTCACAGTTTTATTCTCTGAACCACTCCTCTATTTATTCCAAGCAATTCTGCAATCTGTCTAACTGACAGGTTGGTCTTCTTCCTCAGTTCAATAACAAATGCGTTTCTAACTTTTACATTCTCTTTACTATTCAGCTCTTCTAGCCCTATACTCTTTTGCATTAAATAATTCTTCACAAACCTATCTATTTCCTGCCTGGTTGCCAGCAGCTTACTCTCTTGCTGCTCACCATATTCAATAAACTTGTCTTCATCCTGGCTGTTTGTATATTCATTAAACAATTCTCTTGCCTTGGCTCCATCTTTATGAAAAATTTTAAGGATTAAGCTTTTGTCTACTATCTTCCTCCCACTGTCACTTTTCAAGTATTCACTACAGCTGCTCCATCTATATTCACCTGCTTGTTTACTTATCCCGGCCTTTACAGGATTATTGTGTATATATCTTGCGGCTGCGAGCAGGTAATTATCTTCTTCTATAGCTTCGCTTTTAAACCTGTCCTGAAAAAGGTGTCCCACTCTCCCGTACTTATTGTTGAAATAATAAGCGTAACTGGTATTAATCCTTTTCATTACCCTTGATATTTCATCTTCGCCTTCATTTATCAGAAGATGAACATGATTATCCATAAGGCAGTATGCGTATATCCAGATTTTCTTTTCTTCTTTCTTACCTGAAAGAAGGCATTCTCTACGTGATGAACTTTCACTTGAAGAATGCCCTGCTAGTCTTGTAAGAATACTTAAAAACTTTAGCCTGTCCTCATCATCCAGGAAGATATTTATTTTCTCGTTTCCTCTTATCATCACATGGTAAATCTTACTCCTACTTAGCCTTCTCACTTGTCTTGGCATAAATTCCCCCCTCAGATATATTAGGAAAATTATACCTAGTTATACATATCGTGTCAAGGAACCGTCCCCTGTCACAAAAAGTAGATAGCGGAAATACTCCAGCTATCTACTTTTTTATCTTATTTTACAAGTACTGTTAGTTTGGCATTAGGAGTCTCTCCGCCTAGAGGTATTATAGTTACAACCGCCCTTCCTGGATTTACACCGTAGACCTTTGCAACCCGTACCTTGCTGACACCTTCGCTTGGCTCAACAATTACAAAACTGATTTTGGGGTCACTGCTTAAATATGTGGCACTCGTGGACACATCAAACGCAGTGTTGGGTGTGGCTTTTAGCACCTTTACCTCTGTGCTTGTTCCCCTCTCAAGAACAATTTCCTGGGGTATAACCAATAGAGTTGTCTTTTCCTTGTACCAGCGAATGCTATTGTTAATCTGAATAGCTACACTAGCAACTACAGCTGCTATAACTAAAAAGATAATAATTTTAGTACGTCTGTTGTTTCCAGAAATTCCGCTCCTCCTGAGCCAAGGCATCTTTCCTCCTCCTTTTTTCACTCAACTGAGCATCACCAGCTTTGCATACAATACGAAGTCTTAGTAAAACCCATATAAAGAAAAATCTTTATTGACGTCCTGCGTCCTCTCAAATATGAGTGCCGCTTCAGGCTAAACCCACTGAGCTATTTTGGCCTCATTATACTACTATGTAGTAAAGTTTTCCAGAGGGAAGAGGAAGAAGATAGCGTGACAGAGAACCGTCCCCTGTCACGCTATTCACCTCCGCTGGCTTTATCATATCTTTTGCGCTGCTGAAACTTCCCTTTCAGAATATTTTGATACACATTGAGATAGTCTTTTACCATCCTCTCACGCGTAAAACGGTTCTCTACAGTTCTCCGGCACTGCTCCCTTGAAATACTGCCGACATCCTTAATCCTGTCTATCATCTGTCCCATGTGGGATACCAGAAATCCGTTAACACCATCTTCAATAATCTCCGGCATTGCACCCTTGGCAAAAGCTATCACCGGTGTACCGCAAGCCATGGCTTCTACCACACTGAGTCCGAAAGGCTCCTCAAAATTTATTGGGTGCAGAAGCGCATATGCTCCCCCAAGCAGATTGTCTCTTTCCTTTGGTCCTGCTGAACCTGCATATATTATGGTTTCATCATCCAGATAAGGCTCAACATACTTTTCATAATACAGCTTATCCTGTATTACTCCCGCAATAATCAGCTTTCTTCCAGATTCCCTTGCAACCCTGATAGCCTCGTAGGTACCCTTGTCATGATGAATCCTTCCAAAGTAAAGCAGGTACTCTCCTGGTGAGGCGTTGAATCTGAAATTATCAAGGTCTATTCCGTGGTAAACCGTCGAAATATAGTCCAGTTCTGGACTTCTGTCGGCATTGCTTATGGAAACATAGAAGGAGCTGTCGTTATATTTCTTGTAAACCGGTACTATTCTGGGGGAAGAGAATCCGTGGATTGTAGTAACCATTGGAGTATTAATCATTCTGCTGTATGTCAGTGGAATAAAGTCATAGTTGTTATGTATGAGGTCAAACTCATCTGCCTGCTCCATCACCTCAGAAATATGGAGACATTCCCAAACCTTTGCATCCATCCCCCTATCCTCCTCGTAGGGAACAGGACAGACCGCCCTCAGTTTTGCAGATGTAATAGAATCAGCAGTCGCAAAAAGGGTTACATCCACGCTCTCCTTTACAAGACCTTCAACCAGAAGAGAAACAACTCTCTCCCATGGTCCATAGTGCCGTGGAGGGGTTCTCCACGCAATTGGGGAAATTACTGCAACTTTCAGTTTGCATCACCTCTCATCAGCTTTGACGTCAATAGGCTGTATATCATCCACAAACAAAATATCTTCCAAAACTCGGCAGTATTTTGTTGTAGATAAAAGGCACTCCGCAGGCCTCTGAAATCAGGCATCGCATTCCGGACATCTCTTTATATATTCAAGCAGGTCGGCCATCTGGGTAGTTGCCACAGCAATTACCGAATCGGCTCCTCCGTAGTATAAGCGTACCTGGTCGGTTTCAGGGTCATGAACCCATCCACATGGGAAGACAACATCATCTACATCACCCTCACGTTCGTACTCCTCATGAGGGCCAAATATCCACTCATCCCCACGGTGAAGTACCCTGCCCGGGTTTTCTAAATCAAGAAGCGCAATTCCCAGCCTGTATATAACCCCACCGGCGGTCTGTCTGACTCCATGGTACAATACCAGCCATCCCTCGGTAGTCTCCATTGGTTGGGGGGATAATCCAATCTTATTTGCATCCCACCATCCGCCCCTTCTTGCCTTGAACAATATCTGATGATCCCCCCAGTACCTGAGGTCCGGAGAGTACGACAGCCAGATATGAGCCCCTATACTTTGATATGCCGGCATCGGGCGGTGAAGAAGAGCCCACCTACCCCTGAACTTTCTGGGAAACAGGGCTGCATCCTTGTCTTCCGGAGGCATTATCGGACCCAGCTTATCGAAATTTTTAAAATCTCTGGTAAGTGCAAGCGAGACAAGTGGTCCTCCCTGTGAATATGCAGTATAGGTTATTGCCCAATCACCTGTTTCCTCTAAGTATGTTATCCTCGGGTCCTCAATCCCCCATATTTCCTCCGGGTAGTTTTCAGGGTCAGGTTGAAGCGTAGGTATACTGTCAATTTCCCAGTTTGTAATTCCATCCTCACTGGATGCCATGGTTAGATGTGAGAAACCTCTCTTATCCTCAACCCTTACGAGCAATAAAGTCTTATTGTTAAATATTGTTGCTGCCGGATTAAACACCGTATGAGCGGTATATGGCCAGCTATGTGCTGTCAAAATTGGATTTCCTTCATATCTTTTAAAAAGCTCATTAAACTGTCCTTGTTTTCTCATATCTATCTCCTTTCCATCTGAATAATATGATTACCAAATTACCATAAAAAAAAACACTATATATAATATTCCCCGGCTTAAAAGCTGATTCAAAAGAAATTCTATAAAAGAGTAACAAAAACTGCCGAAGAATGTGGATTCGGCAGTTTTTGAGTAAAAGCATCTGATTAAATTAAACAAACACAATTTAAAACTCCTTGGGTAAGCTAACCCTTTCGCCAGTTTGTTTAGCCATATTGGCAAGCTTATACGCCTCATTGTACTGACCGGCGACAATATCCCAGGAAACTGTGTTCTCCAGATAGTCCTTAAGATTTTCCCCGAGCCTACATCTAAGCTGCTGGTCACATGCAAGCTTAATTACCTTCTCCTTTAACATCTTTTTTGTTGTAAACAAGAGGCCGCCCTCACTCTCCAGTGTCTGCGACGTCAGCCCTTCCATAGGTGCTGTAGTTATATACGGCTTGTTAAGAGCGATTATCCTTGCGAGCGTGCCTGACTGCGTTTCATCAGTTGATGGAAGTACTATAAAATCGCATAGAGCCATTACCTTATAATAGTCATCTCCTCTGGGAACAAATTCATGATAACAGGCAATACCCTCTTGCTCCAACTGTTTGACCTGTTCCTTATATTTCTCGTAATCAGACTTGTGGTTGGGGTCCCTCATTGCACCGGCTGCCAAAAGTGTCCAGCGTTCACCGGTCTCTTTATAAACCTCATCATGGATTTCTTTCCATATTGAAGTCAGAATATCCCATCTTTTATTTGACTGTATCCATCCAATCAATCCGACTATACGTTCACATTTCTTCAGTCTTTCATCCAATCCCAGTTCCTTTTTGAAGTTCTGCATGTCCTCGGAAAGATACTGCCTGTCAGCACGGACTCCATGGGGAATAACCATAATATTATCCAGGGTCTTCCACCCGTACCCGGAAAACGTCCAGTCCAGTCTCCATTTCTGATAGTGGCATTTCAATATCAGCACGTCAATTCTTTCGCTCAACTGGTACACGAAATCCGCCTCTTCATCCCTGAGCCTCCCATGGACCGTATGTGGCTCTACCACAACCGGCCAATTCCTTATGGATTCAAGGAGGGACAGAAAACCACGGTTTCGGTCGGAATGTCCTCTATCATCAATGTGATTATAAAGACCATATTCATGCTGCAAATGAACAGCATAGGGCTTTAATTCATTAATCTTTTCTGCAACAGGTCTCCACCAATCTGCTTTTGTCAAATCAATAATGGGATAAACCCCTCTGCCTTCTCCATCGGTATGACTAATGACCAGTACCTCCCTACCGGGATTACTTTTCTGTATAAACTCCCTCGCTTCCTCGGTAAAGGTTGCTATCCCGCATGGTCTTGGAGGATAACTGGATACAATCACAACAGGTCTTGTATTCTGCATACACATCTCTCCTCTGAATTTGGATGAGCTGTTTCAAATCTGCCCATATGTATAATATTTGACCTGGTGGAAAATTGTTTTTCTGAGGTGAAACAATACGGCATAAACAGTATTCTTGGATTCAGGTGGAGTTTTTTGGCTAATAATTTCTTGTTATCTTTGATAACTTAGAAATCATTGTCCACCTTGTGTGCTCCATCTGAATCTTAGAAGCCGTTATCCAGGGACGTAGCGCCGCCTTAGACTACTAGTCGCTTGATTTCAAAGAAATCTTAGCGATAGTGTCCATCTTTGATGCTCCCACTTGAAGAAGAGGGAAGTCTTAGCGGCGGTAATCATCGGATAAATACACGAAAGTATATTCTCACTAGCTTTTAAGTATAATATAATAGGGTGTTTTTTTCAATGTTCCTGCAGCATGTAAAGATTGGCACAGTCTGCTTGGCGCAAGAGTATGTCACCCTGCCATTAGAGTATATTAGGACTGCGGGTGTTATTATGAGAGCTTTTTCTGTCAATAATCTTTTTAGAAGTGCCGGTAGTCTGGTTTAGGCACCAACCAGCGGTTTTGAAAAACATTTTGTGATATGGGAGGTAATACATGAAAGCTCTATTACTAGCAGGTGGAAAAGGTACCAGGTTAAAACCTCTTACAAACTACCTGCCTAAGCCAATGGTCCCAATACTGGGAAAACCATTGTTGGAAAGAACTATTTTAAATCTCATTGAATGCGGTTTTGCCGAAATAATAATAAGTGTATGCTATCAGCCAAGGGAGATTGATAGGTATTTCGGCGATGGGAGTAAGCTGGGAGTAAAAATCAGATATGTAAGAGAAGATATCCCTCTGGGAACCGGGGGAGCAATAAAGAACGCTGAATCTTACATTGATAGTACATTTGCAGTATTGAATTCCGATATCGTCACACAGATAAACCTCCAGGAACTAATGGACTATCATAGAAAAATGAAGGGAATTGCTACAATAGCATTAACATCGGTTAAGAACCCTACTCAATACGGTATTGTTGAACTAAATGACGGGTATATCTCCATATTTAAGGAAAAGCCGAAGCCTCATGAAGTAACGTCAAACCTTATTAACGCTGGTATTTACGTTTTTGAACCGGAAATTTTCAAATACATTTCAGCAGACCAGGTAGTGTCAGTTGAAAGAAATACATTTCCTCTTCTCCTATCCAGTAAAATGAAAATTGCTGGATATACCGATATGCACTATTGGATGGACATTGGAACTCCAGAAAAGTATATTCAGGCACACAACGATATCCTGAATAATACAGAGTTATTTTCAAAAATGTTGAAAACTTCGGTTTTTTATGGTAATATTTTCCATAACAATAGTGTCAGGCATGGTTATAAATCAAGAGTAATCGGCCCTGCATATATAGGAAATAACGTTGATATTGGTACAAAAGCGGTAATTGGACCTTATGCCGTATTGAGCGACAACGTAAAAATCGGTTCCGGCTCCCGAATATCAAACAGTATTGTGTGGGATAATGTAGAAGTCGGAAAGACCACTAATATTGCAAATACAATAATTGGCTCAAACTGCAAAATTGACAATACGGCTGAAATTTGCGATTCAATATTTGTAAATGATATCGCGGGACCTGTAGCAATCTGAGCCACCAGGTCGGTCAGAAAGATTAACAGGCAGTTGAAAGTTAACGGTCGTCAGAGCATCATTCTTCTATACTGGACACTATAATTGCTGCTGACGGCCAATAGCTGTAGACTGTCAAATACTTTTTTCCGGCAAAGCTAAGGAGGAAAATCAATGGCAGTGAATAGAAAACGTCAGGTCGCCTTTCTGAGTACTTACCCCCCGAGAGAGTGTGGTCTGGCTACATTTACCCAGGATCTTGTAAGTGAGTTGGACAAGATTAAACTGTTGAATGAGACCAAAGTGGTCTCTATAAGCCTTGGAAATCATGATTATGAAAAAAACGTTGTTTTCGATATAAGGCAGGATAATCTTGACAGCTACCTTGAAGCAGCAAAGAAAATCAACGAATCAAAAATCGATCTGCTGTGTATACAACACGAATACGGAATATTTGGTGGGGACTGGGGCGATTATGTACTGGAACTCATGAACAAAGTTAATATCCCGGTTGTTACAACCCTCCACACTGTACTTCCAGCGCCCAATTCCAGGCAGAAGTATATACTGGCCAAGGTTGGAGAAAAAAGTGCAAAGATGATAACAATGGCAAAAAACTCTATAAATAGCCTTATCAAAACTTATGGCATTGATGCAAATAAAATACAGGTTATACCCCATGGTGTTCCATTCAGAATACTTCCATCCCGGGAAAAACTAAAAATCCGATACGGTTGTCAGGACAGGAAGGTTATTTCAACCTTCGGTTTAATTAGTCCAGGGAAGGGCCTTGAATATGGTATAGAAGCAGTAGCAAAGGTTGTAGAACGATTAGATAATATTCTGTACCTTATACTGGGCCAGACCCACCCTATAGTGAAAAGACAATCTGGTGAAGTATATAGGCAAAGTCTGCAGGATATGGTCAACCAGCTTGGTTTGCACAACAATATTAAGTTCATTGACAAATACCTGCAAAAGGATGAACTGCTGGAATACCTCAAAATGTCTGATATTTATATGACTCCTTACCTCAGTAAAGACCAAACCGTAAGTGGAACACTTGCTTATGCCGTAGGCTATGGAAAAGCTATTGTATCCACGCCATACAACTATGCTACTGAAATGCTTCAGAATGGAAGAGGACTGCTTGCAGATTTCAGGAATTCGGATTCACTCGCTGAGTGCCTTGAAGTTATATTATCCAACCCTGTTCTGCAAAAAGAATTTGAGTCAAAGACAAAAACCTTTGGAAGGTCGATGATGTGGAAAAATGTAGCGTCTAATTACGCCAAAACATTTATAGATATCATCAATAGCAACAAGCTTATGGTAAAAAACGCATAAATTATTTTGCAGCCTGATTGGAGGGAATAATAAAGTGATAAAGGCAAGTGAACTAAAATTAGACCATTTTTTTTGCCTGACCGACTGCACCGGGATAATCCAGCACTGTAAATACTGTATTCCAGATTTTGCAACAGGTTACACTACTGATGATAATGCAAGAGCACTGATTATCTCCTCAATGCTCTATGAGAAGTACGGTGATAAACAGTTCATTCCCCTGGTTACCAGGTATTTATCTTTCCTGCATTATGGACAGAACAGTAAGGGAAGGTGGAAAAACTTTATGAGCTATCAACGCCGGTTTATCGAAGAGGAGGGTTCAGAGGACAGTTTTGGAAGAAGCCTTTGGGCGCTAGGGTATCTGCATTCTGTTAAGAACCTCCCCAAAGGTACACTTGAACTTGCCGGCCACCTGATAAAAAGAGCTGTGCCTAATGTTGAGAGTCTGACAGCTGTGAGAGCCCGGGCATATTCAATAATCGGACTGTCATACATGTGTGCTTACAAGGCTTATTGTCAAGCTTCTTGCAAGAAATTGGTTCAGTATTCTGCCAACAAACTTGTAGAAAAATATGTCTTGCATAAATCGGAAAAATGGAAGTGGTTTGAGGATAACATTACCTATGCAAACGGCATACTTCCCTATTCACTGTTTAAGGCCTATCAGACTACTGCCAATCAAGAGTATCTGGAAACAGCACTTGAATCACTTGCATTCCTTGAGGAAATCCTAATGCAAGACGGCTATCTAAAGTTGATTGGCTGTAATGGATGGGCAGCAAAAGGAGAAATGCCTGCGCAGTTTGATGAACAGCCCATTGATGCAGCAGACATGGTGCTATCGTTTGCTGAAGCTTACAGAGTAACAGGTGATAAGCGGTATATCAATAGAGCAGAAACCAGCTTCAACTGGTTTCTAGGTCAGAACTGCCATAATACCCCCCTGATTAATCCGGATACCGGAGGATGCTTTGACGGCCTTACCAGGACCGGCGTCAATCTTAACCAGGGAGCGGAATCTCTTTTTGCATATATTGTCTCACACTTGACGGCCGATGAACTCAACATTATTTCTCCAAGTGCCAAGCAGAAAGCCCGTAAAAAAGGCAGTACATTCGATCAGGCTGTATAGAGTCCTGGAATGGTTGGTTATCGTGATGGTATTTCGGCCTTGGCGTTTTGCTTGAACTCAGAAGCGTAAATATACCTGATAATTTTATATTCTTTTAATACCCTTTCCATATACTTTTCTGTTTCGGGAAAGGGTATTTTGTCCAGTGATTTCCCGTCTGAGCTGAGCTCCTTATTCTTCAGCCACTCTTGTACCCTGCCGCTGCCCCCATTGTAGGCTGTTATAGCCAGACGCAAGTCCCCCTTGAATTCCATCCTGAGTCTATCCAGGTACCAGCAGCCTATCAGAATATTGATATTGGGATCAAATAGATTAATGGACGAATAATCTTTGATGTTCAGTGTTTCTGCTGCCCAGGCACCGGTTTTGTCGGTTACCTGCATCAGTCCTTTTGCACCCTTCTGCGACACCGCATATCGGTCAAAGCTGCTTTCTACTTTTATAATGGAAAAAACCAAAAGAGGATCCAGGTCAAACCTCTCCGAGTACCTGTAAACCTCTTCCTGATACTTCAGGGGATATAATAGCTTTAATATAGCCTTGGTGTTGCCAAGATATAAAATCAATGCAACACTGGCTACGGTAAAGGCTATAGCTAGAAATGTAAGTCTTTTATATTTCAAATTAATCACCCGGACTATTTTCTAATAGATTACTAAGTTGTCTTTCCAATTCATTTATCGAACCTGAATTCTTTATAATTCTGTCAGCCATCTCCAGGTAATCCTCCCTTTCTGGCTGAGCATTCATTCTTTTCAAGGCTTCCTCCTCAGAGAGTCCACCTCTGCTTAAAACTCTCTTCAATCTAATTTGGGGTTCGGCATCTACAACCCAAATCTGATGGGCAAGCTCTCTGAATTCAAATGTAGGGATTGGCACGTCAAGAACCAAAATCCCCTTAAAATCTCCGGACTCCAGCTCGTTAATCTCGTTTCTTATTTCCCTGAACACTTCCCTGTGTACAATTTTGTTTAACTCTGCAAGCTTTTCAGTATCATTAAAAACAATGTCAGCCAGTTTCTTTCTGTCCAGTTCACCTTGTATATCCAGTATTCCGGTACCAAATCTGGCAGTAAGTTCGTTCAGGGTCTTTCCTCCCTTTTTCACAGCCCTTTTTGCTATCTCATCTGCATCTATAATATATGCTCCAAGCTTCTCTAATATTGCTGCAGCGGTACTTTTTCCGGCCCCCATCCCACCGGTAAGTCCTATTATCTTCATTCTTACCTCCCCTGGTACCCTGAACTACTTTGCCTCATACCAGTTCCTGCCCCAGTGTACATCAACCTCAAGCGGTACAGTCAGGTTAACAGCATTCTCCATACACTCTTTCAGTAGTTCCTTCACTTCTTCCAGCTCTTCTTTATACGTCTCTACAATCAGTTCATCATGCACCTGAAGTATGAGTCTTGATTTTAGTCCCCGGCTCTTTAGCCCGCCATGTACCTTTACCATAGCCGCCTTTATTATATCGGCTGCCGTACCCTGAATGGGTGTATTCATAGCGACCCTTTCACCAAACGACCGTATATTGAAGTTGGATGACTTAAGTTCGGGCAAATAACGTCTTCTTCCCATCAGGGTTGATACGTACCCTTGTTCCTTGCCCTTTATTACGGTTTCCTGCATATAATTCCTGACCATGCTGTATTTCTCCAGATAACTGTCAATGTAATCCCTGGCCTGCTTTCTGGTTATTTTCAGGTCTTTTGCAAGGCTGAAATCTCCAATCCCATATACTATACCAAAGTTTATGGCCTTTGCACGGCTTCTCATAAGGGAAGTAACGTCCTCTTCCTTTACTCTGAATACCTGGGCTGCGGTAGTCCTGTGAATATCCTGTCCGTTTTCAAAAGCTTCAATCATATTTGCATCTCCGGAGATATGGGCAAGTACCCTGAGTTCTATCTGCGAGTAATCTGCGTCTACAAGAACGCACTCTCCGGAAGCAACAAATACCTTTCGGATCCGCCGGCCCATTTCAAGCTTAATGGGTATATTCTGCAGATTGGGTTCTGTGCTGCTGATTCTTCCTGTAACTGTAACAGTCTGGTTGAAGTTGGAATGAATTCTGCCCGTATGAGGGTTAATTACTGACTTCATTCCATCTATATAGGTTGACTTCAGCTTTACCAGTTGACGGTACTCAAGGATTTTGCTTATAATCGGATGCTTGTCACTCAGGTTTTCCAATACTTCTGCATCTGTAGAATACCCTGTTTTGGTTCTCCTTATCACCGGCAGTTTGAGTTTGTCAAACAGAATAACCCCAAGCTGTTTTGTAGAATTAATATTGAATTCTTCGCCAGCCAATTCGATTACCTCTTCAGCCAAACTTCCTATTTTTGATTCGAGCTCTGCAGAGAACTGCCCAAGGGCTTCAGAATCAACCTGGATTCCTATATTCTCCATATCGGCCAAAACTCT
Organism: Clostridia bacterium; assembly: GCA_041687355.1. Classification (GTDB taxonomy): domain Bacteria; phylum Bacillota; class Clostridia; order Acetivibrionales; family UBA4821; genus JAWLCD01. Next base: position 103,835 of record JAWLCD010000003.1, on the reverse strand, counting down.
GGTAAGAGGCAGTTCAACCTCATAATACAGCTTGTCCTGTCCATCTTCATGCAGCTTACTGTTAAAAGCCCTGGTCAGCCTAAATATGGCAGCGCACTGCTCACAGGCTATTCTGGAGATTTGATTTATATCACATTCCTCGTAGCTGTTCTTCTCGAAATCAGCGAGTTCACCGGTATCTGCTATAGATAGGTCCATGAATTCTCTGGAGAGGTCGGCCAGAGTGTAATTCTCCTTTGCAGGGTCTATCAGATAGGCTGCAATCATAACGTCAAAATCTACAGTCTCAAGCTCGATTCCTTGAGCATCCAGCATAGTGTAGTGCGGCTTGGAATTAAATGTGTATTTCTTTAGTCCTGGGTTACCGAAGATTTCCCGGATTGGCTCAAACACTTCATCTCTCCGGTCTTTCAGATGTATATAGGCAGTCTTGTCTTCCTCCCAGCAGAAGCTTATACCTATCAATGTATCATGCAAATGTGCCTGATGTTTCACCACCGGATAATAGGCAAATTCACCGACCTCTTGAATTATTTTGGCTATCTCTTCAAACTCCCCGCTTTGAACCAGGCACTTGTGTTCTATCGAAATACTGCTCCCGGGCTCATCGGGTATAGAAATACCAAGCTTGTTTATTATGCTGTTAAATTCAAGCTTCCTCAGCAGAGGTAATAAAACCGGAATATCATATTCCTTTACCCTGCAGTCACATGCTTCAATATTCAGAGGTACATTTACATCAATTGTGGCAAGCTCTCTGCTCATATAAGCAAGGTTACTGTTTTCGACCAGAAGATTTTTTATTCTTGGGCTTACATTGAGAGTTTCAATGTTTCCATAGATATTCTGGATAGATGAGTACTTCTTTATCATGTCAAATGCAGTTTTTTCGCCTATGCCGGGCACGCCGGGGATATTATCCGACGAATCACCCATCAAGGCTTTTACCTCTATAAACTGTTCCGGAGTTACTCCGAATTTATTTATTATTTCATCACGGTTATATTCTTCAGTCTCTGTTCTTCCTTTCTTTGTTGTAGGCAGTTTTATTCTCGTTCTATCGCTTGCCAGCTGAAACGAATCCTTATCACCGGTAACTATTATTGTATTCATGCCATGTTTTTCTGCAGACCTGGCAAGTGTCCCTATTATATCGTCGGCCTCATATCCTTCCAATTCAATTCTTCTGATATTCATCGCATCCAGCAGTTCCTTAAGTACCGGCATCTGCATGGCAAGCTCCTGAGGCATACCCTTTCTGTGCGCTTTATAATCCTTGTATTGTTCGTGCCTGAAAGTCGGCTTCTTCATATCGAATGCTACTGCCAGATGTGTAGGCTTCTCCTCATTCATGAATCTGATGAGGATATTGATAAAGCCATATATTGCATTTGTATAGAATCCTTCTGATGTGGAAAGCATTCTCGGACCCATCAGTCCGTAAAATGCCCTGTTGAATATACTGTTTCCGTCTACAAGCATCAGTTTTTCCTGCAATTTTATCTCGTCCTCCCATTAAACTTACTAATTTGACTTGTACAATAAATATTAAAAGTATGTAAGGAAGATGAATTAACTTGCGAATAAGTTTATGTAGAAATCTTAGATAAACTATGCGAAGTTATGCCCAAATTTCAAGAAGAATTGACAGGACGTCAATTCTAGGAATTATTGAGCCAGGATGGCGAATTAATTCCGGTCTGAAATTTAGTATAACAAGCACTCAGTTTATCTTGATTTCGTAATCCTTATGAGTGGTTAATTTATTTTCCTAAAATATCTCAAAATCAAATTACTAACTAATTACTCTTGAGACTGTTCTAGCTCTTCCCTCTTCAGCCTCTCTATATACTTCTCAAGTTCTTCCCTGTTTAATTCATCAATGTCGGATTGAATAACGCCGTATTCATAGAAGTTTGTCAGTTCTCTGGCACGGATTATCCTTCCGGTAAATGTTATTATGGATTCTTCTGAAACTGCCATATTAAGTATAACCTCACTGCTTACTTCAAGTTCAACATTACAGGTGAAGCTTACCCCTAACAAACTGATATTCTTAATAACGGCAAAGTGGACTTCCCTGCTGTCAGCTTTCCTTACATTGGCACTGAGGCTCACCGGATATCTGTCCTGCTTCCTCAAATTTTTTGACTTCTCTACATTCTCAACCTTGATTATGAGCTTTTGTGGAAACATCAGAGTAATTTCCTCAACCTCCCCACTGAGTGTATAAACCGTTTCACCATTGTAATGTGTACAAACCACGCTGTCTCCGGTAAACACGTTATTATCAAGGAGCTTCTGAGGCAGGTTCATGATTATCCTGTTCCCCTCAATTTCTGTTACTGTATTGGCTAGAGGTTCAAAGGTTGAATAATGCTTTAACTTTATGTTGGCACCTCTTTTTAAAGCCTTTGGAATAATACTGTTCTTGTGAAACTCTTTCTTGAATATGTCGGTTATAACGGTCATAAGTTATCCCCTCCAACCATATTTATTTTTTATAGATTGAACACCTCTGGAGACTACATGTCGGTTAATTGTCTAATTCTTCACCCGGAAAGAAAATCCTCCAAATCTTGTGAACCAAATCAGATAACCGATATATATATTTTAACCTACTTTGTGTAATAAGTCACTGTCTGTCGTTTTACTCATTTTACTCAAACCCGATAGTTATTGCAATCGAGTTTATAAAAATAGTATAATTAGGCTAAAGTAACCTTACAGGAGAGCATAATATAATACAAAATTTATTGACTTCAGTTTCAATTCAGTTGCAATTTGCAAATATTCTTGATAATCGGGGGGTAAAATATGGATATCAAAACAGATTATTCAGACAAAACCGCTACAGTACTCATAACCGGAAAGCTTGATGTAACAAATTCCCACAAATTCAAGGACTCTTTAAGTAAAATTGATATTTCATGCTATCCCGAGGTGGTTTTGGACTTTACAGAACTTGATATGATTGACAGTTCAGGGATAGGAAAAATCCTTGTATTCTTAAAGAAGGTAAAGGAACTGAACGGTAATCTGGTAATTAAAAATCCCAACCAATATATTCGTGAAGTCTTTGAACTGATTCAGCTGGATAAAATTATTGATATCATTCCCAGTAGTTAATTTTGTTCGGTTATGCCATTCAAGGAGAATTTCTATGGTTAAAAATCTACCTATAATTGTATACACATGTATCAAGAGTACGTATAGGTCTGCAACCTTGTTTCTGAACAACCTTGTTAAAAGGCTTTCAGAGGTTACAACAAATCAGTCTGATCTTGTGCATATACGTCTTTGTATTACTGAAGCGCTTGCAAATGCGATTATATGGGGCAATAAGAATAACACTTCTAAAAGAATAATTATTCAATATACAATTGACGACAGATTCTTTTCCATTTCAATTGAGGACGAAGGGCAAGGATTCATTACTAAAAGAATTGACTGCCCGGGAAATAATTCTAATCTCCTAAAGGATTCAGGAAGGGGCCTGCTGTTCATGAAAACCTTTATGGATGAGGTAGTTTTCAACCAAAAAGGAAACAGGGTTACAATGACAAAATATTTCAGCTAATATTTAAGGCTTATCTTCTTCTTCTCTTAATCTTTGTACGTTTATAGAAGTCCCTTATTTCCTCTTCCAATATAAAGTCCAGTCTTCTGGAAAGTATGTCAGCCTTTACAAGTTTCACGACTGCATGGTCTCCGATTCTGAAAACTCTCTTTGTACGTTCACCAATAAGACAGTAATGAGCAGCATCAAAAGCGTAATAATCGTCATCCAGGCTGTCAATATGCACCAGACCTTCAACTGTATTTTCAAGCTGAACAAAAAAGCCAAATGATGTAACTGAGGAAATTGTACCCTCAAACACCTCACCCAGCTTGTCTGACATGAATTCAACCTTTTTCAGGTCTTCAACATCCCTCTCGGCCAATTCCGCAGTTCTTTCCCTGTCACTTGATATTTTGGCTCTTTCTTCCCCAAGTTGGTCAAGCTTCTTATGCTTTCTCTCATCCATAATAAAATTATTCTTTAACATATAAGAGATAACTCTATGAATGAATAAGTCAGGGTATCTCCTGATTGGTGAGGTAAAATGACAGTAATGCTCTGCTGCCAGCCCAAAATGGCCCTCGTCTCTGTGACTGTATTTAGCATGCTGCATGGATCTGAGCATTACAGTGGATACAATCAGTTCCTCGCTTTTCCCTCTGATTCTGTCCATAACTTCCTGTAACGCTCGGGGATGTAGTTTGTTTATACCCCTGATGCTGTACCCCAGACCGTGGAGAAACTGATTAAGCGCCTCAATTCTTTCGGCGTCGGGTTTTTCATGAATACGGTATATAAACGGTATATTAGCCCAGAACATTCTCTCAGCAATGGTCTCATTGCATACCAGCATGAACTCTTCAATTATTTTGTTGGAGATAGAAACCTCGTATTGCTCAACCTTTACAGGCCAGCCTCTGTTATCCAGGGTTATTTTTACCTCTGGAAAGTCAAAATCTATGCTGCCTCTTCTTATCCGTTTTGCCCTTAGAATCTCACACAATTCTTTCATGAGCTTGAAATGGCTGATATGGTCCTTATATTTTTCAATCAGATGCCTGTCTTCATCAATAAGGATTCTTGTAACATCTTTGTAGGTCATTCTCTCAGCCACTTTGATAACACTTTTATAAACCTCATGATTGACTACACTGCCCTCATTATCAATTTCCATGTTGACCGAAAGAGCCAGTCTATCCTCTCCAGCATTTAAACTGCATATTCCATTGGACAGTTCCTGTGGAAGCATAGGTATTACCCTGTCTACCAAATATACACTTGTACCTCTCCCGGCTGCATTAATATCAAGCGGGCTGCCTTCCGTAACATAGTGGCTGACATCGGCTATGTGTACACCTAACAGGTAATTACCATTTGGAAGCTTTTCAACCTCAACTGCATCATCAAGATCCTTTGCGTCGTCACCATCTATTGTTACTATGCTTCTCCCCCGCAGGTCTCTTCTCTTATGTATTTCATCTTCCTCAACCACCTTTGGTATTGTCCTGACCTGCTCAATTACCTCTTGGGGAAATTCAGTTTCAATACCATGTGATTTTGCAATCGAAATAATATCTATACCCGGTTCTCCGCAGTTTCCCAGGATTTCTACAACCTTCCCCTCCGCACTTCTTCTTTTATCAGGCCAGTTGACAATCTCTACCACAACTTTGCACCCGGTAACTGCTCCGTTAAACTCGGATTTCGGAATAAAGATGTCGCTGGGAATTCTCCGGTCATCCGGGGTCACAAATCCAAAATACCTGCTCTTTTCAAAGGAACCTATGATTCTCGTATTTGCCCTGTTGAGTATTCTTACAACCTCTCCTTCGGGTCTTCTTCCTCTCAATGAGCTCTTCTTTATTTTAACAAGCACCTTGTCCATGTTCATTGCACCATTTGTATAGCTAGGAGGAATAAATATATCTTTATCCTCTTTCTCGGACGACACAAATCCAAAACCTCTTTGATTAATTTGGATTGGCCCAACTGCCATGTTAGCCATCTCCGGCCTGACATACTTCCCTTTGGATGTCCTGACCAGGATTCCCTCAGTCTCCATGTGCTTAAGTGCTCCCTCAAGAAAGGACAACTCCTCATCCTTAACCTCAAGAAGGGTGGTCAGCTCTCGAATTGTTAATGGCTTATACGAATATTCTTCTGTAATGCTTATAATTCTTTCTCTTATATCCAACTCTTAAAAACACCACACATTCACTGTTTACTATACTTCAATATCTTCAATAAAGAGCGTAAGATTTGCAATCAGGTTAATATCCTTTGTTACATCCTCACCCTCTAATATCCTTACCACCGGTCTCTGGGGTGTTCCCGGATTCTGCCCTACAATTACCCCCATCTTACCGTCACTCAGTTTGACCATGCAGCCGTTGGGATAAAATGGTACCGACTTCCTGAAAATCTCAACTATCTCCGGGTCAAACCTCTTGTCAGACTCTGCAAGCAGTGCCTCGAACGCCTCATGCGGCGGTACTTTGACTTCACCTACAGAAGTCAGTCCATCAAAAAAATCGGCAATGCTTACTATTCTGGAATAAATAGATATATTTTCGCCCCTTATGCTCCTTGGATAACCACTTCCGTCATAATTCTCGTGATGCTCGAATATTGCCTTGGATGAGTACAGGCTAATACCGCAGTAGTTCTTCATAATTTCAAAGCCTTTCTTTACGTGCTCAGGAGTTTCCTTAGAGTCGTCCTTCCTTGCAATATCATGAATAAGAGCACCTACACCCAGGTCTACAAGCTGGCTGAAATTATAATCCATATTATTTCCAACCATCACTGAAAGAATGCAGACATTAACCGAATGCCCGGTCAGATAATCATCTACAGCCATATTGGGCAGCAGACAAATAGAAGTATTATTGTTTGATTTAATATCTTCAACTACGTGTTTTACTGCATCCACAAGAATATATTCATTAAGCGGCTTACCTTTGTGAACCAGGTCATGGCACTGCCTGAATGCAACATTGACCTGCTTCCTGGTTTCAAAGCTTACTACCTCTATTACTTCAATATCTGCAAATCTTTCATCGTCAATATATAAATTCCTTATACCCATATCTTTCAGCCTGTTTTTATAAGCCTCGGTAATAATAGAACCTGTTCCCAGCACAACCTTGCCGCTTGTCGAATAGATTGGGTATGCAAGTTTTTCTCCACTCTTTAGTTGATTTATACCTATAAGTCTCATTAGTAACCTCCTGCTGTATGCAAGCATGCTCTGTCCATTGCTTCATCTAGTTATTCGACAAAAAATGCAGAAATCCTTGAATTAATTAATAAAATATGAAAATAACCGGATGAATAAAAATAGGACAGACTCAAAAGTCTATCCTAACATAATCTCTCTATGCAGGGTCAAGCCTGAATGCTCATTATTGTCAAGACAACTGAAGTTATAAGGAATATTACGGCAGCAACAGTTGTCCACTTGCTTAAAATAGCATCAAGCGTCCTTCCCTTATTCTTGCCAAAGAAAGTCTCGGCTCCTCCGGCAATACTTCCTGAAAGCCCAGCACTCTTACCTGACTGGAGGAGTACTATAACTATCAAGGATATGGCCATAAAAATATGGATTACAGTAAGTATAGTTTTTCCTGCTATCATCTTGCACCTCCTAATTCAACGAAGTTATTTTAACACATGCCCCAACCAAATTCAAGAATAATATTGCAATACTTTGCGGCTTGATTTGTTCAAGGTATTATACTAATATTTATATGTATACAAAAAACGCCTTTTATTTTTATCGGTTTATGGCTGTACTTTCCTGAACCGTCATTATCATACCCGGAGGTCTGAAATGAATGATGTAATAATAATAGGCGGGGGCCCTGCAGGGTTAACCGCAGCAATTTACTCGTCCAGAGGGGGTATGAATACTACTCTCCTCGAGCAGTTTTATCCCGGAGGACAGATGTCCTCAACACACCTGATTGAAAATTATCCCGGTATTGAATCTGTCAGCGGCATGGAGCTGGCAATAGCTATGGAAAAACAGGCTAAAAGCTTCGGTGTATCAATAGTAAATGAGGAAGTAACAAGCCTGGAGCTGGACTCAGTGAATAAGATAGTCAAAACCCGGAATAATTCGTACATGTCGAAAACAGTGATACTCGCAATGGGTGCTTCACCTAAAGGGCTGGGCGTTCCTGGTGAAGACAGGTTCCGTGGAAGCGGGGTTTCCTACTGCGCAACCTGTGACGGCGGGTTCTTCAGAAACAAGGTCACAGCTGTTATCGGCGGCGGTAACACAGCAGTTGAAGATGCAATTTATCTATCCAAGCTGTGCAAGAAGGTATATCTGGTTCACAGACGTGATTCACTGCGGGCAGAAAAAGCTTTGCAGGAGGCTGCTTTCTCCTCCGGAATCGAGTTTATATGGAGCAGTATTGTAGACGAAATACAAGGAACTGAAAAGGTTGAAAATATTGTTTTAAAAAACATTAGAAATGAAGAAACCTCTCATCTTGCGGTTGACGGTATTTTTGTAGCTGTTGGCACTGTTCCGAACAGCAGGATTGTCAGGGGGCTTGTGGACATGAATGAATACGGTTATATACATACTGATGAAAATATGCTGACAAACATATTCGGTGTATATGCAGTTGGTGACGTCAGGGACAAGCCTATAAGGCAGGTTGTTGCAGCAGCAGCAGACGGAGCAACGGCAGCCCAGGCTGCAGTGCGATACATAAATGAACATCAGTGGGCATAAGTACAAGAACAACTGGAGGAAATATGATTCTAATCAAGAATGGCAGAATTTACTGCATGAACGGAAAAACCATTGAAAGCGGTTATATTGTTGTTAACGACGGTAAGATAGTGGAGGTTGGCGAAGGCATCCCACCGGGAGGCACGTATGCTGAAGAATATGATTGTAAGGGTGGATACGTATTCCCCGGCTTTATCGATGCGCACTGTCACATAGGTATTGCGGAGGATTCCATTGGCGCAGATGGAGATGACGTAAATGAAATGTCTGACCCGGCAACTCCCCACCTACGCGCTATTGATGCTGTAAACCCCATGGACCCCGCATTTACTGATGCTGTCGAAGCCGGAATCACTTGCGTTATGACCGGACCGGGAAGTTCTAATGTTATAGGCGGTCAGTTTGCAATAATTAAAACCTGCGGCAAACGCATTGACGATATGATTGTAAAAAGCCCTGCAGCCATGAAAATTGCCTTTGGTGAAAACCCTAAGAATTCCTTCAACGACAAGCGTCTTTCGCCAATGACAAGAATGGCAACTGCAGCACTCCTACGGGAGTATCTGTTCAAGGCACGGGACTATAATTCATGCTGGGATGAATACAACAGTAACCCCGGGGAAAATGATAAGCCCGAGTTTGATTTCAAGCTGGATTCCCTTTGCCAGGTATTAAAGAAAAATATACCTGTCAAGGCACATGCCCACAGGGCTGATGATATACTTACCGCAATCAGAATCTGCAGGGAATTTAACCTGGACTTTACTCTGGACCATTGTACAGAAGGCCATCTGATTACAGAAATAATAGCTGCAGAAAATATACCGGTTGTTGTTGGCCCTGCACTGGTTGACAGACCCAAACCGGAGATGCGCAGCCTGACCTTCAAAACTCCTGGAATACTAAGCAGTAATGGTGTAAAGGTTGCCATCATGACTGACCATCCCTGCACACCTATCCAGTACCTTCCATTATGTGCAGCACTTTCTGCAAAGAACGGCATGGATGAATATGAGGCACTGAAGTCGATAACCATAAACGCCGCAGAAATACTTGGTATTTCAGACCGTGTCGGCACCATTGAACCTGGAAAGGATGCAGATATCTCGGTTTTTAACCTGCATCCTTTTGACTACCGCTCAATTGCGCAAATGGTCATGGTTGAAGGAACTATTGTGGTTCGCATCTGAATTAATACCGGTTTAGATTGGGTAGAATATGCCGGAGAGAGAAAAAAAACCATATGCTTTTAGGTTGAATTATCCTATCCTTATGGAGTTACATATGCTAAAATTATTGTCGGAATCTGAACAACAAACAAGAGAAATAGCTGAGAGACTCGGGCAGCTTTTATCGGCCGGGGATATATTATGTCTGCGTGGCAACCTTGGAGCCGGTAAAACTGTATTTGCCTCAGGGATATCAAAGGGTCTCGGTATCAGCGAGAGGATAAATAGTCCTACTTATACAATACTCAACCAGTATACCGGAAGAATTCCTTTATACCATTTTGACGTATACAGGATTGATTCACAGGAGTTTTTTGATATAGGGGGAGACGAATACCTGGGTAGTGATGGAGTTGCCCTAGTTGAATGGCCGGAAAACATCTACAGTATACTCCCTGAAACCCGACTTGAGATATTTATTAATTATGAATACGGTTTAACCGAAAATATTAACAGAAGAGAAATTATCTTTAAACCGTTTGGGAAGAAGTATGAAGTATTGGTGCAGAAACTTATGGAGGTATATACTTGAAGATTTTAAGCGCGGACACCTCCGGAGCAGTAGCCTCAGTGGCTGTTCTGGATGAAGAAAACCTATTGGGCCAGTATTCTATAAACCATAAGAAAACTCATTCACAAAAGCTTATGCCAATGATGGACCAGCTTCTAAAAAATCTGGAGCTTAAACCGGATGACATAGATATATACTCGGCAGCAATCGGACCGGGTTCTTTCACCGGCCTGAGAATCGGAATAGCAACAATCAAAGGTATCGCCCAGGCCTTGAACAAGCCTGTTATTGGTGTGCCTACTCTTGAAGGCTTGGCTTTTAATGTTTGCGGAAGCAGCAGGATGATTTGTCCTATTATTGATGCCAGAAACGACTTTGTATATTCTGCGCTTTATTCATTTGAGGAGAACAGTTCTAACCTGAAAGTTCATGTAGATTGTCAGGCATTCCATATTAACCATCTACTTGATATAATAGATGAGAAACAGAGTACAATTTTCCTCGGTGACGCTGTTTATAAGTTCGAGAGCATTATTAGGCAGAAGCTAGGGAATAAAGCCTCATTTGCAGCTAGTCACATGCTTCTTCAAAGTGCAGGTTCAGTTGGACTCGCAGCATACCGGAGATATCTTTCAGGCCAGACACAATCATACATAAACATTCTTCCTATGTATATCAGGGCACCACAGGCAGAGCGGATGTTCAAGGAGAAATGTAACCATTAGAAAGGCCTGATTCTATGAACAATAGTGATTTAATTATCAGCAGGATGGAAATAAGCCACATTGAAGATATACTGGTTATCGAGCAGATGTGTTTTTCCCTGCCATGGACACGCCAGTCTTTTGAGAATGAATTGCTTGGCAATAAATTTGCTCACTACCATGTTGCACGGCATAACGGTATCCTGACCGGATACTCGGGGCTATGGAAGGTTCTTGATGAAGGTCATATTACAAACATAGCAATACATCCTGATTACAGGAGAAAAGGAATCGGAAGCAGTCTGGTTAGACACATGTTTGAGTTTTGTTTGGCTGAGGAAATTAGTTCTCTTACGCTAGAAGTCAGGGAAAGTAATATTCCTGCCCGCAGCATGTACAAGAAATTGGGCTTTATAGAGGCCGGTATTAGGAAAGCGTATTATCAGGACAATAACGAGGATGCAATCATTATGTGGAAAAATAATTTATAGGCTGTTAGCCAAACTAGGGGGTCAATATGAAAAGAAACAAGGAACTCCACTCCGCTCAGCTGAAATACTTCTGCAGCCCTGATTCTCTTAAGCTTGACTCTACTGCAGAACTTGAACCTCTTCATGATATTATTGGGCAGGACCGGGCTGTACAGGCATTGGAATTCGGACTCAAAATCCATATCAGGGGTTACAACATATATATGTCCGGCCCTACCGGTACCGGCAAGACAAGCTACGCAGAAGAATATATCAAAAGTATTGCCAAAAACCAGAAGGTACCAAACGACTGGTGCTATGTGTATAATTTCAAGAATTCCAACCAGCCTACCTCTCTCTCCCTCCCGGCAGGTATGGGAAAAGTATTCCAGAAGGATATGGATGATTTTATTAAAACTATTGAGAATGACCTTCCCAGAGCATTTGATAGTGAAGACTATGAGCGTGAGGAAGCTGAGATAATCAGGGAATTCCAGGAGAAGAGAACAGAGCTCCTTGAACAGCTAAATCAGGATGCCGAAAAACTTGGTTTCAGAGTAAAAGCTACTCAGACCGGTATATACTTTCTACCTGTTATAGATGGGAAGGCATTAAGTGAGCAGGAATTCAACCTGCTTGATGAAGAGCTGCGGGACCAGATTAGTCAGAAATCCGACTCAATCCAGATTGAAACCATGGATATAATGAGAAGGATAAAATCCATTGAAAAGGAAGTTGAGGAAAGAATACTTCAGTGGCAGAACAAGGTCGCCCTCTTTGCAGTTGGCATTCATATTGACGACCTTAAAGAAAGGTACAAAGAGTACCCTAAAATCCTTAAATATCTGGATGATGTTCAGGAAGATATCCTGAAGAATCTTGAAGACTTTATTCAGGACGACCTATCTGACGAACAGAATCCCTTAATACCCCTGCTGTTAAAGAAGGATGCCGACTCACCCTATGACAAATACAAGGTAAACCTCCTGGTTGATAACAGTGCTCTTAAGGGGGCACCCGTAGTTGTAAATTACAACCCAACCTATTATAACCTTATGGGTAAGTTCGAGTATGAGAATGAATTCGGAACCATTACAACCGATTTTTCCATGATTAAGGCAGGACTATTCCACCAGGCTAATGGAGGATACTTGATTCTGCAGGCAAAAGACCTTCTTATGAACGTTCAGTCATGGGAGGCTCTAAAAAGGGTATTGAAAACGCGTCAGATTACAATTGAGAATATAAAGGAACAGATGGGACTCATTGCTATGTCTACCATGAAACCTGAACCAATACCGGTAGATATGAAAGTAATACTTATAGGAAGCTCGTATCTCTATCAGCTTTTACATGAATTCGACGAAGATTTCCAGAAACTCTTTAAAATTAAAGCCGACTTTGATGATGAAATGGATTTATCAGACGAAAATGTTACAAAACTGTGCCAGTTCGTAGCCTCTTTTTGCCAGAGGGAAAATGCACCGCACTTTGATAAAACCGGTATTGCCAAGGTTATAGAATACAGTTCCAGAATGGTGGAAGACCAAAGAAAAATATCCACCAGATTTAATGACCTTGTTGAGATACTGTCTGAATCGTGTACCTGGGCGGAGATAGCCGGGGCTTCAATCGTTTCTGCTGAGCATGTTGCCCGGGCCATAAGAGAGAAAATATACAGGTCCAATAAGTATGACCAGAAGCTTCTTAAACTCATGGAGGAAGGAACAATAATGATTGACACCGAGGGTAAGGTTGTAGGGCAAATCAATGGATTATCCATTCTTGACATGGGTGATTACGTATTCGGCAAACCTTCAAGAATCACCGCAAACACCCATCTTGGAAAAAGCGGAATCGTAAATGTTGAACGCGAGGTACACATGAGCGGTACATCTCATGACAAGGGTGTAATGATACTAAGTGCGTATATAGGTGAAAAATACGCTCAGGATATTCCCTTATCCCTTACTGCCAGCATCTGTTTTGAACAGTTATACAGTGGCATTGAGGGAGACAGTGCCTCCAGTACTGAGCTTTTTGCAATACTATCCAGTCTTTCCGGACTGCCGATAGACCAGGGTATAGCTGTGACAGGCTCAGTTAACCAAAAAGGAGAAATACAGCCTATTGGCGGCGCTACCGATAAGATTGAAGGCTTCTTTGAGCTTTGTAGGATACGTGGCTTGAATGGAAAACAGGGTGTAATTATTCCCAACCAGAATGTTATTAGTCTTAACCTCTCAGATGAAGTAGTTAACGCAGTGAAGGAAGGCAAGTTCCATATATATTCAATTAAGACAGTTGATGAAGGTATTGAAATACTTACCGGGGTCAAAGCAGGTAAAAAGAGAAAGGATGGAACCTATCCTCAGGGAACGGTCAACTACCTGGTCTATGAAAAGCTTAAGAAGTATGCACTTACTGCTTGCAGGTACGCTGCCGAAGAGGAAAAACCGAAGAGCAGTGAACGCCGCAGCTGCAGCTGTAACTGTGATGAAGAAGATTAAAATCGGGGACGACCAAGAGTCGTCCCCGATTTTTGCTTGGAGCCCTCATCCAGATTCGAACTGGAGACCTTCTCCTTACCATGGAGACGCTCTGCCTGCTGAGCTATGAGGGCATTATTATATGAAATTGTCCAAACCCACATGTAATATATTAAGGCACATTCATAAAAAAATCAAGAAGTTTTTAATCTCCAGGATATTTCTAATCGCTCTGTATGTGTACAGTTTATGCTCACTGGCTTACTTGGAATAAACCTCTTTTCGTCCTATACTCCCTAGCCTTTAATAATATTTTAATAATCCGAATTAATATTGTAATACTGGTTAAGTTAATACAAAAAATAAAGAAATCAGGGTAAATTTTACCCTGGTTACATTTTGCAAAGTATTGTCATATTCAAAATAAGGCTAGCTAAACAATTGCCTTTAGTGCTCTTTCAACGATTTGATTTAAAGAAACACCTTCTTCGATTGCCTTAATTGCTGCTTTTTTGTGAAGTTGAGGAGATACTCTGACGTTAAAAGTTCCTTTATAAGTTTTTAAAGGTTCTTTATTATTTCTTTTGCAAGTACTAACATAATCATCAACAGCATCTATAAAAGCTTTCTTTAATTCGTCTACACTCCTGCCTTCAAAAGTAACTAAGTCATCTATGCCTTCTAGTTTGCTAAAAAAAACCTCGTCTTCTGTACTATAGTGAATGGAACCTATATATTCTTTATAAGTCATAATATCTTTCACTTAAATCACCTCCTGATTCTTTAATGTTTCTATTAATTGGTCTATTTGATACATTTTTAATTCACTACCCGGATGAGGCTTATGCAGTCGAATGATATGCAAGGTTTTTTTATTGATGAAAGCAACCCTTGAACCCGAAGTTTTACCAAGTGATTCCTCTATATGCCAGCAATCGAAAAAAATGCAACTATAATATAGTTGCATTTTAGGCTAAGGGGGCAAAAAAAATAGTAGTTTCAACTATTGAAATCACTGCGCTTTATCAATGGAGCGGGTGATGGGAATCGAACCCACGCAATTAGCTTGGGAAGCTAATATTCTGCCATTGAATTACACCCGCATTTCATTTCTGGCTTCTTCTTCAAGGTACTTCTCTAATTTTCTTTTTACTCTCTGAAGGGCATTATCAATGGACTTAACATGTCTATCCAGGTCTACTGCTATCTCATTATATGATTTACCCTGCAAATAATAGGACAGCACTTCCCACTCAAGCTCACTCAGAACCTCGCTCATCTTCCCTTCAATATTCTTAAATTCCTCCCTGTTTATCATCATTTCCTCAGGGTCGGATACTTTACCTTCACATATCACATCCATAAGAGTCCTGTCCGATTCTTCATCGAATATCGGCTTATTCAATGATATGTAAGAATTAAGCGGTATATGTTTCTGTCTGGTAGCTGTCTTAATGGCTGTAATAATCTGCCTCGTAATACACAGCTCAGCAAAAGCTCTGAAAGATGACAGCTTGTCTCCCTTAAAATCCCTTACTGCCTTGAAGAGACCTATCATCCCTTCCTGGATAATATCCTCCCTGTCGGCACCGATAAGGAAGTAAGTTCTTGCTTTTGCTCTGACAAAGTTTTTGTATTTATTGATAAGGTGCTCAAGTGCTTTATTACTGCCGTTTCTGACATTGTCCACAAGCTCTTCGTCCAACATTGAGCCAAATGAATCCGATATACTGGTCTGAGCTGTTGGCTTCAAGTAAAAAGCCCCCCTTACCATCATTTGTGCAACCCTTCACACATTCTTTATTATAAGTCAGCATAGTCCTTTCGTCAAGTCAAAACTTTACCATATAAGGCTTTGTTCACTGTTTAGCTGCTCAACCAAACTGTAAACTAATTCTATATATTTCCGTATAATTACATTAACTGATTCTTTATTACAATTCTAAAAATTTTTTGTTGTTTTTTATGTAAACCCTTGAATGAAACTCTAATCTATAGTAAATTAGAATAGCAGAACTGCTTATAAAACTTCACTCGGCATCTTTTAATCCTTTAAGAAATTTATGATTTATTTTGTATTTCATTCTATTTTTAAACTGAAAGACCCATGTTTCTATATGTCAGTGGTAACATATTCGCTGTAAGGAATAATCTAATATACTGAAACGGTTATAATCATAAAGTGCTTTTCAAACAATATGTAGGAATCCTGCTCAAAAATATTTATTATATAAACTAGTGTTTATTGTTAGTATGCCCAGACAGATTTTCTTTTCAGAATTCATATATTTTAACAAATTATTTGATTAAGGGGAGAAACAAATGACCGTATTAAAAAACAGATATGTATTGGTATTAGCCTTTCTTGCACTGGTGATTGTTGGAATAAGCATCTACGCATATGCATCCAAATCTTACAGCGGTATAATCAACAACAATAACAACAAGGGTATTGTAAGTGGCGATGAAAACAACTCGGATAAATCCTCAGGAAACCAGGAAAATAAGGATACCCAGAACAATAATACCGACAGTCAGCCTGCTCAGCCCGGCCAAGAGCCAACTCCTGCTGAAGTTCCTGAGTATAAGGTTAAAGGTGTATATCTTACCGGTTGGTCTGCTGGAAGGGAAAGCAGGATAGACCATTTCATAGAACTGACAAAGACCACTGAGTTAAATACTTTGGTCATAGATGTAAAAGATGATGAAGGTAGAGTTTCATATAAATCCAACGTTCCCCTGGCTAATGAAATCGGTTCGAGCCTTAATATGATTGCCGATATTGGTCAGCTTATGAAAAAGCTTAAAGATAATAAGGTCCATACAATAGCCAGGATAGTTGTATTCAAGGACCCAATACTTGGTCAGAAAAGACCTGACCTGGCCTTTAAGACAACCAGTGGAGGCTTGTGGAGAGATAGAACTGGTGCAGCCTGGCTAAATCCCTATAACGAGGATTCGTGGAGATACAGTCTTGACCTGGCTAAAGAAGCCGTTGAATTGGGGTTTGACGAGGTACAATTTGATTATATCAGGTTTCCAACAGACGGAAAGGTTAAGCAGATAGATTACGGTGAAGCCGGAAGAGAAGGAGATATGACCATTCCGATAAACGGGTTCCTTGCCCAGGCAAAGAAAGAACTTGCTCCGTTGGGTGTTCCGGTTTCAGCAGACGTCTTTGGAATAATAACCACTAATATTGGTGATATAGAAAAGATTGGTCAGGACCTGGAAACAATCAGTAAAGACATAGACTATATATCACCTATGGTTTACCCTTCACACTATGGAGTAGGACAGTATGGATTCGCAAAACCCGACTTTGAACCATATAAAGTAGTGCATAAAAGCCTTTCAACCGCAAAGGAAAGGCTGGATAAACTAGAAGGACACAAGGCTAAAATCAGGCCTTATCTTCAGGATTTCACTGCATCCTGGCTGGGCAGTGGGTATTATAAGAAATATACTGCTCAGGATGTTAGAACACAAATTCAGGCCACATATGACTGCGGACTTGAAGAATGGATTCTATGGAATGCAAATAACAAATACAGTGAAAGCGCGTTCTTACGTGAGTAAGAGTAAGAGAATGAAAACCGCCGTAAGGCGGTTTTTCTATTCCTTGCTTCCTAGCAGTACTGGCTGAATCTGTTTTCCTTGAAGTGCTCCTATAATAGTATCACCCATCAGCTCCATTTTGGCTACTACTGAGTTGTGTTTACCTTTCGGACTATCCTGCATGAACGGTATAAAAAATACATTTTTAGCATTAAGCAATATACCCAGATTCTTTGCATTAAGCCCAAGACCGTCATTGGTTGAGATTCCAATAACTACCGGCTTGTTATTCCTTAACTGGGCTTTTGCAGCCATAGTAACCGAAGTATCTGTAATACCGTTAGCAAGCTTTGCAAGCGTATTGCCTGTACAGGGCGCAATCACCATAACATCAACAAGTGATTTAGGTCCTACAGGTTCGGCACCTGTAATGGTAGAAATTATTCTTTTTCCGCTTATTTCTTCTATCTCTTTAATAAAGTCCTCTGCACTGCCGAAACGTGTATCTGTATTGTATGTATTCTCAGACATTATAGGTAACACTTCAGCACCATCATCAACCAGCCTGCGTATCTCCGGAATGACTTTTGTAAAAGTACAGAACGAGCCGGTTAGGCCTACTCCAACTTTTATATCCTTCAACCGCATTAATTCTACCCCCGCTTCTACAAATGTAAACTTATTTTAGTACTACATAATATTTAAAACCTGTTAAATCGTGCTTGTATCCAACTCAAATGTCAAGGGGACGGTTCTGGTAACAGTAATTACTGTCACCAGAACCGTCCCCTTGACATTACTAAAATCTGACTTCATATCCTCCTGTCTTCATCTTCTCAATAACTGCCTTTGCATGCTCCTTGTCTCTGGTTTCCAGTACCATATCAATCTCTGCATAACCGGGGCTTATACCATCCTTAACCCTGTCGTGCAGAATAGAATAAATGTTCACTCCAATGGAATTCAGCAGTTCCAATACACCCTTAAGCTGGCCCGGTTTGTCGGGAATAATTACCTTGAGTTCAACCCTTCTTCCCTGCTTTATTAAACCTTTGTCAATTATCAATTGCAGCATATTCAGGTCAATATTCCCTCCCGTCAGGACAACTCCTGTTTTTCCGGAGACATTAACCTTGTTGGCAATGACTGCAGCTAACGCTGCCGCTCCGGCCCCCTCTACAACCAATTTGGATCTTTCCAGAAGCCATAGAATAGCTGAAGAAACTTCATTGTCCGAAACAACCACCACCTGGTCGACCATTTCTCTTGCAACGGAGAGAGTTAGTTCTCCAGCAGCCTTGACTGCTATCCCATCAGCTAGTGTATGCTTGCCTTCTGCATCGACTTTCTTGCCACTTTCAAGAGAAAGCTTCAACCAGTTATAACCCTCTGCTTCTACTCCAATGATTCTGACCGATGGGTTAATATTTTTAGCTGCAGCTGCTATGCCCGAAATTAGCCCTCCACCGCCGACAGGAACTATAATTGTATCTAGGTCAGGTATATCGTCCAGCATCTCAAGTCCTATTGTCCCCTGGCCGGCAATAATATCAGGGTCATCATAAGGATGTATGAAAACCATACCATCTGAAGCAATCTCCAATGCAGCATCTCTTGCCTGCTCAAGATTTTTTCCACGTAGTATCACTTCAGCCCCGTAATTCTTTGTAGCCATCATCTTTGCAATAGGGGCAGATTCAGGCATAACTATGACCGACTTTAATCCAAAAAGTGATGCTGCATGGGCAACGCCTTGTGCATGGTTACCAGCAGAAACAGCAACAATTCCTTTTTTTCTTTCCCCATCTGAAAGACGAGCTATCTTGTTGAACGCTCCGCGGATTTTAAACGAACCGGTCTTCTGTAGATTTTCTGTTTTGAGATAAATACTGCTGCCGGTAATATCGCTGAATGTTTTTGAGAAAGTAAATTCTGTTCTATGTATAACTCCTCTAAGAAGTCTTTGCGCTTCAAGAATATCCTCGAATGTAACCATAGCACGTAACCTCCAGGTATTATTTTCTCTTCTGCAAATTATTTTATGTCAGTAAGAAGAATATTTCAAAGGTATTAACAGATATCACGGTAAAAAGTCCTCAAACTGTTTGACAGTCTCCTTGACAGGAATGCTTGATAACACGTTAATATTTTATATGGTTTTGGAAATATATATTTATATGGAGGAAATAATTATGCTGAACAATCTTGAACAAACAATAACACATCGAATAGAAAGCCTGAGTGGATACTCCCCTTCCGAGCAGAAGGAACTGGATAGTTTTATGCTTATTGTAATAAAAAAGATTAATGGCCATGAAGCAGCAGATGGTATAATCACCATCCCGGCTCCATCTGACAGAATTGCTCAGACAGCTCAATACCTCTTGTCCAGCAATGGTATCAGCTCCTCTCTCTGCAAAAACATCCTTGCCATACACCTAAGCCACTAAGATACTACGCGTGTGAATCAGGCTTCAAGGTACTATACCTTCGCAGGCAAGTCATATGGCTGGAAACAAAAAACAAATTTTGTGCTTGTGGAAATAGCTAGAGCAATAGTATTATAATATTTATGAGATATTTTCAGTTATGCTGTGGCATGCATTAAGGCAATTGCCCGGGCAGAATAAACAGGCGCCTTTAATAAGGCATGCTGAAGGATTGGTCCAACTAGAACCAACACTATTGCGGCTCCAGTATTAAAAAATTTTAAGGAGGGACGTTGATGAAAAGAAGATTGACAAAGTTTTTAAGAAAAAGGGTATTATTGGGCTGTGCAGTAGTTCTGATGCTTTCAGCAGCATGCATTATGCGGTTTGGGACAACAGCGTTTGTGGTAACTCTCCTGGTCCTGACATTGATGTGCCTTGGTGCTGCCTGGTTTTTCTCCGAAAAGCCTGCGTATATCGGAAAAGATGGCCGGCTCCGCCTGGCAAACCGTGTCCCGAAATCATAAACAGGGAGAATCCAGAAATGAAAATAATTCTGCTGCTGTTTTGTTTCAGTGCGGTATTGACATCAGTAATCCTTACTAGGCTGGTTGTTGAAGCTACCACCTATTATACACCCTTGTCAAGGAAAGAAGAAAGAGGAATATTCATGCCCCGGAAGTTTTAGAGGAAGACCCCTTCAAGGGGTCTTCCTTATTTATATTCAATGTGTCAACGCCTTCACTCCTGTTCCCTGCAGCCGCAGTTTTGTTCCAGGTTCATCCTTCTTATCATTTCAAAAAGCAGTCTCTTCAGCTTCTCATTATTCTCCTCAAATACCTTGAGGACTTCCTGCTCGGTAACCGGTTCTATTTCTTCATCGCCCTCTACACCCACATCATAATCAGTTATCAGTGCAATATTTACATAGCATATCCCTGCTTCCCGTGCTAGATATACCTCAGGATACTGGGTCATATTTATTACATCCCAGCCCATCTTTGAAAACCATTTACTTTCTGCCCTGGTTGAAAATCGGGGACCCTGAATCACTACAACCGTTCCCTTTTCATGCACACTTATACCCAATTCCCTACAGGTGCCAATTGCAAGGCTCCTGAGTTCGGGACAGTACGGGTCGGCTGCACTGATATGCCTGGTAACCGGACCATCAAAGAATGTATCCTTCCTGCCCCATGTTCTATCTACAAACTGATTGCAGACTACAAAGTCCCCTCTCCTGATATGTGACTGAAGGCTCCCTGATGCAGTTGGGCCAATTATCTTCTTTACTCCCAACTGTCTCATGGCCTCAATATTTGCCCTGTATGGTATTACATGGGGAGGATATGTATGGTGCTTCCCATGCCTTGGCAGAAATGCAACCATCTTTCCTTCAATTTCAGCAAGTGCAACCTTGTCACTTGGCTCTCCATATTTGGTTTCCACTCCAATCTCCTTTACATTATCCAGAAATGAGTAGAAACCCGAACCGCCGAAAACTCCAATATCAGCTTTATTGTTCATAATAATCCTCCTATCGGCATCATTTGTATCAATTACCCATAATCATTATACCTTATGTCCCACATGCGTCAACATCGGCTTTGGCCACATAATCAATTGCCTCAAGCCTAGTATTTATATTGTTCCCCTAGTGAAAAAATGTTGAATAGAAATGTTGATAGAGGCAAAAATAATTTTTAAAAGGAGTAGATTGCCAGTGGGTAAGGAGACATATATTGAACTCAGAGAAAATCTGAAATATATTTACGCCGTAGTAAATGAATTAATAAACTCACACGAAAACAGGGAAAAAGCCTTGGAGTACAAGAATACCGATGAATTTATGGATGAGGTAGTTCAGAAGCTTGGAGAAGTCAGCAGTATACTCCAGATTGACATTCATAGATTGGACATGATTTTTTCAGTCGAAAATATTGCTCAGAAAACTGACCGGCAGTCCCCGCAACCACAGGATTCTAAAAATACAGGGAGGTAGAAATGGTTGGCTTCATTCTTACGGTAGCAATAGCAATAATTGTTTCCCTATTTGCTCAAACAGTTGCGGCAGATAAAATACCCAACGGTATCTGGGGGGCCATACCCCTTGGAATACTTGGTGCATGGATAGGAGCTTATACGCCGGTATTAAATTTCTATGGTCCGGTTGTTGACAATGCAGCACTTATACCATCTGCACTAGGTTCTGCAGTAGTAATTGCAGTCTTTAGCTTTTTCAGGAAGGGAATCACCAATATGGTGCAGTGAGAGGGGTAGTTGTCTACCCCTCCCCAACTTACCTAACGCCCGGATTCTATCAGAACACATGCTTGGATGGTCTGGATACCCTTATCCTCTGCAAGCTTAAGAAGCTGCTTACTGACCGTCCCGGGCTGCAGCCATATGTATTTGATACCCAACTCAGCTGCTTCCTCCACAATTCTTAAGCCATGCTTCGGGGAAACTACCATATTTACGACATCAGGTGTCTCGGGTAAGCTTGATAAATCAGGATAGCATTTTTCCCCAAGAAGCGTTTCGTAATTTGGGTTTACTGGGTACACCTTGTACCCAGACTGCTTTAACTTCTTAAAAATTTTATATCCGTACTTTTCCCGGTTTTCACTTGCACCTACGACTGCCCAGATATTCTTATCCAGAATTTCCTCAACCTTCATACTTTACTCCTCCTTCATGCAGGTTATAACTTGTTATAATGTTTGATTCTAACCCACTACCTGTGTAATATAATAACCCATATCAGCTTGTGCTAAAATATAATCTCCAGAGGTTATCTCGGCTACAAGCTTCTCAAAGCTATTCTTGTCAGCGATTGGAACTGCAATATCAATATCCACCTTGTCAGAGTAATCTATCCGGGAAATATTGTAACCCTTGTCGTCAGCCGTGTTTTGTATTCTACCCAAACTTGTATAGTCAATTGATACCTTAAACCTCTGACAGAATATTCTCCTGCAGATTCGCGCTGCAGCCAGGCCTTCCTTTGCACATCTTGAGTACGCCCTGGCGAGTCCTCCGGTACCCAGCAAGGTGCCCCCAAAGTATCTGGTTACAACCACTATCACGTCCTCTATCTGTTCTTTCCTTATAACCTCAAGAACAGGCAGACCAGCTGTTCCTGACGGTTCACCGTCATCACTGTATTTCTGGAGCGCATAATCACCTGAAATATTATAAGCATAAACATTATGTGCCGCATCCCAATACTTTTTCCTTAATTGTTCCAGATACTCCACTGCATCTTTTTCTGAGGTTACATTTCTAATATTGGCTATAAACCTGGACTTTTTTTCTACAACCTCTGCTGAGGCTTCGCCTGAAACTGTCAGAAAACTACTTCTCAAAATCCTTTCCCCCATGCAAACAAAAATCGGGAGCTTCCCGATTTTTGCTGTTATTATGCCTTGCTAGTCTGCCTTAAGTCTATGTTATATGTTGGACAAACTCATTATCCATCATGGTTTTTCATGCTTATTGCAATTCTTTATACTTCTTGTATGATAAGCTCACCAGTGATTTGTCCTGACTGTAAGTAATTCTATCCATAGCCTCGCTTATGTCAAAAAAACCTCCATCACTGAAGTTTTCATCCTTGCTGATATTATATCTTGGTTCATTAGCCTTCATTAAGTACCAGGTGATTTTATTGCAAACTGGTTTCTGGCGGGTAACTGAGAAGAATTCATAGCTGGTGTTTCCTGCTGTAGA
Source organism: Clostridia bacterium (assembly GCA_041687355.1). Taxonomy (GTDB): domain Bacteria; phylum Bacillota; class Clostridia; order Acetivibrionales; family UBA4821; genus JAWLCD01. Next base: position 80,404 of record JAWLCD010000003.1, on the reverse strand, counting down.
AATAATCTCGGCATTAACTCCTCCTTCTTCCCTGACTCTTTTTAATGCTACTTCTGCCGAGAGGTCGCCATTTTTAATTACTCCTTTTGGCAGCACCCATTCCCCTTTCTCATTCATCAGGATAAAAACTTTGTCTTCACAGAAGACCACACCTCCAGCACAATTCCTAATAAGCATGGCTAAATACCCCTTTCTTAATTTTATTTTAACTGATTTTGACCCTAGCTTACATCACCCCCCTTGAAACAATTCTAGTATTAAAATATTTTTCCTCTATTAATATCATACATTAATTTTTTTTTCGATTCAATATGTTTTATCCGATGACTACCGCTGCTAAGACTCCCCCCTCTTCTTCAAGTGGGAGCATCAAAGATGGACACTATCGCTAAGATTTCTTTGAAATCAAGCGACTAGTAGTCTAAGCGGCGCTACGTCCCTGGATATCGGCTTCTAAGATTTAGATGGAGCACACAAGGTGGACAATGATTTCTAAGTTATCAAAGATAACAAGAAATTATTAGCCAAAAAACTCCACCTGAATCCAAGAATCCTGTTTATCGTTCCTCAGTAAGCTTGAGATTGAGAGTCATCCTTTTTCCTTCCCTTATAATTACAACCTTAACTGTATCTCCGGCCTTAAACCCTTCCTTTATCTCATTCAGCTCCTCAATAGTTTTCACTGGTTTGCCTCCGAACTCGACAATAACATCCCCGACCTGTATTCCCGACTTTTCAGCCCCGCTGAACGGGAATACCTGTCGCACATAGACTCCTACCGGTATATCATATACCCTGGAGGTATGTTCATCTACGTTTACTCCTCCTATACCAATCTGCGGCCTGCCCTTTACATAGGTGTATTTTATCAGCTGCTCCATAATAGGCTTGACTTCATCAATCGGAATTGCAAAGCCCAACCCCTCAATTCCGGCTGATGCCAGCTTAACAGTATTTACTCCAATTACTTGTCCTCTTGAATTTACCAGAGCTCCTCCGCTGTTACCAGGATTGATTGCTGCATCAGTCTGAATAAGGGTTAGTTTCTTACCGTCAACTTCCATTGACCTGTTAACGGCGCTGACCACCCCGGCCGTAACCGAACCTGCAAATTCCAGTCCAAGTGGGTTGCCTATGGCAACGGCAAGCTCACCCGCCTTCAATTCGGAAGAGTTACCGAGCTCAGCTTCCGGCAGGTTATCCTGGTCAATTTTTATTACAGCTAAATCAGTCCTTGCATCAGTACCTATAACCTTTGCCGGTATAGGTTTCTTGTTGTTTGGAAGGTATACCTGAATTTCCCCTGCCATTTTTTTATTTGAGCTTGAATATGCTTTCTCTATTACATGATAGTTGGTAAGTATATGCCCGTCCTTCGAAACTATTATACCTGAACCCTCACCTTCTCCTTCGCTTTCAAAGTCACTGAAGAAATTGAACGGAGATACAACCTTGTAAGTCACTTTTATACCTACAATAGACGGACCTACTTTTTCCGCAATTGCAACAACAGGCGAAATGGTCTCTTCAATTTCTATTCTCCTTAGGTCAGTCTGGGTATTTGAACTACTATCGGCAGAGATCTGGGATGTCAGAGCCGGGAAAAGATTACCCACAGTTTTATCCATAACAGGCTCAACTACCGGACTGGCCGCAAGGAAAATGAATCCGGCAGCCATTCCTCCGACTGCTGAACTAATAAGGGCCACTACAATATAACTGAATATGTTTTTTTTATTTCTCTCATTTCTGGTCTCCCCTGAAATATAAAACGGGGAATTATAGTACCTGGAACCATCTTCTCTGTCTTGGGAAAACTGGTTATGTGAAGAGTTGTAATTGTCCATTCTTATCCCTCCTTATAATAAGCTGTTATTGATTCTAATATAACTATAGTAAATATATTTTAAAAAAATATGAATAAAATGTAAACAATCTGACACTATGAGCCATCATATGCTTCCAAGGTAAATATAAATACACTTCCTCTGTTCAGTTCACTCTCAACCCAAATATTCTGATTATGCCTCTGAACAATATTTTTAACTATTGCCAGTCCTAAACCTGTTCCAGTCTTATCCTTACTCCTTGACTTATCGGTTTTGAAAAACCTTTCCCAGATATATGGAAGGTCATCCTTATCTATTCCTTCCCCATTGTCCTCAACCCTTATATAAACACTCTGGTCTTTCCTGTACGCTGTTATATTTATTATTCCCCCTTCGGGAGTAAATTTTACCGCATTATCCAATAAATTTGTAATAACCCGCTCTATGGCATCAGGATCAGCCAATACAGGCTGGTCTTCATCTTCCAGACCAATTTTCAGATTAATATTTTTACTGCTCACTTGATTCTCAAACTTGACAGTACTCTTTTTAATAAGCTCGCTTATGTTGAATACCCTGGGATTTATCGCTGCTTCGCCTGACTCCACTTTTGCAAGATCAAGGATATCATTTACCAGCTTAGTCAGCCTTACAACCTCCTGCTTGACAATAGACAGATAATGCTGCTGCTTGTCTGCCGGGATTGTACCATCCATCATCCCTTCTACAAAACCAGCTACTGAGGTGAGGGGTGTCCTTAACTCATGAGAAACATTTGCAATAAAGTTCTTCCTCACCTGTTCAAGGTTATTAAGCGCTTCAGCCATATAATTAAAAGTTCGTCCAAGCTCTCCAATCTCGTCATTTGAGATTGTCCTCACCCTGGCCTTGAAATTGCCGCCTGCAATCTGCCTGGCTACTCTGCCTATATCCCGGAGCGGATGGGATATTCGTCTGGACATGAGATAAATGAATATAACTGCAATCACAGCAGATATGCCTACAGCTTTCAGGAAAAGGCTGTAAACTTCCCAGCTGAGCCTCTGAAGTTCTGGCAAAGGGGTATTAAGAATAACACTTCCTATTATCCTACCATTGTACTTGATGGGGTATCCAAGAATAAGGAAGGTTTCATTGAGCAGGTTACCCAGGTTTCCCTCGATTTTAATTTCCTTGCCTTCTCTGAGGCTCTCAACCAGTTGGGGCTCAATCCTCTCACCTTCAAGGTGCCTTAGCTGCGGCAGTGAAACCAACATTATTTCACCGCTGTTATCAATAATAAAGATTATGGAGCTGCTATCTTCACCATACGCTTCTACATTGAGCTTAAATATCTCCCGGTTAATCAGATTATTGTTTCTGACAAGGTATTTTTCCATTTCTATTATTCTTTCAGCATAGTGCCTCAGGGTCTTTTCCTTTTCGGAAATAGCATATTCAACCAGAAAGCCGTATAACAGTACCCCAGCTGCCAGAAAACTTAAAGAAATGGTTATAAGAGTTGTTATCATTAAACGGGAAAAAATTGTTTTGAACAATTTATTTTACCTCAAACTTATATCCCACTCCCCAAACGGTTTTAATCTGCCATTTGGAATTTTGGGATTCGACTTTTTCCCTTAACCTTTTTATATGAACGTCAACCGTCCTTGAATCACCATAAAAATCAAAGCCCCAAACCTGCTCAAGTATCTGTTCCCGTGTGAAAACCTTATTGGGCCTGGCAGCTAGGAAATACAACAGTTCCAGTTCCTTTGGGGTAAGCTCCAAATCCCGGCCGTTTACCCTTGCAGTATATGTATCCAGGTTTACAACCAGATTGGGGTATATGACTTCCTGGGAAATATCGCTTTCTTTCTTTTCATATCTCCTTAGTACAGCCTTAACCCTAGCGATAACCTCTTTAGGTTCAAATGGTTTAACTATATAGTCGTCTGCCCCGAGTTCCAACCCTAGTACTTTATCAAATGTCTCTCCCTTTGCAGTCAGCATAATTATGGGAATGTTACTGACTTTTCTTATCTCCCTGCACACCAGGTACCCATCCATTTCAGGTATCATAAGGTCCAGCAGAACTATGTCGGGAGTAGTATTCCGGAACTGCTCTACCGCCTTCTTACCTGAATGAGCCACATATGTAATAAACCCTTCTCTTTCAAGATAGAGTTTTAAAAGCTCGCAGATATTAGCATCATCATCAACAACAAGCACTTTGGGACCAGCATTGGATATCATACTCACCCTCCGGATACTTTGGATAGTAATATCTTATCATAAGTGTAATTGTATAGGCTATATGCAAATGATGTTACTTACTCCACTCCCCTGAAGTAATGCCCCCTCGTGAATCCCCTCTGCTTTATATCCTCAAGAATTTCCCGGTATTTATCCAATACCTCATCGCCTTCCTCAAGTAACCTGGAATAGAGGTTTATGGTTTCGCGTATATTTTCTTTCTTTTCATGGGTCAGGTCGACTCTGATGTGTCTAGCGCCCAGCTTCTTTATCTCCTCGAAGTCCCATGCCAGACATAGAACCTTGGAATTCAGTATATCAAATCTACAGCATTCAGGATCAAACAGGATGGGGAATACAGCACCTGTTTTATCCTTTAAACCGTAGTCCTGTTTCCTGCATGTCCGACTCTCTTCTCCAGCAGCCCCACATCCATGCAGAATATCTCCCGCAAAACAATACCTGCTTGTCATTAGAGGAATTCTTCCATGAACCATTATTTCGCTCTCAATTGACGTACCGCTAATAACCTTCTGCAGTTGTTTGAGTTCAAGTTCCGGGGAGATTGTTATACCATCCAAGCCAAGCCTTTGCAGTGATTCTGCTGAAAACCTGTTAAGGAGGTTAAATGAATAATCTGCGTGAATTTTAAAATTCTTAAGTATTTTAAATATCTTAACAAGACCAAGATTTCCAATTAAAGCTCCTGCAAATCCACAATCCTCAATTTTCTTTATACTATGGTATATCCGTTCCATCTCCGGCCTATCTGTTATCCTCGGGAAAGCAATGAATACTTCTGTTCCCTTCCTGTTAATATCCTCAATTACACCTGGTATAACTCTATCGCTATAAAATTGTGCAGCTGGAATGTATATCCTTGAAACATTCTGTAGATTAGATTGTTCAAGCAGCTCGATATTGGGTACAAACACAGATATTCCAGGCTTATTGCTTTCAGTCCGAATTTCACCGGCATCCCGGCTAATGACGTTAAGCTGTTCCCTGAAGACTTTTTCGTCCTCGCACCTATTCACTCTCCGTCGTATTCTTTCTTCGCCTATTGCCTCTACAGCCTTTCTGCGTACACTGTTTATCTCCGAGACCGGCAGAAATAATTCATCTTCCATATGAATTTCTGCACGCGCAAGGTAAAAAGGAGTATTGCCCATAGACTCAAGCTGGTCCAGAACCCTTTCAGGGGTGAGAACGGTCTTTTTAGCCCCTTCAGCAGGTTTCTTCCCTGCAGCCTCAACCTTGTTTCCTTCATCGTCCCAGACCACTAATTGGACTGGTTTACCGAATCCAAGGAAAAATTCGGCATACAGCGGAACTTTTTTATACAATTTACCCGAATAGCTGGTTTCGGCTTTCTCCATAAGCTTCTTGTCATACACCTTATATACCACATCACCTTTAGACCAGAACTGGCTGGTCTGAATCTTGACAACTGCCCCTGCAGAACCGTATTTAACCTTCTCACCATCTGAAAGGATTTTGGTTACAGTTGTCCTGTCATCACTTTCGGGGTTCGACTTTATCACATCACCATGTCTCAGGGCGGTCTCAAGCTTGATATCAACCATCCGGGCCCTTTCGTCAAACCCGATAACCTTTCCGCACACTACTCCTTTATGCGACGGAGTATCGGTACTCATCAAGTTAAGCTTATTATCTCCTCCAATAAATCCTTTTGTGAACCCACCCCTATTGAACACAGACTTCAAATCCTTAATATCATCATCCTTAACTGTATATTGGCGGTCCGAACCAATAAAGTCAAGGTATTTCCTGTAGATTCTTGTCACAGTCGCAACGTATTCCGGGCTCTTCATTCTTCCTTCAATCTTTAGCGAGTGAACCCCAGCTTTTACAATCTCCGGTAGAATACCAACAGTACACAGGTCTTTGGTACTCAGTAGGTAGTTCGCCTGCGACCCGTCGTAAACTTCATGTCCACTTGAAGTATCAATAAACCTGTACCTTTGACGGCAGGGTTGAGCGCACCTCCCCCTATTCCCACTTCGTCCTCCAATCATACTGCTGAACAAGCACTGTCCCGAATAACTTACACATAAGGCGCCGTGGATAAAGGTTTCAATTTCGATTCCACTTGCCATGCGTACTATGTCGGTAATCTGTTCTAATGTCAGCTCCCTTGCCAGTACGACTCTTTTAAAACCCATTTTCTTTAATAAATTAACTCCCTCAAAATTGTGTACCGTCATCTGTGTACTTGCATGGAGTCTGATACCTGGAATCAGCTTCGCAGCTTGGTCAGCTAAACCTATATCCTGAATAATTACTGCATCTATATCATTGGTACAGGCTCTATATATAACCTCTAAAGCCTTGCTGAACTCATGGTCCAGGATTAAGGTATTCAAAGCAAGATAGACATTTACACCCCTTAGGTGTGCATATTTTACGGCACTCGCCAGCTCCTTGTCGTTGAAGTTTTCGGCATATTGTCTTGCGCTGAATTCCTTGGCACCTACATAAACCGCATCTGCTCCACTTTCCACCGCCGCCAGGAACGACTGCATATTTCCTGCAGGGGCAAGCAGTTCAGGCAGCTTTATCCCGCTAACCTTTCTTGTCAAATCCAAAATAACATAACTCCTTTCCTTTTCAGTGCACTTGTGTTATTACCTAACCTGACAAGAGCACAGCCTTATAATGCAAAAAACGCCCAGAATCAGGCGTTTTCTTTTGTAGAGTTTATACTCTATGATGATTCGTAAGCAGGTCCTTTAGTTCTGTTTTGGTCCTTACAAGTTCAAACTGCTGTTCAGTAAGCTTCTCCCTTAATACTGCAACCTCTTCAAGCGCATCTTTTAAGCCAGCTTTTGTCTTTTCCAGTTCCTCGGTATTATCTTTAAGCTCGCTTTTTGTCTTTTCAAGACTGTCCATAGTCTTGAAGAAATCATCAGCAACATTAATCGCAGTTAGAACAGCAACCATAGCGGTATTCAGTCTCGGATTATTCTTTGACACCTGGTTCATCTTCTTATCTATATATAATGCAACTTTCTGGATATACTCGTCAGATTCAAGTCCTCTGACCATATAATCCTTCCCGTGAATCTTTACCTCAATCTTGTTCTTGGTATCCAAAACATATCGCCCCTTAGAATAAATTTCAAAATTATTATACTACATTTTTCTAAAAAAAAATATATTACTTGTCAATTTTATTAAAAAAATTTAATTTTCTTAATATTCATACTCCACCTGTGTGTCTTTAGTTTATGTAGAGCAAAAAATAACCATGTGCTGACAGAAACACATGGTTAAAAAGTTGTTTTGTCTAAACTGTATACTTTATTTACCTGTCTGTTCAAAAATCTCTTTAATTGCTCCAAGGCTTGATAAGGTCTTTGTAGCTTCAAATGGTATAAATACCTTGTTAGCGCTTCCTTCAGAAACCTTCTGGAGTGTTTCCAGTGCCTTGATTTCAATGAGCTTTTCATCCGGCTTCGCTGTTCTAATAGCTCCATATACAAATTCAATTTCCTTCGCCCTTGCCTCTGCAACCTTCAGTATTGCTTCTGCCTCACCGGTAGCTTCGAGGACTTTTGCCTCTCTGATACCTTGGGCACGCCTGATGTTGGCCTCTCTTTCAGCTTCAGCTATCAGAATAGCCGACTGCTTCTCACCCTCAGCCCTTGTAATAAGACTCTGCCTTTCTCCTTCAGCCTGCAGTATCTGGGCCCTTTTGGTTCTTTCGGCATTCATCTGCTTTTCCATGGCATCCCTAATGTCAGCCGGTGGCTTAATGTCCTTAACCTCAACCCTGTCAACCCTGCAACCCCATTTGTCGGTTGCTTCGTCAAGAATCTGCCTGAGCTGCGTATTTATACTGTCTCTTGAGCTGAAGGTACTGTCAAGGTCCATCTTACCAATAATATCACGGATTGTAGTTATTGCAAGGTACGAAATACCTCTCTGGAGAGAATCAATTTCATAAACAGCTTTGACAGGGTCAGTTATCTGAAAGAAAACTACCGTATCAATGGTTATTGTAACATTATCCTTTGTAATTACCCCCTGGGGAGGTATATCCATGGTTTGCTGTTTCATATTGATTATTGCCCTTACGCTGTCGAAAAAAGGAATAATAATGTTCAAGCCCGGGTCTGCAACCCTGTGGAATCTGCCAAGTCTTTCAATTATGAAGACCTCGGCCTGCCTAACAATCTTGATTGAGTTAATTCCTATTATGAATACAACAATTACAACAATAACAGCTAAAGTAGGAAACATTTAGTTAACAACCCCCTCTTTTATTTTACTTTCTACCACCTGATTAACTATAAGCCTTACTCCTTCAACTCTAAGAATCTCAACCTCTGAGCCAACCTGAATATCCTTGCTGTCTTCAGATCGGGCCATCCAGATTTCGCCGCTTACTTTTACCTGCCCCTGCCCAAGCACATTATTAATCTCCTGGACGACTACCCCTCTTTTACCAGTAAGGGCATATACGTTGCTGGGAGTACTATTGACCTTCAGCGTTTTCTTGAGTATGGGTCGGGTAAATATTAGGAGCAGAGCTGATACAATAATAAACACAGCTATCTGGACATACAGGTGTAAACTTAGAAGCGCAGTCAACGAGCCTGCAAGGGCTCCTATCGCAAACCAAAGAAGAATGAAACTGGGCGTGAGGATTTCACCAATAAACAGAAGTCCTGCAGCTACCAACCAGTAAACCCACATTGAGACACCACCGCCTGTTTTTTTTTCACGTTAATTATACAATATTATATTATGATTTGAAATAGAATAATTATCAAAAACTGAGAAATGAACAATAAATCGTTATAAATATACAAAAATCGGGGCATTTCCCCGATTTTTGCTACCTGGTATTCGAATATTTCTTTTTGGTTACCTCACCTCCACGGATGTGCCTCTGGCTTGCGTTATGATCCAGTACTTTTCGCACCAAGGTTGCCAGTTTTCTGTCCAGGGTAGGGAGACGTTCAGTTAAATCCTTGTGGACAGTACTCTTGCTTACCCCGAATTCCTGTCCTGCCTGCCTGACTGTACACCACGATTCCAGAACATGGTGTGCAACATCTAACACCCTTTTCTGAATATAATCCTGCATTTTCTCTTCATCCTCCCTGTTCTTTAATCCTTATTCATTAACCGACCTGCATGACCAATTAGCGGTCTGCAACACCCGACAGCCTGTCTTTGATAATTTACAAAGACTCTATCCCTCCTTTCTGTTTTCAGAAAATTTCAACCCTTATCACCATATTTATTCCGATGTAATATAGTACTATTCTTAAGAAATAGATATAAATTAACATTTCAGGCTATTGATTTTTCCATGGATTCTGGTAAAATAAAATGTAGTGCTTAAAAGGAAGTGAAGGGTAATGCAGAGTAAATACTTCTTTCTGACTGACTTTATAAACAGAGATGCCTTCCTCAGGTTGAGGCAGGATTTTGAAAAATACAGGGAATCTCAGGGTAAGCATGCACTTAACTGGGGACCTGGCGAACTTGAGAGGTATGCACTTGAAAAAGGGTTGATTACCACAGACCAATATGAGAAGATTACGCAGTCAACCCTTATGTAATTGGATTGGCCTGAACCAGGTCATAACTACAGACTATACGACAGGGAACAAAGGTTATCTTTTGCTCCCTCTTTTTGTATTCCCGCCTGTCTTCTACCACAGTCATTGTAACTTATCTGTACTCTTTAGCATAAGATATATCAGTTAAGTAAAAGGAGGAATTATTAATGACTTGTGGTAATACTTTCTTCGATAACGACTGCCTTTGTATCATCATCTTGATAATTCTACTCTGCTGCTTCTGTGGTGATGGCTTTAACCTCGGAAACATCTTCGGTGGAGATAACTGCCTATGCATACTGGCTGTGCTGGCATTACTATTCTGCTGCAACGGCTTCGGCGGCTTGGGAAAGGGCGTCTGTTAATCAACTATGCAGCATAAATCGGGCAGCTGTGGAAAGGGAGAGCCTTCTCCCTTTCTTTGTTTGAAAATAGTTATTCTGTCAAGGGGACGGTTCTGGTGACAGTAATTACTGTCACCAGAACCGTCCCCTTGACAGAATAACCTTACAGACAGCTCCGGCATATTATACATTAACAGGTAGTATTCCAGGAGGAATCAAATTATGTTAGCTGTAGCAAGAGTCCACGGCGGCCCGCTTGAGCCGGATATCAGGGGTACTGTAGTATTCAGGGATGTTCCTGATGGAGTAGAAGTATGCGTAACAGTTAATGGGCTTCCGCCCTACAAGCCTGCAGAGGGTGATAAACCTCCCGTCGGTCCGCACGGGTTCCATATACACCAATTCGGCAGTTGTGAGACAGGTAATCCGGATGAACCGTTCGAGGCTGCTGGAGAGCATTGGAATCCTGACAGTCAGCCTCATGGTAATCACGCAGGAGACTTTCCGGTATTGTTTTCAAACCGGGGATATGCCCGGATGTGTTTTTTTACAAACAGATTCAGAGTGTCAGACGTCCTGGGTAAATCGGTTATAATCCATGAGAATCCTGATGACTACAGAACCCAGCCTGCAGGAGCAGCCGGAAAACGTCTGGCCTGCGGTGTTATCAAACAATATCAGCCCAGAAATGCGCCACCATACTACCGGACCTATTAGTTTATACATTGTCTCCTATCCTGAATATAGGTCTGATAACGCAGCAAAAAAGGCCGAGATGAATCTCGACCTTTTTTCAATACATTACGCATCAGCAGCCATGTCATCCGACTCGCACAGTGTTGTAGAATGCTTCTCGAGCCAGCTGTTGGCGGTCCTGCAAGCTTTTTTGCCCCTCTTGCGCAGGAGCTTCTGCATATCTTCACTGTTCATCAGTTCATGTATTGTCTCAATCCCCATATTTAGCTTTATTGAAATGGTATGGGGGGTCAACCCGCAGGCCACATAATTGGCAAGCTTGATGACTGTTTCGTCATTTTTTGTATTATTTTGGGTATCCGCCTTATTCTTTCCATCTTTCTTCCACGTCATTCTCTTTCTACGATTCTTTGACATTAACATCCCCCTCTTTTTTTATGGGTTTTCTACTTCTCCTGGTTTCTCCTCTTACCTGTCCCCACTAAAATTTAGCGGTACATTGGAATCCACGTCCTTTCTCTTTCAATTATGGAAAGCTGTTCCAGTAAGGTTTTTGTTTAAATATATAAAGAAGATTATACAACATCTACGTCTATCTATCAATGTATTTTGGAAAATATTTCTCCCGGTTATTCTATCTCCGGATATGTAAGCTTAACTGCCTTGCCTGCAATTTTTTTATCCTGATAAACAGCGGTAACGCTGAAATAGTACTTCTCCCCAGGCATAAGATACTTTCCAAAATCACCATTCTTATAGGGTTCACTGTTATCTATTGTAACTGATGTCTTGTTCCTGTCGGTTATCCAGAAAAGATACCCGTCGTCAGGATAACTGGGACTGGAGTTATATCTGGATATTACAACCTTATATCCCTGCAATCCTTTATCCGTAATCTTATTCCATGACATTAATACCTTGCCCTCATGTACCTTTGCCTGTAATTTAGGGGCTGTATATTCCTTTTTCGCTTGTTCTTTTTTTACTTTTTCTTTGTTTAAGTTATCCTTTTTCAGCTCAGCATTCTCAGGAATTTGTATGTCACCAGGAGCCTGGTAGCCGTCATCATATGTTACCTTTTCCTCTTTCATCAGACCGCTTAACAGGACTGCTGATTCCGCACGGGTTAACGGCACTTGGGGCTTGAACAACATTTTGCCGCTTTTACCCTGGCTGTATCCCTGCATTACCTTCTGTTCAATTGCAATTGCAACATACTTTCTTAAATTTGGCGATATCGAGCTGCTGTCAGAATACTTTTCAAGAATACTCATGTCGGGATTCTGGCTGGTGTACCCAAGAGCTTTGACAAGCGCAACCGCCATATCTTCTCTTGCAGCCTTCCTGTTGGGCCTGAAATAGTCACCGCTTGGCGTCCTGAAACCTGTGAGGTAGTACTTAGCGCTTTCTACATAAGGGTATACCCAATTATTGCTGTAAACATCCTTGAATGTAGGTGTTTCAGTTTCTTTAACGGTGAGGTTAAGAGCCAGCACCATCATTTTGGCGAACTCAGCCCTTGTAATTGTGCTGTTGGGCTTGAAGGTCATATCCGGATAGCCCGAGATTATCTTTTTGTCAACCATTTTGGATATTGCTTCACTTGCCCAATGGTCAGGCTTTATATCCTTGAATTTGTTCGGGCCTGTCCTCTCTGCAAGTGCTGCACAAGAGAATGTAAGAAGTACAAACAGTGAAATGATAAGCAAAGCTGATTTTCTTCTAATAAACATGCTACCCCTCCTGAATATAGAATATTTTAAGAGTTGAACAGAAAGTCAAAACATCCTAATTATATTATAATGTTTTGATGGCTTGGGTTCAATAAACTGGAAGTCCTATATTCGTGGGGTTATAGGCCTAATGATTCGAACTCAGCAAGAAGGGATTCAGATACTATTTACCCAAATCCCTTGATTCTATGGAGCTGATGGCCGGATTTGAACCGGCGACCTGCTCATTACGAGTGAGCTGCTCTACCGACTGAGCCACATCAGCATTAGTAGTTAGCAAGAATTATTGTAGCAGGAAATTTGATTTTTTTCAACCAGATTAATTCTTAATTAGGCCTACAACTCCGCTCAACATCTGGCAGTTAAGGGGAAAGTAAATTAACCAGCGAATAAGTTATGGAGAAATCCTAATGCTATCGGGTAGCCCAGGGCATATGGCTGGGTTCAAGTCCCAGCCAAAGTCCGGGCCTACAATTATGCTCAATTTCAGGAAGAATTGACAGGACGTCAATTCTAGGAATTATTGAGCCACGATGGCTAATTAATTCCGGTCTGAAATTTAGTATAACAAGCATCAAGTTTATCTTGATTTCGCAGTCCTTATGAGCGGTTAATTCATTTTCCCTATCTACACAAATTACCAACTGAAGATTATATGGCTAGACTATCTGCTTGACCCTGTTCCTGCTGTAAATCTTATGTATGATTTTCTCCTCGTCAATGGTCTTAAGCTCCCTTTTCTCCATCAGTATCTTGCCGTTGACCATCACAGTCTCTACATCAAGGCTGTTTGAAGAATATACAAGGGCAGAAACAATATTATTCCTTGGAGTATAATTTACCCTGTTGGTATCTACGATAATAATATCAGCCTTCATGCCGGCCTTTATCATGCCAACCTCATTATCAATCCCAAGCGCCTTCGCTCCATTTGTTACAGCCATTTTGAGGGCCTGTCGGGCAGTAATAAGGGAAGGGTTCATGTGGAACCCCTTGCTTACCAGGGCTGCCAACCTCATCTCTTCAAACATATCCAGATTATTATTGCTTGCAGGGCCATCGGTCCCCAGGCAAACATTTATATCCTTGTGCAGCATCTCCGGCAGCCTTGCAATCCCACTGCCCAGCTTGAGGTTGCTTCCTGGATTATGAACCACATTTACTTTTTTCTCAGCAAGTACCTGCATATCACTATCGGTCAGGTGCACGCAATGAGCCGCGATTACCGGAACCTCAAAGATTCCTTCTTCCAGACAGTGCTCTATAGGAGTACGCTGAAAGCTCTTTCTGCAGTCCTGAACCTCTTTTCTGGTTTCAGAAAGGTGAATATGGATTCCGGTATTGAGTTCTTTTGCAAGACCTGCGGCCTCTCTAAGGTAACCAGGTGTACATGTATATACAGCATGCGGCCCTATGAAGACCCGTATCCTGCCGTCAGCCTTTCCATGCCAGTTATTGTAAAGCTCCCTGGCCTCTTTGAGTTTAACATCTGCTTGTGCATCAAACTCTTCCTCGAAGCACTGCAGCCCCCTTGCAATATTGGCTCTCATACCTGATTCTTCTACAGCATTAGCAACTTCCTCCATAAAGAAATACATATCAGCAAATGTAGTAGTACCGGTTCTTATCATTTCGGCAATACCCAGCATTGTTCCAAGATAAACATCCTGTCCTGTCAGCTTGTCTTCTACGGGAAATATTTTCTCAAAGAGCCATTCCTCCAGCGGAAGGTCATCAGCATAATTTCTCAGCAGGCTCATTGCAGTATGGGTATGTGCATTTACCAACCCGGGCATTACCAGCTTACCCTTGGCATCTATAGTATTATGCGAAGAGAAATCCGGAGGTATGACCTCTCCCTTTCCAACAAAGTATATGCTGTCATCCCTGACAGCTACACAACCGTTATCGATTATGCCTACCGACTCATCCATGGTTAAGATTCTTGCATTTCTGATTAGAATATCCATAAGTTCCCCCTTACTGCGGTAATCTCAAGCGGTCTATTCACCGCCCCACCCTGAAAGATATTTCTCCTGTTCCTCCGAGAGCGTATCTATTTCTATACCCCAGGCTTTAAGCTTCAGTTCAGCAACAAATCTATCAATACTACTGGGTACCTGATATACTCTGTTTTCAAGTTCCTTGTAGTTTTCAGCAACATATTTTGCTGAGAGTGCCTGCAGCGCAAAGCTCATATCCATTATCTCGGCCGGGTGCCCGTCTCCGGCAGCCAGATTTACCAATCTCCCCTCCGCAAGCAGATTAATCCATCTACCGTCTTTCATCCTGTAGCCCATAATGTTCTTTCTTTGCTCCTGCTTATCAACCGCCATCGCTTCAAGGTCGGGTTTCCAGACTTCTACATCAAAATGACCTGCATTGGCAAGGACAGCACCGTCCTTCATCAGCTTATAGTGTTCCCCTGCTATTACCTTGCTGCAGCCTGTAACTGTAACAAAGAAGTCTCCAAGCCCTGCAGCTTCCTCCATCTTCATAACTCTGAACCCGTCCATTACAGCTTCTATTGCCTTGATAGAATCAACTTCACATACAATGACATTCGCCCCCAGGCCTTTGGCCCTCATTGCAACGCCCTTGCCGCACCAGCCGTAGCCAACAACTACGACATTCTTACCGCTGACAATAAGATTGGTGGTTCTCATGATGCCGTCCCAGACCGACTGCCCGGTACCGTACCTGTTATCAAAAAGGTATTTACAAAAAGCATCATTGACTGAAATCATGGGAAACTTCAGTATGCCCTCTTTCTCCATTGCACGAAGTCTCAATACCCCAGTGGTGGTTTCCTCACATCCTCCCATGACATCAGCAAGTAAATCCTGCCTTGTTGTATGCAGTAAATGAACAAGGTCTCCCCCATCATCTATAACAATATTGGGCCTGATATCCAGCGCATGATTCAAATGCTCTTTGTATTCTTCATCCGACGCATTGTACCAGGCATAAACATTCAGTCCATCCTTCACAAGCCCTGCCGCAACATCGTCCTGGGTAGAAAGAGGATTGCTGCCTGTAACTGCAACCTCGGCCCCACCGGCTGCAAGCACCTTTGCAAGGTACGCAGTTTTTGCCTCCAGATGAACAGAAACCGTAACTCTCAAGCCCTTGAAATACTGGTTTCTGGCGAAGTCATCCTCCAGGTTCCTTAACAAGGGCATATTTTTTCTTACCCACTCAATCTTCTTTCTCCCTGATTCCGCAAGCGATATATCCTTGATTATGCTTTCTTTCATTTAAGAATCTCCCTCCAAAATATTAAATGTATTTTCAAATATCCTGCTGAAGCTCCTGACTTAGTATTCCCAGAATAATTTCGTCCCGATACTGCCCGTCTATATATTTTGCATTTCGGAGCCTTCCTTCAACCTTATAGCCGCATTTTTCATAACACTTTACAGCTCTAACATTTCCATCCCATGTATCGGCTTCAACCCTATTAAGGTTCCATCTGTTTATCAGGAATCTTGTAAAAGCCTTCACTGCATTGGCTCCATACCCCTTGCCCCAGTATTCCTTTTCGCCGATGAAGACCGATAATCTGCACCGTCTCTCCTGCAGGTTCAAATTACGGTATCCTATTATCCCTATGGGTACACCGGTTTCGGTCTCAATCATCATCCTGGTGGAAAAATCCGAGTATATTTCATCGTACCATACTTCCTCGAGGTAACTCATTGAAACCATCATGTCAGGCTTGGACCCTGAAGCCCAATACATAACCTCATCATCATTGTACCATTTCTGTATAAGGGATAGCTCTTCCTTTTCTATTGGCCTAATAACCACGTTATTGCACGTAATCATACCGACACCTCAATGTTTTCCCAGGTATTGTTCTGAACGAGCATATTATATCAAACAATAAGGAAAGTACAAACAACTTTTCAATATATACCTTTTTATACTGGCTGCTTACAAGCGGCTTAACATAAATGGATATGAGGAAGGGCTAATCCCCTTCCTCATATCCACTCAAAACCTGATTAATGGTATCCATCGAAAAACCCTTGGAATACAGATACTTCTTTATTCTGTCCCGTTCGTATATCTTTGAGCGTCTCAACCTTTTCTCCAGGAGCCTTCTTGCACAGACTCCCTCGTCATAGTCCGATTCAGCCAGTTTCTCTTCAGTGATTTCACGTGCAACACCCTTTTCACCAAGATGATACCTTACAGCTTTAAGAGAGAAATTACCCAGCCTTTTTCTCTCTGCAATATACTTCTCAACGTAACGTTCATCATCAAGGTACCGGTTCTGTGTCAATTGCGAAATGACTTCTTCAATTATCTCCTCATCGTAGTTCGATTGGAGTTTTTTCCTGACCTCACATACTGTTCTCAAGCTGCGCGAAACGTATCTTATTGCTTCAGACCTGGCAAAGGAAATCCGGGCCTGTTTTTTTAACCAGGCGATTTCTTTCTGCTCGACAGCTTTGCCTTCATATATCCCAAGCTTAAACAGTTCATGCTCTGGAACCTCAAAAGCCGGTTCTCCATCGATATACACCAAATAAACAGTTCCCTTTGCGGACAGTTTGTTTACTCTGGTTATAACCAAGCTACTGCTCCAGTCCCTCAGCTTCAAGGTAACTCATACTCTTTACAAAAGCTTCGTTGAAGTTCTCCCGTATCTTCTTTTCAATCTCTTTTGAAATTTCGGGGTTATCTCTGAGGAACTGCTTTGCATTCTCCCTGCCCTGACCAATCCTCTGATCATTGTACGAGAACCAGGCTCCACTTTTATTTACCACATCAATGTTAACAGCAACATCCAGAATGTTTCCTTCCCTGGAAATTCCCTGTCCATAAATGATGTCAAACTCCGCATCTTTAAATGGAGGCGCAACCTTGTTCTTAACTACTTTAACCTTGGTTCGGCTTCCAATTACATCGTTTCCGGTCTTAAGGGTTTCCACCCTTCTTACGTCAAGCCGTACCGACGAATAGAACTTCAATGCCCTTCCGCCCGGGGTGGTCTCAGGGTTACCGAACATTATCCCTACCTTTTCCCTGAGCTGATTAATAAATATCGCTGTAGTCTTGGATTTACTTACAACTCCTGCGAGTTTTCTAAGTGCCTGCGACATTAGACGGGCCTGCAAGCCAACGTGGGCATCTCCCATTTCACCATCTATTTCAGCCTTGGGGACAAGTGCTGCAACAGAGTCTATTACCACTACATCAATTGCTCCGCTTCTTACCAGAGCTTCAGCTATCTCCAGCGCTTGTTCTCCCGTATCGGGCTGGGAAACAATCAGGTTGTCTATATCTACCCCTAGTTTCCTTGCATATACTGGGTCAAGAGCATGCTCTGCATCGATAAAAGCTGCTTCTCCACCAGCCTTCTGAGCCTCGGCTATTATATGCAGTGCAACGGTTGTCTTACCTGATGATTCGGGACCGTAAATCTCTACAATCCTTCCCCTTGGTACTCCTCCTACTCCGAGCGCTATATCAAGGCTGAGTGCACCTGTAGGAATAGCTTCAATGTTCATATGAGAAGTCTCACCCAGTTTCATTATTGCACCCTTGCCGAACTGTTTTTCGATTTGGCTCATAGCCATTTCTATGGCTTTTTTTCTTTCTGAAATCACATCCAAACTCACTAGAAAGCACCTTCCTTCATTAATATATGCGAACATGTGTTCACATGCATATTATATATTAATACATGTTTCCGGTCAATAATTTATTACAAAAACTGCTAATATTTTCTCATTTTTTTCGAATCACAGACCTCAGGGTGTTATCCTGTTAAGAGTTCTCGCAAATGGGATTGTCTCTCTGACATGTTCCAGGCCGCAAATCCAGGCTACAGCCCTTTCAATTCCAAGTCCGAACCCAGAGTGGGGTACACTGCCGTATCTCCTTAAATCCAGATACCATTCATATATCTCCTGAGGAAGCTTTTCCTCCTTAATTCTCTGCAGCAGTGCGTCAAGGTCATCCTCCCTCTGGCTTCCACCAATAATTTCTCCATAGCCTTCAGGAGCAAGCAGGTCGGCATTAAGAACTACATCAGGCCTCTGTGGGTCTCTCTTCATATAGAATGCCTTAACCTTGACCGGGTACCTTGTAATAAATACCGGCTTATCGTATTTCTCGGCAATATAGGTTTCCTCCGGAGCCCCGAAATCATCTCCCCACTGCATATCAAAGCCACCATCCTGAACCATCTTAACAGCATCATCATAAGACAGTCTGTAGAACGGAGCCTTTATATTCTCAAGCTTGGACGTATCTCTGCCAATAACTTTAAGTTCTGGCGCTCTGTTCTTCAAAACGCTTGCAACAATATGCTCAATCAGGTTCTCCTGCAGCTCAAGATTTCCCTCAAATTCTACAAACGCCATCTCCGGCTCCAGCATCCAGAACTCATTCAGGTGTCTCCTTGTCTTATGCTTTTCGGCCCTGAAGGTAGGCCCAAAGCTGTAGACCTTGCCGAACGCCATGGCGCCAGCCTCTGCATAGAGCTGTCCTGTCTGGGTAAGATACGCATCCTCTCCGAAGTAGTCAATTTCGAAAAGATTTGAAGTACCTTCACAGCAGGAAGGAGTTATAATCGGGGGTTCAATAAGCGTAAACCCATTCGAGTCCAGGAACTCCCTGCATGCTCTGGTTATTTCGGCTCTTACCCTCATAATTGCATGCTGTCTCGGCACTCTAAGCCAGAGATGCCTGTTGTCCATAAGGAACTCCACTCCGTGTTCCTTATGCGTAATAGGGTAACTTTCATGTGAAAGATGTATCAGCTTAACGTCGGATACTGTTAGCTCGTATCCTCCGGGTGCCCTCTCATCCTTTCTTACCACACCACATACTTCAATAGACGATTCCTGCGTGAGTTTTCTGCACAGCTCAAAGACTTCTTCACCAACCTCGGATTTTACTGCAACCCCCTGTATGAATCCATATCCGTCTCTTATCTGAAGAAAATGAATCTTTCCGCTTGAGCGGATATTGTATAGCCAGCCTTTGATAGTAACCTTCCGGCCTTCAAAACTGCCTACTTTGTCAATTGTAGTATAGTCCACAGAACTTCACTCCTTTTACTGTTTACGTACAGGTATGATACATATACTTAACGTACATCATATCATAAACATTCATGACTGTTAACACTTTTCGCATCCTATATTATTTAGGTGTTATATTTGAGTTGTGCAGTATTTTGAGATATTTCGGGAAAACAAATTAACCGCTCATAAGGATTACGAAATCAGATAAACTGAATGCTTGTTATACTAA
This sequence comes from Clostridia bacterium, assembly GCA_041687355.1. Lineage (GTDB taxonomy): Bacteria > Bacillota > Clostridia > Acetivibrionales > UBA4821 > JAWLCD01. The sequence continues at coordinate 60,698 of JAWLCD010000003.1, read as the reverse complement.
ATTTCAGAACGGAATTAATTCGCCATCCAGGCTCAGTAATTCCTAGAATTGACGTCCTGTCAATTCTTCCTGAAATTTGAGCATAATTGTAGGCCCGGGCTTTGGCTGGGCACAAGTCCCAGCCGTATGCCCTGGGCTACCCTAAAGCATTTAGATTTCTCCATTACTTATTCGCTGGTTAATTCATTTTCCCTACACTATTTATTGCACAAGCTGAATACTATAATTAAAAAATCTGGTTATTATACGGCTTAGAGCTGTTCAGGCATCTAAATTCTGATTTCAATGCATTATGAAAAAAGGTGGGTTTAAAGCCCACCTTTTCAAGTCAGTTGGTAATTTCCTCGACCTTGCCGTTTCCCATTTTTACAAGGTATACATCCCAATACCTGCTTCCGAGAAGCTTGGCAAAATCTCTATCAAATACGGCTATATCGAATCTGTTTTTTCCTTTAATCTTGTTACCGGTATCCATTGCAGTTACGTAACCTATGCCCTTTATATAAAAAACTGTACCTATCGGCCAATATCTGGTGTCAACTGCAACAGTTGTGCCGGGAACAATTGGTTTACCGGAATAGGTTATTCCCTTGTCGTTTCCGCACTCCTTTCTACTTGGTGTATAGGCTGTACCCTTGAATTCCCCCAAATATTTTCCCCTGCCTATCCCTGAACGGGAGGTAATCTGGGGAGGGTCTGTATAATTTCTTGGCTTTATCCCTGCCATAGCAGCAAGCTTCAATGAGTTCTGCAGAGATATGTTATCCTCAATTATTTCCCTGTTATTCTCCTTCAGTGCTTCATTCTCTTTAATAAGCAGGTTCATCCTTTTATTAAGTTCATCAACTGCCACCTGTGAGTCTTTTGTCTGGTTTACTTTTGCTTGCAGAGCATTATATTCACTTACCTTATCTGCATGCATTTTCTCCATAGAGCTTATTTGCATCTCCACTCTGCTGCAGTGCTGGTTGGACCTGAAGCTGATAAAACCCAGTAAGCCAAGACACAGCATCAGAACAAGAACCAGCAAGGCCTTTCTCCTGTTAGCATTTCTCATATTTTTTATTATTCTCTTTTCTCTCCTGTTTATCCTATCGTGATTTTTTTTCCTGTTCAAGTTTCTTTCCTCCTTGTCAGGTTACATAAGTTAATCCCGTGGTTGTCCACTCTGATATATATGAAATCCATGAAAAAATTATTACTATTTGAAATAATTGCCTTATTTAACCTGACTTATGCAATAAACACAACTATTTCTTATGTTTCCATCAATAAAAAAAGACCCTAAAGGTCTTCTCTGAGATTACATGATTATATTATTAATATCTTAACCATAACAAGGTTTTAACACTATATAATTCCGAACGTTTCCGACTTATCCTCTTCAAGGTTATTGGTTCTCATTATCTCAAGCTGCGACATCAACTGACTTTCAATCTTTGCCCTGAAGACATTATAATTTTTCTTGAGTTCTTCATACTCATACCGGATTTTCATAACTTCCTGGTTTGCTTCTGCCACAATCCTGCTTGCCTTCAACTCGGCTTCCTTGATAATATTATCAGCCTTCCCAAAAGCATTTTTCTTTATATCCTCACTAGTTGTCTGAGCAACCATAAGGGTATTCTTTAGGGTTTCCTCAATTGCCTTGTAGTGCTGAATTCCTTCATTCAGAACGCCAATTTTATCCTTGAGTTCAATATTCTCCTTATAAAGTGTCTCGTAGCTTTCAGTCACTTCGTCAAGAAACTGGTCAACTTCCTGGGATGAATAGCCCAAGGCTGTTTTCTTGAATTTCTTGTTTTCGATATCCAGTGGGGTAAGCATATGGACCTCTCCTTTTCCATACCTGCACGAAGGTACTGTATGCGCTGCAATCAACTAATCTTATACTCCTACCGTAACAGCTATAACCCTTTTTACGATTTCAAGTACAATTATTGTAACCAAAAATGAAACATCTATCATTGAGCTAGCTAGAATCACTGAACGTGAGACAAGTCGTCTGAATGGTAAAATAATGGGTTCTGTCAACTGGTCAATTTTTCTTCCAAATTGACCTGTGCTTGCGCCTGGAAACCACGACAAAAAAGCCCTTATCACCAATAATATTTCTATTATCCAGATTAAGTATATAAGAGCAACACCTATACCTCGTACCAATACTTCCTGACTCAATAACTTATCTCCTCTTTATCAGGATTGTTTCACCCAGGGAAAAGCACCTTTATTTCTAAGCTCATCTTTAAACTCGCCCATAACATCAACATTATGTGGCGCTACAATAAAGATGGAATTTGAAACCTTCTGAATAGTGCCATCCAATGAGTAGACTGATCCGCTCAGAAAATCTACAATTCTCCTGGCAATATCTTTCTCAGCTGATTCCAGATTAATTACGACCGGCTTCTTTTCTTTAAGGTGGTCGCAGATAATTGATGCATCATCAAATACATCGGGTCGCATGACAACAACTTTGACTTGAGCAAATGAAGGCATGTTCACTACTTTGTTTTTTCTTTGCGAGTACTGTGAGAACATGGTTTCAGAGTTCTTTGAATTATCTTCTTCTGCGTAGTCGTCCTCGGTCTCCAGCCCCACGAAGTTCAGCATCCTGTTGAATAGCTTTGTCATTGGTATACCCTCCCCTTTTGTACTTAGAAAATCGCAACAAGGATTTTGTTATCATTAGTTGGTAAAATCATTGCAGGATACTATGTCTCCAAATATTCCGGTGCCGACTCTTATCATATTTGCGCCTTCCTCAATTGCTGTCTCAAAATCGTTGGTCATTCCTGCAGACAAGTATTCCATATTTATATTATGAATTTTTTTCCTCCCAATGTCAATAAATAATTTATTAATATTGGCAAAAATCCGCTTGATTTCCTCTTTATTATGAGTAAGGGGAGCAATAGTCATAAGACCTTTCACCCTTAAATTACTGAATCCCGACATCTCGACCATGAATTCTTCGCATAGGCTGGGGTCTATGCCTGCTTTCGATGCTTCACCGCTTACATTTACCTGTACCAATACGTTTACAACTGTATTTTCTTTGAGAGCAGCTTTATCAATTTCCTCAGCCAGCTTTAATCTGTCAATCGAGTGAATCAGTTCTACATTTCCAACAAGGTGTTTGACTTTATTGGTCTGCAGTCTTCCGATATAGTGCCAATTCACATTTGGAATCTCCTCGCGCTTCTTTAGGAATTCCTGCACCTTGTTTTCTCCGAAATCGGCAATACCAAATTCTGCAGCCTTCCTTACAAATTCGGCACCCACGTTTTTTGTTACTCCAATCAGCGTTATTTCTTCAGGGTTCCTTCCCGCTCTCAGTGCTGCATCCCGAATCCTATACCTGACTTCTTCTATCCTTTCTTTCAAGTTTATATCTAAAAGTTCCATTTTCTTACCTGCCTGCCTTCCTCAACATTGGATGAATCCAGGATAATCTCATCGTACAATGATATACCCTTGTTAAAAATGGATGAAACCTCTTTTATTACCGCGTACTCGCTGTTACGCTTCAGCACTTGAACCTCTCGGAATTTTGTGTAGTTGGAATCTACCTCGAGCACACCTTCTCTCTCTTCACATTTGCATAAACCTACCCGAAGACTTGTGTTTGGGTGTGAAATCCAGTTAACATCCATATTTATTTCCTGCCCGTTTATCAGACCTTCAACCTTTGTATTGAGTTTAAAAACAACAGCCGTCTTTCCATCATCAGCCGCTGAGATGGAATAGATTGTTGCAGGTATTGGCTTACCTGCAGTTCCCGTTATTGTGAGAGAAACACCTTGGCCTGTCTCTATTCCCAGGGACTTATCCCAACCTTCTACAGTGCATGAGATAAACTTCTTTTTTGTCAGACTGGAGGCTGGAACTTTCAAACCGCTGTACGTTGACCAAACCACATCAAGTGTTATCTTCCTGTTATTTAGTAGATTCTCAACACAGTCGGTTATTTTAAATGTGACCAGACACCGCCCGTCTTTTTCCTCCGATATATGATAGATAACTGCAGGAACAAGTTCCTCTTCCGATTCTAAAAACCTCAGCCAGGCTCTTTGATTGATTTCTATATTCTGTTCCTTCTGCTCATTTTCAATTACTGCTGCAATGAAGCACTTAAAGTTGTCTACTATTTTAAATGAATTGGATGCCCTTTGCAGATTCCCATGCGTGCTTCCCTCCAGTGCAGTCAACTGATTAATATTTAATTCGGGAATGGAGTCCGGTGTCAGTATTTCTTCCATACCATCAATATTATATGATACCACGCCGGCATAGCTTGCACGTATATCCTCCCTCAGGGCTGCAAGTCTTCTCTCGTATTCTTCCTTCTCATTATTCAGACCCTTGATATACTGGGTCGCAGGCCCGAATTCTCCACTTATCTCTGCTCTCTTTCTAAGGCTCTCATCTATTTGCTGCTTCAGTTGGATAATCTCCTCAAAGCTGTTTCTGTTAAGAAGCCTACTGATTTCAAAAGCTTTGTCCTGTATTTCCTGATCCAGCTTACTAATATCTTCTGAAAAAAGTATATTCCCCAGCTGCCTGTTTTTCTCATGTTCCTTGATTGCAGTCTGAATCTTTTCTTCTATATCTGTTATCTTATTCTGCAGCTGCTCAGGTGATTCTTTAAAAACAGTAGCAACTACAGCACCGTTTGCAACACGTTCACCTTCGCTTTTCAACGGCTTGAATGCGCTTGAGTAATTGACAGATACTACTTTCTCATCTCGTATTACATAACCTGTAGCACTCTGTGATTCTTCAATCTCTCCATAGGTTACAATATACGTCTTTAGTAACTGCCCAAAGAATGAATAAGAAAACATAGCCAAATAGACCAGTATACCCAGGACTACGGCTACTCTGCCCAACCTGAGCTTTTTCCTGGTCTTTTGTTGATGCGGTTTTTGGTTTCTGCCGGGTTTATCCTTCATTCTATTTCCCTCACAACTCGAATAAGTAATAATGAATAATACGGATAGATATTATAATGGCTTCAGGGAAATGTTCCGAATATGAATAGGGATATACTTATAAGCGAGGACAAGGTCCTCGCTTTATCCGATGACTACCGCCGCTAAGTCTCCCCTCTTCTTCATCCGGGAGAGAAGCGGCGCTACGTCCCTGGATAACGGATTCTAAGATTCAGTTGGAGCACACAAGGTGGACAATGATTTCTAAGTTATCAAAGATAACAAGAAATTATTAGCCAAAACCCCACCTGAATCCAAGAATCCTGTTTATGTATACTTTCCTATTCGGGCTTGACTTCGTTATTAAGCATTATATTTATGGTTTTTGCAGGGCTTATGGTAGATATTGCATGCTTATATACCATCTGCTGTTTTCCGTCCGAGTCCAGGATGACTGTGAAATTATCAAAGCCCCTTACCAGGCCCTTAAGCTGAAATCCATTGGTCAGATATATTGTAACACCTACATGTTCCTTTCTGACCTGATTAAGAAAAACATCCTGAAGATTAATACTGTTCTTATTCATTTCATGCCTCCCTATTTTCAAATATTTGTATATATAAGATTGACCTTTTCTTATGATATCTGTCTTAACTTCTTTGTCTTGGTTCCTGATTCCAGCCCCAGCTGCAAATTAAAATACCAAATGTAACATGCCCTGGTAAATATATTTTACATAATCAATCCGTTTGCTTCAAGATAATTGAGTATTTTTTTTAGTATGGGTTCCATTTGGTCTTCCACGTCAATCCAGAAAATCCTTTCATCCCTTCGAAACCATGTAAGCTGTCTTTTTGCATAACGCCTCGAATCACGTTTGATGGTTTCAATAACCTCATCCAGCGGTTTTAAATTCAGGCAGTGTTGCGCCATTTCCTTGTATCCAAGTCCCTGCATTGATGTATCCTTGAAGCCTACTCCCATGTTTAGCAAGTTTCTCACTTCATCTTCAAGGCCCTCAGCCACCATTTTATCAACCCTAAGGTTAATTCTCTCGTAAAGTTTCGCTCTATCCATTGTAAGACCAACCATAATGAATTCATATTCCGGGGGATTTCTCCTCGATATTTCCTGATGATGGCTAATCGGCTTCCCTGTAAACTTATACACCTCCAGCGCCCGGATAATCCTTCTTGTATCATTTGGGTGTAACTTTTCAGCAGTTTTACTGTCAATCTCTCTCAACTGCTCATAGAGTATACCGGTTCCCTGATTATCCGCTGTTTCCTGAAGCTTTTCCCTGTACTCCTTATCTGCAATTGTTTCTGAAAACTCTATGTTATCAACCACAGTACTAACGTATAAACCCGTTCCCCCGACAATAATAGGAATCTTGTTCTTTTCAGCTACTTCTCCGATACATGCCAAGGCCATTTCCCTATACCTGGCAGCATTGAACTCGTCCTTTGGGTGTACTAAATCAATTAGATGGTGCTTTATGCCTTCCATCTCATCAGATGTGGGTTTGGCAGTACCAATATCCATATACCGGTATACCTGCATCGAGTCTGCCGATATTATTTCACCGCCTATAATCTTGGCAAGCTCAATTGATACCCTGGTCTTTCCAACCGCAGTAGGACCCACTATTACTATGACTTTATTATTTTCCATTTTGACTCCCTCATCTAGTCTTTGGCTATTGACTATTGGCTTCTAGCTAAATCCAAAAGCTAAGAGCTAACAGCCACCAATCACGTCCTCCCGAACTTCCTTTCAATTTCATGCCTGGTCATCTTAACTACAGTAGGCCTCCCGTGGGGACAGGTAAATGGATTCTCCAGGTCTGCCATTGAACTGAGCAAACCTGAAATCTCTTCCCTTGTGAGGTTTCTATTTGCCTTAACAGCACTCTTGCAAGCTACCCTGTATAAAAGGGCTTCCTCGGGGTATCTTTCCTCACCCCTTAACTGGCCGGCCAGGTTATCTATCAGATCCAGCAGAATATCCTTTGCACTGCTTCGGTCTGACATGAGCGGCACAGCACTGACTTTGAGAGTATTATTACCGAACTGCTCCAGTTCAAAGCCTATATTGCTCAACATTTTCCTATTTTCTTCTATAATCCCTATCTCCTTGTGTGTAAGCTCCACAATCTCAGGTATGAGGAGCATTTGGGAGAGTCGGTTTCCTTTTCGCCTTTCCTTTACAAGCTTTTCGAACATGACCCTTTCATGAGCCGCATGCTGGTCAATTATATAAAGCTGATCATCATACTCAACAAGTATATAGGTAGAAAACACGGTACCTATTATCCTGAACTCCAGATTATGTGATGAATCCTCTTCAGCCACACTTGTCACATGGAGCTCAGGTATCTCGGTTTGAACACCTCCATCACTGTGTACCGGTATTATCCGGTCCTGCGAGTAATCTGATAGACCGGCTGGAACAGCTTTATTATAATTATTTCCATTAGTGGCATTATTTAAACGATGAGAAAAAATTGTTTTAGGCTTCTTTTCCGACGTAGTCTCCAAGCGTCCCTGCTCGTATACTTCTGAAACTTTTGCACCATAGTCCGATTTAAATGTTCCATATTTCTTGTCTTCAAATTGGGGAATCAGGTCTTCACCGCCCAGTAAAACATTTTTGGCCCCATGGTAAACAGCCCTGAATACCTTACTTTCATCAGAGAATCTTACTTCCTGCTTGGTTGGATGAACATTCACATCTATAAGCTGGGGGTCAAGTGCAATGTTCAATATAATAAACGGGTGCTTACCCGATGGTATTAATGTTTTGTAGGCTTCCTCAACTGCAGTAGTCAAAGTCTTATTCCTGATAAACCGGTTGTTGATAAAAAACATTTGACGGCTCCGGTTAGCCCTTGCAATCTCCGGTTTCCCAGCCAGTCCAGAGAGTTTTATCCCGTCTTCCTCATAGTTAATCGGGACGGCAGCTTTTGCAGTACTGCCGAATATGCTGTACGCGCATGAAAGCAGGTCACTGCTGCCTGGAGTCTGCAGTACAAGTGAGCCCGAGTTAATAAACTTGAATGAAATGCCAGGATAACCCAAGGCCAGCCGTGTAATTGCTTCTTCTATATATCCCGCCTCTGTATAGTCCTTTTTTAAGAATTTATACCTTGCCGGTGTGTTGAAAAACAGGTCTCTGACGGTAATACTTGTCCCAACCGGACATCCTGTATCTTCTCTTTGAGCTATATTCCCGCCTTCTACTGTGATTCTGCTGCCCTCTATGTCATCTGCAGTCCTGGTTACGAGCTCTACACGTGACACAGCTGCAATACTTGCCAGTGCTTCTCCTCTGAATCCCATTGAGGTTATGGAATGCAGATCATCCGCGCTCCTTATCTTGCTGGTTGAATGCTTTTCGAAGGCAATCTCCACATCATCCTTGTTGATTCCTGAACCGTTGTCTACAATTCTGATATATGATATTCCACCATTTTTTATCTCAACCGATATAGATGCAGCTCCGGCATCTATTGAGTTCTCACATAACTCCTTGACAATGGAAGCCGGTCTTTCTACAACCTCGCCTGCAGCTATTTTGTTGGCTGTATGCTCATCAAGGATAACTATTTTCCCCATTGTTCCCTTCCTCTTTCATTATTTTCATAAATATACTCAATTCAGATTAGTCTACACCACTCTTTTCAAGCAATTATATAATATCTCAAGATGTGAGTCAAAATGAATAAAAAAACTGTTGAAACAACTAATAATTATTAGCGGCTCCAACAGTTTTGAAATATTCAAGCTTTCATTCACCCAATTTATTTAACTTTATCAACGGTCCTGGTTGTGAACCTTTAGGTGGATCCTTGAGCCTAACTAATCGAACTTCATTTCTACCTGATACTCTAGACAATTCTGCTGCAAACATAATAAAAATAAAGCATACAGGGATAGCTGCACAATAGTATGCTACGTAATCCCATATGGTATCCACTATCCTCACCTCCATCTTTTATTTTTTACATCCTGATATATACCCCTCCTTAACTGATTAGCTCAAAACAGTTTTAAACCTGTCTGATAGCATAAAGAATGCTTGACTTATTCTAGATTCAAAATCTTTCTACTATTATACTACTAAAGTCATTCAATAAATACAATTCTAACTATACCTTTTCGACCTTTGATTTCAGCTTGTATAAATAATTTAACGCATCTATAGGGGTCATGGACATCACATCCAGTCTCCTGATTTCTTCAGCAATTTCTCCGGCCTTGTACCCGAAAAGGTCTACCTGCCCGATTACAGTCTTACCTGCTTTTATTGTTTCTTTTCTTTGCTTCTTGCTTATATCCGCATCCTCAAGCTCCTGAAGAATCTCCTTTGCACGGTTTATTACGGCATAAGGCACACCTGCAAGCCTGGCAACCTGTATACCATAGCTGCCATCAGCCCCTCCACGAATAATTTTTCTCAGGAAGATTATATCATCGCCTTTTTCCTTGACTGAGATGCAGTAGTTCTTAACTCCTTCGACTTTTCCCTCAAGCTCTGTAAGCTCATGGTAGTGGGTCGCAAATAACGTTTTGGCACCAAGCTTCTCCTTGTCGGCAGCATATTCGGTCACCGCCCAGGCAATGCTTAATCCGTCATAGGTACTTGTCCCCCTGCCTATCTCATCCAGCACCAGGAGGCTTCTACCGGTTGCATTGTTCAGGATATCTGCCACTTCACTCATTTCCACCATAAACGTACTCTGTCCCATGCCAAGGTCATCTGACGCTCCTACTCTGGTAAAGATTCTATCTACAATACCGATTCTGGCACCGGATGCGGGTACAAAGCTTCCTATCTGTGCCATGAGCACTATCAAAGCTACCTGCCGCAGGTAGGTGGATTTACCTGCCATATTGGGGCCAGTTATAATTGCAGCCCTGTCTTCGCCGGTATTCAGGAAGGTATCATTGGATACAAAGCTGCCGCTGACCAACTGCTCAACCACAGGGTGCCTCCCATCCTTTATCTCAATAGTATCCGAATTGTCCACCTCAGGCAACACATAGCTGTTCTGCTCGGCCACCATAGCCAGTGAAGATATGACATCAGCCACTGCCGTTATTCTTGCTGCCGACTGTATCCTGACAGCTTGTCCGGCTATATATTCTCTAACCTGCACAAAGAACTGGTACTCAAGCTCAACCACCTTCTCTTCAGCACCAAGTATAGTTTCCTCTATCTCCTTAAGCTCAGGTGTGATATACCTCTCGCAGTTTGCAAGTGTCTGCTTCCTTATATATCTTTCGGGAACAAGACTAAAAAATGATTTTGTTACTTCAATATAATAGCCGAATACCTTGTTGAAACCAACTTTCAGGTTCTTAATGCCGGTTTGCTCCCTTTCCTTACTTTCCAGCGAGGCTATCCAGGTTTTACCCTGAAAGGTTGCCTGCCTAAGCCTGTCAATCTCCGGATTATAACCCGTTTTTATTATACCGCCCTCTCTTACCGATACCGGAGGCTCATCCTCAATTGCTTCCTCAATGAGGCTCCTTATATCCTCCAGAACATCCAGATTCTCAGCTAGTGAAAGAAGAAGCTCGGAACCGCATTTCAGCAGGCATTCTTTGAGAGACGGCAGTTTGCCTATCGACATCTTAAGCGCAATCAAATCCCTGCAGTTTGCAGAACCATAGACCACCCTGCTCAGCAAACGTTCCATATCATACACTCTTTTAAGGTTCTCTATGATTTCATTCCTGACAATAAGGTCTTCCTTTAGGTTTTTAACTGCTTGAAGCCTTACATTTATTGAATCTGCATTAAGAAGCGGTTGGTCTACCCATTTTCTGAGCATTCTTGCGCCCATAGGAGTATTGGTCTTATCCAGAACCCAGAGCAGTGTCCCTTTTCTGGACCTTTCTCTTATGGTCTCGGAAAGCTCAAGATTCCGCCGAGTAAAAATATCCAGTACCATAAACTGGTCAATACTGTAATAATTAATACTGTTTATCTGGTTAAGACTGGTTTTCTGCGTACTTTCAAGGTAATCAAGCAGTCCACCTGCAGCGCAGGTGGCATATGCAAACCTATCTGCCTCTTCCTTATTGAAGCCTTCCTCGCCAAATTTGGCTTGGATTTTGTCCAAGGCCCTGTCCATTTCGAAAGCTTGGTCATGGTGAGGCCATACTACTGCTTCAAACCTCGAACTAATCAATGATTTTGCGCTCTGGTGCAAATCCATTTCAGAATTCACAATTATCTCTGACGGATAGTATTTTGCCAGTTCATCAACCAGCTGGTTGAAGGTATTTCCCTCAGTCAGCTGTGCAGCTAGAAAATCGCCGGTCGAAATATCTGCAGCAGCAACTCCGAAGTACAAACCTGCCCTGAAAATCGAACATATATAGTTATTTTTCCTTTCGTCAAGCATGTTGGCTTCGAGGACCGTCCCAGGGGTTACAACCCTGATAACCTCCCGCCTTACTATACCTTTAGCCGCACTAGGGTCTTCAACCTGCTCACATATGGCTACCTTATACCCTTTGGAAATTAGTCTGGAAATATAGGTCTCTGCAGAATGGAACGGAACACCGCACATAGGAGCCCTCTCCTCTTGACCGCAATCCCTTCCTGTCAGTGTTATTTCAAGCTCTTTTGAAGCTGTCTGCGCATCTCCAAAAAACATTTCATAGAAATCACCCAGGCGAAAAAAAAGGATACAATCGCTGTACTGGTTTTTTATATCCATATACTGCTGCATCATGGGCGTAAGTTCTGCCATAAGTATCCCCCTATAAAAGTTCCCCCGCCAGATACCACTTGTGCTGGGAAACTATCTTCACATCAATGCTTCTGCCAATTAAAGATTCATCCCCGGCAAAATTAACAATCTTATTTGTCCTGGTCCTGCCGGTAAGAATCTTAGGATTATTCCTGCTTTTACTCTCAACCAGAACCTCTTCTATTTTCCCTATCATGGTATGGTTGTTTTCTTCAACTATTTTATAAACCAAATTAAGCAGCCTGTCAAACCGGTCTTTTTTTATGCTGTCTTCGACCTGTCCGGGCATTTCGGCAGCCGGTGTACCGGTTCTCTTTGAATATATAAAGGTATATACCAGGTCAAATCCAACCTTCTCAATAACATCCAGCGTATCCAGGAAATCCTCCTCGGTTTCTCCAGGAAAGCCTACAATTATATCGGTTGTAAATGACACCTCAGGCACAGCTTTTCTTATTTTTTGAATCAACCCAAGATACTGTTCCTTTGTATACCTGCGGTTCATCTTCTCAAGAATCCTGGTGCTCCCTGACTGAAAAGGTATATGAATATGCTCGCAGACCTTTCCACATTCGGCAGCAGCATTTATCAGGTCATCTGAGAAGTCCTTGGGGTGGGATGTCATGAATCTTATTCTTTCTATTCCATCTATAGAATTAACTTCCCTTAGTAGACCAGCGAATGTCATCCCTGACTCCACATCCAGTCCGTATGAATTTACATTCTGTCCAAGGAGGGTTACTTCTTTATATCCTTCTTCTGCTAGCTGTCTGATTTCCTTGAGGATATCTTCAGGGTCCCTGCTTCTTTCCCTCCCTCGCACATAAGGTACTATGCAGTACGAGCAGAAGTTGTTGCAGCCATACATAATATTAACCCAGGCTTTGAGGCCTTCCTTACGCATGACAGGCAGTCCCTCGACAACTACTCCTTCGATATCCGGAACCTCTGCAACCAGCTTATGACCGGTTATTACCCGGTAAAGCAGTTCGGGAAACACATGAATATTATGCGTTCCGAATATAATATCAACATTCCTGTAGCTCTTCTTTATCTTATCAACCACATGCGGCTGCTGGGCCATACACCCTCCGAAGGCAATAACCAGCTCCCTATTTTTTTCCTTGAGCTGCTTCAGCTGTCCAAGTCTGCTCAGAATCTTTTTTTCAGCATGCTCCCTCACACAGCACGTATTAAATACAATCACATCAGCTTCTTCGACCTGTTCAGCAGGTGCGTATCCCATTTCTGCGAGCATTCCGGCCATTCTTTCTCCGTCGCTCTCGCTCATCTGACAGCCGAAGGTCTGAACTATGAACTTCTTTTCATCAGGGGTATTCAGGCTCTTAACCTGCTTCATATACGACCCCTGAATACCTATCTCTTCTTCAGAAACCTTGATGTTCTTTTTTCTTTCCAATACCTTATCTTCCTTTCGAGTAAATATGTCGGTAACATACCCGTGACAGAGAACCGTCCCCTGTCACACTATCACATTATGGCGGCTGCGGCATAAGCGGCTATTCCTTCACCGGTTCCGGTGAAGCCTAACCCCTCTGTAGTTGTTGCCTTGACATTAACCTTCCCGGGTTCTACCTGCAGCACCTCGGAAATATTTGATACCATTTGGGGTATGAATTCTGCCAGTCTGGGTTTCTGGGCAACAATAGTCACATCAATATTCCCGACCCTGAAGCCGGCATTATCCAGTTTTGTCTTTACGGCTTTCAGCAGCTCCATGCTTGAAGCATCCTTATAGGTATCATCGGTGTCAGGAAAATGCCTGCCTATATCACCCATAGCTGCCGCTCCCAGGAGACCATCCATTACGGCATGTACAAGCACATCCGCATCTGAATGTCCAAGCAGACCTTTCTCAAAAGGTACATTTACTCCCCCAAGTATAAGTTTCCTTCCTTCAATCAACCTATGTACATCGTATCCGAATCCAATCCTCATATACCCATTTCTTCTCTTTCTCTGATTATTGCTCGGGCAACTGTTACATCCTCTGGTGTGGTTAGTTTAATATTCTCATAGCTTCCTTCAATTATCTTGAGTTTATATCCGAGTTTCTCAGCAAGCATTGCATCATCAGTTGCTTCAATGCCAAGCTGGTCTGCTTTCTTATGGGCCTCAGTAATTATACTCTTTCTGAAGACCTGAGGTGTCTGAACAGCCCAGAGCGTACTTCTGTCAAGAGTATCGGACACAAAACCGTTCGGGCCCACCATCTTTATGGTATCCTTGACCGGTACACCCGTTGTCACCGCTCCATACTCCAGAGCGCCGTATACGCTTCGCAGAATTATCTCCTGGGTAACCAGGGGTCTTGCACCATCATGAATAAGTACCAGTTCTGATTCGTTAGAGATTTCCCTTAAACCATTACAGACCGAATCCTGTCTCCTTGGCCCACCTTCGGCTATCTTCCTCAGCTTGGTGAAAGATGACTGGTTAACTACCTCTAATTCGCAGTATTTTACATCACTGCTGTCAACTACCAGAATAATCTCATTTATTACAGGGCTCTGTTGAAAAGCTTCAAGGGTTCTGACAATGGTTTTCTTGCCGTGAAGGTCCATGTATACCTTATTAACATTGGCTTCCATGCGCCTGCTTTTACCTGCAGCAACTATTACCGCACTGCAGAACACGTTGGTATCCTCCTGTAACGGCAGAGCTGCCATCTCCTCCATCAACACCTTCATCATCTTAAAACACACCCCGTTTATACATTCTAAGACTTTATGGGGATATATCCCAAGCTGCGAGAATCCATGCTCGTGAGATACATCCCCATACCCTTTTCTATAGGAAGCTTGTATGTGCCCAGTATTAGCAGTATTTATACAACGTTTTCAATCTGATACTTGGGCTTGGCAAATATCATCCTTCCTGTACTGGTCTGCAGTACATGAGTGACTTCTACTCCAATTGTATTACCTTTGTGTTTTCTGCCTTCATCCACAACTACCATGGTTCCATCATCCAGATAGCCGACACCCTGGCCTGATTCTTTTCCGTCCTTCACAACTTTGATAATCATATCTTCACCGGGAAGTGCCACAGGCTTGATTGCCTTTGCCAGTTCATTGATATTCAAAACTCTTATCCCCTGAAAATCAGCAATACGGTTCAGGTTATAATCTGTGGTCACTATCTGGGCACCCAACTCTTTTGCAACTTTGAGCAGTTTGACGTCTACCTCTTCATTTTTGTCAACCTTACCGGGATTCTCCAAAACATCAACCCTTACATCCAATTCCTTCTGGATGATATTGAGTATATCAAGTCCTCTTCTACCCCTGGTTCTCTTCTCCGGCTCATGAGAATCAGCTATATGCCTTAGTTCCTTAAGGATAAACTCCGGTATAATAAATGTACCCTCTATAAATCCCGCCTTATGTACATCTACAATCCTTCCGTCAATTATTGCACTGGTATCAAGCACTTTACATTGAGGTTGTTTCCTATAGTCACTGTTTATGGGGAATTCATCCAGCAATTCTTTTTTCCTTACAAAGAACGTGAGCCCCATGTAGGCAAATAAAAAATTACATATCAAAGCCAATAGTATTCCAATATACTGAATCTTGAGTATTGTAATATTTAACAAGTTTGCAATAATAAGACCGATAACAACCCCTGCACTCCCCATAAGTAATTCCTTAGGTGACAGCCTGTGCAGCGCTTCCTGGTATTTTCTGAGCTTCGCAGCAACCTTACTGACAATCCCATTTGACGTAAAGAAGGTTAAGCCGGCAAAAGTCAGAGCACCGCTGATAGCTATGTATTCCTTTCTGAGTGGAGTCAGATGCACCCTGTATTCAGTAAGGTCAATAATCCATCGGACAAGTGCATATCCCAAGAGCCCTCCAATTAAAACCAATGCTGCTTTAACAATCCTTTTCAAATCAATTCTCACCTCCATTCTACTATATAAACATAATACCTTTTACACAATAGAATGTAAAAGGTATCCTAAATTAAAGTTATGCAAGATGCTCGGTTATATTGTTCAATTTCTCGTTAATCATTTTTTCTACTGCACCTTGTTCCATTCCGTTGGCAAGTACCAGTTCACTGACCAGTATCTGCTTTGCATTATTCAGCATTTTTCTTTCTCCTGTTGACAGTCCCTTTTCCTTATCTCTGTGCGCAAGGTTCCTGACCACATCAGCCACCTCAAAGATATTACCGCTTTTAATTTTGTCCATGTTCTCCCTGTATCTCTTGTTCCAATTTGTGTTCATATAGATATTGTCATCTTCAAGGGCTCCAAAAACCTTCTGTGCTTCTTCACTGTCTATGACCTCACGAATGCCGATATCCTTGGCATTATTGGTCGGGACCATCACTTTTATGTCTCCCACCGGCATTTTCATCACATAGTATCTCTGTTTCTTCCCAAGTATTTCTTTTTCTTCAATGGATTCAATAACACCGGCGCCGTGCATGGGGTATACTATTTTATCTCCTACATTAAACATTGTCTTACCTCCCTTACAATACCAGAATCCTTCATCTTACTAGCCTGTGAGTAAACCTTTACATTATTCTTCAAAAATAAAATGCTAAGTACAAACACCTCAAAACTTATCTTAAGTACTTAGCACCTTCTTCTTCTGCATATAAAGTTACGTTACTACGTTCAGTCGGTCAAACATCTATCGTGCTTAACCCGGTTTCAGTGCATAGAAATTTAAAATAATGTTTGTACTAAAAGTTCCTGCATAACTTATTTTGGAATAAAATCTTTCTATTTCATTTTTTTTACTCAAAATTATTATTCGCAGTCACCGGAAATAGTATACTATAAAAACACCTATTTGTCAAAAGAAAAACCCCTTCTACAGCACCCTATTCTCCGCTGTCCGCATCACCAACAGGCTTAAGAACTAACACTCCCAATGGCGGAATCTTGAGTTCAAGTGAATATGGTCTCCCTTGCCATGGATATTCAACTGCCGTTACTCCTCCATTATTACCCTGGTTGCTTCCTCCATATATTTCTGCATCGCTGTTCATAATTTCCTTGTAATATCCCCCAAGCGGTACACCTATTCTATATCCTTCGTATACAACGGGAGTAAAGTTGCATACAAATATAAGCATATCCTTCCAGTCTTTAGCTTTCCTTATGAATGAGATTACACTGTGTTCTGCATCATTACAATCAATCCACTCAAATCCACCATGGCTGAAATCAATTTCCCACAAGGACTTTTCGTCTTTATACAATTTATTCAAGTCCTTAACATAATTCTGCAGCTTTCTGTGCATCTCATAGTCAAGTAGATGCCAGTCAAGGCTCCTCTGGTAGTCCCATTCGATAAACTGACCGAATTCTCCTCCCATAAACAACAGCTTTTTGCCTGGATGACCATACATAAAACCATATGCTGCCCTAAGGTTGGCAAACTTTTGCCAGTAATCTCCAGGCATTTTGTTCAGCATTGAACACTTGCCGTGAACCACTTCATCGTGTGAAAGCACAAGTATAAAGTTTTCCGAGAAGGCATAAAACATTGAAAACGTGAGGTTGTTATGGTGATACTTCCTGTAAATTGGGTCCTTGCTTATATATGTGAGGAAGTCATTCATCCATCCCATATTCCACTTAAAGCCATACCCAAGTCCTCCTACATGCGGCGGCTTACAAACCATGGCCCACGACGTGGACTCTTCAGCTACCATCATAACGCCTGGAAATTGCTCATATATTGTACTGTTCATCTGCCTCATAAATTCTATAGCATCAACATTTTCCTTTCCGCCCCACTTGTTGGGTATCCACTCTCCATCCTTCTTCCCATAATCAAGATAGAGCATTGAAGCAACCGCATCTACTCTTAATCCGTCAATATGATACTTGTCAAACCAGAAAAATGCATTTGCTATGAGGAAGTTTTTAACCTCGTTTCTTCCATAGTTAAATATCAATGTACCCCAGTCAGGATGTTCACCCTGCTTTGGATGTTCATGTTCATAAAGTGCAGTTCCATCAAATCTTGCCAACCCATGCGCATCTTTGGGAAAGTGGGCAGGAACCCAGTCCATAATTACGCCGATGCCATTCTGGTGACACTGGTCAACAAAATACATGAAATCTTCAGGAGTACCATACCTGCTGGTTACCGCATAATATCCGGTAATCTGGTAACCCCACGAACCATCATAAGGATGCTCGCATATAGGCATAAGTTCGATATGTGTATATCCCAAATCCTTTACATACTTAATAAGCTTATCTGCATGCTCCCTGTATGTAAGATACCGGTTCTCCTCTTCCTGTATTTTCATCCATGAACCAAGATGAACCTCATATATGGACACAGGACGCTCGAAGGTGTTGGCAGTTTTCCTGTCTTCCAGCCACTCACCGTCATTCCAACAGTAGCTGTTTGTATCATAAGTTATTGAGGCTGTCTTGGGTTTAAGTTCTGCATAAAAAGCATACGGATCGGCTTTAAGTACAATTTCCCCATTGAATGCTTTTATCTCATATTTGTACACTTCTCCTGAATCAAGACCTGGGATAAATATCTCCCATACCCCGGAACTCCCCAATACACGCATCTGGTGTCTTCTACCGTCCCACTGGTTGAAGCTGCCCACCACACTTACACGTTTGGCTGTAGGAGCCCATACTGCAAAATGTGTACCCTTCACACCATCAATTTCACGGACATTAGCTCCCATTTTTTCATAAACTCTGTAATTAGTGCCCTGGTTAAACAGGTACAGGTCAAATTCCGTGAGTACCGGCATAAATGAATAAGGGTCATATGTTTGCTGAACATTACCTTCATGGTCAACAACCTGTAGAAAATACCTGAATATATTTTTCCTATTAAGCAGTAGTAGTTCAAAAAAACCTTCCTGGTGTATCTTTTCCATTTGATATTTTTTTTCAGGATTTTTTTCATCAACTACGTATACCTCGCTGGCATATGGAAGAAAAACCCTTACCACCAGCCCTTTTTGGGTATTGGCAGTTTTTGCAGCGGTTTTAGACTTGCTCTTGCGTTCCGAATCAGTCCGCACCTCAATAGGGTGCATACCTAGTATGGTAAATGGGTCATGATGCTCTGATTTTAGTATTCGCTGTATTTCTTTAACATCTGCAGTAGTTTTCATAACAGTCTTTAGTTTCCCCCTTTGTTTTCTGTAATCACTCCTTGCTCTTACTACAAACCTTTACCTTGCTTATTATCCACAAAGAATCAATAACTATATCTTCAGCAGCGTTTAAGTTTAACAAATATTTTACATTAATTTGTGCTTACTTTAATAATTTCGAATTATATATATTAGTCTATACATTTCGGTTCAATTGCGGCAAATTATAGTATACCAAAAAAAAAGCAAAAGATGAAGAAATTTTTTACAGAAAAAAACACCGGTGTCATTATCCGGTGTTTTGACTGAGTTTTTTAGTTAACCAGAGCTCTCAACGATATGTTATGTACAAGTCTATCCTGTATAAGTTTGACTGTGGCCGAATCACCTATGGAATTCTCCAACTGCTCGAAGGTTAAATCTGAT
Organism: Clostridia bacterium; assembly: GCA_041687355.1. Taxonomy (GTDB): domain Bacteria; phylum Bacillota; class Clostridia; order Acetivibrionales; family UBA4821; genus JAWLCD01. The sequence goes on along the minus strand of JAWLCD010000003.1, from coordinate 41,446 downwards.
GTAATTATCAGTGATGCCTTCCCATACAGTTTGCTGACAAGCTGGAAGAAACCATTTGTATCTTCACTGGAAAGAGGAGTCAGCGCAGCTTCGTCAATGATTACCACCCTGGAATTCATAATCTTGTTAAGCATATATTTGCAAATCGGGTCTACATTCTGGTTTTTAATGAAGTCCAGGAGTTCATTCATTGTAGTATAACTTACCTTATAGCCGTTTTCTATGGCTTTCATTCCAATCCCGACAGCAATGTGTGTCTTTCCTGCTCCCGATGGGCCAAAAATCAATATGTTTTTTGCTTCTTCAAGCCATCTTAATGTCAGTATGTCCTCAATATGGTTATTGACTTCAGGCAGTTGGTTGGTTAAATCAAATTCCTCTAGCGTCGCATTAAATGGGAAGTTGGCCTGAATCATTCTGCCGTCTTCGCCTTCAGTACCTATAATACCTATATCGGCATCACCTATACTGCCAGGGTAGATGCCACTATCATAGCTCAGGAGGTCTTCTCCGGAATGTTCGCTTTCGGTATTGTGAGATTCGTATCCATTCATCAGTGACATACTCTCTTCAATGAACTTGTCCAGTTTATAACCGTCCTTATCATCAATTTCGGTTATTTCTATACCGTAGCCAAAATATGGATTGTGGTCACAAGTCCTGACTATTTCACCTTTAAAGCAAATCATATCGTCATCGATGGAAACTATACAGTCAGTAGTACTTCCTTCTGTATACTGTTTCTTTGTGGTAAGATATATTCCCGTAGAGCTTACGTTCCTGACAATAGAAAAAGCTCTTCTGTCCTCTTCCTCACTTCTGATGCTTGAACCCAGACTTATGTGCAGCCTCGGGTTCTCCCTCTTTTCATCCATCAAAATCATTTATCCACACCCTCTAAATATAATTACAAATTGAGTTGTAACTCGGCGCATTGTTCTAAATTATTATATAACATTTGGACTGAGGAATCAATTACCAATTATGCTGGATTCAAAATTTATCTGTTCTAGAAAATAAAAAACGTGACAGAGAACCGTCCCCTGTCACGCTGACATACAACCTTTAGACTATTATTCCTCTTCTACTGCGGGAAGATAACCGGCATTAACAAACTCGTCCAGTACCTGGGCATTCTCATCATTAATTTCTGTGATTTCTATTCCGTAACCCATAGTACCGGCATCACCATCTGCCAATGTCCGTCTTATTACTCCAATGAAAGTTATTCTCTGGTCTCCGAAGGTCATTATGCATTCAACTGTCTGACCAACAAACAACCTTACCTTTGCTGTGAGGAAAACACCTTTACTGCTGATATTCCTGATAATGCAGAAGCTTCTCCTGACGTCGTTTATCTCCTTAATACTTGAGTTCAGGTCGATGGGTATTCTCTCCTCTTTCCTTTTAAGGCTCATAACTTACCTCCATGTTGGAATTTATCCGATGACTACCGCCGCTAAGACTCCCTTCTTCTTCAAGTGGGAGCATCAAAGATGGACACTATCGCTAAGATTTCTTTGAAATCAAGCGACTAGTAGTCTAAGCGGCGCTACGTCCCTGGATAACGAATTCTAAGATTCAAACTCCATCTGAATCCAAGAATCCTGTTTATGTCTCAAGTACCAATCCATATTTCTATTTTATTCTAAGTTCGACATATTTTCAACACCATATTTCATACCTCACCCTTTAGAACCTCATTCAACTTTTTAATTGCCTTCTTTTCTATCCTTGAAACGTAAGACCTTGATATTCCCAACATTCCGGCAATTTCTTTCTGGGTCTTGCTGATACCGTTTAGAAGTCCGTATCTTAATTCAATAACAAGCTTTTCTCTCTTTTTCAGTACCTCTTTCATCTTTTCGTAGAGCCTTTTGATTTGTATCTTTAACTCAACCTCATCGGTTATATTTGTAGTTTCGTTACATACGATATCTATAAGTGTTATTTCATTACCCTCTTTATCCACACCGATGGGGTCCTGCAGATAGACCTCATTCTGAATTTTCTTGTTGGCTCTGATACTCATAAGAATTTCATTTTCTATACACCTGGCAGCATATGTAGCCAGCCGGGTTCCCTTATCCTGGTTAAAGGTTGTTACTGCTTTAATGAGGCCGATTGTACCGATTGAAATCAAGTCATCGTTATCCCGGCCAAGATAACTGTATTTTTTTGCAACATGGGCTACCAGCCTTAGATTTCTTTCAATAAGAATGTTTCTGGCCTGCTCATTACCTTTTCTGAACAGCTTAAGGTAACCTGCTTCTTCATCAGCCGTCAGCGGCTGTGGAAATGAATTTGTGCTGGCCACATAGGATACCAGAAAGAAGAGATTTTTAAGACCTGAAAGAATTGCTGCTCCAGTCAATATCATTGATACACCCCCGGGAAATTGGCTGCCCTATAAGTATATGAGGGCCACTTCCCTGGGGTGCCTGTTCATGCAAAATTATCTTCTTCCGAGTTTCATTATTCCTTCTGCTATTTCCCGGAAAACAGGTGCGGCAATATCCGACCCTGATTGTCCGTTTTCCACCATTACTACCATTACATACTCAGGTTCCTCTCTCGGAAAGTATCCTGCAAACCACGCATGAACCTTAGTTGATTCTCCTTGCGCCCAACCTGTCTCCGCGGTTCCGGTTTTGCCTGCTGTCCCTCCATACCCCTGGATATTTGCTTTGGTTCCGGTTCCATAGTCGGTGACATCTTCCATCATGCTCCTGAGTCTTCGGGCCGTATACTCTGACAGTACTCTCTTTGGAGCTGCATTTTCTATCTTCTTTACCACTCTTCCCCTCGAATCTATTACCGAATCAACAAGGTTAATACCGGTTTTTATTCCATTGTTGGCTGCCACAGCAGCAAGTCCGGCTACCTGCAGGGGGGTAGCCAAGATTTCCCCCTGCCCGATAGAAATGTTTGCAACTTCCTTCTCTGAGGAGTATCTGGAATCAGGAAGGTTTCCTTTAGATTCATTCAGTCCCAGCTCAGATAGATTTGTTGGACTACCGAAGCCCAGGCTCTGAGCCATTTCCAGTATTCTATCCTTTCCTATGCTCTGTCCAAGCTCAATAAAGGCAGAATTGCATGAGACTGCAAATGCCTTATTAAGATTCAGAAGCCCATGTGATGCTGAACACCCGAAAAACCTGTCCTGCACTTTCTTCTTTCCTTCACAGTGAAATATATTTGGCGTAAGAATTCCTGAATTCTCCAGAACTGCGGCGGCAACCACTATTTTGAATATCGACCCTATGTTATACGCACTTACGGCTCTATTTACCAGCTGGCTTCCACCTGAATTCATATACAATTCTACTGAATCCTGCCTGAAATCAGGTCTGCTTGCCATTCCCAGAATATCTCCGGTATCTGCTTTCAATACAACTACCGAACCTGAAATCTTCCTGCTGTCCATACAATTTTCTATCTGTCGTTGGATATGGTAATCAAGTGTAAGTTTTACATCGAACTCACCCTTGAATCCGCTCTCATTAATGAATCTGACTCCGAGACCTTCGATGGAACGATGTACTGCGTCTGTAACCACACCTACATACTTTCCCTGCAAGCTGTATAAAAACCCGTCAAAGGCTTTCTCTATTCCAGACCTGCCGTGCCCATCACCAGGGGCGGTATAACCAATGATATGTCTGGCAAGATTGCTCTCTCCATACCTGTCGTCACCTTCAAGTACGAAAATATTATTATCCTCAAGCCTTTCCTTCATATCTTCAGAAATACCGTCCAACTTGATTTGGAAAGGCTGTGCTGCAGACAGTTTCGAATACATGCCGCTTTCGCCCGAAACCTCACTTAAAACTTTGGTAGCCTCCCTCTTATCAATTATTTTTTCAGGAAAAACTACAAGGTGTGTAACCCGATTGCTGCCAACCATGGGAATAAGGTTTCTGTCGTATATCATTCCTCTGTTGTCTGAAAGTTTTACAGATATGCTTCTTTGATTTGCAGCCTGCTTGTAGAATTTATCATGCGCAAGTACCTGCAGATAAAAGAACCTTCCTACCATTACCAGAGCGATAAGAAAAAACACTGTCAGCAAAGTGCCAATTTTTCTCTTATCCGGCATACAATTCCCTCCGAAGCAGAAATATGCATTATTTTATGTAAATCAAAGCTAACTATGCCTAGCAAAAAATAGAAAGGCAGGTTTACTTCCTGCCCTTCATCACGAACGATATATATATAGTTACTGTACCTTTCTCCTTATAATTGTATATTTCTCAACCGGCTGAACCAGAGGCATCCTGATAATCATCTGCGGATGCGGTGCAGATTCAATATTATTTCCTTCAGAGTCCTTCATCCATTCCACCTTTTGACTGAACCATCCGCCTTGCGGCAGGACCACTTCAACTTCATCTCCGGCAAATATTTTATTTCTCTGCTCAACCACCGCAGTCTTTGAATCCTTGTCATAATCAACCACCACACCCACGAAGTCATATTCCCTTATGTAGGTACTTGACCCGTATGAGTGGTCATTCGGGCCGGGTCTCTGAAAATAGAAGCCGGTTGTGTAGTCCCTGTGGCTGGCCTTTGATATTTCTTCAAGCCACTCATGCCTGAAAGAATACTTGTCAGGATTGGCCAGATATTGGTCAATGGCTTGTCTGTAAGCCTTTACTACGGTTGCTACGTAATAGGAACTCTTCATTCTGCCCTCAATTTTGAGGCTGTATACACCGCTGGCAAGCACCATTGGAATATGCTCAATCATGCAGAGGTCTTTTGAATTGAATATAAATGTACCTCTATCATTCTCAAAAACCGGCAGATACTCACCCGGCCTTTTTTCCTCCACAAGGTAATATTGCCACCTGCAGGGATGGGCGCACATTCCGAGGTTGGAATCCCTTCCCGACATGTAATTGCTTAAAAGGCAGCGTCCCGAATATGATATACACATTGCCCCATGTATAAACAGTTCAAGTTCCAAATCTTCCGGAACCTTCTCTCTTATTTCCTTCACTTCCTCCAATGAAAGTTCACGTGCAAGGACAACCCTCTTTGCACCCAGCCTGTGCCACAAAGCTGCAGTCTTCCAATTTACATTGTTGGCCTGAGTGCTTATGTGAATATCCATCTCCGGCGTCAGCTCGCGCACCATCTCAATCACGCCCGGGTCAGCCACAATAACCGCATCGGCTCCAGCCTCCGAAACCTGTTCCAGATAATTTTCCATCTCCGCAAGGTCACGGTTGTGCGGTATTATATTGGCTGTAACATATACCTTTCTTCCGTGTGAGTGGGCAAACTCAATCCCCTCTTTCATTTCCTCAGGAGAAAAGTTGTCGGCATACGCCCTGAGACTGAACTCCTGGCCGCCGATATACACTGCGTCGGCTCCATATATTACTGCCATTTTAAGTTTTTCCAGGTTGCCTGCCGGAGCAAGCAGTTCCGGTCTTCTCATAACTTCCCCTCATTCCTTGACACTGATTGTTACTCCATCCTCGATTGGAATCAGCACCGTTTTGAGCTGCGGTTCCTTTTCAAGTACCCTAAGGAATTCCCTCAACCTGGTTACCGCTGTCCTCTGCTTGTGCCTTACATGCTCTGATCCCATGGTCAATCCTTTATATAATACGTTATCTGCAGCTATCAATCCATTTTTGCGAACCAGCCTTATGCATTGGGGCAGGAATTCCACATACCTGCTCTTGGCTGCATCCAGAAAAATCATATCATACTGGCCGGTAAGTGACGGAAGGATATCACCTGCATCACCTTCCAGAATCCTGATTTTGTTACCCATGCCTGCCTCTCTGATGTTCTTCCAAGCTGTATCCACCATGTCGGGATTGACTTCTATGGTATCCAGTCTCCCCTCTTCAGGAAGGGCACGCGTCATAATTATGGCCGAATATCCGATTGCGGTTCCTATCTCCAGGATGGTCGCCGTACCTGACGCCTTTATTAGTATCTCCAGAAGACTTGCTGTATTATCATGTATTACCGGCACTTTATTCTGCCGGGCAAATTCCTTTATATTCCTGACTATGTCATCCAGGTTCATCATCAGTTATCTCCCAATGCCAAGCCCAGCTGCAAACCTGTCCACCCACTCGGGCAGCGAAAGGTAGAACTCGGCTTTCAGCCCTTCTCTCTCCAGCTTGGTCTCTATCATTTCCGTAAGCTCAAAATCAAAAATATTGCCCATAGCAATTTTAATTACATTCCCCTGCCTGTCAAAAGGAACAAAGTTTTTCTTCTTCATGAAGTTTCTATCGAACAATTGGGACAGCTCACTTCTCAGCTCCCTGCAGTGCAGTGTCTCATACTGCTTATCCAGGTACGCAGCAAGCTCTTTGAGGGTCTCTTCACTGTTCAGCGTTCCTGTTTCATAAAGGAGCTCACCAAACCTCTTATTTGAAAACTTCTGCTGAAATTTTAGTATTTCATCTACTCTGTCCTTGTCAACCAGTCCCTTCTTCACAAGATACTCTCCGAACCTGTCCTTCTTTCCTTTAAACTCCAGGTAGTTCATGCTTCTCGAGTAGGATTTCTCAATGAAATCTCTTATTAGCCCTGGAAGGGATAGATAATAGCTTATCCTGTACCCTGCGGCAAGGTTCTCAATCATTTCCCTGAGCTCTATGCTGTTAATGTCACCAATGGCTATGCTTATCATCTTCTCATCCATATCAAAGGGTGCAAATCCGCAGTCAAGCATAACCTTCTTATCAAATATGCTCTGGTGCATCAAAGGGTAGACCTTCTCACGTAGAATTACATATTGTACACCCATGTAGTCAGCCAGCTGGCTCAATACCTCTTCTTCACCGAGTATATCTATTTCCCATAAAATTTCGCCTATGCGCTTGTATCCAAATTCTTTTTTATACTGAAGGGCTTTCTCCAACTCCTCCCGCGTTATCAGTCCCCTCTCAAGCAGAAAATTTCCCAAGCCCTTATTCTTGTACTTGAGTATCATCCTCTTCCTCCTTCACCTGTGACGGAAGATTCTTCAATGCCTCTATCTTTTCCTCATCAAGCAGGTACGACTTTCTGGTTTCAACCGGTACAGTTATGCTCTGCCTGATATCTGCAAGACTTGCTTCCATTTGTTGAATCCGGGTAGAATCTGCAGCCTTAACTAACTCAGGCTGGCTGACGGTTATATTTTCATCCCTTATATACAGATAAACCAATGTACACAGAACTGCAAGTGTGTATAGTATGAATCTCCTCAAAATTGCTCCCCCCCGTCTCCATTCTTTAGTATCTTGCTGAAAAGCTCTTCATTATCGGCATACTTCATGCCGGTTTCGGCACTTATGACTCCCTTAAGGTATAGATCTGCCAGTGCCTGGGTTACTGTCTGAGTTCCCAGCTTGGACTTATTGAAATAGATTTCATCCCTTATCTTAGATATCTGGTCCTTGGACCTGATTATATTTCTTATTGGAAGCGTAGTCCGCATAATCTCAAGGCATGCAGTTCTTCCTCCGGTCTTTCTTGGAATGAGCATTTGCGAGACTATTCCCTCCAGCACGTGCGAGAGCTGTATGCGTATCTGCTGCTGCTGACTGCTTGGGAAAACATCTATTATCCTGTCTATAGTCTCAGGAGCATTCCTGGTATGCAGAGTAGCCAGTACAAGATGCCCGGTCTCAGCCAGTGTAATAACACTCGCAATGGTTTCAAGGTCCCTCATTTCCCCTACCAGGAGTACATCAGGGTCCTCCCTCAGTGCAGCCCTGAGACCGTCGGCAAAAGATAAGACATCCTTACCTACCTCCCTCTGCCTGATAATGCTTTTTACCGGCCTGTGAATGTATTCTACAGGGTCTTCCAGGGTAATTATATTTTTTCTGAACCTTGAATTAATATAGTCTATCATGGCGGAAAGGGTTGTAGACTTTCCACTGCCGGTTACGCCTGTAACCAGTATCAACCCGCTTCTTAGTGAAGCCAGTTCCTTCAGGACTCCGCTAAGCTCCAGCTCGTCAATTGACCTTATCCTGTAATCTATAAGCCTTATAGCAACATCCAGATGGCCCTTCTGCATAAAAATGTTTACTCTGCATCTTGCCCATGGGGTGTCCATTGCAAAATCCAGCTGCTTCATCTGAACCAATTCTTCATATTTTTCCTTGCTTGTTAGTTCACGTACGTATCCGGAGATAACATCATCAGTACACGTTTCAAACTCTTTCTGCTCCTGAAGAGCATCATATACCCTGAAAAAAGGCCTCGAACCAAAGGTTATATGAATATCGGAAGCTTGACACTCTACCGCTCTCTCAATAATCTTCATCATCAATGTAAACATCCCCTTCTGCTTCAAAAATTAGTTCATCAATAACTTCTACTGTACCTCATAACAGTCACTGCAGTAGCTTCCGTCGTTTCCTCCGAAGACTATCATCTTTCCATTATATATTATAGATGAATGCTTCTCTCTGGCCGAAGGTGCTCCGACCAGACCTTTTACCGCAGAGATATATGTTGACAGGTTAACTGCATAACAGCTGTTACCTCCTCCATTCCCGCCAAAGACTATCATCTTCCCACTGCATAGCACGGAAGTGTGCCCGTGCCGTGCTGAAATAGCATCGCCTGTTATACTCCTTGCTGTAACCCTGTAGGTGTTTAGGTTTATTGAATAGCAGTCTGCAGTGCTTGAGACGCCGTCAAATCCACCGAAAACTATTATCTCCCCATTGTACAGCACCGCTGTGTGCCAAGCCCTTCCACTTACTGCATCACCTGTAAGAGTTCTTTGGGTGACTTCGAATGTCTTCAGGTCTACTTCATAGCAGTCATTCAAGTACGCTCCGTCATACCCTCCGAATACTATCATCTTTCCATTGTAGACAACTGCACTGTGTCCGCGTCTTGCGGTTATGACATCACCACTCAGGGTCTTTGTATCGACAGTTAGTGTCTTAAGGTTTACTGAATAGCATTCTGAAACAAGTCCCCCTGAAGTTTCCCCCCCGAATACTATCATGTTGTCGTTTTGCATAACAGCTGAATGGTAGGCTCTTCCCGCTATACTGGCACCAGTCAGGGTATTCCTGGTCGAAGTATATGTACTCAGTTCCACACTGTAACAATCAGGATGCCATGTACCGTTATATCCTCCGAGTACAATCATCTTACCATCATACAGCACGGCTGAATGACCTTCCCTTGTGGCTGCTGCATCTCCCCCCAGAGCATGAGCTGTAACAGTAGTGCCCATATCGCTTTCAAGCCTGGCTGATATTCCCCCGGATACTTTACTGAACCTTCCCTTGTAATAGACATTGTTGGCACTGTCCACAAGGTAGTCTTCCAGGCTTTTGTTAAGCTTCTTGTAGTACTGCGCAATGCTGGTATTTATCATATAAAGTTTAAGGCTGTTGGGGTCGACAATATCACCTTCAATATTGGAAAGCTCATTTACAACTGTGCCTGCAGGAACGGCACTTTTGCCTGCACTGTCATTCACAACCGAACTCAGCGAAAACGCATTGCCAAGCACTGCAATGTCAGCCTGTATGGCTGAATCCTGTGCACCGGCTTCAAGACCGTCATAATTGGGAATGGCAACAGCAACCAGTATTGCCAGAATAGCAATAGCAAGCACCAGTTCCATCAGCGTAAACCCTGTATTCTTCCCAAACAAGCATTTCATTTACACACCGCCATTCACAGACACGGTCACCCGGCGAGTGAGCCGCTTGAAATCTTGAATATAGGTATTGCCAGAGAAATAACCACCAAACCGATTATTGCCCCGAAGACAAGTATAAGTGCCGGTTCCATGAGCCTGTTTATCCTGTCTACCTTCCTGTTGATTTCCCTGTTATAGTATATTATGGCCTTGTCCAGTGTAATATCAAACTTGGCTGAGCTTTCTCCTGTTTTAATCAGTGTTTTGGTAACATCATTGATGTATTTGTTATCCTGAAGCAGCTGGTGAAGGGGCTTCCCTTCTATGATGGCAAGAGTGTCCCTGTACAGACTCTCTCTTATCACATGGTTTCCTACTATGTTTATGGCCGGGTCTAGGGCCTGAACTATGGTCATACCATTCTTAAGCAAAAGTGCAAGGCCTTTGAGAAAACTGTTTATGGAGCTGTCTACAAGCAGCTTGCCCGTAACCGGAACCATAAGTAGTACCCTATCCAGTATTTTCTTGACAGCAGCATTTCTCAAACTCAGGATTACCAGTACTGGTAAGGCCACAGCAATTAGAACCATCAGAAACCATCCGTCTTTAATCAAATCGGCAAGCGCAAACATTACCCTGGTGAGCAGAGGGAGCTCCTCCTGATAATCTGAAAACACTTCCCGGAACACGGGAACAACCTTGACCGACATTACAATAAGGTTTATTAATAAAAATACGGTAAGGACTGCAGGGTATGTACATACCCCTATTATCCTGGATTTATTATCGTCAATCTTCTCAAAGTACTCTGCCAGTTCTTTGAATATTGGAGCTACCTGACCCGAGTATTCACCGGTTCTTATCAGCATTACAAATATGGGTGGAAACAAGCTTCCCCGGTTTTTTATGCTCTCGCTCAGCGATATACCCTGGTCGATTTCCTTCTCGATATTCTGCAGAATGGCCTTGAAACCCGGGTCTTTTTCATTATTGACCATGAGGCTTATACACTCAGGTATGGTCATACCTGCGTCCAGCAGAACAGAAAACTGGGAAGAGAACTCTGCCAGCTTCCTGCTTCTCACCTGCCTGCGGAAGGTAAATAAATCTCTGAGAAGACTCGAGGCACCGGACGGGCGGAAACTGTCCTTTCTTTCCCTCTCCCTGGCCTCTCTCAAATCCAGTATTATATAACCATCATCAATAAAGGCTTTCCTCAGGTCACTTAGTGTACCTTCCTTGCAGCCCCTGGTTACGATACCGTTTTTCTTTACCTTGTAATCATAATAAGCCATGGACGATTCCTCTTGTTACGGTGAAATCCTTGATACGGTAATGGTTCTCTCTGCGGTAATACCTAAGTCTTCAACCGTGCTGGTTATCTTAACTTTCTCCGGCGCTCCCATTCTTACCGACGTTACCTCAACGTCGTAGCCGGTCCCATCAACCACCCTGGTAAATGTCAGTGTCCCGCTGTATGCTGAATCGCTCTTTATCTCGTTTTTGTACCTTTCAATACCCATTTCAGCCACATACAGTGCCTGGGTATCAATTCTGCTCTGCTTGAATGCGGCGGGGCTGTTCCCCGATTGCAAACCCATAACCAGAATCAGAGCTATTACAGGCGAAAAGGACATCATTACAAAAATCAATGTCCATCCACTGCAATCTGCCAGCTTGCGCTTGAATTCAACGTTTAACCGCTTAATGGCTGCCAAAGAAATAACTCCCTTTTGTTTAGTATGTCCCAAGCGTTTCACAATCCCTTAATGAGATTTTCCTGGTCCATGTCTGTCCGTACCCGTCGGTTATCTGAATTCCAAGTAAATCCTTGGAATATGATGTGTCGGTTTCATATTGAAAATCTATGGAAAATCCTCTGACCAGGAGGGTGGTATTTTTCAATTCTGCGTTTTCATACTCATCCTTATAGACTGAACCTTCGAATTGGTAGTAGATGGTCTCTCTTGACGGGCTGTTTATGCTGTCGGTAAGCTTGACAGCCTTCCCGTCGGCCCTTAACTGCACCTCCGGCCATTGGTCCACCCTGTTGAATAGCTGTGAAAGGTACAGTGCTTTTGAATGGTTGTCAAGAGCTTCCTTCTGCTTATTATGCTGAATAAGAGTATTGGATGTAAAGGCAATAACAACTACTGCCAGTATGCTTGCTATACCAATTGAAATGGTAAGCTCCATAAGGGTCATGCCTTTAATGTTAAGTGCTGCATGACCCTTATGGAATTTTTGATATCTGACTGCTTTCAACAATTGCATAAGCTCAATCACTTCAACTTAATCTGATAATAAACTCTTAAGTGCTGTCATTATATGTTCTAGCATACGTTTGGTAGTCTGGGCATATGGGTGGGGTGACTGCTCCCCACCCATATGCCCAGACCTACCGGTTAGCTAGTACTTGTAAATTGCATTACCTGAAGAATCCTTAATTACGTTTGCCGATTCAGATGTAGTCTGAACAAATACTAAATCGCCTCTTTTAACGGGAGCTCTGATAGTATATCTGGATGATGCATCCAGCACCGTTTCCAAGGCACTGCTTAATGTCGCAGTCTGAGTACCTCCGTCATAATCCACGACAGTCCTTGATTGTCCTAATCCTGCACCTGCAACAATATCAATGGTACAATCGTTGTAGTAGTCATCTACAGCAGAGGCAGCAGCAGCTAATTGTATTGATGTTCCACTGCCGCTTACTGGTGTCTGGCTGGTTGCTACATCACGAGCTGCATCAACGTAGAAAAGCTTCCCTGCTCCTCTCGAATCTCCTCCTTCAACACCCTTCAATAAGAAAGTTGTTTTCTTTATATAAGCCATAAAATTAGCATCAGTTCTGTCAATCGGATATACATCTATAAGAGTATCTATTGTTAGCGTGCCAGGTACATTACTGTTTCCATTAGTTGTATCCTCCAGGTCTTCCGGTGTGGTTCCCAGAACAGGCATCTCATTATACTTGGTCTGGTACAGTGAGAATGCAGTATCAACCTGTCTCAGGTCAGCTACAAGCATGGTTGCATATGTATCCTCAGTAGTATTTCCATAGTATAATACTGCAAGTGTGACAAGGATAGCCAGTATCGCTACCACTATAATCAGTTCCATCAATGTAAAGCCTCTGCTGTCTTTTAAAGCTCCCTTCATTCCTTTTGTCATCATAACAATTTCCTCCTTCAAAATAATCTACTGCATTAAACTCCTAATTTATATCCAGCCCTTTTTCAACAGTAAGATTCATCTCCCCTTTCGAATCCTTAATTGTGATTACTATTTCTTTTAAATTTGAATTTTCTGTTGTAATTATTGTCCTGTTGAAACCATCTATGGTATCACTTGTAGTTCCCACCGTTACCTCTGCATACTTCATATTCAGAAGTTCCTCGGCGGTATTCTGCAGTAGGTTGTTCATCCTGATAAAATTCCTGCTTACCTCCTGCTGGTGCATCAGACTGCCTCCCAGTACGGCTATGGTCACAACATAAATACATAATACCGAAACAGCTACTACATTTTCCAGGAGGGCACTCCCATTATCCTTCCCAATCAAAGCATACACTCCAATCTGAAGCCTACAATCTTATCATCCACTTTCTTCAGGTCTGCTACTTCCACCTTTTTGAACACCTTCCTCAACTGTGCGCAGAAGATTCCAAGGCTGGTATAGGTCTGGGAAGTTCCCTCTATTATAATCAGGTTACCCGGCCTGAATTCAAGCTTCTGCATGGAGATATCACGGTTCAGACTGCTTTTAATCCCTGCAAGTCTTTTCCCCAGACTGCTGGTTTCCCTGTACGCTTCCACCCTGTCGTTCCCACTTGTAAGGAGGTTGTTTAACTGGCTGTACGCAGAGTTGAGTGAATTAAAATCCTTTTTATACCCGTCATAAACATCCCGTACAACCTTGTCGGCCTCAGCCAGGCTGTAATACTGATAATAGTTGTAACCGCCCCAGGTCAATAGGATGGTCAGTGTGAGAATCAACAGGCTTGAGGCGAATCTTCTGACTGAAGTGAAAACACTTCCGTATCCACTCTCAATCCTGCCTTTCTTCCCGGTCTTAAAGGCTAGGGCTATGCTGTTATTGTATATAGGGTCCTCTTTCTGGCCGCAAACCCTGAGCAGCCTGCCTTCAACCTCCATGAGGTAGTTAAAGTACTCCACCATCCTGGGGATGGAAAAGAGGCCGCCGGTGTAAAAAACATTCAGGCTGGAGACGCTTTTCATATTCTCCCGGGCGTATGTACTGAGACTGTTGATGATATTATCGGCAAACAATCCCAGCCATGATATCATGGCATTATACTTTTCATCATCCTGGTCCTCTAATGAGAACTGCTTTAAATCCTTGAACGATATTCCAGGGTCCACCTTATCCTTTAAATCTTCAATAACATCCTTTATTCCTTTCTTCAACAGACTGGTCTTAATTACCTTCTTCCTGTCCAAAAACATTATCTGTATTGAACTGTACCCTACATCGATAATTACTGTATCATCACCCACTATGTCGCTGTAGAGGAAACACTCCATGTAGGTGTTGGCATCCGGAATATTTGCAGCCTCCATAAGTGCATCAATTTTGTTGAGTTCTTCCTCGTTTATCACAGCCAGGAGTATATCCAGTGTTTTATTATTTCTTTTTTGAATTATATGATTGTCCCTATAACTCCGGCCAAGCATGTCGCTTGTTCCGATTTTCTCCTCCCTCTCATATAGAAGGGCATTTTTTAATTCGTAGTTCCTAATCCTTTCCATCTTTGTACGTCGGGTTTTATAGTCCTTTACCATTACATTTACGTTTCTGGGATTGATTCTGTTTTTTTGCATAAACTGCCTGACCTGATAAGCAATGGATTTTAAATCCTTGTTATCGGACTCGATAACAAGGGTCTTATGAACCCTGTTATTCCTGACTACTGCAATTTTAACCAGTCCACTTCCAACATCAATCCCGATTGATTCCCTCACAAAAACCATCCTCTTACAGAGAAATTTTTAGCTCAATATCCCACAGGCTTGTGGCAGGGTCGGCATAGTTCAGTCTGAACTCTTCAACCGCTATCATTTCTCTGGTATTTATCTGTATCTCTCTCAGGTAGTCAATAAAATTCAGGTATGAACCTGCTGCCGAAATGGTCAGCACCTGTTTTTTTAGGCCGCTGCTGTCTTCAGGCGGCAGGATATCAATTCTTTTTACCTTTATTCCAGTATTCTTTCCTGTTTGCTCGAGGTATACAAGAATGGACGGTATATCCACAACCCTGCTCTTGCTCCTGCTCAGCATAAATATTGAATTGCGCGACAGCTCTTCGGCGCTCTTTCTAAGCTCCGGCTCTCTTAGGCTGATTTCCCTGAGTTTTTCATTCATTTCCTTTATTCCGTTAATCCTGGTGCTTATCTCAGCCTTGGCACCGGCTATATAACTATCCCTTACAGGTATATCCTCAAGAAAGGGTATATTAACAGGCAGTGTATCAGCGCAGATAATGTAAAGCACAGCAATACATACAAGTGTAAAGAATAAATATGCTGCTATCCTATTGATTTCTTTCTTCACCCTTTTATCCACTGTAATCTACCTTTCCTGATGTTAGCTGTGTAAGTCTAAGAAGGTCTAATCCACAAATATGCTCCTGACCTCGTCCAGTGATGTTATTCCGCTGAGTGCCTTCTCTACAGCCTCGTGTATCATTGGGGTATAACCCTTGGTTTTTAAATATTCCAATATATCTCTGGATGATGCTTTTTTCAGCAGCAGCCCTTCCAGATGTTCATCTTTTTCAAATACTTCACATACTACTTCCCTTCCAAGGTACCCCTGATTGCATCTGTTACATTCCGAACTACTGAATAATCTGATATCTCTATCCACCGGTCTTCCTAGTACTCCCCGTATGTATTCCAGTTCATCATTGGATGGGGTATACTGCTGTCTGCAGTATGGGCACAGCTTACGAATAAGCTTTTGTGAGACAACCAGTAGAAGGCTTGCTGTAAAGTTATACATGTCTACTCCCATGGAGTTAATCCTGTCGACAATCTGTTCCGCAGAGTTTGTATGCAGAGTTGTAAGGACCAAATGTCCCGTCATGCTGGCCTCAAGGGCTATGGATAAGGTTTCCTTGTCCCTTATCTCTCCTACCATTATTATGTCGGGGTCCTGCCTGAGAACTGTTCTCAGGGTGCTGGAAAAGGTTATGCCTATAGATTCATTGATGTTTATCTGATTTAAGCCTTCAATAGTCCTCTCTATGGGGTTTTCTATGGTAACTATGTTCAGGTTTGTATTGTTCAGGATATCTAGAATTGTATATAGAGTAGTTGACTTACCGGTTCCGGTGGCACCCGTGACAAAAATGATTCCATTCCTGTGCCTGATATTCCGGTTGATTATAGAGACCTGATGGTCGTTAAAGCCCAGCTCCCGGAGGTCCTTGATTTTTTGGTTCTTGTTTAATAGCCTCAAAACAACCTTTTCGCCATGTGCAACAAGTATGACCGATATCCTTATATCAAATGCCTGACCGTTCTGGGATGAAAAATCGGGAATATGGCCGTCCTGCGACCTTCTCTTTTCTGTGGTATTCAGGTTGGCCATTATTTTTAATCTTGAAACGACTTCATCATATTCACTCTTCATTATGTTCAGCTTGCTTGGCACAAGCTGTCCGTCAACCCTATACCTTATTTTAATCTTTTCCCTGTTTACAGGTTCAATATGTATATCACTGCTGTTCCTTTGTATACCTTCTTCAATTATATAATCGACCAGGTGAGGGATGTCCTTTGAACCAGATATTTTCTCCATAAAACTATTTTCAATATACTTTCCGACCAGCTCTGCCAGTGTCAGAAAATATTCGGTTTGAAGCCCTCTCTTCAGAGCTATTGCATCAATAGCTTCCTTGAGTTCAAAATTATTGATATCGTGAATTGCTATCCTTAATATCTTGTCCTCAATTTCAAAGGGGGCAAAATGGTTGGACTGCATGAATTCCAGGTTGAATATATCCCTGACGTCTTCAGACATGCTTTTATAATCAAGTAGAACGAATTTTTTGTCAAGAAACTCCGCAAGCTCTTTCAACAGTTCCTCCTTGTCGAGGAACCGGAGCCTGTGAAGTATTTCACCTATTCTTAAATCCTTGTGTTCCTGTTGATAGGCCAGGGCTGTTTCCACCTGTTCGGAAGATACCATGTCCTTCTGAATCAGATACTCTCCAAACTTTTTTCTTCCGTACTTAAACATTTTTTCACCTATAGTAAATATTTACAATGTAAATTATACCATACTAATTATAACACAATAATAGATATTTACATATAATTTTGTGGATTTAGATAATTTTTTCGACAATTTTTTAGCTTTTTGTTCCGGACCTGCTCCTGGCTTTTGCTCTCATCTCCCCGTCCAGTATTTTCTTTCTCAACCTGATGTTTTTTGGCGTTACTTCGGCAAGCTCATCATCGGATATGAATTCAAGAGCCTGCTCAAGCGTCATCTTCCTGGGAGGAGTAAGTCTCAAAGCATCATCGGAACCTGAAGCCCGCATATTTGTTACATGCTTCTTTTTGCAGACATTGACAATAACGTCTTCGGCTCGTGCATTTTCACCTACAATCATCCCTTCGTAAACCCTGGTTCCGGGCTCAATAAACAGTGTTCCTCTCTCCTGGGCATTGAACAGCCCATAGGTAGTTGCCTCTCCGGTTTCAAAAGCCGCAAGCGCCCCCCTGGACCTCTCCGGTATGTCCCCCTTATATGGCTCATAACCATGGAAAAGGTGATTCAGTATCCCGTTTCCCCGGGTATCGGTTAGAAACTCCGACCTATAGCCTATCAAACCTCTTGCCGGTATTTTGAATTCTAGTCTCATATATCCTTGGGCAGCCGAGGTCATGTTCGTCATCTCAGCCTTCCTAGGTCCAAGCTTCTCAATAACTACTCCCATATGCTCTTCAGGAACATCTATAATTAAAAGCTCCACAGGTTCGTAAAGTCTGCCGTCAATCTCCCTGGTTATAACCTCAGGCTTGGACACCTGGAGCTCATACCCTTGCCTTCTCATGGTTTCAATAAGTATTGAAAGATGAAGCTCTCCCCTGCCCGAAACCTTAAACGTATCTGGTGAATCGGTTTCATCCACCCTTAGACTAAGATTGGTTTCAAGCTCCTTGAAGAGCCTCTCCCTTAGGTGGCGAGAAGTAACAAATTCACCTTCCTTCCCTGCAAATGGGCTTGTGTTAACACCAAAGGTCATGGAAACAGTGGGCTGGTCAATGTCTACAAAAGGCAGCGGTTCAGGGCTCTCGATATCGCAAAGGGTATCACCGATATTGATACCGGCAATCCCTGCAACTGCTGCGATATCCCCAACCATTCCTTCCTTGACCTCAACCCTTTTTAAACCTTCAAACTGGTAAAGCCTCGAGACCCTGCAGGGCTGGCTTGTAGACCCGTCCTTGCAAAGGATTACCTGCTGGCCGTAACTTATTCTGCCCCTTTCAATCCTTCCTATGGCAACCCTTCCCACATATTCATCGTAATCTATACTGGAAACAAGAAGCTGGAGCGGCTTATCGGCATATCCCCTTGGTGCAGGAACCTTCTCCAGTATCATATCAAATAAAGGTTTAAGGTTTGCCGATTCCTCTGCAATGCTTAGCTTTGCAACTCCTTCTTTGGCTGAAACATATACTACAGGAAACTCCAGCTGGTCCTCATCTGCTTCAAGGTCAATAAATAAGTCAAGCACCTCATCCACAACTTCTCCTGCCCTTGCATCGGGACGGTCAATTTTATTAACCACTACAATGGGCTTCAGGTTAAGCTGGAGAGCTTTTTTCAGTACAAACCTTGTCTGCGGCATTGGGCCTTCAAATGCATCGACAAGAAGCAGAACCCCGTCAACCATCTTCAGGATTCTTTCAACCTCCCCGCCGAAATCAGCATGCCCCGGTGTATCAACAATGTTTATTTTTGCTCCGTTATAACTTATAGCCGTGTTCTTCGCCAGGATGGTTATACCTCTTTCTCTCTCAATGTCATTTGAGTCGAGTACCCTTTCCACAACCTGCTCATTTGCCCTGAATATTCCGCTCTGTCTGAGCATACCGTCGACCAGCGTTGTCTTCCCGTGGTCGACATGGGCAATTATTGCAATATTCCTAATCTCTTCCCTTATTTGTTTATCCATTCTGTATCCCTCTTTATTATTTGTTTGTGTATAATGTGGAGGGGCGCGTCATTCGCTTCGCTCAAGAAACTTCCCTCTTTGATTACGAGGGACACAGTCACTCGCTTCGCTTAAGGAGCTTCCCCCTCTGCACAACTCAGATTTATAAGTAATTAAAGCCAAGAATTAAGTTTACAACATCATCAGTATATTGTCAAACCATTGCATTAAAAAAGCGCCTTGCGGCGCTTTTTTAATCTCCCAAGGCATAGAGGACTTTTCCTTCCTCCAATGCCCTTTGGCAGAACTCCTTCAGTTGTACTGCAAATTCTATTACATCCTTATCATCGAATTCCTTTACAATATACTCACATAGCTTAATCAGGTATTGAACCTCTTTCTTAGAGTACTCTCTGTCTCCGTACGGGTCCAGGTTAATCAGTATACCTTTGGCACGGCCTTCAAAAAGGTAATCATGGAAAACTAATTTGCTTTGAACATTTTCCTCGAATACGACATAGCTGCTGGTATCAATGTCTTTCTTCTTTTCGGCCCCAAGATAGAAAGTAACCATTCTTTTTACCACTCCTTTATTTTATTGGAAAAGCCGTTATGACCTTCCCTTTTGGGTCTAAGACAACTCTTATGGTATGAGCCGGTTTCCCCTTGTTGTCAATCCCAATCTGTTTGTTATACGTCTTCTCAAATATAGTGCCTGACCGCGGTTTTCCGGTGCTGTCCGGTGCATTAGGTTTTTGGACAGAATCTTCTCCGGTCACCGCATCATCAATCCCCTCCTTGATGTTAAAATTCGCATGGAACTTCCCTTTACCGCCATACTTGGACTCTGGACCATGTCGTTCAAGAATGTGGTCTTTGAACACCTCTTCATCCAGAATATAGTCTTTTTCGCTGCTTTCTGAAGGCTTGTCCGAAGGCTGGTCCGTGACTTCAGAAGCGATGTAGCATACCACACAACTTATTGTACCCGCAACAATTATATAGGGTACTACCGGTGTAAGCAGTGCTGCTGCTCCGGCAGCGGCAAAACCCGAACCGAGTGAAAGGTGCGCTGAAGCTGCTGCGCTCGGAGGTGGAACCGGCACTCCTGCTGATGCGTACGCAGGCTGTGGAGGGCATAAGCCAAGGGTAAAGAATCTTAGCGCAAGTACAAACGCAAGAATGCTTACCCATTTCTGCCCTCTTCTTGAGAGCCTCCAACCGCCAAACACTCTTACTCTTCCGAGTCTGAAGTTAAACCATAACCAACGTCTCATCAGATTACCTCCCAAAATTATTTTGAGGTATCTGCTGCTACATCTTTCCCGGCAACTGAGCCAAGAATAGTAAAAAAATTACTTACTGTTATTCCTTTAGTTTACCATAAATTGTATGGATATTCAATCATAAACAGGATTCTTTATTCAAGTGGAGTTTTTTTTCCCATCTGAATCTTAGAAGCCGTTATCCAGGGACGTAGCGCCGCTTAGACTACTAGTCGCTTGATTTCAAAGAAATCTTAGCGATAGTGTCCATCTTTGATGCTCCCACTTGAAGAAGAGGGGAGTCTTAGCGGCGGTAGTCATCGGATAAAAAGGCAAAAAAATGGGACGGAAGAACCGTCCCCGCGTCCCAGTTTCTCGTGCCTACTTTTTATCCTCGTCTTCGGTATCATCGCCTATTAAGTCGCCGAGGGTGACCTTCATTTCTTCTTTATGTTCATCAGGAATTACTTCCTCCTGTGTCCCAGTCTTCGATTCTACTTCATCCTCAATGACAGGAATGGCTTCCTTTATACTCAGGGAAATCCTTTTCCCTTCTCTGTCAATCTCGGTTATCTTGGCTTCAACCTCTTGTCCCAGCGAGAGGGCTTCCTGCGGCTTATTAATCCGTTTTCTTGATATCTGCGATATATGCACCAGGCCTGTAAGTCCGGGCTCAAGTTCAATAAACACGCCAAAGGGCATAAGGTTGACAACCTTACCTTTTACAAGGCTTCCAACCTCGTATTTGTTGATAGCACTCTCCCATGGATTGTCTATATCCTTTCTGTAGCCCAGAGAGATTTTTCCTTTTTCCTTATCTATATCAAGTATGTTAACTTCAACCTGCTGACCTTCCTTTACTACTTCAGACGGATGTTTAATCCTGTTCCATGAAAGCTGGGATATGTGAATGAGTCCATCCACGCCGCCGATATCCACAAAAGCCCCGAAGTCGGTTAACCTCTTTACGGTTCCTTTGAGTACCTGTCCGGCCTCTATATTCTCCCACAGGTTCTTCCTTGCTTCCTCAGTCTCCTTCTGAAGTACAGCCTTGTGTGAACCGATTGCCTTCTTCTTCTGCCTGTTGAACTCCAGTATTTTAAGGGTAATGGGTTTCTTTACGAACTTGCTTAAGTCATCAACGTGCCTGTCACTTAATTGGGATGCCGGTATAAATACCCTTACGCCGCTAACAAGTGCAATTACTCCACTGTTAACAACCTCACTCACAATGCCTTCTACAAATTCGCCTTTTGAATATGCATCAGCCAGCCTGTCCCAACCCTTTATATATTCAATCCGCTTCTTGGACAGAAGTACATTTCCTTCCCCATCATTCACTTTCAGAATATAGACTTCAATTTCATCTCCGGCTTTGAACATTTCTACTGCTCTCTGGCCGGGGTGGTCCGAGATTTCTTCCTGAGGTATGATACCGTCAGCCTTGTATCCAAGGTCAACAAATACTTCACTGTCATTTGCCCTTATGACCCTTCCCTTAACTACGTCACCCTCATGGATTACTCTCATGGATTCTTCATACAGTTTTTCAAAATCTAATTCTTCATCGGCAGTTTTATTTATCTGGCTCATTTTCCGGATTACCTCCTCAATTATCCAATCAGGGGTAGATGCTCCTGCGGTTACCCCCACCCGGTCATTTTCTTCTAATATATTTATATCCAGCTGTGAAGCATTTTCAATCAGATAGGTTCTTTGACAGTATTCACTTCCAATCTCCAGAAGCTTTCTGGTATTCGAGCTGTTCGGGTCGCCGATAACAAACATTATATCTACCTTGCCGGCAATGTCCCTTGCCTCTCTCTGCCTGTCAGATGTTGCACTGCATATTGTATTAAAGAATTCGGGTTCAGCAATCCTTTCCTGTAAAACCGAGCAGATTCTATCCCACTTTTGCTCGGACAAGGTAGTCTGAGCAACTACACATGCCCTGCCGGAAATATTAACACCGGCTGCTTCTTCCTCATTCTCCACTACTACTGCATCCTTGTCCCATCCCTTGATGCCTATAACTTCCGGGTGGTTTTTATCACCAACTATAACTATACTGTATCCACCTTTGCTGCATTCGGATACCTTCGAATGAATCTTTCTGACAAAGGGACATGTAGTATCAACAGCTTCTATATTCTTTTCCCTTATCTGCTCATATATTTCAGGCGAAATTCCATGAGCCCTTATAATCAGTATAGCGTTTTTTTCAGCCTGGTCAAGCTGTTCAATGATTTCTATACCCTTATTTTTGAAATCCTCAACAACCTGCCTGTTGTGGATTATGGGTCCAAGTGAGTATATCTTTGTACTGTTGTCCTTCTCCAGGGAATCCTTAACCATCCTGATGGCCCTGCTGACTCCAAAGCAGAAGCCCGAAGTCTTTGCAACAATTATCTCCAACCTCAACCCCCCATTAGCCTCTAAGTGCAGTGCCATTTCCAATTTTGATTTTCTCGGGTAGCCCACGTATACGGCTGGGGCTTGAACCCAGCCGTATACGTGAGCCTACAGGTCATTTACTTCAACTTTTGCCCCAGTACTTCCTCCGCATGGTCTAAAATATTATCTACAACTTCTTCTATTGATTTTCCTGTAGTATCAATGAATATTGCACCTTCAGCCACCCTGAGCGGGTCGCATTCCCTGTTGGCATCGTTGAAATCCCTGTATTTAATATCCCGTTCAACTTCACTAAGTGAGATATCAGCCCTCTCGGCTTCCGACAACTGCCCATACCTTCTTCTTGCCCTTTCTTCCACCGATGCAGTCAGGAATATCTTCAGTTCTGCTTCAGGAAGAACGCGTGTACCTATATCCCTTCCATCCATTACAACACTTTGTGATTCAGCCATTTCTTTCTGAAGCTGCACCATCTTCTTCCTGACATTGGGAACGACTGCAACATTAGAGGAACCAATAGATACCTCGGGAGTCCTGATAAGATGTTCAACATTTTCTCCCCCCAGCTGAACAGCCTGTTCGTTTCGGTCAAGCTTTATGGAAATATCAACTTCTTCAATCATCCGGGCAACTCTTTCCGCATCTGTGGTATCAATCCCCCTCCTGATTGCTTCAAGCGCTGCCGCTCTGTACATGGCCCCGGTATCTATGTATACAATCCCCAACCTCCGCGCAAGCAGTTTGGCAATTGTACTCTTACCGGCTCCTGCCGGCCCATCTATGGCTATAGAAATCTTTCCCTTCAAGGAATATTTCCCCCTCTTTAATCCAACTGCATTGTCAAACCGGCTATTTGCCCGCAATGTCAGGCCTTAATACCTTTGCACCCTTTAAGTAAACATGCTTTATTTGCTGAGGGCTTTTATCGGTATAGACATGCATCATGATTCTTACACACTTTTCGAGACTTCCGTCAACATTTATCTCGACTGCGCACATCAGCGGGACATGCTTCCATCCCAATTCCCTCGCAGCGGCAGCAGGGAAAGCCGAATTCAAATCGGCTGTAGCTGTGAAAATTACACTTATTATATTGTCCTCTTCAAGCCGGTTCTCTTCTACAATCTTCTCCAATAATGCCCTTGTGGAGCTTATTACCGACTCAGAGCTGTTTTCTTCAACAGTGATGGCTCCTCTTACTGCACGCACCAACATATACCCGTCTCCTCAATTCTTCCTGCGATAATCCTAATCTATATTTACACAGCACCTGGGTGCCTTGTACTTCATTAATTAAGCCAGAAAATATTATATAGTATCGAAAAAATTTATACAACAATTTATTTCAACCTTGCTCTTGCCAAAACTCCTATGTTGCCGTTAACTTCCAGGTCACTGTTATCTATCAGAAGGTCAACGTCACTGCTGGATGAAGATACTCTGACCTTTACCGGAGCTTTCACCTCGGTTCCGTCAATTTCAATCAGGTCTGCATCCCTGACCTGAATACTTACCTGCCTGCCTCCATTAAAACTGACGGTTCGTGTACCGTTGACCATTACCCACAGATTATTCATACTTTCATGATTGACCAGCTCTATCACAACTACTCCCTTGTCATACAAAACGTCGGTCTTGTCCAGAAAAACACCCTCTACCTTCTCTTCTCCGGTTAGAAACACTCTGATATCCGGATTTATCATAAGAATCTGGGCAGTGACAAGTATTACAAGGCAGACAAGAAAGCAGGTTATCAGAAGCCTTTCTACCTTTGGCCCTTCCAGACTCAATATCTTTAATTTCGGCCTTTTTCTTTTATTCTTCATTTAAACACCTGACCTCCTGCTGAATAATCTCAGGCACAAAAAAGTGAGCACCTATTATAATTAATATGCTCACAACGTAAAATAATACTCTGTTTAGTTATAAGGTAGGGGGACGCGACCATTCGCTTCGCTCAAGGAGCTTCCCCCTCTACATTCAGTATATAGTCATTGAAGTATTGAGGATTCTTTATAGTTTTCTACCCCAGTTATTTCCACTATCAGACTCTACTCCGACTTCTGTCATCGCGAGGAGAGAAGCGACGTGGCGATCTCAGACCCTTAATTGGCTATTGGCCTTTGGCGGTTGGCTTTTGGCTTTAAACCTTTTACCAACAGCCAACAGCAAATAGCTAGCAGCCAAGATTGCTGCGCTAGCCCACCACGCTACGCTCGTGGCTTCGGCTCACCGCAATGACACTTCGGGAGAGCAGTCTGCCTTTTTATGGGCAAGAAAAATTTTTAAGTATCACTTCCGGAGGAAAATTACCCGAATAAATAATCTCAAGCAGTTTACTTAGCTTTCTTAAGGCATCGCAGGCCTGGGCCTGGCTGATGACCGACTTTTCCAGTGCCTCCGCAATTTCATCTATGTCAAGTATATGTACTTTGCCGTCAGGCGTAATTTTTACATCGACAAGGAGGTCGGTGAAAGTATATGTATTGGTTTCCCTGTCAATGTCTGCATCAATAATGTCGCAGTACCAGTATGCAAACTGCCCGTCTTTGTCAAGAAACCTGCTTATTTTATATCCTTCCTTCAGGAAGGAAAAAGATATTCCGCCCGATATATCCTCCCGTGGGCGGATAACCTTCCATCTGGTTACCATAAGCTTCTCATCCAGATACAGCACTTCATCGCCGGAGATATCGACAGTTTCATCCGGAATAAACCTTTTCCTCAGTATTCTAAGCTTCTTCATGTTATGGGTTCCTTATAAGCCTCTTATCAACGACGCGGACGTTCTGGCCCGACTCCCTGTAGATTGCGCCGTATCCTCCCGATTTGTATACATAGTTTCCGGGAGCAAAGAACTTTCTTATGACCTGCGCCTCAGCATTCATATCATTTATAATGTGATTCAGCAGAGTACTTTTTTGTGTAGTAACATCGATTGTAACTGTATTACCTGCAGCGTTGTTAATTTCTATGCCTCCAAGAGCAATTATAGGCCCATAGAAGGTAAAGTCATTATTTGGCGTAATAGTCACTTTTCCCTTTGTATATATGATTCCATTGTATTCATCTATCTGGTTAGCCAGTATGGTCGAACCCCCTCCTCCGATAGTAATATCTGTGTTGCTTTTTGTAATATAGAAATAATATTGGTTGGAATCATAATTGTATCGCTTAATATATGTATTGGGATCCGGAGGAAGAAACGAGGACAAAATTTTCCCGTATTCGTCGGTGTATTCATCTTCTCTGGTAGGAGCAGTATTCACGTCATATCCCGAGTCCCCAATATTGTCTTCAATATATGCCTTTAACAGTTCCAGCTTCTCCTGGGCTTCAACATGCTTACTTTTAACAACATCATTTACAGGGTCATAGGTTGATTTTGATACATAGGCGCGGTAGTCGTCCAAATCGTAAAGAGGACTGCTGAACTGCGCAAAATTTGCAGTACCCGCAGAAGCGCCGGTTGGCATGGTACCCAGTGTCCAGTAGGATTTGTCATTTGCATTGATTATATATTGTGCAAAATGTCTTTTGCTTTCATCAAGTCTTATCCCGTTTCTGCTCACACTCTGGTTAAACTGGATAGGGTCTTCGGCAGATACATAGGCATAGTAGAAAAAGTGCTTCTGAAGCAGTGTTTTCAGCAGCGGGTCTTCATAGTCCGGATTCCCGTCTGCATCGTATTTACAAAACAGGTTTATGGATGAATTTGCATCATCCTTCACAACCCAGTTTTTATAATCCGTGTCGCTTACATTGTTTTCGTATTGGCTGTCATTAAATTCATCCTCATCCACTCTGTACTTATATATATTATAGTTCTGTCCGATAGTAGTACTTTCACCTGTCTTGAAGGCATACTCCTTGGAATCACTGCCGGTATAAGTTACATTGCCAAGAAAAGCAGCCCCTCCAATCCAGGCGCTTCCACCAATATCTATGGTAGGGGTACTTGATGGATTCTCTACAATAATTGCCGAGCTCCTGTTGACATATTCTGCTCCGTCATTAAGGCCGTAGTAATCCTCTGCTATAGTTATCGCGTGGCCGGTGCCGCTGACTTTGATATCATTAAAGGTCGAAAGGCTTCCGCTTATATTAATATGATTATTGGTCGTATTACTATCTACCAGAAGGGTATCGCAGATAACGCTTCCTGCAGCGGAAAAGTTGGCGCTGCTTCTTGGGAATCTCAGATAGGCTCTGGTTTCAATGTCACCATCAACTGCTACACTTTTATTGTTACTATCGATGGTTATACCCCTGTAGGTATTCTCCGGAACCACTATCTGGGCAGCCTCAATGTCATCAGGCATTCCTCCGAATGCATAGATGCCCCCGTTTAAATTAACCGGCCCGGCCCCACGCAGTCTGACTTCCTGAACAGAAACAAGAGACTTATCGAAAAGCCTGTTGCTTATCTCCACCGGGGTTATTGTATCTTCGGTATGAAGGGCGGAGGATGACTGGAAAGCCGTTGAGCTCAGTTCATATACTGCACGGAGGTTTTTCTGAATACTAACCTTGCTGTTTTCGGTGCAGATTGTATAAGTAATGGTAGGCTGGGAGCAGTATGTATCGCTGAAGTACTCCGGAGGTGAATCTGGTGTATTACATACATCTAGAAGCCAGCTGCCTTCGTTTGGCGAAAGTACCTTCTCGGGTTCTATGCTTACTTTTCTGAATACAGCCGGAGTGCCTTCGTCCGGCATGGCTGAGTCAAAAAGCGTCTTTACATCGGTATTGTGTTCAAGTATGCCGCCTTCGTCAAGTACTTTGAGCTTGAAAGCAATATCATAGAGGGCCTTTGCAACCATTTCACCCTGTCCGCTTTGAAGTGCGGTACCCAACTGCGTATTGATTTCACTCATACTCAGGTTGACTACAACGGTTCCTGCACTCTGACCATAATACTTGTCTATCAAATCCAGGAGCCCGCCGGATTCATCATTCAGCTCGGTTGTGGCTTCATCCTCGTATATTGTGGCATTAAGATTTTTAAGTATGTCTGCAATCTCGGTCTCCAGTTGTTCAAATACTTCCTGGGAAAGCGCTTCGGTTTTGGCATAGAGCTTTTCAGAAGCTTCAAAGGCCTGTGTAAGCTTAAAGTAGCCCAGTGTTATAAACATCATGGTTGCCCCGACAATAACTATGGCCGAAACCATCATTATCATCAGAACCAGGCTTGTACCTTTTGAGTCTACTCTTAAGTTTTTAATAAACTTGTTAAACGGCATAAACAAAACACACCTTCCACAACATTATTCCATGGTTTTCGATATCCTGATTATTTCTCTCTCAACAAGTGGTTCGGTGTCGGTCGATTTCTTTTTTATAGTTACTACATAGGTATTCCTGAAGGCAAAGTCATCTGAAAAGTCGGGACTGCTTGTATCCACTGCATTGTTCAGACGGACATTCTTATCAAGGTTGATATTGGGTTGATTAAATCCCCCTACTGCGCTCATGTCGTAATAAATGTTTATTGCCTGAGGATTACTTGTACAAAGATTATAAATTTTGAGGTCAATCTTGTTTGACTCTGGCGTACTCCATTTGTTGACAAGCTTTATATTCCTTGCAGAAGCAGAAGGGTCAGTATAAAACTGTTCGGGAATGGTCACCGGTGTCCCTGCCAGCTTTTCAAAAGGATATATTTCGAGTCCGGTGTTTTTAAAAACCAGACTAAACTGTTTTACCGACGTACCTCCCTCAGTATATGTATAGTTGAGCTCTCCTCCAATACCATAAGTAGTATCCTGAACATTATTGTCGTATTTTTTAACTACAATATTATTGGATACAGTATCCCAGAATTCAATCTGATAATGCTGTTCAAACCAAACCGGCGCTGTGCTTCCAAGTGAAATCTGTTCATTGGCCGTTGTTCCTGCTTTCAATTTGCATGCAACAATATAATCATTATTATTGATGGTCTTGGTTACTTCTCCGTCAAGCACCAGTCCTTCAGCTGCAATACCTGCTACTTCTATAGAATCGCTCATACGCTGAGCAAGGATGGTAGCCTCGGTCTTTTGCTTGGAGAATGTATTTGCCTTTACTGAACTTATTATTGACTGAATTACAGGGACGCTGATAATCCCAACCAGGGTTATCACCACAACAAGTTCCAAAAGGGTAAGGCCTTTTGTCGAAGTCAGTTTTTTCATAACTACCTACTTCCTCTGGTGACTTTTATTTTATTTCCTCCGATACATATCCTTCAATCCTATTAACCGTTATTCTCCTGTCGGCAGGGTCGTCATCTTCTACAACTACTTTAACCGGGATATCAGTCTTGTTTCTTACATTTATCTTTACTCCCGACTTATCCTGAGCATTTGCACTCTTGTATCCTACCGCCTTGATTATTACGGCGCTTCCAAACAGGGGTTCAAATGACTCGGAGCTTGTCTCTGAAGGGTATTTCATGGTATCAGTGCTGTATTTATAGCTGTACTTCCCATTCTTCCCTTCGAATGTAAAGTCTGCAGTCATTGTTCCGTTCTTATTTTCATATATGGCCTTTGATGCAGTCCCTTTCTTTCCCAGGACAAGGGATGGGGTATCTGATTTAACCGGGCTGACTATGACATAGAAGTCGTTGGTAGGCCTGACTACACCTGTACCTGTACCTCTGGCCATATCCAGCGGGGTATTGTCAAGCAGGGCAAAAGGACTCATGCCTTCATACGGAGTAAACAGGTTGGGTTTGGGTGTATCCTTCATTGACGGCTTATATTTCTCTATATCTTCCTCTTTGTTCAGCTTCAACCCTGTTGACTTGTAGGTAAGAAAGTTCAGCGTCATGTTAACCTTGAGGTTGGGGTCTTCAGCATCAGGCTTGTCTGAAAAGCTTACACCCATTTCTGAAATTGTCACTTTGGGCCTGCAGTTTGCAATATTGTTCAGCACCTCTTTCAGGGAGCTGTAAGCAGTATCCATGCTGACCTTCACACCTACCCGGTCCACCGTGCCGCTTCCTGTATCAGCTTTTCCTTCCCCGGCACCTTCCTTCTTGTTCTCTTCAAATTGTATACTGTCCATACTAACCGCAGGACTGCCTTGCGGAAGCTTGGTTCTAATTTCCTTCAGGACCGCAACAATGTCCTCATATGTCAGGGTGCGGGGGAGTGTCTGCTCCAGCCACAGCTCCTGCATCTTGTACATCTGCTTTTCGTCGTTTTCAAAACGGGTGACAAGGATTTGTTTGTTTTCATAGTCCCCTATCCTTGCTAACGTGTCGCTAACCTCTTCATGCAGCACCGCTATTCTGTTTTTCATAGGTATGTAGGCAAGAAAATATACTGCAGCAATAAATATACACAGAAGAAAAATAATCAGAATCTTCTTTTCCTTTTGACTTATTTTAACCATGCTTATTACTCCTTTGGCGCGTATTTTAAATTAAGGCTGAATGAGCGGGGCGGCTCGCCCGAATCTTCTTCGCTTTTATTTGCTGATAGTCCATTTATGGAAATTTCAGTGAAATTCCCCGAAATTCTCAGTGAATTCAAGTAATCTGCTGCTGCAATATCATCCTTTGCAACTCCTTGGATGGTTACTTCGGACTTGTCATCCGACATCATTATGCTGGTTAGGGTTACCCTTTTTGGAGTCTTATCCTCCAACAGTTCCAGTAAATCAATGTAATACCTGTCCTTACTCACCAAGCTTCTTTCAACTTCTCCCTTGAGGTCTATCCCCTCTTTTATTGCCTTGATTTCCTGTGCCCTGCTGTCGATTTTCTCCATTTCCTTGGCTTTGGTCTCAAGCTCACCTTTCTGTACACTTAAGAAATACATCTGTACAAGCGGAACTATAACTACAACTGCAAGGAACAGTACAACAACTACACTGCCTACAACCTGCAGCATGTGCCTTTCCTTTTTGACTTGCTCCTCCAAATAGTGTTCCGGAATCAGGTTAAGGTCTTTCATGTTTTATCCCATCTCCCCTTATTTTTTAGTTCGGATTACCGCTCCCAGTACATTGGCCAGGTAAATCTCATTCTCCTCAAGGCTCTTCCGGCTCTTGTTCATTATGCAGGTTAAAGGTTCAAGGTAGTCGGTCCTTATTCCCGTGCTGTCGGAGATAAACTTACCCATTCCCTTTACCCTTGCTCCCCCTCCGGTAAGCAGAAGCCGGTTTATTACATTCCCCGTATTTCGGGAGATATAGAATTCGAACAATTTATTGACCTGGCCGGTGAAATCGTTTATAAGCTTTGATATCTCATGTGCAGCCATCTTACTCTCATCTTCCAGGAGAACGTCCTCGGCTTTGAATACAACATACTGTTCAAGCCTTGTTCTCACCTGCTCTTCAGCATCCTTAAACTTCAGGTTGGAATGCTGCATCATTACCTCAGTTAGGTCATTGATTCCGAATTTAATCATTCTCTCGAACCTGAACTTACCGCCGTCGATCATTATCACTCTTGATGTCGATGCCCCAAGGTCTATTACTGCCAGAGAGCTGTTGTTTTCAGGGCTGGACAGCCCTGCTTCAAGTGTTACAAACTTGGCAAGCGCGTTTGCAGGAATATCCATAACTTCTATCTTCATGCCGAATTCATTCATCAGATTTATGTATCCGTCAAGGATATCAATGGGCACAGCCACAATAAACACCCTGTATTTCTTCCCATCCTCATCGGATATTTCCTCAATAATCTTGTAATCAACCTTATAGGTTGTAAGGTCGACCGGGAAATACTGATCGGCTTCGAACATGATTACATTCTTCAATTCCTTCTCTGTCATCTTGGGCAGAACCACTTCCCTGTCAATTACCGAATCGCCGGTTACAAGCACCACTGCGCCTTTTGCCTTTAATCTCCTGATATCTACCTTCTGGCTGACTGCCTCGGCAATCAGGTCAGGCTTTAGTATATTACCGTTTTCAAATGAATTGGGAGGCGTAGGTATTATCCAGAAATCATTTACAACAATTTTGCCCTTCTCGTATACGGCATCTGCAATTTTTATATTCTCCGCTCCAATGTCAAAAGCAATGTAACCCTTTGAAGCCAATACAATCTCCCCCTTTGAATTTAAGGTCACTGATATTTCTTCACCTGCGTATCTACAGATACTTCTATCTTGTTTTTTCCATGTCCGGTACTAAGGCCAAGCTTAATATCGTAAAGTATAACATTATCGGATTCGTCGCTGGCTATTTTTACAGCAAAATCCGTTACATTCGCGCTTAATTGGTATGCATCAGCCGGGTCGGGGTTTCCGGGTATATATGTGCCGGACTTGAACCTCACCAGTCTGTCATTGTCAACGTCCTCCGACAACTTGAACCAGGTGCTGGTTCCTGAATCATCCATACATTGGATTATTGTCCCCAGGCTGCTGTCGTCAGTAATCTTCATACCGCTTTCGGTATATATGGCAGTATCACTGCATCTTCTTACCTCATCGACAATCTTTTCAATAACCGATTTTGCATCGGTATTAAGCTGCACTTTTGCATTTTCTTTGTTCATTTCCAGGTATATCATAAAGAACTTCCCTGCAACAACTGCAACCATACCCAATATTACTATTACTACTACTATCTCTACCAGAGTCATTCCTCTGGCACTATCATATTTTAATCTTGTTAACATAGGCAAGTCACCGCATCTAAAAATAATTTAAAAGAATATCTTTTAACAGTAGAAGGTATACCTTCTACTGTTAAAAGTAAATTTAACTACGCGCAATTATATCGTGGTTAGTTCAGAATATTATATGGCTCATCAAGTGAAGCAGGTTTTGGATAAAGCTGGGCACCTCGTGAACCATAAATTTCTATATTTCCATTTTCGTCTATGGCACACCTAAAATTAAAGTTGTCAGACGTCCCAGTATTATAAGGCCCTCTCTTCAGTATTGGAATTACATCCAGATATTTTTTTGCCGATTTTCCTGAATCTGTTGGAAATACACCATCTCCCAGCAATACGTTACCGATTACCTCACCCATTGCCAATTCACTATTATCATCATCCTTAGCCACATTATCCACTGAACTGGGGATTATCTTTTCCTCTGCAATGGCCAGATTAATCTGCTTTGCCAGTTCCTGTGCGGTTACCAGGTCAGCCTGAGCCCTTGCGGTAGCAGTCTGGTTTCCGAACTGCCCAATAGCCAGAACTGAAATGATTCCCAGAATTGCAATAACAACCACCAGCTCGACCAATGAAAAACCTGCATTTCCCTTAATAATTCCTTTTGAATTATTTACCATATTTGTCTCCTCCTTTTTTATATACTTTATATGTATATTTTTTTTCGTGCCTTTGTCCAATTCCTTATTCACCCCCTTTCAAAAAGTTTTTTAGCTGCCTATCATTCCAGGCATCTTAATTATAGGTATAACAACTGAAAGCACTACAAATCCTACTACTATAGCCATAAAAATCAGAATTGCAGGTTCAAGCAGTGTAATGGCCTGTGAAACTGCGGCGTCCACTTCATCCTCACAAAAATCCGCTGTCTTCTCAAGCATATTATCAAGTGCTCCCGATTCCTCTCCAATGCTTATCATCTGTGACACCATAATGGGAAATAGTTTCATTTCAGCTACTGGGCCAGCCAGTCCTCCTCCTTTTGTAACCTTCTGCTGAACGTTCCTTAATCCACGCTGGGCAACAATATTGCCAACAACCTTCTCAGCTACCTCCAGGGTCTTTATGAGAGACACCCCTGACCCCAGCATTGTGGCAGACAGCCTTGTAAACCGTGCTGCCAGAACCTTCCTTACAAGTCCGGATAATACAGGAATCTCCAAAATCAGCTTGTCAAAATACTCCTTCCCCTTTGGTGTTTTCTTAAAATACATCAGTCCGGTGACCAGTCCTATGAGCGCAATTAAAACTATATACCAGTAATTCTTCATAAAATTCCCCATATCGAGAAGAAACTGTGTAGTGACAGGAAGCTGCACTCCAAACCCTTCAAATATCTCGCCGAATTGAGGTACAACAAATGTCAGCAGCACTCCGACTGCAACCAGGCAAAGAGACATCATAAAGGATGGATATGTAAGCGCGCCTTTAATCTTCTGGTTAAGCTTGAATTCCTTTTCAAGGTTGACGGCCATTTTCTCAAGGGAATTATCAAGGGTTCCGCTGATTTCTCCGGCTTCAACCATGTTTATGAAAAGCGAGGAGAACACGTCCTTGTGCTGGCGCATTGCATCCGAAAGCAGAACACCCTTCTGTATATTTTCAAACACCTTGTCCAGAACTTCCCCGAGCTTTTTGCTTTCTGTCTGCTTACGCAGTATGTCAAGGCACTTTACCATGGGTACTCCGGCCCTGAGGATTGTGGAAAACTGTCTTGCAAAGACAGCCATGTCCTTAAGCTTTACTCTCTCCCCGAAGCTGAAGAATTCCACGGAGCCTTCTTTCTTTTTGCCCTTGTGCAGGGTCAGCTGTACCGGATAGTACCCCTTCTTCTTGAGCATTACATACACGTCATTGGAGTTATCGGCTTCATGGTAACCCTTTATCACATGTCCGGTTGAATTTTTGGCTACATACGTGAATACCTGCATGGCTCTCCCTCTCTAATAAATGTTTTTATTCTGTATTGACCTTGTTACAAATTCACTGTCCGAAGAATAGACCAGCGCGCTTTCCTGGCTTATTATCTTATTTCTGCACAACTCAATAAGCTGGCTGTCCAGGGTCGTCATTCCTTCCTTCTGATTTGTTTGTATTATTGAATATATCTGATGGGTCTTGCTTTCCCTTATCAGATTCCTCACCGCAGAGTTTGCAGTCATCACTTCAAATGCAGCCACCCTGCCTTTTTTATCAACCCGCGGCAGGAGTATCTGGGACAGTATGCCGGTCAGCACAGTTGACAGCTGCACTCTGATTTGCTGCTGCTGGTACGGCGGAAAGACGTCTATTATCCTGTCTATTGTTTTTGCGGCGCCAATGGTATGAAGGGTGGAAAGAACGAGATGTCCTGTTTCGGCTGCCGTAAGTGCAGTTGATATTGTCTCAAGGTCTCTCATCTCTCCAATCAGTATGACATCAGGGTCTTCTCTTAGTGCCGCCCTTAAAGCATTTGAGTATGACTTGGAATCTGTTCCTATTTCCCGCTGATTTATTATGGATTTATTGTGTTTATGTAAATATTCAATGGGGTCTTCAAGTGTTATTATATGGCAGTTTCTTTGACTATTTATCAATGAAATTATTGATGCAAGTGTTGTGGACTTTCCGCTTCCTGTAGGTCCTGTTACAAGGAACAGGCCTCTTGTCTTTCCGGCTATATCCTTTACAACGCTGGGAAGTCCAAGCTCTTCCACATCAGGCACTTCAGTATTCACATGTCTTACTGCAACAGCGTACGAGCCTCTCTGCTTGAAAACATTCAGCCTGAACCTTCCAACTCTTGATTTGGATATACACAGGTCAACCTCTCCTGTGCTGTTAAGCTCCATTAACTGTTCTTCAGTAAGCAGTTCTTTTATAAAGGTATTAATATCATCCGGAAGGAGCACCTTCTCTCCGTGGCTGACCAAACTGCCGTCGACTCTGATAACCGGTGAGACTCCTACGGTTAAATGAAGGTCGGATGCGTTATTCTGTGTCATTTCATCAAGCAGATTATCAATGCTATACTCCATCCGGTTTCATCCTCCACTCAATTTACTCGTTTGAGTATGCCACTCTAAGCAGTTCACTGATTGTGGTTTTCCCGTCCAGGACCATCCTCAGGCAGTTCATTCTCAGGGACTTCATGCCTTCGTCTTCTGCGGCTTCCCTCAGGATATCGCCGGTAGCACGCTCATTTATGAGCTTTCTGATTCTGGGTGTAATAATCATAATCTCGTATACTCCAAGCCTGCCTCTGTACCCCGTGTGACTGCAGTACGAGCATCCCTTGCCTTTCGCCAGCTTAATGGACGATACATCCTTAAGTCCGAAATCTTCTATCAGCACTTTCAAATCGTTTTCATCGGGTTCACACTCTTCACCGCACTTTACGCACACTCTTCTAACCAGTCTTTGTGCTATTATTCCCTGCAGGGAGTTGCCCAGAAGGTAAGGCTCGATACCCATATCTCCCAGTCTTGAGATAGAACTTGGCGCATCGTTTGTATGCAGTGTGCTTAACACCAGGTGACCGGTAATTGCGGCACTGGTGGCTATGCTTGCCGTCTCAGCGTCCCTTATTTCACCAACCATTATTATGTCGGGGTCCTGTCTGAGGATTGAACGCAAAGAAGAAGCAAAGCTCAAACCGGCCTTCGTGTTAACCTGTACCTGGTTTATACCCTCAATCTTGGCTTCCACAGGGTCTTCAACAGTTACAATGTTTACATCAGCCTTATTCAGGTCTTTCAGTGCTGCATAAAGGGTGGTTGATTTACCGCTTCCGGTAGGGCCGGTAACAAGTATGATTCCATAGGGATTCTGTAATATTCCTGCAAACTTTTCCAGGTCATCCGGATACAAGCCCAGCTGTGTTTTGTCTTTAACAAATGAGGTTTTGCTTGTTATCCTTACAACCGTTTTTTCTCCGTTAATTGTGGGCAGTACAGATAGCCTGAGGTCGTAAGCGCTGTTGTCGACATTCATGGACATACGCCCGTCCTGGGGTATCCTTTTCTCAGCAATATCCATATTGCCGGTTATCTTAATTCTTGTGACTATTGCCGGATGCAGCTCCACATCGTATTTCATTATTTCCTGAAGCTGTCCGTCTATCCTGTATCTTACCTTGAGGTACTTCTCCTGCGGCTCGATATGAATATCGCTGGCCCTGGCTTTTATTGCCTGCTCAAATATATTGTTTACCAGTTTGACTATGGGAGCGCTGTTTACAAGGTCTTCAATATTGTCTTTATCCTTGCCGTCAACTGCAAGTTCCTTCTTGAACTGTTCGGCAACTGCCACAGCCTCCTGACTTGAGTAATACCTGGTGATGGCTTTCTTAATATCATCGGAGGATGCAATATTTGGAAGAACCTCAAGTCCTGAATATATCTTCACATCATCTATTGCAAAAATATTGAGAGGATCACTCATGGCAACAACGAGCTTGTTATCCATAAACTTTACCGGAATAAGCTCATGCCTTTTTGCCAGATGCTCAGGCACTTTTCTTAAGGCCTCAGGTTCCAGGTCGTATCTGTCCAGGTTTATATGGGGTATCCCCAGCTGGAATTCAAGAACCTGAATAATATCATCCTGAGTTATGTAACCTTTCTCCTTTAATACCTCTCCCAGTTTCTTGCCCGATTTCTTCTGGAAGTCTACTGCCTCATTCAGCTGTTCCTCAGTTATCATTCCGGCTTCCAGAAGTAGTTTTCCGAAGTTTTTTCTGTTGGCTTTATTCATGCTTTGACCTCCGACTCGGCAGATACCGAAACTATAATTCTCCGAATTGAATCTACAACAATAAAGAAAGCAAGATTATTGGTTTTCTCCTTCAAGCACTTTCTTCACTATAGCCAGCGCCTTGTCTTTTTCAAATGGTTTGCTGATAAAATCCTGCGCACCAATCTTTACTGCCTCAACTACCTTCTCCTTCTGATCCGCAGCCGAACACATGATTATCTTTATCCAGGGCTGTTTCCTGAGAATTTCTTCTGCTGCAGAGATTCCATCCATTTCAGGCATGGTAATATCCATAGTAATTACAGATGGTTCAAGCTTTTCAGCCATTTTTACAGCTTCTTTTCCGCTTTCAGCTTCTCCAACCACTTCATACCCTGCCTCTTCAAGAATCTTTTTAATGATATTCCTCATAAATCTGGCATCATCTACAACCAGAAAGGTAGGGCTATCTTTGGCTTTTTCGATGGACTTAACTCTCTTTCTTTCTAACTCTGCCTGAAGCTCCTTCTCTTTTTCTTCACGTAATTTCTTTTCCTTTAGCAGGCTTTCTTCCCTGGCCTTCCGCTCCTGCTCCTTGCGCAGTTTTTCCTGCTCTTCCATTTCTGCTTTCAGCTTAGCTTCAATCTCTAATCTGGCACGCACTTCAGCCTCAGCACGAAGACGAGCTTCATGCTCAATACGCGCCCTTTCTTCTTCACTGTCATTGGCCCCACTTTCTTTCAGGGTCTTACCTACCTGTATATATTTGTCCTTAACTGTTGATTTGCGTTCTGCTTCTTCTTTAAGCACCCTTTCAGCTTCAATACGCTTTTCTTCATCTTGTCGGGACTCTTCTTGCTCGGGTTCTGGTCCTTCTACCTGCCTGAGTTCTTCTTCCTCTCTGTGCTTCTCTTTCTCCTTACGTAAACGCTCTTCTTCCTGACGTTTGCGGTTTTCTTCCTCTATACGTAAGCGCTCTTCCTCCTGCTGTCTGCGCTCTTCCTCTTCTTTAAGTCTCAACTCCTCTTCCCGGCGTTTGCGCTCCTCTTCCTCCTGAAGCTTGTGTTCTTCTTCCTCAACACGCAAACGCTCTTGCTCTTCCTGGAGTTTACGCTCTTCCTCTTCAATACGCTTACGTTTTTCTTCCTCTATGCGTAAGCGCTCTTCCTCTTGCTTAAGTCTCAACTCCTCTTCCCGGCGCTTGCGCTCCTCTTCCTCTTCGCGCTTATTTTCCTCCGCACGCAAACGTTCCTCTTCTTCCTGACGTTTGCGGTTTTCTTCCTCTATACGTAAGCGCTCTTCCTCCTGCTGTCTGCGCTCTTCCTCTTCTTTAAGCCTCAACTCCTCTTCCCGGCGCTTGCGCTCTTCCTGGAGCCTGAGTTCTTCTTCCTGGATAAGCAAGGGTGATTCCTGCTGTGGAGTCCGCTCTTCCTCCTGCCGCTGTTGGCTGTCCGACCATATAGGGCGGGCTTCCTTGGTATGTATGTATCCTGGTTCAATAGTATCAGAAGACGGCTTGCTTCGCGTCTGCAAACCATCTCTTTTAATGAGCTCCTTCATTTCTTTTTCAGGCTGACGTTTCTTGTTTTCTTTTGACCTGCTCTTCAATTTTATTGTGACAAGAAATGCTACTACGCCAATAATTATTAAATCAACAATTATGAAAACTATTTCCCCTGTATTCATCCTGACCCCTTCTTTAGTAAAAATTGTTTTCTCAAACTAATAAGAATGCTTAACTTTTTGGAATTCTTGGTGAGTTGAAGCTAATGATTATATAAAAATATCATTTCACACCATAACAGAAAAATTTCTATATATAAATTCTATCATGTCGACAGATAAATTGCAATTACACTATATAGTACTAAAATTCTATTATTATATAAAAAATCCTGCAAAGAAGTATAATTTATTTGAATTTTTATCCATTAAAAACATGAATTTCAGGTTTGAATAGAAATAGAGATATGGGGATATCCCCCTTATCTCTATTAAGTATGGTGCGAGAGATGGGACTTGAACCCATACGCCATAGGACACACGCCCCTCAAACGTGCCTGTCTGCCAGTTCCAGCACTCTCGCATAACAGTAGTAGGTAGGATAGATAATAATTATCCTGCATGGATAAAAAATAACTTATCCTGTTTTCGTGCTTAAATATATTAACATATCTTTCTGCCCAAATCAATATTCATATTTATGTTTTTTCCGAATAATTATTTCCTTTTATAAAAACCTTACTTTCATTGACAAACAGGCTTTCAGGACATTATAATTAACTTATAATTCTAGTCTTGGCAGT
The DNA here is from genome assembly GCA_041687355.1 of Clostridia bacterium. GTDB lineage: Bacteria > Bacillota > Clostridia > Acetivibrionales > UBA4821 > JAWLCD01. The sequence goes on along the minus strand of JAWLCD010000003.1, from coordinate 2,288 downwards.
TGTAATGAGTGTTACTTAGACTACCCTGATTGTGACTTTAATATTTTCTCTCAAGGGAGTGAAACTGGTGAAAGACATAATTGTAGATGAATTTCAGTACACAGTACAGGAACTGCTGGTACGAAACAAGAGTCTTATTGACTCCTTAACAAAATTTCAGGACTCTAATGCAAGGATAAACAGGTCAGTAATTAAAGCTGTTACTCAATGCGGTTGTATGAAAATAAACGCAAAGAAGCAAGTGTTTCCCGAAGACGGTTCTTTTGAGGAAATCCGTGATGCAATGAAAACCCACGTTGAAGGTAGTCTTTGCAGCAGCTGCAGAGATGCAGTTGAGAAGGATGTAGGCAGGAACCTGTTTTATCTGGCTTCCATTTGTAACACGCTTGATTTGAACCTTTACGATATAATTATAAAAGAACTGGAAAGAACCAAGATGCTTGGAAAATACAATCTAAGATAAAAGCGGGGAACTCAAACCCCGCTTTTTTTACTGCCAATGAATTCTACTGCCTTCCGTATTCTACGTATACACTCTTCCTTACCCAATATTTCCATAACCTCAAATAGTCCTGGCGAAACTGTTCTGCCTGTCAATGCCAGTCTTGTCGGGTGGATGATTTGTGCAGCCTTTATTCCCGTCCGGTCAGCATATTCCCGATAAACTAATTCAATTGCTTCATGGTGGAAGGAAGTAAGTTGATTCAACTGCTCAATAATCTCTCCCAACAGCTTTGAAAGTCCTTCCATACTGAAATACTTTTCCACACCCTTAGGGTCATAATTGAATATTTCACTAAAGAAATATCTGGAGCCTTCAACCAACTCAGCCAGAGTCCATACTTTTTCTCTCACTAGTGCTATCACTGCTTTCATCTTTTCAGTTCCGAGCTGGTGGATGTCTATTCCTTCTGCTTCAAAGAATGGAATAGACAGGTTAGTTATATAATCAAGCCCCAGGGTCTTCAGGTAATGTCCGTTAATCCAGGTAAGCTTCTTTGTATCATATACTGCAGCATTCTTTGAGACCCGTTCCAGTGAAAATTGTCTGGAAGCTGTACTCAGGTCAAATATCTCGTTTTGGTTTTCTTCCGACCAGCCAAGGAGACATAGGTAGTTAACTATAGCTTCGGGAAGGAAACCAAGTTCCCTGAATTCTTCTACTGAAGTTGCCCCGTGCCTTTTGCTCAGCTTGCTTCTATCAGGTGCCAGTATCATAGGGACATGAGCAAACTCCGGAAGCTGGTATCCCAGAGCCTGGTAAATTACAGCCTGTTTGGGCGTATTGGACAGATGTTCTTCAGCCCTGATGACATGACTAATTTTCATGGCATTATCGTCAATTACGCATGCAAAATTATATGTAGGAGTACCGTTAGACTTCATAATTATAATATCATCCAGAATAGTATTATCAAAAGCTACCGTTCCCCTCACAATATCATCTATTACAGTTTTTCCTTCCTTAGGGCTTATAATCCTTATTACAGGCTTTCTTCCTTCTTTCAGAAACACCTCTGCCTCTTCACTGCAAAGCGTTCTGCATCTTCCATCATATCCTGCCGGTTGACCAGATTTCTTCCTTCGTTGGTCCAGTTCTTCAGGAGTACAGTAGCAATAGTATGCCTTATTTTCCTCAACCAGCCTCTCTGCTTCGTTCCGATAGAGTTCCAGTCTCTGTGACTGTAGATAGGGCCCACAGTCTCCTTCCTTACCTGGTCCCTCATCCCATTCAAGTCCAAGCCAATTGAGACTGCTGATTATCTGGTCAATCGAGTCGTCCTTCAACCTTTGAAAGTCGGTATCTTCTATCCTTAATATCAGCTTGCCCCCCGACCGCCTCGCAAACAGCCAGTTAAACAGGCATGTTCTTGCTCCACCAATGTGGAGATACCCAGTTGGGCTGGGCGCAAACCTGACTCTAACCTGACTCATATCAATCTCCTCTCAGTATAATTCGGATAAAATTGGCAAGTATCATTAAATCAACAGCGGACATAATATAACTACTCAAGCCAACTTATCTACGCTTCGTCGTCCCTGGGTTGACTTGTTTACCCGGCCGTTTCATACGGCCGGGCTTTTATTTTAATTTTTATTAACTACTCTCGTATGCTGCCGGCATCAAACCGGGAACGTTATTATATTTTGCCATAATGCTCAGCTTTAGTCAAATAGTTTGATGCTCACGATAGCGTCAATATTTTGTAGGAAAATATTTTCCCGAGTTTGGTCAAATTACTTGCCACCTTGTTTGCTGTAAGGTTTTTAAAGCAGGGAAGATTTCT
>JAWLCD010000002.1:0-141386 GCA_041687355.1 Clostridia bacterium | reverse complement strand
ATGTTGACATAAAACAATCTCCTCCTTGGCTTTATTATTTCTTATTATTACCAAGAAGGAGACTTTTCTTCACCTTACACGGAATTTTTTACATCCTCTTTGACTATTTTATAATGTTGATGCTATAATTAACATAAATTAATTGTGCATATGCCCTATTGACCAATTAAGCAAACGATTATTTATTTAATCCTTGTATATTCACTATTTTTCCCCCGAAATAATGCGAAGGGCAGGTGTGTTAGGAATATGCATTTTAAAAAAGTGACTGATTTATTTAAAAGAAGGGCTTGGAGGCGAGCAGGTATAAGGTTGATTTTGATAAATATATTCTCGGCTGCTTTTATTCTAAGTACAGCAATGTTAGTTAGTTATTTTATGAGTAGATTTAATATTTACGTTTTTATAAGTACTTTTATTGTTTCATTAGTAGTCTTTGCGTTGTTAAATAATATGTTTATATATAGGCATGCCAATAATATTGATAGATTAAACGATATAATAGGCAAACTAGCAGAAGGTAATTTAATTGAAGCACAAGATTTAGTTGCAAAAAGTAAAATGGGGTACATAAGCAATAATCTAGGTAATCTAGTACAATATATTTCTTCTACATTTAGTGGCATAAATGAATTAATAAGGTTAATTAAAGTACAAAACGAGGATATAAATGCAACCGTGCAGCAATTTAATGAAGAAATTCTCAATACGTTCAATGAACTTAGTGCTATAGATAAAGAGTCATCCCAAATAACAAATTCGATGAAAAATATTGCAGCTGTAATTGAGGAAACAACAAAAGACACCTATAATGTATCAATGGAATGTAATGAAGCAAATGCGAAAAGCGCTGAGACGGTTAACTGGGCAGTTGCTGGTGCAAAAGCGTTAAGAGAAGCAGATGAGGCAATGCAAAACGTAGTGGGTTCAATCAGGGAAGTATCAAATTCAATTAATAAATTAGATGAATCATCAAAAAGAATTAGTGATATTGTAAGTGTTATTTCGGCTATATCAGATCAAACAAATCTACTGGCACTAAATGCTGCAATTGAAGCCGCTAGGGCAGGGGAATATGGAAGAGGATTTTCGGTAGTTGCTGAAGAGATCAGGAAATTAGCTGAACAATCCAATATTTCAGCTAAAGAAATAAAGGAGATTATTGATTTAACCTTAACTAATACACAGCACGTAGTAGATTCTATAACTGAAGGGAATGAATTTATAGAGGAGGGGCAGAAGAAATTTAGAATATTAAGTAAATATTTTGACAACATTGTTAAAAACTCGCAGATAGTGGCAGAATCAGTGGACAATATATCATTGGCAACAGAGGCGCAGACTTCCCAGGTAGAAGCCGTAAATATGAATGTTACAGAAATTGTACATTTAATTGATTTGGCAGATTCAGGTGTGAAGGTGGCAGTTGCATCATTTCAAAAACATTCAAATATGATATCTCAATTGAATTCATCAATAGAACGGCTGTATAATAAGGTAAATGAATTAGATAACATCTTTGGTAAAATCAAGTGTTAAAAATACGATGAGCCAATGAAATATAAAAAGGTTAAAGCTGATTAATAAAATATATTAACATTTATAAGGGGGAATAAAAGATGAAGGGTGTAATTGTGAAGTGCCTAAGCAACTTAGTCAAAGAAAAATTTGGAGAGGATAAATGGGAACGAGTGTTGGAAATGTCAGGCTTGCCAACAAATATGACATTTGTATCTACGCAAGATATCGATGATAGTGAAGTGTTAAAAGTTGTAGGCAATGTCTGCAGCGTTTTAAACATTACACTCCAGCAGGCGGCAGATGCATTTGGGGACTATTGGGTAAATGAGTTTGCTCCTAAGATTTATTCTCCTTATTATGTAGGGGTAAATTCTGCAAAGGACTTTTTATTGAAAATGGATCGTGTACATGAATCTAGTACAAAAAGAATTCCTAATGCAAGGCCGCCAAGGTTTGAATATGAATGGGAAAATGACAATACTTTAATTATGAAGTATAAATCACACAGGAACCTGATTGATTTTCTTGTAGGATTAATAAAAGGTGTTGGAAAATACTTTAATGAAAATCTTACAGTTACCAAAATTGATGACAAGAGTGTAAGGATCGTTTTCCCAAAATAGAGAAAAATATATAATTTTTATTATTAATAGTTTAGGGCAATGGGTCAGGGCCAATGGCTGCCTGGCCTATTGTATATTAAGAAGCAAATATATAAATAAGATTGAAATTGCAGATACTTTCATATATAATCTGCACAGAAAAGCTAATAGGGTATGCAGGACAGGGAAGTGCGGTTAAAATCCGCCGCAGCCCCCGCTACTGTGAGTGATGACAAAGCCTCTGAAATCCACCGGTATAGTGCCGGGAAGGAGAGGCACAGGATGATTCACAAGCCAGGATACCTGACTGTATACGGCTGCAGTTCCATCCTTTTCGGAGGGAAAAGGAGGAGATTAAGGCAGTAGTACGCCCTTCTCTTCCGGGAAGGGTTTTTAATTTGGAAAAGAAAGAGGTAGATATGTATATGTTTAAAAAGTCTATACTAATTGGTTTAACTATTTTATCATTCCTTGCATTTTCAGCCTGCTCACAGCAGGAAGAGACCAATAACGGAGGTCAGGGTCATGCTGAGCTTCTGGTAACCAAAGACTTCTGCAGTGAAGTGATTCACGACGGCAAGGCTGAGCTCGGACAGGCAAAAACCATATTTGATATGCTCGAAAGCAGTACAGAGGTTGAGGCGCAGAGTGGTTTCGTCCAGTCTATAAACGGAGTTGCTTCAGATGCTCAGAGCTTCTGGTTTTACTATGTAAACGGGATATCGTCAGACTGCTCGGCCCGGGACTACATACTTCAGGGAGGGGAAAAGGTATTCTGGGACAAGCATTCCTGGTCGGAGAAAATCCAGATTCCTGCCATAATCGGGGCATATCCCGAGCCTTTTGTAAAGGGCTTCAAACAGAAGACCGAAGGAGTAACGATATTCTACGCAGAGGGCTGCAGAAATCAGGCTGAAATACTCAGACGCAGTCTCGCAGAGCAGGGGGCGCCCAACGCAGCCATGAAGAGTCTTGCAAGTGAGCAGGTTTCAGAGGTAGACCAGCCTGCTGTCGTGCTGGGAAGCTGGAGAGATATCGGAAACCACAGCCTGGTGAAGGAACTGAATAAACAGGGCACCAAATCGGGAATCTTTGCGGTCTTTGAGGAAGACAGCTTCAAGCTGCTGAACGCCAAAGGTGAAGAAGCCGAAAGCCATGACAGAAATATTGCAGTAATAGCCGCAGCCGGAACAGGGTTCTCGGATGCCAGCCCCTTGTGGATAATCACTTCGATTGATGATAAAGGTGTAAAAGAGGCGGTTGAGCTTCTGGTAAATGAGCCTGAGAAAATAAGGGGACTTTACGGCGCCGCAGTTGTTGACGGCCAGGTAGTAAAGCTCCCGATTGTAGAATAGTAGCCCCACGCTTTGGCTGGGCATAAATCCCAGCCGTATGCGTGGGCTACCCATATGCTCAGACCTACTGCTTGGCTTAATTTGTGTTAGATAGGAGGATGACATTTGCAGGAATACCTCAAGTCATTTTCAACTGTACCTATGCTTATATATCTTGCCGGCCTTCTGATCCTCACAGCACTGTGCGACAGCCCGGCTGTTCAGGCTGCTGTATACTTTTGTGTCCTTTTCCTTATATATGTGTCGGACAAGGGGATGTTAAAAAAGTCGGCTGTCCTGGCCGGTCTAATGGGGATACCTGTAATAATTATCAATCCACTGACAAATGGAATGGGTTCCACCATATTTCTCACTGCCGGCGCCATAAGTATCACGCTTGAATCGCTGGTCTTTGCCCTGAGTCTCTCAATGAAGCTAATGAATACCGTACTGATATTCATGCTTTTCAATATACTGGTTCATCCCGACAGGCTGACTGCCTTGCTGTCGTTTGCAGCGTCACGGTTTGCCCTGATCATATCTATAGCTGTAAGGCTTGTTCCTGCGGTGTCGGTGCAGCTGCGGGAGATAGGCGAGATTCAAAGAACCAGGGGAGCGGACATGGATTCCCGGAAACTGATGCAGAGAATACGAAGCTGGTATCCATTTGTAAGACTGACCCTGTTGTCAACTCTTGAAAAAGCCCAGGGCATGGCTGAAGCTATGGGGTCCAAAGCTTACGGGTCTGGTTCCAGAACGGTGCTTTTTAGTGAGCATTTACGGCCGCGTGACCTGATGCTTTCAACTGATGGTATGGTAATCTCTGTGCTGGTGGTCATAGGACTTAACCAAGGATGGCTTGCCTTTGAATTTTTTCCTCAGCTGAGCGGTTGGGAAACTTTGAGCCGGCACATGCTCTTTATGTCTGCAGCTGCAGTCTGTATTCTTTTTCCTGCCATAACGGCATGGGGGTGTAAGCATTGTCACTATTCAGGACAGAAAATTTAACATACTGCTATCCCGACAAAAAAAAGCCTTCCCTGCGTAACATTGATTTGGAAGTTGAGCAGGGGGAGACCGTTCTTCTGGCCGGCACATCAGGCTGTGGAAAGTCTACCCTGCTCAAGATACTGGCAGGGTTGTATCCCGGTTTCAGCGGAGGCAGGCTGGACGGTCAGATATACTTCAGGGATAAGGAAATAGAGGGCTCGCTTGCGCCCAAAGTAGGAATACTTTTTCAGGACCCTGAAAAACAGGTTTTACTGTCTGAAGTGGACAGGGAAATTGCTTTTGGCATGGAGAACCTGGGAATAAGCAGAGCGGTCATGAAGAGGAGGCTGGCAGAAGTCGTAGACTTTACCGGCCTTGAAGGTTTGACGGGGAAGAATGTTTCCCACCTGTCGGCAGGCCAGAGACAAAAGGTTGCCCTGGCCTCGGTACTTGCAATGGACCCGGAAGTCATACTGCTTGATGAGCCCTTTTCACAGGCAGACCCAATATCGGCCGAGGAGCTGGTAAATGTGGTCAGGAAGATGAGCGAGGATACCGGGAAAACTTTGGTGCTGGCTGAGCAGAAGCTTGAAAGGTGCCTTCACTTTGTGGACAGGGTGGTGGCAATGGAAGATGGGAGCATCAGGTTCCAGGGAAGCCCCGAACAGTACTGCAGGTGGGCGGCTAACAGCAGTTTCGGGCTGCTGCCGCCGGTGCCCCGTTTTTTTGCTGCTGCCGGTTTTGAAAAGCTGCCTCTTACCGTCAAGGAGGGGAGAAACTGTTTGAGTGAACTAAAGGCCGGGACTAATACCTTGTCAGGACGGGAGGAAACTGAAGCAGCAAGGCCGGGAGAAAGGCAGGAGATATCCATAAGGAACCTGTGGTTTTCCTATGATTCATCCGGAGATGTATTGAAGAATATAAGCCTTGATATATACAAGGGCAGTTTTGTTTCAATCCTGGGCAGGAACGGAACGGGAAAGACAACCCTGTTAAAGAATATTAACAGCCTTCTCAAGCCTGTTCGGGGTTCTATACAGGTTGACGGGAAGCCCACGAAGGGGTTGAACATATACCAGCTCTCGCAGAAGATAGGATATCTTTCTCAGAACCCTGACAACTACCTGCTGAATGATACTGTAAGGGAAGAAATCAATTATACCCTAAACAACTTCCGGATGAAGTGGGACAAAGACACCGATGTTCTGGTTAAGAAGCTTGAACTGGAAGACTTCCTGGATGCCAATCCCAGAGACCTGAGCATGGGCCAGAGACAGAGGACTGTGCTGGCATCGGTGCTTTCAGTGTCACCCGAGATACTCCTGCTGGATGAACCTACCAGGGGGATGGACTATATGAATAAGAACAGGCTTGGGCAAGTCCTGCTTGACCTGAAAGCAAAGGGAACTACAATAGTCCTGGTTACCCATGATGTAGAATTTGCTGCCGAGTTTTCCGACAGACTGATAATAATGTTCAATGGTGAAATTGCAGCAGACGGAGAAAAAAGAGCTGTCCTCAAGGACGGGCTTTATTACACCACACAGCTTGGAAGACTTTTTCACGGAGTAGAAGACATATATACATTTGAGGATGCTCAGAGGTGGCTGTCGGCTATTAGCCGTTAGCTGTTGGCTGTTAGCTATTGGTAAAAAGTTGTAGGCCCGGGCTTTGGCTGGGTTTAACTCCCAGCCGTATGCCCGGGCTACCAAAGGTACACTGCAGATATAGTTACATTCGAGGATGCATGCAGATGGCTACCGAAAAACCGGTAGGCAATCTCAGACCCAAAAATTCGTGAGAGACAATGGTGATTTAATGTCAACATTAATAGTATTGGCCATTATAGTAGTATTTCTAATAGTATTTGAAAGAAGAAAAATCAATGCCACGATGATAGCGCTGACTGCCGGTTTATCAGTGGTTTCGGCACTGGGGAGGATTCCTTTTGCCGGAGTGCCGGGTGTACAGCTGACCACCTTCCTTGTAATGGTATCCGGATTTTCCCTGGGCCCCATGGCAGGACTTACGGTGGGCGCCGCTTCTGCACTGGTATCCAACCTTTTCCTCGGACAGGGACCCTGGACGGTATGGCAGATGCTGGCATGGGGAATGGCCGGCATGTCCGCCGGGCTGGCAGGCAGGTTCAGGCCGAATGCCGGAAAATTGGAGCTTGCAATTTATTGCGGGCTATGGGGCTATCTTTTCGGGTGGATTATGAACCTGTGGACCTGGAGCTCGTACATATATCCCCACGATATAAGAACCTTTCTTGCGGTATGCGCATCAAGCCTATGGTTTGACACGCTTCATGCAGCGGCAAACGTAATCTGGATGCTGCTGTTCGGAAAGGAGTTTATAAGAATTATAACCAGGTTTAAAAATAAGGCTGTGCTTCCATAATTCTCTTGTTTTCTACTGCAATTGACATACCGGAGTTATGTGTTAAAATAGTCTAAGTATAAAATGAAGCTGACTGTATTCGGTTGGCTTCTGCTTTTAGAGAAAAACATTAAAAATCAGGCGGGGGGTTAATCATGTCAAGGAATAAAGCATTAGCTGATAAAGATAGTTCATCCGGAAACGGCAAATCCGGAAAAAAGAATAAGACCGCAGCCGGAAAGGCAGCCGTCAGCAGTCAGCAAACCATTGAAACAAAGACAAAAAAGGCTTCAGGCATCTGGAGTATTGTTATCCTTGCAGCTCTGGCTGTACTTCTCTTCTATTCTCCGTATTTCAGAGGTCTGTATTTCAATGAAGAAATGTCTACAACTTTCCTGTATACAGGAATCATGGCCTTTATATTTATTGTATACAAACTGATTGACAGGGATTTCAGGGTTTTCAAGTCACCGCTGGATGTTGCAGCCGGGGCGCTGGTCCTGGCATACCTTATTCCCATAGTTCTGGGTCAGGCTGCCAGCGCACAGTACGCCTGGGATAAGTTTCTGAGATATGTCAACTACTTTATGGTATATCTGGTTGCCAGAGACCTGATTGCGCACACAAGGTATCTTAAGGTTTTACTGAATGCAGTGGTTGTCAGCGCCATTGGAGTATCAATCCTTGGAATAGATGCAGGAGCGGGAATGATTGTTACAAACAGCGTCAACTGGTTCTTCAAGAGTATACCTGAATTCCTGAACCTTCAGGGCGGACTGGCAAACCTCATGTCGTTTAAATTCTTCGGAGGTTTCACAGAGGGGAGGATATACTCGACCCTCCAGTATCCCAACGTGCTTGCATCCTATCTGGGGGCGGTGTTTATTCTCATCACGGGTCTGCTCATGACCAGCAGTGCTGTGTGGAAAAGATTCCTTTACGGGGCTGCAGGATTTATAGTTTTTTATACATTTATGCTGACCATATCAAGGGGTATGTTTCTTGTACTGCCGGTGATGGTTCTGATATTCCTGATTGTATTATGGAAGAAACGCCTTATAGTCAGCGCTATTGTTGATGCAGGCATACCTGCTCTGACGGGAGCGGTATTGTCCGTCTTGTATCACGATTTTATAAATACCGGACAGTACGGGATGGTATGGGCTTCAGCTGCAGGCGGTGCTCTAATTGCAGGAGTATTGGCTGCCGCGTCAGGTCTCATTAAGGACAGCCTGAATAACGTCAGTACAAAGGTATATGCAGTAAGCGCAGGAGCTGCTGCGCTTTTGCTTGTAATGTTTGTGGGCATAGCACTCAACATTGAAAAGCCTCTGGTGATAAAGCATGAAGCCGGAGAAGCCGATTCAGAGAAATACGTAATCAGGGATATTGCAGATATCAAACCCGATACCAAGTATTCCCTTGATTTTAATATTGATGCAGTTTCGCCTGTGCCGGACAAGGATGCATACAGGGTTGTTGTTTCAAGCATAAACCGGTTTGCCGAAGTCAAAAACCTGACCGAGGTTAAAGGCGGAACGGAGAAAACAATTAAAAAGCTGGATTTCACTACAGGTTCAGATACCAACAGTATAAGGATATATATGTCCAACTACAATGCTGGAACCAGTGCCGCATTCAGCGGGTTCAAGCTGAGAAACCCGGGAACCGGAGGGGAACGGCCGATTGTTGTGGAGTACAAATACCTGCCGACAGATATTGTCTATAAGGTTAAGGATATAAGCCTGAAAACTCATAATGCATGGCAGAGGTTTGTTTTCGTAGGCGATGCTTTCAACATTATCAGAGATTATCCCTTGGGAGCAGGAGGCGGAGGCTGGAAGGCGCTCTACCAGAAATACCAGTCATACGGGTATTCCTCAAATGAAGTACACAACCACCCTGTTCAGCTTTGGGTTGAAACCGGAGTTATCGGTATTGCAGCGCTTACAGTGGTTGGCTGGTTGATAATCCACCACTTCTACAGAACAAGGAGGGACATGCATAATACTGCTCTTGATGATATCAGAGCGGTAGTGATTCCGTGCGCTGTTTTTGCGGCGGTGCTGTCACTCTATGCTCACAGTGTAATAGACTTCGACCTTTCGCTCAGCGCATTATCGCTGTTGGTATGGATGCTGACCGGCTTTGTCTCAGCATTCTATATTCAGCGTGAAGGGTTTGACCTGAAGTTTTCTTCAGGAGCAAACGCGGTTTCTGCAGTTATTGCAGGAGCGCTGGCGCTGACATTGATATGGACGGGCTTCAGCTCTGTTTATGGGCGTGTAGTATTGGGCGAGAGATATAAGTATGCAGGCGGAATTACCCAGGAACAGATTGAAACTGCGGTGCCGGAGATTACTTCAATATATGAAAAGTACCTTGCGCTTCAGCCGCTGGATGAAAGGAACAGACTTGATTATATAAGGTTCAATAATGAAGTTGCAAAGAATGTTCCCCAGGAGAAGCTTGGTGAGTATCTTGAAAGAATGAAACAGAATGTTGATGCGCTTGCAGGCAATGAGCCCCATTCACTCAACTCTCTCATACAGGCGGCATCATTCTATGTTTCGGTAGGAGACTTTGAGAAAGGGCTGGCCTATGCCGACAAGGCGGTAGAATCGGCAAGATTCCTGCCGCAGGCGTACAGACTTAAAGCTGAGGTGTACCTCATAGCGGGACAGCTGGCCATGTCCCATGAAATGGCCGATACGGGAAGAGTTCTGCTTGAAACGGCTATGAATATAAGAGCGGAGATGCAGGAAGCAAGTAAGCTTGCATCTAAACCAATGGATATAACACCGGAGATTGAGAAGGAGTTCGAAAGTATAGAGCAACAGGCGATTGAGCTGATGCTGACACCGGAGCAGGGACCTGAAGAAAGTACAGAGGAGTAAGTTCCAGGGAGTGGGGGATTTATACGGTCCGAGGTCTTGGGAAAGCTGAATATATGTTTATTGCAGGTTATCTGTTTGCAGGAGCCGCTGTTTTCCTGCTTCAGATAGTTAGCGCAGGATTTATGGATGCGGGGGAGTTTGGAATACTTTCCCCGCTCCTTGCAGTGCTGCTGGTGCTTCTGGCGCCAGGCGCCGCGGTTGGGATTGCTGTATCGAGGTATGTATCGGGATACGAAGGAGCCGGAGAGGATTACAAAACACCGCTGTTCCTCAGAAAAAGCCTGTACTATATAAGTGTTTTTGCTGCTGTTACAGCTGCCGTAGGCGCAGCATTTGCTCCTGTTGTTGATTCGTATCTGCAGACCGGAGATGTGATTCTAGTTAACCTGGTTGTGGGCGCGGCCGTGCTTTCCATGTTCATACAGTTTGCTGCCGGTGCCCTTTCGGGATTGCGGAGAAAGCTGCAGGCGCTCCTGATGAGCCTTGCCGCTCCTGTAATTATCCTGATACTCGGAGCATCTTTCATGCTTGTAGGCCTGAGTTTGCAGTGGATAGTTGGGGCTGTCGCAGCAGGTTATCTGGTACTGCTTCCGGTTGGTGTGCTGATGCTGTGGAAGGAATTCAGGCTGTCCGGCCTGAAAGATCTTGAGCTTGGCAGAAAGGAAGCGCTCAGGTTTGTCCTTCCGGTGCTTGCAGTAATAATGAGTTTTTCATTCCTTGCCGGCATTGATATAGTAATGGTCAGGCACTACTTCCCATCCGGGGAGTCGGGGTGGTATACAGCCGCTGCGCTGGGGAGATTGGCTTGCTTTTTCCCGGCGGTGTTCATAACAGGCTGGCTTTTCCCGTGGGTGAATGCCGAGGGTGAGAAGGCATACGGCTTGCTGAAGAAGGCTCTGGTTTGCTGCGGGCTGCTGAGCGCAGCCGGAGTTGTGGCGTTGAGCCTAATGGGTGAGGCTTACCGGTATATGATGCCTGTATGCGCAGCCATGGTTCCGCTGAGTCTTCTGGGTGTGCTGACAGGGTTTAATCTTGCAGCAGGAAAGCTGAAGTTGATGCTGTGGCTGCTTCCGGCAGGATGTATCCTGGAGGTTGGGCTGATGCTGAAATTTCACGAGACAATTCAACAAATTTTGTATATAATGATTGGTGCAGCGACAGTATTGTTTGCAGTTGGGTTTATTGGTACTATATTGAAGAAACCCGGAAAGGCTGTAAGGATGTACGAGGGCTGAAGCATGATCTACCTTAGAAGAAGATTTTATTAACCGGTATTAGCTTGTTGAGCAAACAAGGGAATCCTCGCATTTGATGATATAATGCGAGAGATTGAGAATTTATTATAGAATATAATTATCAAATAAGTTAAATATCTATAATTAAAAATATAATTATAAGGGAAGATGGATATGGGTAGGGAAGAAATTCTTGAGAAGGAATTGAATCGTATCAAAAGCATTTTAATAAAAGATTGTGGAGTAAAAAAAATTATTGTATTTGGTTCGTATGCCCAAAATATAGTAAATGAATACAGTGATCTTGATATTATGATTATTAAAGATACTGAAAAAAAATTCTTAAAAAGAATAAAAGAGGTCATGCTTTTAACCAATCCTGAAATAGCGGTTGATTTTCTCGTATATAATGAAGAAGAAATAAAAAATATGTATGAAACGGGTCATAGCTTTTTTTTGGAGGAGATATTGAAAAAAGGAAAGGTGATATATGAGCGGGAAGCTGTCTAATTATAATATTTGGATTGAGTATGCAAGACAAGACTTTAAAACAGCACAAATTGTATTCAAAGAAAATATTTTTAATCAAGTGTGCTTTCATTCTCAGCAAGCGATTGAAAAATTATTAAAAGCATTTTTGGTTAAAAATAATATTAATCCTCCTAGAATTCATTCGATTAAAGAGCTTTTAAAAATGTGCAGCCAGTTTAAAGAGGCAAATTCTTTAAACGAAAAAGCTTTAATCATAGATACTTATTATATACCGACAAGATATCCCGAAGCTTTAATTGGAAGTTTACCTGAGGGTATGCCTGACAAAGATGAGGCGAAAGAAGCGTTGCAGATAGCTCAAGATTTTTTTGATTTTTTTTTAAGTGATTTTTAAGTATGGACGATAATTAGCACAATAAGGATAGATTGCATATTCTGAATTCCTTTTATATTGAAACAAGGTATCCTGCCGAGGAAGAACTGAATGTAAAAGAAGAAGATGCCAAAGCTGCGATTGAGACTGCGAACAAGGTTTTCGAGTATGTCTGTAAAAGGATAAATGTTGGTACGGAATTATAACTGGAGAGGAAAGTGTAGGTATGATATACCTGAAGCAATTTATTGGTTTTCTGGCTGACATAATTAAAAGCAGGAAGCTTATTATGGAGCTGACCAAGAAAGACTTTCAGGCCAGATACCTGGGTTCATATCTGGGTATAATATGGGCATTTATTCAGCCTACGGTTACAATACTGATTTTCTGGTTTGTATTTCAGGTAGGATTTAAAGCTGCGCCTGTTGAGAACTTTCCGTTTATTCTATGGCTTATAGCAGGTATTATCCCCTGGTTTTTCTTCTTTGAGAGTATATCAAGCGGTACAAACTCAATAGTTGATAACAGTTATCTTGTAAAGAAAGTGGTTTTCAGAGTAAGTGTACTTCCAATTATAAAGATTCTGTCTGCCTTATTTATACATTTGTTTTTCGTTGCCTTTATGTTTATAATGTTTTCAATCTACGGATACAAGCCAAGTATCTACAATCTGCAGATAATTTACTATTTATTTGCAACAATTGTTCTGGCGCTTGGATTATCTTGGATTACATCGTCCCTGATTATTTTTTTGAGAGACATTGGCCAGGTAGTAGGAATGCTGCTGCAGTTTGGATTCTGGTTAACACCTATATTCTGGTCTTTCAAGATGATACCGGAGGCCTATCATTTTATATTTAAACTTAACCCGGTGTATTATATAGTGGAAGGCTATAGGAACAGCTTAATTCATAATATATGGTTCTGGGAGTACCCAAACCTGGGGTTATATTTCTGGAGTGAAACCATTGTGATATTTATTATTGGAGCCTTGCTGTTCCGAAGACTCAGGCCGCACTTTGCAGACGTCATTTAAAGTGTAAAGTGTAGAGTGTAAAGTGTAAAGTTAAAAACCAAGTTAAAGGTTTGGAGGAAGATAGACATTGAAAAATGTTAGAGAAAGCATAGTGTACCAAAAAGCCTTTAGCTTTGCTATAAAAATAATTGAATTATATAAGCAATTGTCAGAACACAAGAAAGAACAAGTATTATCGAAGCAACTCTTAAGGGCAGGTACAAGCATAGGAGCTAATATAAGAGAAGGGCTTGAGGGACAAAGTAAAAAAGACTTTGTAGCCAAATTAAGTATAGCATTAAAAGAAGCAAATGAAAGTGAATATTGGATAGAGTTATTAGTTAGTACAGGGTACATAGATAAAGAAATGGCTAATAAATTATTGGGCGATATAAGTGAAATTATAAAAGTATTAAATAGCATATTAAAAACAGCAAGAGATAATTTAAAAAAAGTTAGCAGTTAACTCTACACTTTAAACTTTACACTTTACACTAACCCAGGGGGATTACCAGTGAGTAACGACATTGCAATAAGGGTAGAAAACCTTTCAAAGATATATAGATTGTATGATAGGCCGGTTGATAGGCTTAAAGAGTCTATTCACCCGTTGAGGAAGAAGTACCATAGGGACTTTTATGCTCTAAAAGATGTCAGCTTTGAAGTTAAGAAAGGTGAAACGGTTGGCATAATTGGGAAGAATGGCTCAGGAAAGTCTACACTGCTCAAGATATTAACAGGTGTGCTTACCCCATCCTCAGGGAAGGTAGAGGTTAATGGAAAGGTGTCTGCCCTGCTTGAGCTTGGAGCAGGGTTCAACCCGGAGTTTACAGGCATTGAGAATATTTATCTGAATGGTACTATAATGGGATATAGCAAGGAAGAGATAGATGCTAAGCTTGATGATATATTGGATTTTGCTGATATAGGAGATTTTGTTCACCAGCCGGTGAAGATGTATTCCAGTGGCATGTTTGTTAGGTTGGCATTTGCTGTACAGGCATGTATAGACCCAGAAATACTAGTTGTTGATGAAGCATTAGCGGTAGGTGATGCTGAATTTACATTTAAGTGTATTAATCATATGAAGAGACTAATCGCAAAAGGTGTAACTGTTTTATTTGTTACCCATGATGTTCAAATAGTAAGGAGTTTTTGTCAGCGAGTAATATGGGTAGATAATGGAGAAATAAACCTTAATGGACAACCTCATTATGTTACTTCAGAGTATATTCGTGAGCTGTTTTATAAGAAAGAGAAGGATTTTTTAGAAACCCAACAAATCTCTATTAGAGAAGAAGTTGACACAAACAAAAAAGAAATAAAAAATAAATATACTAAATGGGGAAGTGGTGAAATTACAATTGAAAAGATTTCATTGCTTGATGAATTTGGGAATGAAATTGATGTAATCGAATGGGGAAAACAAGTAATTATTAGATTCACTGCTAAGGCATTAAGTAACGTAGATTGTAGCAATATAGGTTTTGGATTCAGTTTTAGAAATAAAAACGGACTTGATATAATAGTTTCTACCACGATTGAGGAAGGATTAATGTTTGGGTCACTTCAACAGGGAGACAAGGTTGATGTAGAGTTTAGATTAGAAAATATCTTAGCATCAGGAGATTATTTACTTACATTGCAGGTAGAAGATAGAACTGAAAAGAAGCCAAGGTATTTTATATTTATTGAAGATGCGAAGATTTTTAAAGTAGTATCTAACAAAGAGTTTTTTTCTGTTGTTCAACCACAGATTTTTCAAAGAGTTATTTTAAATGAGAGGTAAAACAATAGGTGATAGAAATGAATACATTAGAAACAAACCCGAATCCAGCTCCAGAGGTATGGGATAAAGTAGCAGATGGTTACAATTTAGAGATATCTGATAGTGAAATCGAGATAGCTAATGAAATAAGCCAATTACTCAAATCTTTGAATATTAGGCAGAGGGCGTCCTTGTTAGAATTAGGATCAGGAAGTGGTCACCTCTCAGGGTTACTTGCACAACAAGGATATAAAGTAACACTTTTGGATTTCAGTGAAAAAGCACTAGAGAAATCAAAGCAGTTTTTTGATAAACACGGACTTAATGGACAATTTATTAAGGGAGATTTATTAGATCTTAGCAATATTGAGTCTATCTATGATGTTGTTTGGAATAGTGGAGTAATGGAACATTTTAATGATGAACAATTATTAAAAGCTTTTAAATCAATTAGAGAGAAGACAAAAGGAATTTTTATATTCTTGGTTCCTAATCCTATGTCTTTACCGTATTTAATATTTAGATATAAACTTATGAGAGAAGGAAATTGGATTTATGGCTCAGAGTACCTTAGAACTGATTATACGTTGTTTTTAGAAGCAGCAGGTTTTAAACTTATTAATCAGCATTTCTTAGGGTGGGGTATTACAAAGTACTTATTGGAAGCAGCAGTTGGTTCACAAGAGGCTTCAAAATATTTCAGTGAGCAAGTGGATAATAGGTTAATTCCTGAACATAACGCATATTTGACTGCTTACGTAGCTATACATGCTGAAAGATATCAACCTGAATGTTTGATTAACAAAAGCAAATTTGGATTAACAGAAACTAAAACCAATAACTTTAACTTAGTTGCTAATTACAATGGACTACTTTGGCACTATCAAAAAGAGAAAACTGAATTGGCTGAGAAGATAAAACAAAAAGATGAAACTATAGAAAACATAACAAATGAAATTCAGCAGAAGAATCAAATTATTGAAGAGAAAGAATATGAAATTAGAGAAAAGGAGAGTAAACTTCAGGAAAAACGGAGTGAACTTGAGGAAAAGGAGAGTAAACTTGAGGAAAAACGGAGTGAACTTAAGGAAATCCAAAAAGAACTCCAGGAAATTCGGAGTGAATTTAAAAGAATGTCAGATTGGGCGTATAGTATGAAATTGCGTCTTGAGGCAATAGATGGATCATACTTTATAAGAATTCTTGAAAGAGTTAATAGAAAAAAGTTAAGAATCATTAGTGTTTACAAAGAGCAAGGTATAAAAGGAATTATGACAAAAATAATTAACAGAGTTTGTCCTAGGGTACCGTCTTATGAAGTTAAACAGAAAAAAAATATAGCTGGCATTTCTCAAATTAAAGAATCTATTGAAAAGAATAATAGTAATTTAATTATTGCTTTCCCTATAATTCCGTGGGACTTTAGGTGGCAAAGACCACAGCATATTCTTTCCAAATTTGCTAACAACGGCTATATTGTAATATACTTATCAATGAATGTTCAGCCAAAGGGGAGAGTATATAAAACACTAGAAGAAGCAGGTAGAGATATACTTATTTCTAGATTAGAAGAAAAAATTTATCATTTGCATGTTTGTAGTCAGAGTCAGTTTAATATATATACCGATAAACTAGAGAGTGGCAATTATAATAATATATACTTAGGTATTGACGCAACTTTAATGTCTTTAAACATTCAAAATCCATTATATTTGGTACAATTTCCTGGCTGGAGTGGTTTAGTGTATAAGCTAAAAGAGAAATATAGTGGAAAAATTATATTTGACTGTATGGATGAACATAGCGGCTTTAGTAATAATAATGATGAGGTTTTAGCCCAAGAGGATATATTGTTAAAGAAATCTGATTTGGTGATAGCATCATCTTATCAACTACAGAAGAAAGCTAAAAGTAAAAATAAAAATACCATACTGGTTAGGAATGGTACAGAATTTGAGCATTTCAATAATGTTTACCCCAATGGTAAATTAGACCATATAAAAGATAAGCCAATTATTGGCTATTATGGAGCAATATCTGATTGGTTTGATATAGACCTTGTAGAGTTTTGCGCTAAACAAAAACCGGACTGGTACTTCATACTAATAGGTTCAACTGTAGGATGCGACATTTCGCGAGTAAAGGAACTACCTAATATTCACTTGCTGGGAGAAATACCTTACGAGGAACTTCCAGGGTACTTATACTATTTTGATGTGTGTACCATACCCTTTAAGATAACTTCTCTAACTCTAGCAACAAATCCAGTAAAGTTTTATGAATACTTAAGCTGTGGTAAGCCAGTTGTGTCAGTAAGATTGCCTGAGTTGGAGGAGTATAAGGAGTATTGCTATTTAGCAGATGATAAGCAAGATTTTATTTGCAAGCTTGAAATTGCACTACATGATAAGGATAACGCTAATTTAATTTCAAGTAGAATTGAGTTAGCTAAGAAAAACTCATGGGATTCTAGGTTTGAAGTAATAAAGAAAGAAATTGAAAAACTAAACAATTCTTAGTATGTTTTAGTAAAACACTATACACGGGAGCGTATTTAATAATGAGTAATGTAAGTAAGCGTGAAAGAATAAAAGGGTTAGTATCTGTAATAATTGTTAACTGGAATGGAAAGCATTTTCTCGAGGCATGTCTAACTACGTTATTTGCTCAAACATACAAGAATTTTGAGGTTATTTTTGTAGATAATGCTTCTAAAGATGGTTCAGTAGAATATGTTAAGACTAATTATCCAGAAGTTAAGATAATTGAAAATGAAAAAAACTATGGCTTTGCCAAAGGAAATAGAATAGGACTTGGAGCATGTAGAGGAGAATATATATTCTTATTAAATAATGATACTGAGTTACACCCTGAAGTAATTGAAAAATTAGTTTCTGCAATTCAACCAAATAATGTTGCAGGGGCATGTGGGAAAATATTATCATTAACTAATAAAGAAAAATGTATATTTACGCTTCCAAAGATTCATCATCTTACTGGACAAGCTATATGGATTAATGAGTATAGCCATATGCGTCCTGTTGATTATTTATCGGGTAATTCTATGATGATTAAACAAAGTGTTATTGACCAGATAGGTTTTTTAGACGAAACTTACTTTGCGTATTTTGAAGAAACAGATTTATGTGCCCGAATGATAAGAGCAGGATATAATCTTATGTATGTTCCAGATGTATATGTTTGGCATAAGGAGATGGGAAGTACACCTTCGTGGTTTAATAGATATTATATGATGCGTAATCAGATTAGGTTTATACTTAAGAACTTTGATTTTAGGTATATTCCGTTTGCATTAAAGTTTAATTTGCAAAAAGCTTTTTCAGTATTGAAACATAAAGACGTGGTGAACGATAAAGTAGTATCATCCAATTCTTTGCCGAATAAACCAATCTATAATATTAAAAAACTTATAGTGAGAGCAATATTGTGGAATGCAATATTTTTACCTCATACTATTTATGCTAGATTTAGAGATTTTAAGAAGATAGGTGCAAATATTCGTTCGTATAACGAAAATTTACCATTACGAGATATTAAAAATGATATTATGTAGAGTCTGGAGTAAGAAATGAAAAAGAAGATGGCGTATTTAATGCATGTTGATTGGAATTGGATTAAACAAAGACCTCATTTTTTAGCAGAAAAGCTATCTGCATATTATGAATTAGACTTATTTTTTATTAGGAATCAAGGTGTTAAAGGACTTGTAAACAATTCTACCTTTGACGGTTTTAATTCAATTAATATATTATATAAATTTCCGTTTTCATCCCAAATTCATATATTTGAGAATATTGAAAAAAAAATAAACAATTCAGTTCAAAAAATTTTATATTCAAATTATTATGATTACATTTGGATTACTTCTCCAATAATACTTCAGTTTATTAATTTAAGCAAAATAAGATATGGTTATTTAATTTATGATTGTATGGATGATGTTTCGGAATTCCCACAAAGTAAAAAAGCCAAAAGTTACTTGTTAGAGTTAGAAAGAAGAGTTTTGGCTAAGAATAATATAGTTTTTGCATCATCAGAACGGCTACAAGAAACAATACAAAATAGAGGGTATAAAGAAAAAGTGTATCTAATTAACAACGCACTTGAACCAGAGAAATTAAATCTTAAAAGAAAAGAAAATGGAACGAAGGTTAAAAAAACTATAAATCTATTTAATTTGGGTTACTTTGGCACAATTTCAGAGTGGTTTGATTTTAAGCTAATTAGCAGTTTACTTAAGTTACGCAACGATATTACATTTACTCTGATAGGACCAACCAATATAAATATACCTAAACATAGTAGAATTAATTATGTAGGGCCAGTAATCCATGAAAAATTAGTTGACAACTTGGAAAATATTGATGCTTTTATTATGCCTTTCGTTGTAAATAGCTTGGTTCTATCTGTAGATCCGGTTAAGGTATATGAATATATTGCTTTTGGCAAACCTTCTTTTGTTGTGAAATATCCAGAAACTGAGAAATTTAAGGATTTAGTTTATTTATATGAAAATGTAGAAGATCTATCTCAGAAAATTAATGATGTAATAAATGGCAATAACCATATAGAAAAATCTAAGGTTGATGAGTTTATTAATAATAATACTTGGGATAATAGGGTAGATAAAATAAGAAGTATAATTACTTCTTATTTTCAGTGACGTACTAATATTTTTCTATAGATACTATTAAGTAGATGTCAAAAATAAGCAGAGAATTTAGAAATTGGGTAATATCATTTAAAAGTTAAAGTTTTCTCTTGAAATACAATAGCTTAGAATAATGAATATCCTAAGGAAAAAGTAAAAGAGCTATTATACGCTCTAAGTAATAAAACATAAAAAAACAGAGATAAATAAGGAGAAAAAGTATGCTAAGTGGGCTAAGGAACTTCCTAAACAGAAAGATTATAAAATATATTATTGCAATTATAATAATAACTTTATATGTTATGTATTTGTTTAGAGGATCTTTATATTATGGATTAGAGTTTGATGAAGTATTTAGAGCTAATAATATTATTCCATTAATAAATCATAATGCTACCCCTTATAATCAAAGTATATTTGATATAAACATTTTAGGTTTAAAAATACCGTTGGTCTATAAGGAATATATTAGTACTCTATCAATAGTTAAGTTTATACCCCTCTTTTTATTTAATGATTATTTATTTGGGTTAAGATTCCTCGAAATGTTCTACTTTCTTTTAAGTATTATAGGCTTTTTTATTATAGCGTCAAAAATTAATTTTAAATTAGCATTTTTCCTATCTATTGCTATAATATCATCACCAATTCTTTATCCGGATGTAAGATTTGGATTTATTAGAATGGATCATTTATTTTTAGTATCCTTGGCTGTATATTTGGTTTACTTATTTTTCAGTAAAAGCAATAAAAGAGTTTATTTGTTATTTGCAGCTTTTCTTATAGGACTTAGTATAAACTTATCATTTTATTCTATATGGACAGTTGCGGCATTATTTATAGCAAGTATAATTTTTTTTCCATTACAATGGAAAAAAGTAATTTCTTCATTTAACAATATTCTAATTATAATGTTAGGATTCTTTATAGGTGCATTCAATTTTGTTATATACAATTTACTAACAGGTTTTAGTTCTTTCAAGCCATTATATTTAAAACTGTTTAAACTTGAGGAATATAATAAGAATCCTATTGATTATGCCCAGATACCTAGTTTTTATGACGAACTAATAAATAAACTTAATATTATTGTAACGTACTTTGGCACGTATTATTATATTTACTTTGCACTTTTTGCTATAAGTTTAATAATATTTTTAGTTTTATTTTATAAATTAGTTAAAACCAAAAAATTTTTACAGCATAAAAATTATTTTTTTGTAATATTTACTTTGTTGATTATAATCATTTTTCTGTTAATAAGTCCTAAAACTTATAGAAGGCAACACTGGGGATTTATAATACCATTTTTTGAAATGACAATTTTTTTAGGTACAGTTTTTCTATCCAAAATATTTAACCAAAATAAAATAATTTCAAAGGTGATTTTTATTATTCCGTTAGCTTTACTTTTGTTAAATGTTTATTCTACGAATAAGATAGTTGAAGAAGCTAATCTATCTAGGGGTACTGGATATTTTTCTCCAGCTATATATGATTTTAATAATTATATAAACCAGAATAAAATTAACTATAATGATATTATACATATTCAGTGGGGTATGTACTCTCAACTATATTTTTTAAATAAAGGTGAAGTTAGAATAAACTCTTTGGTATTTAATTTAAAGGGTACAAGAAATGAACAAGAAAAGAAAAATGTTATTAAAAACTATTTGATTTCAACAGAATATAAAAATAGTCAAAGCCTTTATTTTCCTATATATACATCACTTGATCAAGAAATTAGCAAACCATTTTTTAATTTTGTCATAGAAAATAAAGGAGAGATAGTTAAAGTTAAAAGTTTCAATGAAACTCATGGGCAAGAAGTTATCAGTCTCTGGCAAATTAAGAATTTACCCCAATTTATTAAAACTGTAAAACAAGAAATGCTAGACGCTCCAGTATCATCTAAACTCAGAATTAGTAATCTAGGAATAACGAAAAAGATTATTAATAATACAATAAATTATTTTATATGGGTTGAGACAAAAGGAACTACTAGCAATACTAAGGTATTAATCAATAATTCTATGCTAACTACAACTAAAGGAAAAGATATACTGACGGCTGAAATACCAATAGATATTATTAAAAAATCTAAAGAATATGAAGTGCAGCTTTATGATTTAGACAGAAATGTTAAATCAAAAACAGTAATTTTAAAAAATAATTAAAACTTTTAAACAATAGTGTATATAGTTTATAATAATTAGAAGTTATATAGAAGTTGTAATAATGATTCACCAAAAGGAGTTGTCTATCTATGAAACTAATAATTCAAATACCATGCTATAATGAAGAAGAAACATTACCAATTACATTAAAAGATTTACCTAAAGAGATTGAAGGTATAGATACAATCAAATACCTAATAATTGATGATGGTAGCAAAGATAAGACAATAGAAGTAGCAAAAGCTAATGGTGTACACCATGTAGTTAGGTTTACTAACAATAAAGGTCTAGCATCTGGATTTATGGCAGGGATAGATGCATGTCTCAAGTTAGGAGCAGACATAATTGTCAATACTGATGCGGACAACCAGTATTGCGGAGCAGATATTGAAAAGTTAGTAAAACCTATTCTTGATGGACAAGCAGATATCGTTGTAGGAGAAAGACCTATAGATAGTATTGAACATTTTTCATGGTTAAAGAAAAAACTTCAGCATTTAGGGAGTTGGGTTGTTAGAGTAGCATCAGATACTAACATACCTGATGCTCCAAGTGGCTTCAGAGCATATAGCCGAGAAGCTGCACTAAGACTTAATGTAGTATCGGAGTATACATATACCTTGGAGACCATAATACAGGCTGGAAGAAAAAATATGGCTATTACATCAGTGTCAATTAGGACTAATGGAGAGTTAAGGAAGTCCAAATTGTTTAAGAGTATGTATTCATACATTAAACGTTCAATATTCACTATAATAAGAATATTTGTTATGTATAAACCGTTAAAATTTTTTATTACTTTGGGATTAACAATATTCTTACTAGGGTTTGTTATAGGGTTAAGATTTTTATATTTTTATTTTACTGCACAAGGGAGTGGACATATTCAATCATTAATTCTATCAGCTCTTTTGATACTTATTGGATTCCAAATAGGTGTTATAGGATTACAAGCTGATTTAATTGCAGCTAATAGAAAGATATTGGAAGATATACAATATAGAATAAAAAAGATTGAAAATAATAAAGGTTAGTTTTCAATTACTGAATCATATATGAAATCTAGTTAAATAGGTTTAATAGTATAAAGGCTAGAAGGAGATTATATGAGAATATTGCTTACAAACCAGCATGGAAATAATCGTGGCGACGAGTCTGCAGTTATTGGGCTTATCGAAAGTATATATAAGATTGTAGATAAAAACGCTCAAATTACTATACTTAAACAATCCGGCGAATATAGGTTTATAACAGAGAACTACCCGATTCAAGAAAAATCCATGATAGTATCTTTAAAAGGATTAATAGAGATGACGCTATGGATTTTATTTCGGCTTATAAATCTAGATATTCGTAAAATTCTTAGTAGAAAGTTTAATGAATTTATAAATCTTCATGAAGAATCTGACTTGATTCTATCATCATGTGGAGGACCTTATATTGGAGATATTTATATTAATCATGAGATTATTCATATATGCCATCTGGTCGTACCCTTGCTATTAAACAAAAAAGTAGCATTTGCAGCACCTTCCATGGGACCGTTTAATGTGCGTATAATGAATCCCTTACGCAGAATACTTTTGCAAAAGGTTGACTTGATTATTCTGCGTGATCCTGTTTCTTATAAATATGTGCTCGATTTTGGGATTAATCCTAATAAGGTTTTTGTTACTGCTGATGCTTGCTTTGCACATTGTATTGATGTAAAATCTAATGTAATAAAAGAAAAAAATATAATAGGCATAACTCCGCTAAAATATAATTATCCAAATACTTCTAATAAAAAAAAGATGCAGAGCAAATATGAAGAGACGGTTGTTAAAACACTAAACAATCTTATGGATGAAGACAAAGAACTTAAGGTTGAGTTTTTTCCGCAATTATATGGAAAACACTCAGATTTACCCTTAATAAATGATATAGTTGGTCGATTAAAATACCCAGAAAGGGCCATAATATTTTCTAATAAATTAAGTGGTCCTATGCAACAAAAAGAAATAGCTGGATTGAAAGCTATGATTGCAACACGATACCATTCAGCTGTTTTTGCTATAAAAATGTGTGTTCCTTGTATTTGCATAGCTTATGAACATAAAGCAAAAGGCTTGATGGAATCTGTCGGACTGAAAGAGTATTTGTTAGACATTTACACTGTCACAGAACAGGATATTTTATCCAAAATGGAACTTATAAAAGTTAACTATCTGACAATCCAAAAAATTATGGAAGTTAATTCGAAAAAGCTTATGCTTGAGGGCCAGCAAACGATAAGAATTATAAAAGATAGACTTTTAAGGTAATATATTAAAAATATTTGTTTGGTTGGCTAAGGTTACTGGAGATAGCCGATATGAATAAACATATGACAGAAAAATTTATTAATAGAAATATTAACGCTGAAAAAGAGTTAGCAAAAAGACTTACAAATCGAAAAGTCTTGTTTATTACTACAAAGAATTTAGACTATATTAGGAATGTACAGCATATTGAAATTATTAAAAAATATGCACAGTCATATGAGATTTGGGGTAGCTCATATAAATCATATTTTAGACGTTTACTGTGGATATATTATAAATCATTATTTTTTTCAGTAAAAAATTTTGATTTAATATATATTTCTTTTTCACCGCAGTTAGTATTACCTTTTTTTAAGTTTAGATTTTTCAAAAAGTTTATTATTATAGATTTTTTCATATCAGTTTACGATACGTTGATAGAAGACCGAAAGTATTATAAAAGCAATAGTGTTGTAGCAAAATTTGCAAAATGGCTTGATAGAAGAACCTTGAAGTTAGCTAATGTTGTTATTACTGATACACATGCTCATGCAAATTACTTTGACAAAGAGCTTTATCCGTGCTCTGAAAAAACACAAGTGTTATATCTACAAGCAGACACAACGATATTTAATACATATGTTCAGACCCAAAAGGATGAAGCATTGTACACAGTTTTATATTTTGGGTCAATGCTTCCTCTACAGGGAGTTGACATTATATTAGAAAGTGCCCGGATATTGCAGAGACAAAGTAATATAGTGTTTGAAATTATTGGGCCAGTAAAAAGTGAACTTAAAAAGAAATATCAAAATTTACGTAATATTACATTCTATGAATGGTTAAATAAAGAAGAACTTGCAAAACGTATTGCTAAATCGGACATATGTTTAGCAGGACATTTTAACGCTGACAATAAAAAAGCACACAGAACAATAGCTGGTAAAACATATATATATATAAGTATGAATAAAGATATTATTCTTGGTGAAAATGCAGCCAATCGAGAATTATTTGACGAATATTTTCCAGGAGTGAGTTATGTTGAAATGGGTAATCCAAATGCTTTAGCAGAAGTAATATTGAATAATTATAATAAAAAAAGCTCTTAAGAAATATAGTTTTAAAGGAGTAAATATTGAAAGATAAAGTTATTAAAAGATATGATGAAATAAGTAAATATAATTTCTTATGTAAGAATTGTGGTATGTGCTCTTCTAAGTGTCCAATGGGAGCTATAAAAATGGAGAAAAATCAATATTCACAATATATTCCTACCTTAGATTTTGATAGATGTATTGGATGTGGCAAGTGTTTAAATGTCTGCAGGGCATTAGATTTTAATACAACTAAGCATAAATCGTTATTAGGTAATTATCAGTATCTATTGCTGGCACATAGTACAGATGAAAAATTTAGAAGTTCAGGTTCTTCAGGTGGGGTTATCAGTAGCTTAATTAACTTTGGATTAAAAACATCATTTTTTAAAAATGTTTTAACACTAACATGTGATGATAATTGTATACAACCTAAACCTGTTATAGTAGATAAGGTTTCTGATTATAATAAATGCTCTGGTTCAAAGTATATATCTTATCCAATTTGTGAAGCTTATAATAATAAATTAGAGAAGTTAGCAGTTACTGCATTACCATGTTGTGCAAATCATTTGTGTAATGAGAGTAATAGACCATTTATTTTTGGTTTGTTTTGTTCAAAAGCATTTACCTATAATCTATTCGAATATGTTTGCAAAAAGGAAGGTATAGATATTACTCAAGTAAGGAGATTAGATTTCCGAGCAGGTAAATGGCCAGGAAACGTAGAGATAACTTTAAATAACAATAAGAAAATAACAATACCATATAATCGTTCATATTTTACGGCAATAAGCAATAGCTATTTTTTTACACAAGCTGGATGCCTTTTTTGTGATGATTATTTTTGTGTTGAAGCAGATATATCTTTTGGTGATCCTTGGTTTAAAGATTACAAAAGAGGGTCTGATGGCGATACCGTAGTAATTATTCGTACCGAACGTGGCAAGAAGCTTATAGATGAAGCTTTAGCAGCTAAAATAATAGATGCTGAATCTATTGATGAGGCAAGGATAATAAAAGGACATGCAAAAGAAATATATATGAAAAAAACTGCCATATTATCAAGAATAAAATGGGCTGAAAAGTTGGTTGGTAAAAAGTTTAAGTATAATGAAAATAGCTTTATTTCACATGGGAGAAATGGCAGTTTCTTTAATTCCTTCTTTTTGTTTAATAATATTATTATTAAACAAAAAGGATGGGATAAGTACGTATTTAAAGTGCCCCATTTTATCATGTTTATGTATAGATTTGTACATGCTTTTATTATGCAACAGTATATAAAGTTCAGCAAATATATTTTAGGTATAAGCAGATGAAAATTGATTATATAAAAAACAATGCTGCATTATATGGTATTTCTACTCATTCAATATCGAGAGTAGTTGCAGTTGGTTTGGGTTATGTGTTAAATATTATTCTAGCTAGAATTTTAGGTCCCTCAATCTATGGTGATATTGGAATACTGATGAGTATTTTTATGCTCTATGAGATTGTACTAACCTATGGTGTTCAGCAGAGTATTACGAGATTCATTGCTGATAAACACTTAAGCAAAAAGTCAATTCTAATAAATGCATTGCTTGTACAATCCGGTTTTTGTCTATTGATTATGCTTATAAGCTTATTATTAGCAGAGCCAATATCAAACTTTTTGAATACACCATATCTAACTAAATACTTATATCTTTTTATTATAATTATACCATTTGAAGGATTATATTATATACAATATGGATTGTTGAATGGTTTAACTAAGTTTAAAGAACTTGCATTAACATACATGACATATTCAATAGTTCGCTTTGGAAGTATTGTAGCAGGTATTCTAATACTTCCTGACCAGGTTAGTTCTATTATATACGGAACTGCGCTGGCTTATTTTGTAGCAGCTTTTTTGCAGTTTAAACAATTATATATTAAAGAAGATAGAGGTATACCAGTAAATCTAGGTGTTTTCATGAAATATGTTTTTAAAGCGCTAGTTGTGTTTAGTATAGCTATCTTTTATTTGAATATAGATTTACTTATAATAAAAAAATTAGAGAATAATATGGAGATTATTGGACAATTCAAAGTGTTATCAAATTTTACCCAAATAGTTTACCTAATGCTTTTTTCAATTTCTGTTACTATGTATCCTTTAATATCAAGATTAATCGGTGATTCTGCTGAAAAGCTTAAATGTATAATACGTCGTACAATTAACCTTTATGTTGTGTTGACTTTTTTCATATTTATTGGATTAATTCTTTTTATATATTTAATAGTAGATATTATGTTTGGAGTTGCATATACACCAATATCAAATAATATCCCATTGTATTCAGTGGGTATATCACTGCTTAGCTTGAATATATTTCTTGGCAATACTATTACGATACTAGGTAGAAAAAAAGGATGCTTGTGGTCTATGCCGATTTGTATGTTTGTTCATGTAAGTTTGTTGATTATTTTGTATCCTAAACTTGGTGTAAATGCAGGAGCCATTTCCCTTTGTATTTCTCAGTTAATTAACATAATCTATTTTATACTCCAGATGCAAAAAAATGTGCCTAGTTGCATATCTTTCAAGCATCTAGTTTTGTTTATATTGTATTCTATAGCCTTTGCATGGAGTATTAGTATTTTTGATCTAGCATCGAATAAAAGTATTGAATCATTTGTACTAGCTTTAATAGCTTTTGTTGTTTATACTGTTGGTGCATTTCTCTTATTCGGCAAGTTGATTATAGATACTTTGTATTTGCTGCGAAGGAGGCATGATGCTATTAGTTAGCATTCAGTAATATTCACGAATATTTGATGTCAGTTGTAACTATTGTTAAAGTTTTTATAGAAAAATAGTAATTTTATACAATGTAAGCACATAATAAAAAAGTGCCTTACATTTTGATATCCAAAGTGGGATGTTTTTGGCATGGATCCGTTCGCTCCAAGCCTCTTTCTGTTTTGCGGGAAAAGACGTGATTGACTTAGTGTTGCCCACCCCTACATAATATGCTAAAATAATTGCGTATTTGACAAGAAGTAAAGGGGAATAAAAATGAACTTATGCATAGTAGGAACAGGTTATGTGGGGTTAGTATCGGGAGTATGTTTTGCCGAAATGGGCAACAAGGTAATCTGTGTTGATACTGTCAGAGAAAAAATAGACAAGCTTAACAATAGAATAATGCCCATATACGAGCAAGACCTGGAGGAAATGTGCAACTGCAACAGGGAGCAAGGCAGAATAGAGTTCACTACAGACCTGAGGTACGGAATTAAGAATTCGGATATCATATTCATAGCCGTAGGAACTCCGTCCCTTCCGGATGGACATGCTGACCTGTCTCAGGTGGAAGTAGTGGCAAAAGAGATTGCCCATCATATGAACGGCTATAAGATAGTAGTAAACAAGAGCACTGTACCTGTTGGTACCCAGAAGATGGTTGCAAGGATAATCCTTGAGAATCAGGACAAGCCCTTTGAGTTTGACGTAGTGTCCAATCCTGAGTTCCTTAGAGAAGGCACTGCAGTTCATGATACCATGAACCCCGACAGGATTATAATCGGTACAGAGAGTGAGAAGGCAGCCCGGATTATGACCACACTTCACGATCCTCTTGGGGCACCTATAATGGTAACAGACCCGGAGAGCGCTGAGATGATAAAGTATGCTGCCAATGCGTTCCTGGCTACAAAAATTACGTTCATGAATGAGATAGCCAATATCTGTGAGAAGCTTGGAGCAGATGTGGGAGAAGTAGCCAGAGGGGTTGGGCTTGACCATAGGATATCGGACAAGTTTCTGAATGCAGGTATAGGATTCGGTGGAGGATGCTTTCCGAAAGATACAAAGGCACTGGTCAAACTGGCTGAGCAGGTGGATTATGAATTCAAGCTTGTAAAAAGTGCAATCCAGGTGAATAATTTACAGAAGCTAAGGCCTGTAGAGAAGTTGAGGAAGGCAGTGCCGGTGATAAAAGGGAAAACTGTTGCTGTCCTGGGGCTTGCATTTAAACCCAACACTGATGATATCAGAGAGGCTTCGGCCATTACCGTTATAAATGAAATCCAGAAGATGGGTGGCAGGATAAAGGCATATGACCCTGCTGCAATGGCTGTGGCTAGAAAGGTTTTAAAAGATGTTGACTATACAGACAATGTGTATGACGCAGTAAAGAATGTTGATGCAGTGGTAATGGTGACTGAATGGGAGGAGTTCAGACAAATGAATTTAGCCAGGGTTAAAGAGCTCATGAATGGTAATATCTTTATTGACGGAAGAAATGTATTTGACTATGACTCAATGACCAGACTAGGGTTTGAATATTACTGTATCGGTAAGAAAGACGCTGGTTTTTACAGAGAAAGTGCTCTCGAAGAAATAGCTTCGGCAAAAGAAGACTTATTTAAATTGTCAAAAAAGAAATGTAATGAAAGTTATGAACATATAGTTCAGTTATAGTTTTTTATATGGGGCAAAGAGACGATACAAACGACGTAATAAGTTTATTCTTTCTTAGAGAATTAAAAATTTATTATTTTTTAAGTTTTAGAGGAAAATATGATAAGTATTGTTATACCAAATTATAATAGGTTTGATTTACTAAGAAAATGTATTAACTCAATTCTGTGCCAGAAAAATAGTGAATATGAAATAATCGTAGTTGATAATGGGTCTGAAGAGAAGGAGCAGGTGTCTTATGACCCAAAGGTTAAATATATATGGCTTGAAAGTAATATGGGTTTTAGTAAGGCTGTTAATGAAGGTATTTCTCAGGCTAAAGGAGAACTGATTGCTTTATTAAATAATGATACGGAAGTTGAGCTTGATTGGATAGATAAAATATATGAGGTTTTTAACGAAAATGAAGATATTCTTTTTGCTACATGCAAGATAAAGAATTTTTTCCGGAAAGACTTGCTTGATGATGCAGGGGACATTATCCTATCGTCTGGAAAGGTTTATAAAGTAGGTCACAGAGAAGAAGACATTGGTCAATATGATAAGCAAAAGTATGCTTTTGGGGCAAGTGGAGCGGCATCGATATATAGGCGGGAATTTTTTGAAAGAGTAGGATATTTTGATGAGGACTTTTTTGCCTACCTGGAAGATGCTGATATTAGTTTTAGGGCAAACCTATATGGTTATAGGTGCCTTTTCATTTCTGACGCTGTTGTATATCATATTGGAAGCGCAACCACAGGAAGTGTATATAATGACTTTACTGTCTACTATCTTGGACGGAATACTATCTTGTTAATTCTAAAAAACTTTCCACTGAAGGTTATAATTAGCTCAGCTTTAGCAATAGTAGTTCATTTTTTCTCTTTGCAAGTCTTTTTTACATTTAAAGGCTACGGGATATCATTTTTTAAGGGAGTACTAGATGCGCTTCGAATGTCAAAAAATATGCTTTCAAAGAGACAGGAAGTAATGAGAAAAAGAGCTATATCTGATTTTGAGATAATGGGATTGCTTAAACAAAATAGGTGTGAATACAATAGAACAAAAAGAAACAGAGTTAAACAATAATTTTTTTCATTTGAATGTGTATGAGGCTAATTGTTTGATATAATGAGGTTAAGTTAATTATAATGAACTTAAATATACAAGGGAAGTGAGTATATGAAAGGTGTTATACTAGCTGGAGGGACAGGCTCAAGGCTTTTCCCGCTTACGAAAGTTACGAATAAGCATCTGTTGCCTGTGGGAAAGTACCCCATGATATATCATCCTGTATTCAAGCTTAAGGAAGCAGGAATAGATGAAATTCTAATCGTAACAGGCGCGGATCATATGGGTGATGTAGTCAATCTCCTTGGCAGCGGGAAGGATATGGGAGTCAGGTTTACCTACAAAGTCCAGGATGAGGCCGGTGGAATTGCCCAGGCCCTGGGATTGGCCGAACACTTCGTTGGAAATGATAAATGTGTCGTGATACTTGGAGATAATATATTCAGAAAAGATATTTCGGAGTTTGTTGATAATTTCAAGAAGCAGGAAAAGGGAGCGAAGGTGCTCATAAAGTCTGTTAATGACCCTCACAGGTTTGGTGTTGCTGATGTGCTGGATGACAAGATAGTTTCCATTGAAGAGAAACCCAAGAATCCCAAAAGCAGCTTTGCTGTTACCGGGATTTATATGTATGACTGTGATGTTTTCAATATAATTAAAACCCTGAAGCCTTCAGGCAGAGGGGAACTTGAGATTACTGATGTTAACAATGAATATATTCGCAGAGGGACTATGACGTACGATATTCTTGACAGTTGGTGGACTGATGCCGGTACGTTTGAATCCCTTATCAGGGCAAATGAACTGGCGACGGACTTGCAAATCAGCTTTAGTTGATTTGTGGCTATTGGCGTTTGGCTATTAGCTATTAGCTATTAGCTATTGGCCATTATACTATAGTTTTCATTTGAGGCTTTTTGGTATAAATTTGAAGCATTTCTAAGAACCAAGGGCCAGAAGCCGACAGCCAAAGGCCAAGAACCAACCGAGAGGAGCGAGGTTTATGATAAAGGATGTTACAGTAAAGAACCTGATTAAGCATGTGGATGACAGAGGCTTCTTCATGGAAATCCTCAGGGATGATGATAAACTCCTGAAACGTTTCGGACAGGCATCCATGTCAATGACCTACCCTGGGGTAGTGAAAGCTTTTCATTACCATAAAAGGCAGGATGACCTCTGGTTTTTCCCCTCAGGAAATGCGCAGGTTGTACTGCATGATTTAAGGGAAGATTCTCCTACCAAGGGTGAAACAAATGTATTCTATATGGGAGAAAATAACCCTATTCTTTTATTCATACCTGCAGGTGTTGCGCATGGTTACAGGGTTCTAGGGAACATGCCCGCCACAATTGTTTATTTTACTACTGAATCATATGACCGTCAGAAGCCGGATGAGTATAGGATAGCATGGGACGACCCGGCTATCGGTTTTGATTGGGTGACTGAGAACCGATAGTGGCTATTGGCGGTTGGCTTTTGGCTGTTGGCAAAAACATAGTCAAGGGATAGTGGTAAAAGTGATTGGTGGAGGGGGAAATGGCTCAATATCAGAACTTAGAAGTTTGGCAGAAATCACATGAGTTGGTATTAGATGTTTACAGGCTTACTCAAACTTTCCCTAAAGAAGAGAGATTTCGGCTTGCAGACCAAATGTGTAGAGCGGCAAGCTCAGTACCTATGAATATATGTGAGGGAACGGGAAGGAATACTGATAAGGACTTTAATCATTTCTTGTATATTGCAAGAGGGTCATTATACGAAACTAAATACCAATTACTTTTATCAAAGGATTTAGGATATATTAGTAACAATGAATATGAAGAATTATTGAATAAATGTAATTCCATTGGAAGATTGCTTAATTCTTTAATCAGAAAGATTGGAGGAAAAAGAAATTGAACAGCCAACAGCTAACAGCCAATAGCCAACAGCCTGCAGTGATGCTGGTAACCGGTGGTGCTGGATTTATTGGCAGTAATTTTGTTAGATTGATATTAAATGAGCATCCGAATTATAAGGTTGTAAATCTTGATGCTTTAACATATGCGGGAAATCTTAAGAATTTGAAAGACGTAGAAAATCACCCGAATTATAGATTCGTAAAGGGTGATATATGCGACAAGAATCTGGTGGAGAAGATATTTGTAGAATACAAACCCGACATAGTGGTAAACTTTGCGGCGGAATCCCATGTTGACAGGAGTATCGACGACCCACGCGCTTTTTTGGACACCAACATCATGGGTACTTATGTCCTTCTTGAAGCTGCCCGCAAGTTTTGGCAGTTGCCAACAGCCAATAGCCAGCAGCCAACAGCCAAATTCATTCAGGTTTCCACCGATGAAGTATACGGTGAGCTTGGCGAAGAAGGGTATTTCACCGAGGAAACTCCTCTTGCCCCCAACAGCCCATATTCTGCAAGCAAAGCTTCAGCTGATATGCTGGTGCGCTCATATTACAGGACTTTTGGGCTTCCGGCGGTAATTACAAGGTGCTCTAATAATTATGGACCGTACCAGTTTCCGGAAAAGCTTATTCCGCTGATGATTTCAAATGCCATGGAGGGCAGGGAGCTTCCTGTGTATGGAGACGGCCTTAACGTGAGGGACTGGATATACGTTGAAGACCACTGCAGGGGTATCCTTGCAGCCATAGAAAAGGGTAAGACAGGAGAAGTCTATAATTTTGGAAGCAATAATGAGAAAAAGAATATTGAGATTGTGAAACTGATATTAAGCGTTCTTGGCAAGTCTGAAAGCTTAATCAAATACGTTAAAGACCGTCCCGGACATGACAGAAGATACGCAATTGATGCGTCGAAAGCAGCCGAGCAGTTGCAGTGGGAACCTATTGTAAGCTTTGAAGAGGGGATGAGACTGACTGTAGAATGGTACATGGAGAATACCGAATGGTGGAGAGAAATAAAGAGCGGCGAATATATGGAGTACTATGACAGGATGTATGGGCGGAGGTAGATGGTGGTGGCTATTGGCCTTTGGCTCTTGGCAGAAACAATTAACTATATTCCGCAGCCTATTAGAAGGCTTGATTATTGAAGTGATGAGAATAGGATAAAAGAGTGTAGGAGTAGTGTTTACAATAGAACTTCCCTAAGTTACAATGGTTTAGGGAAGTTTTTAGTGTTTAGCGAGCAGCCAACAGCTAACAGCCAATAGCCAATAGCTAATAACCAAAGAAGGGGTGCCAATGATAAGTGTTATTATAGTAAATTGGAATGGCAAATATCATCTGGCAGAGTGCCTTGATTCATTAAGGAATCAGTCATTCAAGGATTTCGAAACCATTATGGTTGATAACGGTTCTGAAGACGGTTCTGGTGACTTTGTCGAGAAGAATTATCCGGAAATAAGGTTAATACAGCTTGACCGGAACTATGGCTTCTGTAAGGCCAATAATATTGCTATTGAGCAGGCAAAAGGAGAATATATAGTTCTTCTGAATAACGATACAAAAGCTGACGCACGATGGCTTGAGTTTATTAATGATTCCTTCGATAAGTACCCTGAGGCAGCAATTTGCGCTTCAAAGATTGTTTACTATGACCAACCGGAACTCCTAGACAGCGCTGGTGATGGTTTTTCAGTATGTGGAGCAGGATATAAAAGGGGTCATCTACAGAGGGCAGAATTATTTAATAAGCAGGAATTCGTCTTTGGAGGCTGCGGTGCGGCTCTTGCTTTCCGAAAAGCTGTACTTGGGGATATAGGTTTACTTGATGAGGATTTCTTTGCCATTTATGAAGATACCGATATCTGCTTCAGGGCACAGCTGGCAGGTTACAAGTGTTTATTTGTTCCTGAAGCGGTAGTATATCATAAAGTGAACAGCACACTTGGAAAGATGAGCAGATTTTATGTTTACAATGGTCAGAGAAATGCTGAATATTTATATTTCAAGAATATACCTTCAGCCCTTATATGGAAAACGCTTCCCAACCATATATTATACAATGCAATGGCTTTTTGTTTTTTCCTGGCCAAGGGCAGGGGTGGAAGTTTTATCAAGGCAAAGATTCATTTTCTGAGAGATTTACCGGGAATCCTGAAAAAAAGAAAAGAGATTCAAGGTAGTATCAGGGTGTCACCGGAATACATTTATAGTCTGTTTGAGAAAAGATGGATGACTACCCGCATCAAAGGAAAATTCAAGTCTGCAATTTAAGGAGATAATACTTATGAAAGTGCTTATAACAGGAGCCGAGGGACAATTAGGGACAGAACTCAAAAAGGTTCTTGATGGCCATAAAGTATATGGGTTCGGTAAGGAACAATTGGATATAACAAATCCTCATGCAGTATATAAGTGTCACGAAGATATCAGACCTGAAGTTGTTATACATTGTGCAGCTTATACTAATGTTGATGGATGTGAAGCTAATGAGGAGCTTGCCTACACGGTAAACTCTAAGGGGGCGGGGAATGTAGCGGCCGGATGCTTAAAAGTCGGCGCGGCTATGGTGTATATTTCTACCGACTATGTTTTCAATGGTCAAAAAGGACAGTCATATTATGAGGTTGACGAAACTAGCCCTATTAATATATATGGAAAGTCAAAATTGGCAGGAGAAAGGATTGTAAGAAGTACACTAAAGAGGTATTATATAGTAAGGACAGCATGGTTATATGGAAGAAATGGAAATAATTTTGTTAAGACTATGCTTCAATTGAGCCAGAGCAGAAAAATAATTGAGGTTGTGGATGACCAGGTAGGAAGCCCTACAAATGCTTTTAATCTGGCAGAAGCAATTAAAGTTCTGGCGGAATCAGATAAATATGGGATATACCATGTAACCAATTCAGGAAGCTGTTCATGGTTTGAATTTGCAAAAAAGATTTTTGAATTTGGAGGTGTTGATGTAGAGGTTAGGCCTATAACCTCTGACAGAATCAACCGGTCTGCTAAAAGACCAAGTTATTCTGTTTTAAATAATTTCAATTTGAAGGCCAATCTGGGTTATGAGATGAAACCATGGGATAGAGCACTCAAAGAATATATTCAAATTATAAAGTAGTAGTTCTTATTCAAAAAGTTCTCTAATTAACTCTTCTTTTTCGATTTTTAAATGATTTGCTATATCCTTTAAAATATTATTTAAAGTTCCAATTTTTTTGGACTATGGTTATGAATAGTAATATGATGTTCACCTTCAATTTTGGTAGTAATACGTATGTGACTACCTGACTGCTTTGTTATAGAATAATGATATTTCCCTAATAGTTTAATCAATTCTTCTCCACTAATATCTCTGGGAATTCTCATATAGCTACAACCTCATCTTTTACAAAATGCAAACGTATCATCTGCGGTAAATCTTTGTCTTCAAAGTGGCAGTGAATTGCATCACGAATTGCAGCCTTGATTTCTTCATATGTTTCACCTTCTGTATAGATAGAATGACCTAGAGCTCTAGCTTCATATCCGCCTTCTGCAGATTCCTCAACCAAGAAAATAATCTCTTTATTCATGAACTTTCACTCCCTTATGATCTTCAATTTATATATTCTAGTACTATAGTATGATTTTCAATTAAGGATAGCAACTAATACCTTTGCTTCTTTAAATTATTTATTCTTATTATATCATAACATAATGGACATTATTTAAAAGAGTTTTGGAATGTGTAATAACTACGCACTGTTTACAATAGAACCTTTGTGGATTACAATATTTCCATAAGGTTTTATTTTTCTAAAAATTAATTATACCAGACTCGTAATCGGAGGAATCCATGGACCTATCGATAGTAATAGTAAACTACAAATCAAAGGACTATACCGACGCCTGCATCAAATCCATTTACGATAATACGCACAACATCTACTTCGAAGTAATTGTCGTAGACAACAACTCCGGGGATGGCTGTATTGAAATGGTCAAAGAGAAGTATCCAAGGGTAAAGACCTTTCAGAACGACGAGAATGCTGGGTTCTCCAAGGCAAACAACCTTGGAATCAGGCTGGCTGTAGGGAGATATATACTCCTTCTGAATCCTGATACCATTGTCCATGGCAAGTCGCTTGAGAAAATGGTTGAGTACATGGATATCAATTCCCATGTGGGTGTGGCCGGATGCAGGGTGGAAAATCCGGACGGTACCCTTCAGAGAGCATGCAGGAGGAGCCTGCCTACCCCGCTGGTTGCATTTTTGAGGCTCTCGGGTCTGAGCAGGTTGTTTCCCAGAAGTCGGATGCTGGCAAAGTACAACCTGACCTATGTGGATGAAAACAAGGGTATTGCTGTTGATGCAGTATCGGGAGCCTTTCTGATGTTCAGGTGCGAAGTGCTGGAGGATGTTCCTGGGTTGGACGAGGACTATTTCATGTATGCCGAGGATATAGATTTCTGCTACAGGGCAAAGAAGAGCGGGTGGAAGGTAATGTACTATCCCAGGGCCAGAATAACCCACTTCAAGGGGCAAAGCAGCAAGCATTTTAGCATGGAGGCAACCAAGGCATTCTATAACTCAATGGCAATATTTTTTAATAAGAATCTTGAGAGAGAAACCTTTTTTCCGGTAAGGTTTCTTGTTTATTTAGGGATATGGCTGATGAAGCAGTTTGCCATACTAAGGGTAATGCTGAATGATAAGCATAGGGTAGGCTCAAAGGGCTGAGCACCTGGCAGGACCTGGACATTTACAAAGCTGTACCAATAAAGTATAATAATTTGCGATTGGGGAGTCAGAGGTTTTGTGGGGGATATAGATGAGAAGTATTCTGAATAAGAAGAGAAAACTTTTTAATTTCATAGTAATTATCGTAGATATAGCAATAATAAACCTGGGCTTTTATATAGCGTTTATGATGAAGTTTAATTTCAATCCGCCCATGGTTAACCTTGTACCCTATATCGAGATAATTCCGCTGATTACCATAGCAGCTCTACTCTATTTTGATTTCTACGGTCTGTTGAATATTTTCAGGAAATCACTGTATGAGACGATGTATTCTATCCTGCTGGCTGTCTCACTGCTGTGTATAACCACTATTGCCATAACATACATCAACCAGGGCTTCGCCTTTCCGCGAAGTATCCTGCTGGTATCGCCAATCATACAGGCTTCGCTGCTGGGTGTATGGCGGTACTTTGTATGGAAGGTGAAGAAGCATGTTATGGATACCAGGCAGGTTGTAGTCATAGGGAATAATCCCGAAGAGATAGAAGGCATTGTTGAAAGGATAAAGGCCCCAGCCAGCAATATGCTCCTCGACATAAGATACAGGTGCGATACCGTTGACCAGGAGCGGATGTTTCTTTTCATGGGTATGGCCGACGAGGTTTTTGTATGCTCAAATGTATCCAATGAGGATAAGGCAAAGATAATTGCATACTGCATGAACAGCGGTAAGGGGATTTATATCATACCCGACCTGTCCGAGATACTTCTGTACAAATCCCAGATGCTGCAGTTTGACGATATACCCACCTTTGCGGTTGAGAAACTGAAGCTAACCACCGGACAGAGGTGTATAAAAAGGGCCTTTGACATCACTGTATCGCTGACGGGAATAGTGATACTACTGCCTGTAATGGCTGTTATAGCCCTTGCCGTTAAGCTGACTTCTGAAGGGCCGATATTCTACAGGCAGGTCAGGCTGACAAGGGGAGAGAAAAGCTTCAGACTCTATAAATTCAGGACAATGGTGGCAAATGCAGAAGAGAAGACCGGACCGGTAATGACTACAGAAGGCGACAGCCGCATAACTCCTGCTGGCAGGGTTATCAGAAAGCTCAGACTGGATGAAATACCCCAGCTTTTCAATGTACTCAGGGGCGATATGAGCCTGGTGGGGCCCAGACCTGAAAGGCCTAACTTTGTGGAGCAGTTTAAAAAGGAGATACCGGGCTACGAGTACAGAACCTCAGTAAAAGCAGGCATAACAGGGCTTGCACAGGTACTGGGCAAATATACTACCTTGCCTGAAGACAAGCTCAGGTACGACCTGCTGTATATCAAGAACTATTCAATACTCTTTGATATCAAGATTATTTTCCAGACCCTGAAGGTTGCATTCATGGGGGAGAGCGCCAAAGGCTTCGAAAAACTTTCTCCGGACAGCAGCCGGAGTACTTCGGTACGTGATATCATAAGCAGTTGATTTGACCGATAGAATAATATGGTATAATTAGTTTGACTCATGGGAATAAAAGCAGTAGAGGAATTTGCCTGAAAGGGAGTTTGTGTATGAAAGTCCGGAAAGCCATTATTCCTGCAGCGGGTCTGGGAACACGGTTTTTACCTGCAACCAAGGCGCAGGCCAAGGAAATGCTGCCCATTGTTGATAAGCCCACCATACAGTACATTGTCGAAGAGGCAATCGACGCGGGTATCGAGGATATCATTATCGTTACAGGAAGGAACAAGAGGTCGATAGAGGACCATTTCGACAAGTCACTGGAGCTGGAGATTGAACTCCAGAAAACAGGAAAGGAAGAACTGCTCAGTCTTGTCAAGGATGTTTCCAACCTTGTAGATATCCATTATATTAGGCAGAAGGAGCCCAGGGGGCTTGGGCATGCCATTTACTGCGCGAGGTCGTTTATAGGAAACGAGCCTTTTGCGGTTCTCCTTGGAGATGATATCGTAAAGTCGGATACTCCGTGCATAAAGCAGTTGATTGATATATACAACGAGTACAAGACAACAATCCTTGGAGTTCAGAAGGTAGACCCCGGAGATGTCAGCAAGTATGGGATAATAGGATGTAAGTCGATTGAAGACAGGCTGTATAAGGTTAAGGACCTGGTTGAGAAGCCCGGGCTGGAAGAAGCTCCATCAAATATTGCAATTCTGGGAAGGTATGTGTTGACGCCGGCAGTATTTACCTGCCTTGAACAGACCACACCAGGTGCCGGAGGGGAAATACAGCTGACCGATGCACTCAGAAGGCTGGTTAATAAAGAGGCCATGTATGCCTATGATTTTATTGGAAAGCGTTATGATGTAGGAAATAGATTAGGGTATCTTCAGGCCACTGTTGAGTTTGCTCTGGATAGGGAGGATCTCAGGGAGAACTTTCTCGGGTATCTGAAAAATATCGTTGAACGATGAAGGTTGGAGACAGCAAGCCGGTATTGATTTTGTTAATCTTAAAGTCTATAATGTGAGTTGTTGGTAAAAAAGACTCAAAGGAGGGGGATAATGGGCAGGATAACTTTTGGAACCGATGGCTGGAGAAGTATAATGGCGGAGGATTTTACCTTCCATAATGTTAAAATTGTTGCACAGGCCATTGCCGATTATGTGAATGAACAGAAAATGGCTGATAGAGGTGTTGTAATAGGATACGACAACAGATTTTTATCCCCGGAGTTTGCAAAAGCATGTGCAAATGTACTTACTGCAAACAGGGTGAGGGTTTATATGACCCAGGAGGCTGTGCCCACACCGGTAATAGCGTTTGAGGTTGTCAACCTGAAGGCGGCAGGAGCTATAATGATAACTGCAAGTCACAATCCTCCCGCATACAACGGTATTAAATTTATTCCGGAGTATGGAGGACCAGCCCACAAGGGTATAACCGACAAGCTGGTTGAGAATGTTGAGAGGGTTATGGAAAGCGGTAAGGTGGATGACAGGGGCAATGAGGAATGGATTCGGCTGTCCCAGCCCAAGGAAGCTTACATATCTGCACTGACCAAGCTCATTGACTCTGAAGTTATTAGGAATGCGAATCTGAAGATAGTGTACAATCCCATGTTTGGTTCAGGGATAGGATATACATCCAGGATACTTGAGGAATTCGGCTGTAAGGTAAGGACCATAAATAATCATAGGGACCCTCTGTTTGGAGGCTCAATGCCCGAGCCTACCATGTCCAATATGAAGGACCTTACTGCGGCGATGAAAGAGGATGATGCCGACCTTGGGCTGGCTACAGACGGGGATGCCGACAGGTTTGGTGTTATTGACAGCAAGGGTAACTACATAAGCCCGAACCAGGTTATTTACCTGCTTCAGGATTACCTGATAAAAACAAGAGGCTGGAAGGGTCCTGCTGCAAGGACGGTAGCCACGACCTATATGGTTGACCGCCTGGCTGAAAAGTACGGCATGGAGGTTATCGAAACGCCTGTAGGATTTAAGTACATTGCCGATGCCATGCTCAATAGGGATGCCTTTATAGGCGGAGAGGAATCCGGAGGGATGTCCATCAGGGGACATGTTCCGGAGAAAGACGGCGTACTGGCCTGTCTGTTGA
This sequence comes from Clostridia bacterium, assembly GCA_041687355.1. Taxonomy (GTDB): domain Bacteria; phylum Bacillota; class Clostridia; order Acetivibrionales; family UBA4821; genus JAWLCD01. Next base: position 100,811 of record JAWLCD010000002.1, on the reverse strand, counting down.
TAACTGAAATGGTTGCCCGGTATGGAAAGTCACCCACAGAAATCATGGAGGATTTGAAAAAAGAGGTTGGATACCTCTACAGCAAGAGGCTTGACATCCATGTTACGACCACCACCAAGGAGAGGGTACTCAACCACATGAAGGAGTACAGACCTGAGGAGATAGCCGGTAAAAAAATTGAGCGTGTTATTGATATAGACGGTCTTAAATTCGTTATGGAAGACGGAAGCTGGGTATTGGTGAGAGCTTCGGGTACTGAGGCCCTGTTCAGGATATATGCCGAAGGTAATACCATGGAACAGGTGGAACAAATTCAGTCGCACGTGAGACAGGATTTGAAGTTGTTTAATTAGCCGATATGCCATTAACAGTAGCCCACGCTTGGGCTGGGTTCTAATCCCAGCCTTATGCGTGGGCCTACTCATGTTTTAATATCCTAATATAGATTCTTAATCTGATAAGTCACTTCCTCGCCTTTTACGGTAACAAGCAGATATTTAGACTGGTCAAGTGTGGTTAATGCATCAGCTTGTTTCCCTGGCTTGCCCGAGGCTGAGATGTTGCGGATGCCTCTCTCCATTGTTACAGAGTTGGTGTCTCCACCTGTGATTACCCAGACATTTCTCTTTGTCTTCTTCTTGTAGTCAGTCAGGATATCCTGGAATAATTTTGCCTCATACGGGTCTGAGAAGGTGTCTACATTAACAGGCTTTGGAAGTACTATAAAAAGATTGGGTGTTTTGACCTTGTCAAGTTCGGATGAGAACCATTTCCACTGGCTGGAGTCTGTTTGCCGGATGCTCCACTTTGAATCGTCAAGAGTTATGAAGGTTGCGTTCTTATGAATCAAGGATGATTTGCCGGCTGACGTGGTGACAACAGGCTTCTTGACCGGCTTATAAAAGTCGTTATTAACCTCCCCGACCAGTAACGATAGTTCAACTTCTTTCTGGAGTATACTGCTCATCCTCCTGACAAGGATTTCATCAAGCAGATTCTTAGGTTGTCCCACTTTTCCCATAACTGCAAACTGGAACGAATCAGGACCGCTCTGTATGGAGACGTCCTTTTCTGCAGTATCGGGAAGGGTTATATTGGCCGGTATATCCGAGGAAGACAGCTCCTGGGTCTTCTTGAAGTAAAGTGTTATGTCATCTATATAGAGCTCTCCGGAGGATTTAACCGCGGAGTCAATCTGTACAGTGTATATGCGGGTAAGCTTGCAGGGTTTGGGGATTTCTGCATCCACAGGGATTTTAATATGCTTCCAGCCTGTCCATGACATATCTCTTGTCAGGTCAACAAGGTGTGCTGAGCCGTTGGCGTCAGTAAGCATGGCTTTCAGCCATTCAGATTTCGGGGTAGGGTTGTACACCCACACACCTATGTCGGTAATGTTTTCATCCATTGTGATAGAGTTGTCGGGGAACACTATATATGCAGCTCTGGATTTGTCGGTTTGGGTAAAATCGTAAGTGAGCTTATAGGAGCTTGAGCCTGAATATCTTTGTTCATTTGATACCGATACATGGCCGGTTACTTCAGAGGGATAGCCCTTAAAGGTGGCAGAGGGTTCCTCGCATGGCTGGGCAACCGACTTGCCTTCTCCGGCAGCAGTTATTCCTCCAAAGGCAGTTGCCTCGCCTATCGAGCAAGAGATAACTGCACTGCCTTCTTTTGATGCTTTAAAGGTATTTCCTTCGAGAAGACCGATGTCCTTGCTGATTGTCCAGATCAGGTCGGACGGATTGATTACAGCATGGTAGCCGTTTTTGTTCTTACCCTTGACGACATATCTGGATTCCTTACCTACAGAAGTATTCAAAATGCGTGGAGAAATCCAGATTTCTGCCGGAGAGCTAAGAACGCTTACAGGTAAGCTGGCTGAAACCCCGCCTACTGAAGCGGTTATACTTCCTTCACCTACTTCTGTGGGGGTCAGGACATTGTCCTTGAAAGAGCCTTTTACCCCGGTTATTTTCCAGGATACCTCCGCAGGATTAACCTCAACGGGATTCCGGTATTGGTCGTATCCTCTGACTGTAAATTCACGCGTTGTGTTTACGAATATATTGGTATCCGAAGTATCTATTAACAGGCCGTGAAGAGTTCCTTTAGGAGCTGTTGAGAATATACCCAATGAATTTACTACTTTCCGCAGCTGGGATTCTGATGGGGAATTGAGAACTTTGATGATGCTGGAGCCTGCAGCTCTGCCTACCAGGGTGGTAGAGCCTCCACCGTCAAGGTTTACTGCATTGTGTGCACCTATTTCAATCATTATATTTGCAAGTTCTTCAAGCTTGACACCCTTACTTATGACCTGACGTCCATCAACCGCTGCCATGTACAGGTATCTGCCATCGGCGGACGTGCCTATCGCCGAGCGGGGATGGAGGCCGGATATATTATGGGTGATTGGGGCGGGCTTGCCGTCTTTGACCAGCATTGTGCCTCCGCTAATCGCAAAATCCTGACCGCTTAAATCAGGTTTTGTTTTGATATCAAGCTGAACGTAATCACCGGTTTGAAAGTTATCGGTTATCTGTTTTGCACCGCTTTGATTTACAGTTACCACATACCCATTCTCCGGAATCAGGACCGGAGGCATGGAAGTACGTATCTGGCTGACAATACCGTTTTCTACAACCATTTCAACCATGTTGGGGAACTTTTCGCTGGAGCCGACCGAATATTTTCCCCAATTGCTGTTGTACACAATAGGATAGTTATAGTTGGATGAAACCTTGTTTATTTCAGATATTTTTATACTGCTGTTTGAGCCAAGCAGTGTGGTTGTATGGGTTACGTATGAGTAAAGCACCTGCTTGAGTTCATCGGTTGAAAATGTTACGAACTTGTTCTTCAATACGTTTTCATAATAGGGTGTACTGACATAGCTGCCTGATTTCATTGCAAGCCCTATTGGATAACCTCCGTTTGAATTTTCTGTTGAGGTGAATGTTCCGAAGAAATCACCGTTTAATGCAGCTACAGCTCCTGATGACTGGGCCATGGATTTGACGTCTGAGCGTGTACTTGTACCTTCAGGAGACATGAGCAAATCCAGCTTCACGTATGGGTCTGAAAGGTCTACTGTAACCACGTTAATATTTAGCCACCCCGAAGTAAGAAAGCGTTTTATATTCTTATAGGTTACTCCCGATGATATAACTTGCTCGGGGGATTTCTGCTCGTATATGACATCGTCTGCTGTGACTGCATATGCAATCGGAGCCAGACAGGTTGTTACAATCAATGTAACCAGAATAAGTATTGATATTTTCCTTTGTATCTTCATACTAACCTCCTTATTTGGGACGCAGGGACGGTTCTCCCGTCCCATTTTTTCAGCAGCATCGGCAGCCTGGGCCTAATTAGAGTACCTTATCTTGGGACGGGGGGACGGGAGAACCGTCCCCCCGTCCCAAGATGGTTACGCTGTTGTCCGATTTATTGTATATTACCTTGTATCCGAATTTTGATGCGACCTCTCTCAGTTGCAGCCCTCTGACGTACTTGTATGAATTATAGTAACCCTTGGGTACCCTTCTGGAGAGCATGGTAAAGTCGTATACATTACCTTTACCATCTGAGAGCCAGACAGTGGAGCCTTTGATTGTCATCCTTAATCCCAGGTGGGTTTTGAAAAAATCAGCGTCAACATATGTCCTGCCTCTGCTGGAAAAGGTGTAACCCCTGTAGGACAGCTTTTCATCGGAAGTTTCGGAACTGCTCTCCACAACATCCGAAAGGTAGCTTTTACTGCTTGTAAGTTTTGCATATGTGTTCAGGATGTTTTCATCATTTGTTATTGAGTAATCGTTGATTTTCCTTCCCTCGGGTGCGTTGACCAGATTGTTGACATCAAAGTAGAATATTGACTTAACCCTTGGATATTTGGTTGGCAGGTTGGCGTATATTCTGGCAATCTTCTGCCTGGCAAAATCCACATAGTATTTTCCGTCTGTAGTTGTATAGTGGGTAGCACCGTATTCGGAAATCTGTATGGGCTTTTTGTGGCTGAACGTATTGTACACAAAGTTAAGAAGGTCAAGAGGGTCCTCATGGACGGCCTTCTCACGAAGGTTACCGTTATGATAGACTACATTGTAAATGTTTACCCCCACCCAGTCTACATACTGGTCCCCCGGGTAGTAGGATGTAATGTTGTAATCGGGAAAAGTAAATACAGTCCATACCATAATGACGTTCGGAGCTTCTTCCTCCATGACATTGTGAATAAGCTTCCATTTTTCAATATATTCCTTTGTGCTGCCCGAGTATGTGCACCAGGTTCCGTTCATTTCACTTGCGTATCTGAGGAATATTGGAACTGAAGCTTTACCAGCCTCCTTAGCAAATGTTCTGAGGTATTCATTATCCTTGACTACATCAAGCCCATCATTTGGTTCCCAGGCTATATGTGGAACTGCGCCCGCAGCTTTCACCTGCTCTACCCATTCTTTCGGAAAGGGCTTGCCGTAACCTACATATCTGAAAAAACTTGCATGCTTCTTGCCTGTCAGTTGGTTGAATTTTTCCATGCTTGCGTTTATAACAGTGTCCTGCAGAACGTATGCCCCCAGGTATATACCCTTGGACGGCTCATATTTGGCCGGCTTGTAGTTTTCCTTTACGGTATATATTGTTATATCCTCCTGCGCGTAAGCGCAGCCGGCAAACATAACCAGCAGCATGGTGAAGAGAAATATTTTTGCGGTTTTCAAAATTGTCATTGGCTCCTCCTTGTTAAGTATTAACCCTTAGAATCATTTATTGGTTTTTTTGTTCCATCCTGTCATGGCCCTTTGTATGGCTCCGAAAACCCTCCTCTTTATAAGAGGGTCTTGTGTCGACAGGTTTTTGAGAAGTTCCTTTATGTACTCCCTGTTTGTATGACAGTCGGCCGGACACGGGTTGTGAATTACCGGAAGCTGCAGGTCTTTCACCAATCCTTTAATATCGGCTTCTTTTACATAAATCATAGGCCTGATTACGTGAAGCTTTCTTCTGTCCAGGTAGGTCACCGGTGAGAATGTATTGATTCTTCCTTCATAAAAAAGGCTCAGGAAGAAGGTTTCGATTACATCATCCTGATGATGACCAAGGGCAACCTTGCTGCATCCGTGTTCTACTGCTGCGTTGTTCAGGGCACCTCTGCGAAGGTTGGCGCACAGCGAGCAAGGGTTCTTTTCATTCCTGATATCGAAAACAATATTGCCTATGTAGGTTTCCTTCTCTACAAAGGGAATGCCGTTTGTCCTGCATACTTCCTGCAGTCCGCCGGTATCAACCTTATCGAAGCCCATTGTCAGCGTTACAGCAACAAGCTCAAACTTTTGCGGAAGGAAGGTTTTCAGTTTTGCGAGCGCTGTCAGGAGAACCAGGCTGTCTTTTCCGCCCGATAATCCGACGGCAATTCTGTCGCCTTCCTGTATCATATTATAGTCTGTGATTGCCCTTCGCATGCGGCCTAGAATATTTTTCATGTTTTCATGTCTATCCTTATGATTACTTAAGCTAATTATAATTAAATTACCATACCCTTACAAGGGAATGGACAAGTTGTAATATTATTTTAAAATATTGACTTATTGGCACGATTGAGTTAATATAATCATACTGTTTAAATGTATAAGCGATTCTATTTCGGGGTGTAGCGCAGTTTGGTAGCGCACGTGGTTTGGGACCATGGGGTCGCAGGTTCAAGTCCTGTCACCCCGACCAGGAATTGCAAGAGCCTCAGGAGTTTATCCTGGGGCTTTTTGATTAGGCCAAAGGACTACATTCCATATTAATCTATAATTTTAGTTAATAACATGATAAAATGGATTTAACTAGGTAATGAAGATAGGTGATGTTATTGAACCTTAGCACAATAAATATTGATGGTCAGGAATATTATATAGCTGCCAGATTTACAAATGAACTGGGTACTTTCCTTATGCTTACTCTTGCTGACAGAACTGATACGCAGTGCTACTTTTTTAAAGTAATAAATGAACAAAAAGGCCAACAGTATCAGAAGATGGAAAAAGACATGCAGGAATATCTACGGAATCGGTATACACCTCCAATGCCTTATTGATAGAGGAAGGGTAAGGGCTATGGTTAATTATGAAAGACTGATGCAAATTGTAAATAGGAATCCCCGCATCGACCCCTGGTTTATTCCTCATATCAAGGCTATACTTCCTGCTGCCTTTGAAGTTATTGGAGAAAATCTGCCTGAGGAAAATATTCTTCCGTATCTGGAGGAAAAAGCAGCCTTTTTGCTTGAGAGAACTGAATTTGTACAGGTACCTACATTCCAAAAAGGGGATTCAGGTAAAGACACTGCCGGGAATTGGAATGCCGGCTTTGTTGATAGAAATGGTTATAATTATTACTCGGCCTTCCACGGCAAAGATGATTTCAAGGGCAGGATTAGTGTTCTGGAATCCCTTGATGATAGTGAAAAGGTACAGGTATTGATTCATGAGCTGTGCGGACATCTCTTTTCTCAGAACACAGATATATCTGACTACATGGGGAAAAGATTCATCATTGATGGTTTTTCAATGAGAGCTTTAGATAAGGACGGCTTTGGCTGCGGTGCACTGAATCGTATGTCAAATGAAGGAGCGGCAGAATTTATTTCAGAAAAAATAGGCAACAGGTTAGCTGCTCAATATGGTTTATATACAATAGCGGATTCGTATAGATTTCCACTTAAAATGACTAAACTGCTGCAAAATACCAGATACAGCAATTATCTTAACTGTTTTTTTAAAGGAGAGCCTCAGAAATTTGAGAAGATGATGGACCATGTATTAAGAAAAGATTCCTGGTACGCATATAATAGTCAGCTGGATGCTTTGTGTGCCATGCATAAGGACAAAATTCATCAATACAGTGATTACAGACAGGTTTATTCTGACCCTGAGCTTACCAGGCAAATGGAAGCTGCACAGAGAATACCAATGTTGTTTTTTGCTGAGAATGAGAAAGAATATTTAAAGAATAATACAAGTCGGGTTTCGCTTAAAGAATACTATGAATCTATTGAAAAAGCTGAGAGTTATCTCCTTGTTAATAACCATGACTGGAAACTTGAAAGGGCGGATTTGGATTGGCACTACGTATGCGCCAATATGAAACACGGCTTTTTTGAAGAGAAGGTTCAACAATGTAATGCCCTTGCAATTATAAGGGATTTAAGGAATTCTACTTTTAGTAAAGAATTTGCAGGTGTTTTATCTGGAAAAGTGTTCTCATTATCAATGGATAAGATATTAGAACAAATAAAAAAACAAAAAGAGAGTTTTGATTTGCAGATGAAGTCAGTTTACACAAAAACTTCTTTTAAGACTACACCTGCATTATTCAAACATAAAGGTGATGACTGCCATCTGTTAAGTATGAATGTTTCCGGTAAAAACCGTTTGTTTATTGTAAAGCATAATGAATATGACAAGAAGGAAGGTAATTATAGAACTTACAGTGAATTTCAGGATAGCCCAAGATACCAGGAAATAGAACTTAAAGAATTTGATTTGCAGCGGACCGATATGAATCCTGGTGAACACGATATGAAGGAAGCTTTATACAAGTCGTATGGACCCAAAAATCGTCTGATTAATTTACTGCATCGTAAGGCAAATCGAATTAATACCAAATTGATTCCAGAGTGCTATTACCATCAGGACTGCCCGGACTTGGTATTTACCAAGGATGCTGATGAAAACCTTAAGGTTCACCAACTGAATTATAAGCGGGGTAAGCCGGAGATAACAGAAGTGCAGTGGGGACAGTCGCAAAAGGTGATTGGAGCGGAGATACAAGTATTCAGGGAGAATAACAGCAAGGCTGACAGAGAAATCCATCAGACAACAAAGAAGAATAGGGCATCCCGGGATCAGCTTCAGAAGAGAGAAAGTCTTACAAGGTAACAAAAGCTTGACTGCAAAGGAATGTCGAGTCGAAAGGGGCAGCTCCATATTGTTTCCTTTGGCTCGTTTTTTGATTGACTAAAATATTGTTGGCGGCATATAATATTAGTATATCCGGATTTACGGATATACTTGTTCGAAAAGGAGAGGTTCCGGTGAAGCAGCTTCTTGATATACTTAAGGCACTTTCTGATGAAATAAGGCTCAGGATAATCAATATTCTCAGCCGCCATGATGAGCTGTGCGTCTGTGAAATAGTAGATACGCTTTCGCTTCCTCAGTCCACAATTTCAAGGCACCTGACTGTGCTGAAGAATGCCGGCCTGGTTGAGGATAGAAAACAGGGTTTGTGGGTTATCTACAGACTTAAGATAGGAAAGGAAGATGGGAGTTTTGTGGAGAAGCTTATCAAAACGGAATTTGATGGCCACCCTGTTTTCCAAGCCGATATTGAGGCCCTCAAAGAGAGAATTGCAAAAGGCAGAGAAGGGTGGAAGGTAATTAGACATGATAAAGACGTTTGCTGATTTTGTGGTTTATACATTAATAGGATTAAGTCCAGAAACCAGACTGGGCGAGTCGGTTAATTTCTTTGTTTATGATACGGTCAAAATTTTCTTAATGCTTGCAGTTATTATCTTTATAGTATCGATAATCAGAAGCTTCTTCCCCCCTGAAAGAACCAGGAAACTCCTTGGAGAAGGTAAAAAGAGGGGTGTGTTGGGCAATATCCTTGCAGCTTTATTAGGTATTGTTACACCATTCTGTTCATGTTCGGCAGTTCCGGTGTTTATCGGGTTTGTTGAGTCTGGAGTACCTCTTGGGGTAACATTTTCATTCCTGATTTCATCTCCGATGGTGAACGAGATAGCTGTTGTAATGCTTTGGGGGTTATTCGGCTGGAAGATTGCGCTTATATATATGGCCACCGGAGTTTTCATTGCAATAATTGCCGGATTGATAATAGGGAAGCTCAGGCTTGAAAGGTATGTTGAGGAGTATGTGTATTCAATTAAAATGGGTGAGGCTGAAATTGATATTCCTACGTGGAGGCAGAGGATTATTGAAGCAAAGGATTATGTACTTGAAATACTCAAAAGGATATGGATATATGTAGTAATCGGTATTGGCATAGGTGCTGTTATGCACGGATGGGCGCCTGCCGGAGTACTTTCAAGGTATGCTGGCGAAGGCAATCCGCTTGCCGTATTTGTGGCAGTTCTTATAGGAATACCTTTGTATTCAAACGCAGCTTGTACCATACCCATTGTGAAGGAGCTTACAAGGATGGGAATGTCTATGGGGACCGCATTGGCATTTATGATGTCTGTAACTGCCCTGAGTTTGCCGGAGATGATTATACTGAGAAGAGTTTTAAAACCTAAGCTTCTTGCAATATTTATAGGTATAATGGCAGTTACAATAATTTTCATTGGGTATATGTTCAATATAATCCTGTAAGATAATCTGACAGTTTTGGAGGATGAGAAATGAGCAAAAGTTTGAAGCTGATTATAATGGTAACTATTTTGGTTCTGTTAAGTGGGGTATATCTGTTTAAGAATGTTAATTCCCTTACCAACCAACCTACTGAGCAGAAACAGGGTTCTGCAGGAATTGAAAATGCGCAAAAGGTTAAAGGTAGGCTGGAACAGGATTCAGCCGGAAACCTGCCCATGCTGATGGAGCTTGGGTCGGATACATGTGAGCCCTGCAGAATGATGAAGCCTATTCTGGAAGAACTGAAGAAGGATTATGAAGGCAAAGCTCTTGTAGAAAACGTTGATATCTATGCTAACCGGGATTTAGCCGTTAAATACAGGATAAGGGTCATACCTACACAGATATTCCTTGATTCATCAGGCGAAGTGGTATTCCGACATGAAGGCTACATGCCGAAAGAAGACATAATTGAGATTTTTAAAGAGATGGGAATAGAATAATAAACGTTACCGGGGGAATTACAATGTATTCTTTTAAGGCTCAAGCAGTACGGAAATACTTTTCTGTGGTAGTAGTGATAATTGCGTTGGTAATGGCGGCACTTTTTTTTCATAATCAGGCACTATGTGTGCAGCCGGAAGCTCAAGTAACAAACCAATCAATTCAGAAGAGCAAACCCGTAGTTTATCTGTTCTGGGGCAGTGGATGCCATGTTTGTGATGAACTAAAGCCCTTTCTTGAGGAAATGAAGCAGAAATATCCCGGCCTTGAGGTGAAGGATTATGAGGTATTTGACAATGAAGAGAATAAGGAGCTACTGTTAAAAGCACTGGAAGAGTATGATTCAAGGTTTTCCGGAGTGCCTGTAACATTCATCGGTGAAAAGAAGCTGCAAGGAGCAAGCAAGTTTGTAAAGGAAGAACTGGAAGCTGCTATAGGCAGCTATATGGTTGAAGGCTGTGTTAATGTTGTAAGTAAATTAGAAGCTGAGTCCAAGGTGCCAGAGCTTGATGCGGGCGAGGGTAGAGAACAGGAGAGCCAGAATACAGAACCCCGGAATACTGAACCCCGGAATACTGAACCCCGGAATACTGTCCAACCTGACAATACGGGTTCGGAGCCGGTAGAAAAAGTTCAGCCGGAAGATGATAATACAGGGCAGTCTCCCGAGTCAGATGCTGATTTAAATCAAGCACCAGATGAAGCGGATAATGGCAGCAATACGGGAACAGAGAAGACTGATTCCAAGGGAACAGCCGCCGATGACATATCAGAACAGCAGGACCGGAATGAAGAAGATGCTTTTTTTGATGTCCCTCTGCTTGGAAGAATGAATGCCGCAGAACTATCAATTCCATTGACAACAGTTATACTGGCAGGTATTGATAGTTTTAACCCTTGTGCCTTCTTCGTGCTGTTTTCGCTTCTGGGGTTATTGGTCCATGCCAGGTCGAGAAGCCGGGTGCTGTTGATAGGAAGCATATTTGTGTTCTTTTCGGGCTTAATATACTTTTTGTTTATGGCGGCATGGCTGAATCTGTTTCTTGTATTGGGAAATATTAAAACAATAACATTTATTGCAGGGGCTGCTGCGCTGCTTATAGCAGTTATAAACATCAAGGACTTTTTCTTTTATAAAAAAGGTATATCTCTGACAATACCCGATGACGCCAAACCAAAGCTTTTTGACAGGATGAGAAAATTGGTTAAATCTGCTTCACTTCCATCCGTTGTTCTTGGAACAATAATCCTGGCCGCTGCAGCCAATTCTTATGAGCTGCTTTGTACGGCCGGATTTCCAATGGTGTTTACGAGGATACTTACATTAAACAGTCTCCCGTCTTTTACCTACTATATGTATCTTATACTGTACAACCTGGTTTATATTATTCCGCTGTCAATTATTGTAGTGATATTTACCATTACCCTTGGGAAAAGAAATATTACTGAGTGGCAGGGCAGAGTGCTTAAATTTGTTTCGGGTACTTTAATGCTGGGATTGGGCCTAATTCTGGTTGCAGAGCCATCATTACTGAACAACTTGCTGATTTCCTCGGCTGTATTTCTCGGTGCAGTTGGAAGTTCATTGGTCATTGCTCATTTAATGAAAAATAAATTGAAGGAGACGGATTGATGGAAAGCTTCTTGGCCAATTTTGCAGATATTCTTTCGCAGAACATATGGCTGGCCTTCGTAATGGCTCTGATAGCAGGAATAGTATCATCCTTCAGTCCATGCGTACTGTCGGCAGTTCCTCTGATAATCGGATATGTTGGGGGATACGCAGGTAATGACAAAAAAAAGGCATTCACATATTCGGTGGTGTTCTGTATCGGGCTGGCGCTAACATTCACTGCCCTTGGAGCTGCGTCTGCACTTCTTGGAAGACTGATGACGGGTGCTGGCGGCTGGTGGTATATTATACTCGGGGTTATCATGCTGGTAGTTGGACTGGAGCTGCTGGGAGTAATAAACATAATGCCTCAGGCCTGTAATATTCCTGGCAAGAGGAGAGGCCTGATAGGGGCTTTTGTCCTTGGAATTCTGGGAGGTATACTATCGTCTCCATGTGCGACACCGGTTTTAATCGCAATACTTGCATTTGTAGCAGGCCAGGGAAATATTGTGTTGGGCATAGCACTGCTGGCTGTCTATTCAATAGGCCACTGTGCATTGTTATTGATTGCCGGTACGTCTGTAGGCGTTGTACAGAAATTAGCTTGTTCGCCGGAGACGGAAAAGTGGGGAAAGGTATTAAAAATACTGTTTGGTGTCATAGTAATTTTAGCAGGGTTGTATATATTTTACCTTGGATTCTGAACAATATATTTAGCATATATTAATTAACAGGAGGTTATTTTATGGACATTAAAATCTTAGGTGCAGGCTGTGCAAACTGTAAGAAGCTGTACTTGGCAGCAGAGGAAGCAGTAAGAGAGATGGGAGTTGAAGCCACAATTGAAAAGGTAGAGGATATTCAGAAGATAATGGAGTATGGAGTTATGAGAACACCAGCTTTGGTGATAAATCAAAAGGTTAAGGCATCTGGAAAGATACCTGGGAAAGAAGAACTAAGGAAATATATTGAAGAAGAAACAAATGGGACGGGGGGACGGTTCTAACGTCCCACTTTGCTATAACTCTATCATTTGAAAAACGCTGTCAAGAGAACCGCCCCCGTGACATGTGTAAATAAATAATACTGGAGGTTGACAATGGCCACTAATAATGAAAAAGGCAGATGCTGCTGCTCTGCTAATTCCTCATGTTGCTCTTCCGAAGTGACAGCAAGGGGAAATGAAGCGCAGAATGAAAAAAGTAAACTGGAGATTGACTTCTTGTTTCTGGACTTGGATGTCTGTGTTCCATGCCGGGGAACTGAAGAAAGTCTCGAAGAAGCTATAGCTGAAGCCTCTCGGGTCTTTGAAGCAGCAGGCGTTGAGGTTATAGTTAACAAAACAAAGGTTGAAGATGAGGAACAAGCCCGTGAGCTAGGATTCATAAGTTCACCTACAATCCGAATCAATGGCAGGGATATTCAGCTGGATGTAAAGGAAAGTCTTTGTGAATCCTGCGGAGACCTCTGTGGAGAGGATGTTGACTGCCGGGTATGGGTATACCAGGGAAAAGAATATAATATTCCGCCTAAAGCAATGATTGTTGATGCTATTCTAAAAGAGGTTTATGGGGCAAAGGACGGTAACCTGGAGGTCCAATCCAGACCAGCCGATATTCCGGAAAACCTGAAACGCTTCTTCAAAGCCAAACGCAACAAAGAGAGTAAATAGAGGTGTAGCAAAATGGGACGGCAACTACCGTCCCATTTTGATATACCTCTATTTGCTGAAAATGCTGTCAAGAGAACCGTCCCCGTGACAGGTTACACCCCCGGAAATTGTGAAATACAAGCCTTGTATGGTAAGTTAAATTGTGGTAAAATATACTTAAATGCTACTTTTTCTAAGTCGAATTAGAATCTAAATTACGGTCCCAAAGGAATTCCCAAATCAATAAACAGACAATACAAGTACTTATCGGAGGAGGAATATTCTAGATGAAAGTTTCAGGTGTAAAAAGTTTAATAGTATTTGTAGTATCCATATTATTGTTTGCTCAGCTTTCCTTTGCAGCAACTCAAACAGTTTCTTTCCCGGAAAGTACGCAAAGCAGTCAGAGCAAGACCATTACCATTCCTGGACTTGTAAGTGTCGACAGCGTTACGGTTAATACTGGAACAGTAACAAAAACCGTATCCGGAGAACAGATTACCATAAATGTGTCAGGAGGAAGTCCTTCCAGAACAACGCAGGGAACTACAACAGCAACAGATAGCCGGACAAGCAGTTCCAACAGCTTTCCTGCTACAATCAGCTATAGCAGTGGGGGATATTCTGGGACGCTGAATAAAAGTGGAAGCAGCTTTGTTGCTAGTGGGAGCTATACTCCTTCAGATAGTAAAACGGTTACAAGTAAGCTAGGGCCACAAGAAGGGACATCTTTTCCTGCCAGCATTACTTACAATTCTGGGGGATACTCTGGAACATTGACGAAAAGTGGCAGTTACTATACAGATGGTTCAACTCAGCTTAGTAAAACAGGAACTGGTTCACTAACTAGTAGTACTAATAGTTTTTCTAATACATATGCTTATTCAGATTGGCAGGGTTATTCTGGAAATATACCTAAAAGTGGCAGCAGTTTTGTTATAAGCGGAACTGCTTCAAGTAGTAAAACTGCTAGTGGTAGTACCACACGTACCGCTAATATAAAAACTCACGATGGTGTTGTCGACCTCATATATATTGCTCCAACAATACCTTACTCGGATGCAGCAGGTTATTCGGGTACTTTATCATATATAGGTTGGAGTGCTAATGGTTATACTAATGGTTCTGGCACATCAAGAATTTATGTATCTTCCAGTTCACCTTCTGGTCATGTTTTGCCAACTAAGTCAGAATTTGAGACTAAAATATCTGAACTTAGAACAAATCCTAATGCGTATAATATAAGGTGGGATGGTAATTCTTATTTAAGTGGCAGCACATGGTTTCGAAGAGCAGATTGCGATTATACCTTTGATAAGCCTGTTGTTAAGCTGAATTACTCGGGCACAGTAATAAAGCCTGATACAAGACTATGGCAGCAAAATTATTCAGGAACTGTATACAAAACAGCTTCAAGTTATAGCCAAAACTATTCTGGCACAGTAACAAAACCAGCTTCCGACACCAGAGTATGGCAGCAGAATTATTCCGGCACAGTATACGGCTCATCAACCAACTACTATGCATACACGGTAACAGTAAGCTATACTGCAGACTCTTCAGCCCCCACAGTCAGTTCAACCGACCCTGCCGCCGGAGCTGCAGGTGTAGATACAGACAAGACTATAACAGTTACTTTTAGTGAGGACATTACACAGGGTAGTGCCTTCGGAAGTATTACCCTAAAAAAAGGGTCAAGTGATGTTCCTGCCACCAAATCTATAAGCGGTAGAGTCTTAACTATTGACCCAAGCAGTGATTTGGCCGAGAATATTACGTATATCCTTACCATACCTTCGTCAGCAGTAAAAGATCTTTCAGGAAATACCTTGGCTGCTCAGTATACCCTATCTTTTAAGACGTTAATTACCAGCCAGATTCCGCCAGAAAGCATTAAGCCCTTTGAAGATATTATTGATGGCTCAATCGAAGTGGGTGATGTGGTAAGTATTGGGACCTATAATGGCACCTCCCTTACCTGGAGTTATTTAGGTAGTGGATATTTCACAATGACCAGAGAAACTTTTTTAGCTTTAAATCATAAGATGACTTTTAAAAGCGGAGGCGGGAACCAATGGGTATCCTCCGATATCAATACCTGGTTAAACGGTAGTTTTTACAACAATGCTTTCACCACTACCCAAAAATCGGAGATATTGTATGTTTCATTACTTACCTTAAGCCATTTTGAGGATTTAATAAGTGTGTCCAATGAACCTCTAAACTACACCGATAAATGGTGGCTCAGGTCACTATACCCAGGCAACACTACAGATGCTTACTGCATAGGTACCAATGGTACAATTACTCATGCTTCAGCTGCATCACAGGCATTGGTTAGACCTATGCTGAGGCTCAAGCTTACAGAGAAAGGCGGCAGTTCATATATTCCTACATACAGTGTTGTCCAAGGAAAAGATTTTACCTTTACTATACCGGGGAATGAGCTTGTATCAGAAGGGCAGACACTTGTGGGCAAACTATCCATGGGTTCGAACACCTACAATGTTCTCGAACTAAAAGGTCAGGATGGGGCAGTTATGATATCGAACCACCCGACAGAAAAGCAAGGCGGTTTTACCTCTACCGGCTTTAAGCTTATAGACGTTAACGGGAAGAAGATTTACTTGAATGTAATTGAAGCTCCCAATAAAAATAATATACCTAAAGCTAAGCTGAACTAGGGGAAACTATAAAATGATAAAATTCAGAATATCTATTATCATATTACTAATTTTATTATTTTCCACCGTTGGAGTTTCAAACGCTCAGACCGCTTCAACTCGGGATTTGTTCCAGTTCTGCGATGTGGATGGAAATAACACGGGAGAAATATTTCTCCCGACAGATACCTCTCCGGTTTCCATTGAGCTTGACCCTGCATCCATTGATACTTCAGGCAATTATGTGTATTTTGGTGTTGATATCGGTATTTTCGAAAGACCTGTTCCACCTCCGAATGCAGTTAATCCAGACGACCTATGGAATACGGTTACGGTTGAGAGGATACCCACCAACAGCACTGCTGTTGATATAGTAAGTTTCGGCCCCATGTCAAACTTCAGTTATGACCAGGTTTATTCCCTTTCATACCGGATACTGTATAAGTCAATTCTATCCGATGACACCAGTATTTATGTGTCTGATTGGTACAAGGTTAAAGACAAAAATGATACCGGGGAAATATATTTTAAAGTTAAGCCGTATGCTCAGGAAGACATATTTCAAAAATGTGATATAAATGGAGAGAATCCTGGAAATTTATTTATGCCTTCTGATACCTCTCCGGTTTCCATTGAGCTTGACCCTGCATCCATTGACACTTCAGGCAGTTATGTGTACTTTGGTGTTGATATCGGTATTTTTGAAAGACCTGTTCCACCTCCGGATGCAGTTAATCCAGACGACCTATGGAATACGGTTACGGTTGAGAGGATACCCACCAACAGCACTGCTGTTGATATAGTAAGTTTCGGCCCCATGTCGAACTTCAATTATGACCAGGTTTATTCTCTTTCATACAGAATACTGTATAAGTCAGTTCTATCCGATGACACCAGTATTTATACGTCTGATTGGTACAAGGTTAAAGATGCGAACGGAACAAGTGACTTTTACTTCCGGAAAAAATTTGTTTCTTTACAGATACCTGAATTTACTGATAGGGTGACAGGCTGGAATGAGAGATTTAATACTGAAGAGGAAATAGCCCGGTACAATTGGTATAGTCCGGATTCCGAAGTTGTATGCAAGCTGGTAATCAATTCAGAAATAGATGTAGACAGTTATGAAATATCCATGGACGCAAATGCAGATACAGATGATCCATCAATAGATAATGACGAAATACAAATCAAGGATTTAAGGATTGTCAGGGTAGATATTGGAGGCACTAAAAAAGATGCATCGGAAAGCCCTCCTCTGGTCAGAAGTGAAACAGATACCATTGAATATTGTATTAACCTTGAAGAGGAAGACAAAGGAAAGGACATAGCAATATACTATAAATATACCTTTACAAAAAAGCCGGGACAGGAAAATGTACCTTTGAGTGACGAAGGGAAACAGTTTCTTAACAAGGCGCAAGTAACTACTGAATTTAATGGCAGTACCAGAACTGTTGAGAAAACAAACACAATTTCTGTGAGGGACATACAAATTATGGTTAGGTAAGCAAGAAGCTTCAGACATATCCGATAAGATTTGGCCTGAAGCTTCTTGCTTACAGAAGGTATACATGGGGTCTTCTCTTTTTACTGCACTAAAAAACTATTTTTCTATTTGAATGCCTTTTTTTAAGGCTTTTAGCATGGAGAGTATGCTTTGGTCTCATTTATCAGTCCAGAAGAATCAACTCCAATAGCTAATAATTCTCCGTTCTTTGAAAAGCTTCTATCATTATAAGATTAATTTGACTTGAGTTAAACTGAAGTAAATTGGAACCTTTCCTAATACGTTGAACTTCTCTCCTGGCTGAGCCATCTTTATCCCAGACTTCTTTAGTAACTATGTGGGAGAACTTACCTTGACACTCTCTTACTTCTTCGCCCTGGCCTCTAATGATATTATCTGGAGCAATGGTTCTGCCTGAGGTTAGAACTCATATTGATTTTTTGTAAGCCTCAAGTGCCAGGCCTATCGCTTCGGATTGTTCCGGAGATACCCTCTCCCCGGTAGCTTTTTCAACTTCTGAGTTTTTCAAACGTTCAAGTCTTTTTACTTCATCCTTCATAGTCCTAACCTGAGAAGGGTTTGCCGAGCCCAGAGACGCACCTTTTGACCAATTATTCTTTGTACTTTGGTTTTTACCTAAAAAGTAGTGCTCAATATACTGAATATTTTCGCTGCCGGGTTCTCGTGTAGCAGTTACCAGCGCCAGTCCATTTGTGTTATGCAGCATACCACCTTGCTTGTATTTTAGCCAGGCAACCGCTCCGACCCTCTGGCTAGGCCATTGCCCTCATTTTCCTTCTTTATCGGAGTTTTTATTCACATCTTCAGGATTCTGCAGAATTATCCGTTTTTGGGACGGGGGGACGGTTCTGCCGTCCCATTTTGCTATACCTCTATTTGCTGAAAATGCTGTCAAGAGAACCGTCCCCGTGACAGGCTTGATTGGACTTTTATATTTTTAGTTGTATAATATTATCAAAACCTCGGGAGAGAGATGATTGGATGGAAAGAATCCTGATTGTTGACGATGATGTTAATATCTGCAATATAACACGAAGATATTTTGAAAGGGAAGCCTTCAAGGTAGATACAAGGTTTGACGGGGAAGGCGCGTTGGAATTTTTAGAAAGCAACAACGTTGATATAGTAATACTTGATATAATGCTTCCGGGAATAGACGGTGTAAAAGTCTGTGAGAGCATAAGGAAAAGAAGCAGTATTCCTATTATAATGCTTACTGCTAAGGGACAGGTTGAAGACAGGATTAAGGGACTTAAGACCGGAGCAGATGACTACGTTGTAAAGCCCTTTGACCCTAATGAATTGGTAGCCCGTGTACAGGCTGTACTGCGCAGAGCACCTTCAGGTGATTTCAACAAAGTATCAGATGTTATTAAATTCGATAGTCTTGAAGTTAACGTAGAATCCCTTGAAGTTTTAGTGAATGGAAAGGGAATTAACCTTCCCAAACGTGAGTACCAACTACTCGAGTTTCTAATAAAGCACCCCAATAGGGCATTCAGTAGGGGGCAGCTTATTGAATCAATATGGGGATGGGATTTCGAAGGCGAGGACCGGACAATAGATTTGTATATCCAGAGGCTGCGTAAGAGGTTAAAAACTTACGGCAAGGTTAACTGGTCCATAAGAACAATCTGGGGCATAGGGTATAAATTCGAGGTGAATCAGTAATGTTTAAATCAGTCTTTAGAAAATTTCTTTTTTCATATTTGTTGGTCTCCATAGTAAGCCTTATAGGTATTTCGGTGGTAATAGGATACTTCTATCAGGAACAGGCATACAACCAGAGGAAAGCAGCTCTCACAAAGATGGCTCAAAGGGTTAATGAATTGACAGATATGCTGATTGCAGAAGAGATTACCGGAAGAGAGTATATGAGAAATCTACGCTATCTCGAGACCGAGGAGAGGGTTAAGGTAAGGCTTATTACCAGGGAAGGAAATGAAAGAATAGAAGGCATGCCCGACAGGAACACTCCTCCCTATCCTCAGGGGCAGTTTTTCCGGTTTGAGAGAACAGGAGAGATGCCTGGACCAGGTTTGGACCATATAATAACAAGAGATACTGTAAGTGAAGTCTTTCAGGATAAAGAGAAGTTTCTGGTAAGAAATATAAAAGATGACCAAAGCTTCATAGTGCTGGGAGTGCCTTTTAAAAACGGCGGCGATGTGGAGAGAGGAGTATTTCTATATACCCCTATTGAGAGTACTGCCAGAACAATTGAGAGAATGTATAGCAATATAGGCTTTACTTTTCTTGCAATTGTACTTCCCACAATACTTGTTCTGTATTTTCTTTCAAAGAAGTTTACCAGGCCTTTAGTTGCAATGAGTACAGCGGCAGATAAGCTGGCAAATGGAGATTTCAGTCACAGAGTGAACGTAAACAACAAGGATGAAGTAGGAAGGCTTGCAGACTCACTGAATAATATGGCCGAACGCCTTCAGCAGCTGGAACAGGCGCGAAGAGATTTTATAGCCAATGTATCCCATGAATTAAGGACTCCCCTTACTACGATACTTGCAAATACCCAGGGTATTATTGACGGGGTGGTAACCAGAGAAGAAGTGAACAGCTTCCTGAAAGTAAACCTTGAGGAGACAAAAAGACTTTCACTACTTGTTAACGAATTAATCGAGCTTTCCACCCTTGAAAAGGGAAAAATGAAGCTGGACAAGCAAATTACGGATATTTCTGAGCTTGTGAGTGATATAACCAGGCAAATGGAACTGAAAGCGCTTGAAAAAAATCTTAGATTAAGTGCAAATATCGAGGAGGGTCTGAAAGGGAACATAGATAAGAACAGAATCAGGCAGGTCATGATTAACCTGATTGATAATGCTGTGAGGTATACTCCTGAAGGAGGAGAGGTTGTGGTAAGTATTAACAGAGAAGACCAATATATAAAAATTGAGGTCAGTGATACAGGCTGTGGAATATCCAAAGAGCATTTGCCCATGATTTTTGAGAGGTTTTATAAGGCGGGTGATAGTAGAGGTTCAGGAATAGGCCTTTCCATAAGCAAGCTCATTATTGAGGCTCATAACGGTAGGATATGGGTCGAATCGGAAGAAGGAAAGGGAACCAAATTTTTAATTATAATTCCTCTATGACATAAAATTGATACATTTATGTCCTACAATTAGAATAGGTAAATAACTAAAGGCAGGGTTATGTATGTCCCCCTGCTTTAATTGTATCCGCTGAAGGCCGGATTATAGGACTGGGAGGGTGAAACGTGAGGATTAAGAAAAAGCTTATGTTAAAGATTGTAGTTATTTCTGTTCTGGTACTTGCAATTGCATTTTCCGTTTATCACTTTGCGCAAAGCAGGAGTACCAAAGAAGCGGCTGGCAGTTTTGCTGAGGTTACAGTGCAAAAAAGGAATATCTCAGTAACAGTTTCAGGCACGGGAACGGTAAGCCAGTCATACAGGCAGGACATTACAACCAAAGTTAGTGAAACAGTAAAGAAAGTTAATTATAAAGAAGGGGATAAAGTAGAAGCCGGCGACCTTTTATTTGAACTGGATGACACCGGCATAACAAAACAGATAGAAAGAACAAGGCTGAGTATTCAACAGGCCCGGAGTGAACTTTCCCGGGTGGAAAAAGAAATCTCAGGTCTTTCGGCTGTCGCACCCATATCCGGCCAGATAACAGGGCTTAAGGTCAAGGAAGGAGACAGTATAAACAAGGGAGCAGAGGTGTGTACCATAACCAATACTTCAACGCTCAAGCTTATCCTCCCTTTCAGTAAAATTCAAGCCGGCAGGTTTTACATAGGGCAAAAGGCTGAAGTATATTTACAGGACTATATGCAGGTGGTTGAAGGAAAGGTCAGTTACATAGACAGAATCGGCAGAGTAGTTGATGGCGGAGGAACGGCATGTGATGTGGAAATTCTGGTCGCCAACCCTGGTACGATAATAGCTGGTACCAGGGCCAGCGCTGTAATAGGGAGTGAAACCAGTCTTGACAGCTCAGTAATGGAGTGCCTTCAAACCAAGGTAGTAAGAGCGGAGTCTGGAGGAACCATAAAGAACATATCTGTAAGGGAAAACCAGTATGTAAACAAAGGACAGATAATGATAAGTATTGAAAACGATGAACTGGCTGACCGCCTCTTGGCAAGCGAGATAAAGCTTAAGGATTTGAATGCACAATTGGAGTCCCAGATTAAGGAGCAGGATGATTATAAAATCTTTGCTCCAGGCAGTGGTACGATACTCAAACAGGAAGTCAAGGTCGGAGATGTGGTTAAGCAGGGAGAAGTGATTTCAACAATTGCAGACAATGGAAGAATGGAATTTGAAATACCTATTGATGAACTGGATATTGCAAAGATATCTGAAGGACAGCGAGCGTCGGTTACTATCGATGCACTCCCGGAAACGAGGTTCAGCGGTATGGTCACAAAGGTGTCTAGTGAAGGGACTTCTCAGAACGGAGTTACTACCTATCCCGTTACAATTAAGATTGAAGAGCCGGAGAGGATAAAGGCCGGAATGAACGCCAATGCAGAAGTAATGGTCGAACAAAAGAGAGGTGTCCTTACACTTCCGCTGTCTGTAGTCCGGAAAGTAGGAGGTCAGACTTTTGTGCTTATGCGCGGCAAAGCTGAAGATAATGGTGAACGTACCGGGGAACAAAATAGAGGCGGAAATTCCAGGATGCAGACTATGCTTGGAGACTTGGGCCCGGATGTTACCTTCAAGCGTATTGATGTAGGTATAAGCAATGACTCAGATATTGAAATAGTCAGTGGTTTGAATGAAGGGGATGTTGTACTGATGACTGTTTCACAAAGTACTGGTTCAAGTGGTGGCACGAACCAGAATACGGCAACATTCAGGGGGAGCCCGGTGCCCGGTGGAACAGGCGGTGGCAGCTTTTACAGAATCAGGACTGGGGGTGGTGGTCGTGGAGACAACTAAACCACTCATAGACATAAGGAATATAAGTAAGGTCTATATGATGGGAAAGGTAGAGCTAAAGGCCTTGAACAATGTCAGCATCAAAGTGTTCCCGAAGGAGTTTACAGCCATTGTAGGACCTTCAGGCTCGGGAAAGTCAACACTAATGAATATTATTGGGTGCCTGGATGTTCCCACATCAGGCCAGTACTACCTTGACGGTAAGGAGGTAAGTCAGCTGAACGATGACCAGCTTGCCGAAATAAGAAACAATTTTATAGGATTTATTTTTCAGGGTTTTAATCTGCTTCCCAAGCTCACCGCACTGGAGAATGTGGAGCTCCCCTTGATTTATCAGGGTAAGGGTAAAAAAGAGAGGTATGAACGGTCTTTGGAGGCACTGGAGAGGGTAGGATTGAAAGATAGGATTCATCACAAGCCTACTGAGCTTTCAGGAGGACAGCAGCAAAGAGTAGCTATTGCCAGGGCTTTGGCAGGAGGTCCACAACTGATTCTGGCCGATGAACCAACCGGTAACCTGGATTCAAAGTCAGGAACTGAAGTAATGGATATGATGAAGGAACTTCATAACCAGGGTAACACTATAATCATGATTACCCATGACAACGAAATAGCTGTCCATGCCCAGAGGTTGATTCGGATAAGTGATGGAGAAGCTGCTGAAGACAGGGAGGTTGGATAATGGGTTTCCTCCAGATTTTCAGGATTGCATTGAAAAGTATGACTGGCAGTAAGGTAAGGACACTGCTTACCATGCTGGGAGTAATTATAGGCGTGGCTACATTCATAACGCTGGTCTCACTTGGAGAAGGAACCAAGAAGAGTATCAGCGACAGCATACAAAGTATGGGTACAAATCTTATAAATATTTCCATAACCGGACGTAACAGCAATAGAAATGTTACATATGAGGACCTGAAGGAGTTTGCCGGCCGGAACACAGACGAAATTGAAGCTGTTGCTCCCACCGTTAGTGGAAGGGTAACGCTTAAATATGACAATAAAACCTGGGAGACAAGTCTTGAAGGTACCAGCCCGGAGTATGAAACGGTGAGGAATACCCCTGTGCAAAACGGCAGCAGATTTATTACTCATATGGATGTGGATTATCGTCAGAAAGTGGCCTTACTGGGTACAGGAGTAATCAACAACCTGTTTGGCCCCGGAAGAAATCCTATTGGTGAGAGGATAAAGATAAATGGAGAAATATTCAGAGTAGTAGGTGTATTGGAACAAAAGTCAGCCGGTGAGAATTATTCCCTGGATGACCGTATAATAATACCTATTTCAACAGCTCAAAGGCTGCTAAGATCTGCGCAGATTAGAAATTTCTCGGTACAGGCCAGGTCACCTGAAATGGTAAATGCAGCTATGCTCAAGATACAGGAGTTTTTGCTCAAGACATATAAAGATGACAGCGCTTTCAGAGTACAGAACCAGGCCGAGATGCTTTCAAGGGTTGACAGTGTCACAGGAGCCATGACTGCATTCCTCGGTGCTATAGCAGGAATTTCCCTTCTGGTTGGAGGGATTGGAATAATGAACATTATGCTGGTTTCGGTAACTGAAAGGACGCGCGAAATAGGTATAAGGAAGGCAATAGGAGCCAAAAGGAAGCACATACTGGCTCAGTTTCTGATTGAGTCGACTGTAATAAGCTGTATAGGGGGATTAACCGGAATTATGATTGGATTCTTGCTGGCAGCTGTAATACCCAGGTTCTCATCAATGACTCCGGTGATTACCTCTTCTTCGGTATTGATTTCTTTCTTGGTTTCGGCAGCAGTAGGTATATTCTTTGGGATATATCCTGCAGGTAAAGCTTCCAAACTTAATCCTATTGAAGCGCTAAGATTTGAATAACTGGGAGGAACAAGCTATGATTTGTAAACTTAAAAGAGTTCAGACACTAATAGTGGTATTTGCCTTAATAATTGTAATTTGCCCTGCATCATTTGCCAGGTATTCGGATGTACCCGAAACTGAAGACTACTATGAGGCAGTTATGAATCTTTCAGCAATGGAGATTATAAATGGCTATAGTGATGGAATCTTCAAACCAAATGGTAATGTGACCAGGGCCCAGTTCGTGAAAATGATGGTCAAATCCACAGGAAATGAGGGCCAGGCCTCAGCGTCCAATGCTGCAAGTGCATTTACCGATGTTAAACCCGGTCACTGGGCAGCCGGTTATATTAATTCGGCAGTGAAGGAGGGAATTATAACAGGCTATGCCGATGGTTCCTTTGCACCTGAAGAGAATGTAAACTTTGCACAGGTATGTACAGTTCTGCTTAGAAGTCTGGGATACATATCGCCTGAAATGACAGGTGTCTGGCCGTACAACTATATAGAAAAGGCAAAAGCACTTCAAATAACTAAAGGAGTTGATCTGAAGCCTTCTGACAAAGTCAGCCGTGCCCAGCTTGCGATTATGCTTGAAAGGACTCTTAACGCAAAAGTAAAAGATTCCTCACAGACCCTGGCAGAAAAGAGCGGGCTTGGAGCATTGAAAACAGCTATAATTACAGGTTCATGGGACCTTGACAGCACACTTCCACGAGGAGCTGTGAAAACCGATATAGGTGAATTCAGGTCGGAAGGCTTTAATGGATTAAAACACCTTGGTGAGAAGGTCAATATACTTGTAAACGAAAGCAATGTAATTATTTCAGCCCAGAATGTAGTTGAAGACAGCCGCGTTCTGTTTCTGGAAGATATTTCGGGGAACAGGATATCGTATTGTGGGCAGGATGGGAATGGAACAATGGATATTCCGGATAATATGACCTTCTACTACCAAGGGCAGAAGAGCACCTTTGGGGATGTAAAGCAGAATGCTGCCGCTGGCTCGCTCATAGCACTTGCTATTACCGATACGAATATGCAGTTATATAATTACGGAGTAATGACCGATCCTCCAGCTGCTGAGCCTGTGATTGTGAAAAAGGATGTTGGTGCTGGTGATAAAATTATAGGGAGTATAGATATTTCGGGCATGGATGACGTTAAGGTCATAAAAAACGGAAAGATTGCCAGATTGACAGACATTAAATTATTTGATGTTGCCTACCTTATAAAGAATCTTTACAAACCGGAGCAGGGGATTATTATGGTTTATGACAAAAAGAAAACGGGAAGCTATGACGATGCCATCCCGAGTAAAAATGCAGTGCAGAAAATCAAGCTCTTAGGAGAAGAGTTGGTCATTGAGACTTCCTTTGCTGCTGCCAAGTTGAATGAAAGTCAGGGAGCATTCGCTGTAGGTGATCAGATAACTGTCCTTACCGGTAGAACCGGTGGCATTGTGGATGTTATTACACCAAGCTCGACTGACGTTTCAAACATTGCTGTAATTGTTAGTACGAGAAGCAGTATATCTACAGAAAGCGATACAAAGGGAAAAGAGATTTTCTATGTCACCCTATATAAGATCGATGGGAGCACAAGCGAATATGAGGTTAATGAAGACCAGGAATCCCGAAAAGGTAGGGTTGTAAGGTTTGACGTAAAAGACGGAACTGCGGATATTATTCCAATAGCGTATAACACTATTTATGGCAGGATAAATCCTACTGAAAAAATGATTGGTGACTTGTGGCTGAGTCAGGATGCAGTAGTTCTGGATATTCACAACAGCATCGGTTCCAGGGATGTTGAAATAAAAAGAATTGACTGGCAGGATATGCCTTCAGGTGAACTGAGAAGGGATAAGGTAATTCATGCAGAAATGGGTGGAGCATTTAATGATATTCAGCTGCTTGTTTTAAACAACCTGACCGAATCTGGGCAGTATGGCATACTGGTAGGGAAAAATGAAAGAGGAACCTCGTCAGACTATACTCTGATGATTAACGGAAGAGAGTCTTCATTTAGTAATGTCAATGCTGTTTTCGACAGTTCAAAAGGGGATGTAGTGTGTATAGAGGAAGGTAAGAACAGCCTCGAACATATGTATACTCTTAACCCTAAGGATACTTCCTATCGGATACAGGCTGTTGATTCCAGGAGAATCAGGATTAACAACAGAATCTACAAGCTGGCCGACAATATACAGATATATGATATTACGGAAGATAAACCGGTCAGCATCTCCACAAGTGATCTGACGCCGGGGGAAGGTGCATATGTAGCTTTGTATTCCGGGAGGCAGTCGGGCTATGAGAATATAATAAGAGTCATAACTGTGACAAAATATTAAGGGGGCAGAGATGAAGAGGCAATTAATTTTAATAGCTGCACTCCTGATACTGATGTTTACGTCCGGATGTGGTAGTTCAACCAGAATAGAGGCTGAAGGAGCGTCTGGGCAGCAGCAGCGCAATTTCAGGAATGGAATAGATTTTGACCAACAAGCTCCGGAAGCCAATATAAGAAGGGCATTGCTAGGAATTATCAGAGTCCAAAGCAGTGATTCCCCGTTTACCAGTGAGCAGGCAGAGAAGCTGATTCCTTTGCTGGAAGAGATAAGAGCAAAAGAAACAGTGGATAAGGAATATGGGGACGAGAAAGTTGAAGAAATAAACGGTATTCTAACTGAGGGACAGAAAGAACTGCTGACACAAGGAGCAAACAATGGTATCCGCATGAGGGGAGGTGAGCGGGATGAGGCAGGGATACCTCCGAATCCTGAACCTCCAAACGAGCGTAGGGGAGGATTTGATTTAAAAGAACTATGTGACAGAGCGATAGAAGCCTTGAATAAATGAATAAAGAAGAGTGAAATTGGGACGCGGGGACGGTTCTGTTCTGCCGTCCCATTTCGCTGCAGCTCTATCTGCAAGAAAATACTGTCAAAAGAACCGTCCCTGTGACAGTCTCTATCACCATTTCACTTCCCCAGCATATTATGGAGTAGACATAATACGCTAGGGAAGTGAAGGGCTGTGGAGGGTATCTCGGACCTATGGTATATAAAGCTGGTAATAAGTGTTTTCGTACTGATTTTTGCCCCTATACATGTGTCTTTTTCGATACTTATGGTATTGGTGCTAATTGATACAGGTACGGGAATAGCCCATGCCGTTAAAATCAAGCGGTTTAACGTCAAGTATTTGGGAAGGGCGGCAAACAAGCTTATAACCTATGGCGTATGCATTATAACAACACGGCTGCTGGAGCAGGGTATAATTTACTTCTATGAGACCACGGTCGTATCCCAGGCAGTCATTGGCTACCTGATTGCAGCGGAGGCCATTAGTATATTCCAGAACCTTGCCCTGATGGGGGCTCCTATCCCCGGCAATTTTGTGAATGCCTTTTTGAAAAGCCTGAGAGTACCCGGCCTGGAAGATGTGGTAAGGCACGGGCTGGATGAGTATTCTGAGATTAATGAAGTGAGGGAAATTATCAGTTATCAGGTTCCCACCTTTAGAAACAACACAATGCGCAAGCTTCTTGAGATAAAATACGAGTCATGGACCGAGGTGTTTATATTCATAAGGAAGAGCATTGCTGAAGAGAATCCTCCCGGGAAAGATATACTCTACTACAAGGTAATGTCTGTTATAGAAACAACCTATAAGGAAGTAAGGGAAAAGTGGAATGAATTGGGAATCCCCAAGGAATGCATAGAAAAATTCGATGAGTGGCATGAACCAAGGGTTGATGTATTTATCAAGCATATCAAGGACATATGTTACTCAGATATTAGTCTTAAGGAGAAGAAGCAGCAGATGACAGACCGGCTTCTTGCTCTGCTGTATCAGACAATTCTGGATGCACATAAGAGTGAAGCTGATTTGATGGCATGTAAGGAGTGCGGATGCAGCAGGAGCTCCTTAGACGAGTAAAACTTGCATCACTTGTTATTCATATCATGTATTATTCTTAAACCCTCAAGAGTGAGAAGACTATTGATGTGCTGTATTTCTCTGGACTCTCCGGCTATAAGTCTGGCTAGTCCTCCAGTAGCGACTACCTTAATACCGTCCTCTGAGAGTTCATCCTTCATCCTGCCAACTATGTAGTCGACCTGTCCGACATATCCGTATACAATACCTGACTGCATGGAGTGGACAGTGTTCCTGCAGATAACCGATTCGGGCTTGACCAGTTCAATCCTTGGAAGCTTTGAAGCCTTCTGGTACAAGGCTTCAGTAGATATTTTTATCCCCGGGCAGATTGCCCCGCCCAGGTACTGCTTCCTGCCGTTGACCGCACAGAATGTTGTTGCTGTTCCGAAGTCCACTATAATAACCGGAGGACCATAGAGTTCAACTGCAGCAGCAGCATTTACTATCCTGTCCGAGCCTACTTCTTTAGGGTTATCTATACATATGTCCAGGCCCGTTTTGGTACCAGGACCCACAATAACCGGATCAACCTTGAAATACTTTCTGACCGCATGCTCAAGAGAATACATAATGGGTGGTACAACAGATGAAATTATTACGCTGCCTATACTCTCAAGCTCAATGCCTTCGTATCTGAAAAGATTTGTCATAGTAATGCCCAGCTCATCCGAAGTCCTGTCCTTATCGGTTTGGAGCCTCCAGTGGCTCAGGAGCTTTACCTGGTCATAGACTCCCATTACTATATTTGTATTTCCTACATCCATAACAAGTATCATGTTATTTTCTCCTTTATGTATATGAGTTGACGCCCCTAAGACTTACCTCACCTGAACAGACCTCTACGGTTTCCCCTGATTCCAATACTATAACCAGGCTTCCGGTGTCGGTTATATCTGCTGCAGTGCCTATGATTGTCTGGGTGCCGGAGATAGCAGACACTTTTTGGCCAATAGTAATAGAATATCCTTTCCAGAGGTCAATAATACCGGTCCTATCACTTGATAAAAGCGAATATGTGCTGTCCAGTTCAATAAGGAGCTCCTTCAGGAATTCAAAGCATTCTATAGGTTCACGGCATTCGAAAGACAAAGTGGTAACATGTTCCTGCAGTTCTTTCGGCAGTTGTCTGATATCCAGGTTGAGATTCACTCCCAAGCCAAGCACAACATATTCAAACCTGCCTGAGCTTATTGAACCCTCAGCCAGTATACCACATACCTTCTTACCCCGGATTAAAACATCATTCGGCCATTTTAGTTGAGCATGAAGACCACAGTGTTTCCCGATGGCACTGCAGACACCTATGCCGGCTGCAAGGGTCATCAGGCTGATTTCCTGTGCTAGGAGCTGAGGACGCAGAATGATAGAGAGCCACAGCCCTCCTCGGGGGGAGGACCAGCATTTTCCCAGCCGTCCCCTGCCACTGCCTTGTTCCCCGGCAATTATAACTGTTCCATCGGGACACCCTGAAAAGGCCAGTTCTTTTGCTGTGGACATTGTTGAAGGTAAATTTGCATAATATAAAATTTTACTGCCTATAAGGCAGTTTCGAATCCGCAGTTCTCTTTCAACAAGGTTCAGACAGTTTCTTTCCATGGCATCTTTTACATTCGTCCTTTATTATTATTACTGGTTGCTATAACCACAAATATTATTATAAAATATAAACGATAAAAGACCAACAAAAAAAACAGAATTCCACTGGGGGGCAGTATGAAAAGAACACTTGTATTTCTCGTTATAATTTCTCTACCGGTTTTGTTCACCGGATGTTTTCAGATGAAGGACATTTCGTATGCCGGTGAGGATAGTATTGATATGGATACCGGTCTGGAGAGGGAGAGCAGTACTGTTGGCAGCTCAAATCCAGGATTCAAGTTTTTTGCCGGAAAAATTTCCTACCAGGACGACAGCACTGCGGCATTTGACACCCCGAAAATGGATGGAGCAGTGGGTGGAATGAATAATAAAAGCCAGAATAATGATATTGCTTTGAAAACGTCATTCAATTCTCTGGAAGAATTTGATGCCTACATACAGGAAATAAAAAGACAATCTGATATAATAACGGAGGTAGTAGACAAGCCTGGGTTCAGTGTTGCACATGTTAGGGAAGCTTATGGAAAGAGCAGGGCTCTTTTAGA
Organism: Clostridia bacterium; assembly: GCA_041687355.1. Taxonomy (GTDB): domain Bacteria; phylum Bacillota; class Clostridia; order Acetivibrionales; family UBA4821; genus JAWLCD01. The sequence goes on along the minus strand of JAWLCD010000002.1, from coordinate 70,598 downwards.
TATTATCACAAGGATTGATATACCTGAAGATATAATCAGAACTGAGAGGGGCAGGTACTATGCAGGTAAATATGCCGTGGATGAACTCGAATCAATAGTTGTATTCAGGATTGAACTCCTGGAGAAGTATGAGAAAAAACTTAAGAAAACCAGTAAACTGTTGGATTATGAAATCAAATCACTTGAAGAGGGTGCGATACCTATAAAGGAAACCGCATTTGAGATATCTAGACGCAGTATGATGGAAGAAGAAGGATATATATGGGATGAGAAGTCGAAAGAGTTTAAAGCCGGACAATAGACGTTTCTGCGGAAGAAACCTGCAGGATGTTTGAGTTTTTTGGGGTGGAGACCTGATGTTTGAAGTAATGCTGTTTTTTGTATCAGTACTAATACTAGGCACCTATGCAATGCTGTTCTGGCTTGTCAAGAAGGAATGCATTGGGTTTAGAGGAGCTGTGGTGATGATGGTTGTATCAACCGCATCATATCTCGTCTTCCCGGCATTGCTTGCAAGGGTGGAGGTTCAATCAGCTATCCTGCTTTTGCTGTTGTTTATTCTGGCTGGATTGGTGTTTATGGCAGCTGCCGACAGGAAGGTGGCAGAAAAATGTGGCTTGCATGTAAATATTAATTCCAGATATCTTACTCAGTTGTATAAGAAACTCTTATCCAGTTTTAAACCTTCTTTCGCACTAACCAAATCTGGAATGAAGGTATTATTCAGTGTAATTATGCGTACGGGTTCAGAAATATCAAGAAAGCTTGGTGAGCTCAATAATAGGGTGCTTGGTGGATTGGGAAGGAAAGAGAGTGATAACAAAATAAATCAGACAAGGGGACGGTTCTCTTGTCTGGCAAATTCCACAGACAAGAGAACCGTCCCCTTGTCTGTGGAAGAGGAAATTGAACCCGCAGGACTTGACACTAAAATTATCGACCTTTCAGAGAGTGACCAGGCACTAAGCTATGTGGATTTTGAAAGTAAGGAACGCAATTACGAAGATATTTTTGAGAAATATATCAGAGGCGAAATCATTCTAAGCGATGTAAGCACAAAGATTAAAGAGAGAATGGAAGCATGCAAAGTCCAGCCCGGGGATTCTGGCCAAGAACCGGAGATGGGAAAAGAAGTTCATGCAGAGACGGCTTCCATAATGGAAAAGGATTTTTCATTTGGTCCAGGCGAGCAGGGTGAAGACCTTAATGTTGAAGCATATATTGAGAAGGCTTTTGATTTTAAGGCGAAGGGGCAGCTTCTCGAAGCAGTAGAGTGTTATATCAAGGCCCTTGATAAGGGCCCGGAGGATGACCTGATACTATGGATTGTAGTGGACATCTGTTCCCTCTATAGGCAGTTGGGACAGGACCATATGGCAAGGGAAATGATGATGAGTTACATTGAAACCTTTGGTGACAATCTGAGCCCACAGGTCAGGGAAGAAATGATGGGAAGCCTGTAGGAGCCGTCAGGGTTTCAGGGGTTTACAGCATGGATGATTATGGTTTGAATCATAAAATAAAGGGAGGGTATTCAGTGAAAAAAACTGGCGATATTATTGGGTTACCTGTTATTGATCTTTCCACCGGAAAAGAGATTGGGAAGGTGTGGGATTTAATAATAAACGGAGAAAAAGGTATAGCCGACTTTTTTATTATTGATGATGGAATGATGCTTCTGGGGGCTAAAGTAGTTGCGGCCAAAGATGTACAGGGTATAGGAGAGTATGCGGTGACCGTTGGTAAGGGCGATGCTCTTAAAGAGATAGGCAAGGTGGAACAGGCTGTCGAATTGTACAAAAGGAATGTGAGGGTCAAGGGAACTGAGGTGCTTACCCATAAGGGAAGGTTAATCGGGAGGACAGGGGATATATATATAGATGAAAACACATGTGCAATTTCGGCCCTGGAGTTTACTTTTACAGATAAGCCGGAGAAGCTGTGGCTGATTTCACGGGATAAGATTGTAACCTTTGGGGAAAAGCTTATAGTAGTGGTTGAAAAGATAGAAGAAGCGCTTGAAGAGCTTCCTGCCCCTAAAGAAGAGAAGACTGAAGAAGAACCTGCCGAATCCAAAATCTCCGCCAGTGAAAACACGAAAGTGGAGACAGAGATGCCCCAAGAAGAACCATCGGTATCACCCGGGATAATAGATGAAAATAAAAATGCTGATTTGGATAATGGAAGCGTGGAAGATAAAGAGTCTGATACTGAACAAACTGTGGACATGCAGCCCGCAGTTGAACAGAAGGCTGAACCTGAAAAGGATGGCAAACAGAATGCTCGCAAACCCAAACGCGAAGAAACAAAAGCTAAAGCTGGTTCGAAGCAGAAAACCCCAGCCCTGGCTGAAATTGAAGAATCCGGTGAGATTAACCGTGCTGGGGATGGCAGTGAGGAGATCCCCGGAAATGATACGTTCAAGGAAGGGATTTCGGCACGAACATGCTCATATAAAGCCGATGCAGAAGATAACCCTGATGACCGTCAGGGTGAGTCCGGAAAAGAGGAAGATAAAAAACAGGAGGATGATAAAAAGAAAACATGTAGGCAGGATGAGCCCAGAACGGCAAACGTATTTGAACAGAAGCAGAGGGAATTTCTTATAGGCCGTAAGGTTACCAAGGTTATCAAGGATAAAATGGGCAACATAATACTGAATGAAGGAGAAAACATAACAGGAGAAGCTGTAGATAGGGCAAAGGATGCAGGGAAACTTATAGAGATTGTTATGAATAACAGACCATAAAAAAAGCGCCTTCAAGGCGCTTTAAACATTATTTGAAATAACTGTCCAGTATCTGTAAGGCATCATACTCTATCAATTTATCGCCATGTTCGTTCAGGAAGCCTTCTACAAAAGCTGTGCTGGAAACTTTATTTCCGTACTCGGACATAACCGACTCAAAGTACTCGGGATGTGTACTGGCTACACTGGTGTTTGAAAGTACGAGATAATACAGAGTGTCATACTTGAACAAGGTACTGTCACCATTGTAGTACTCCGAAATTACCCTCGCAGCTAAGCACAGGTCTTCAAACTCGTCAAATGAGTAAACCAGAACTCCGGATGAAATCTTTCTGGCCTTCTTCCTGGTTCTAAGTTCAGATTTTCTGAACCTGTTCTTTATATATTTATGAATTGACTCGAAGTCTTCATCTTCCTCCACTCTGGTCACTGTTATAACCAGATTTTCACCCGACCCCGGGGTAGCTTCGATGAAGAGCTGGGCATTGGATGCGGAGAAGCCGTATTCAATCTCGGCCTGATGCATCATATCCCAGAATAATTCCTGAGCCTGAGGGGAGTTGTAGGACAGCGAACCAAAGTCGATGTTGCGTTCCTTAAGGTCGGATACCGAAAGGGTGACCTTTATTTTATTTTCGCTTACCTTTTCTATTTTCATAACAATCACCAATCTTAATAATATATGTTGTACAACTACATTATATATTTATTAAAATTTATTGAAAAGCATTAAAAAATGGTTTTTCTGTTTAATAAAACTAGGTTTATTATAAAATTCTCAAATAGTCTTGGTTTTATTCTAATAATCACTAAATATTGGAATGCATAGTATTTATATATTTGTTTCCATACATGTATATGACTATTATATGCATTGTAGACATAATATGTTTCGATTGCAAGAAAATATTATGATGAAAAATTGTGTTCTTATTATTAATTTCGACAAAAGAGAAAAAATATTAAACAAGAGAGTTTGAGTCTTGCAGCATTTACTAGTATTCAGGGAAAATAAATTAACCGCTTATAAGGACTACGAAATCAAGATAAACTAGAAGTTTGTTATACTAAATTTCAGACCGGAATTAATTCGCCATCGTGGCTCAATAATTCCTAGAATTGACGTCCTGTCAATTCTTCCTGAAATTTGAGCATAATTGTAGGCCCGGGCTTTGGCTGGGCACAAGTCCCAGCCGTATGCCCTGGGCTACCCGATGGCATTTGGATTTCTACATTAACTTATTCGCCAGTTAATTCATTTCCCCTATAATCTAAAGCAGGATAGGGCTACCCGAAGGTACAAGTTAAATAAGAGAGGTGAGTATAATGCAGGAAAAGGAAACAAATAATTTTGAGGATATACAAGAAACAGTCGAGGAAGTGGATAAGCCGTTTGAGATTGTTTACGATACTACCAAGGACTTTTACAAGGGCGTGAGAGGAGAACTCAGGTTCAAGGCTGAAGGTTTGTTCAAAAAAGCCCGGGAGAAGGGTATATCCATTGAGGACATTGAAATCAAGACCTTGAAATCAGAAAATGTTGAGTTCCCGGGTATAGGCAATATTGAACTTCCAACATATATTGTCAAAGTCAAGGGAATAATCCTCGAAAACCGACAATCGATGATAGATGGTAAGCAGATTGATTTTTACAATCGATACCAGAAATATGCTGCTGCTAAAATTGAAGAGAAGAATAAGGAAAGGGATGAACGCGGCAGGACTATTTATAACAACAGGAAACCGGTAGTCAGGCAGGAGCCGGATTTAACTCTGAGCGATTGGGAGAAGTTTGAGATTGGCAAGGCTATTATTGAAGACAAGGAGTTCGGGTTGGAAAAGACCATTACAGGTGCTTGCGACAGGGTCATCAGAAAGCTTATGGGTGAGAATGACTGGCTGTACCCAGGTGAGGCAAGATTGCTGGAGGAGGAATTTAATGAAGTGGATAGGAAGATTTCGGAGAGACAAGGAGTCAGGAATGAAGGAGCGGGTGTAAAAAAGGCATCTGAAAAACAGCTGGCATACCTGAAAAGCAAAATTAAGAATGCCGGTCTGGACCCGGAAGACAGGAGAACACTGTTGATGATTGTTGAGCAGTCGGGATTGGGGGAAAAAGAACCCGAACAGCTAAGTGTGCCGGAAATGAGCAGATTGATTGACACAGTCAGCAATACCATTCCTGCAGTAAAGGAAAAGCTGAGGCACTAGTATGGATGATGAACTGTCGGACCGGGGAAGGAATGCTCCAGCCGGCAGTTCTGCCTGTTTTCGGGACAAATATTTTATTGAAATGAAACAACTATAAAGGTATAATAGGGATAAGTTAAATTAGCACTCAGGGGGAGTACCAGATGGTCTATAAAGAGAAGAATCCCTTAATCTTGATAGTACTACTCGTAGCTGGATTTGTAATAGGCGGAGTGTTGGGCGATTACCTTGGGAGTAATAGGGATTTTGAAGTCCTGAAAAGAGGGTTTCAGTTGGGGATCGAAGAGCCATTCAAGCTGGACCTTGGTTTGCTTAAACTCCATTTCGGCTTTTTACTTAAAGTCAATATCGCCAGTGCAGTAGGTATACTTGCAGCAATACTTACATACAGGAAAATTTAGAGGACAACCTATGAGGGAAATTATTCTGGCATCTGGCTCTCCAAGAAGGAAGCAAATACTTGAACAGATTGGTCTGACATTCAAGGTGTTTCCCAGTGATGTTGAGGAGATAATAGAACCACAGGAAGATATCTGCCGGTTGGTAGAACAACTGGCGCTGATGAAGGCCGAAGATGTTGCCCGGAAAGTAATTCCCGGGTCTTTAGTTATTGGGGCAGATACTGTTGTTGCAAGTGAAAGAGGTATACTTGGAAAACCTGTTAATGAGGAAGAGGCATTTGATATGCTGAATCTTTTGTCGGGGAGAACCCATACTGTTCTTACCGGTATTGCTGTTGTTGACATACTGCACAATAAAAAGCTGGTTTCCCATGAAAAAACAGAGGTTATATTCAGGCCTGTCTCAGAAAGGGAGATATGGGCATATATAAATACCGGTGAGCCAATGGATAAGGCCGGTGCCTATGGTATCCAGGGCAAGGGAGCCTTGTTTGTAGAAAGAATTAACGGCTGTTACTTTAATGTTGTGGGACTGCCGGTTTCAAGACTCTACGCAGTACTGAGGGAATTTGGTGTGGAAGTGCTTGCGTGATACGGCAGACCGACCGGAAGAAGATGTAAAGGAGACGGACATGGCTTCAATGCGGGGAGGAATTGAGGATAGACTTCGGGTAAAAGATTTGCCTGAGGATGAGCGCCCATATGAAAGGTTGGAGAAATTCGGCGCTCATATGTTATCAAATGCCGAACTGTTGGCAATAATTATTAAGACGGGAACGAGGAGTGAAACATCAATTGATGTAGCCAAGAGACTCCTGAAGAAGGACGAGGAAGGCATAGGGCCGGCGTTTTTAAATCATATTTCTCTCGAGGAACTAACAGGGGTAAAGGGAATAGGGAAGGTTAAAGCCATTCAGCTGAAAGCTCTGGCTGAATTGTCGAAGCGGATATCTTCCACAAGAAGGGGTGCCGGAGTTGTAATCAAGTCTCCTGACGATGTCTCCCGGTATCTTATGGAAGAAATGAGGTGTCTGGGACAGGAAGAATTCAGGATACTCTTGCTCAATACAAAAAATTATGTTACCAAAGTATGTACAATTGCTGTAGGGGGGCTAAATACCTCATATGTTCAGGCAAGGGAAATCTTTAAAGAACCGGTGAGAACTGGAGCAGCATCTATCATACTTGTACATAATCATCCCAGCGGTGACCCTACTCCAAGCAAAGATGACGTTATGCTTACAAGAAGGGCTGCCGAAGCGGGAGAAATTATGGGAATTAAGGTTCTTGACCATATAGTAATTGGTGGAGGTACTTATTCCAGCCTCAAGGAGGATGGGCTGTTCTGATGTGTATTCATATATTGAAAGGGGAAAATAATTAATGGGGATATTTTCTAGGGACATTGGCATAGATTTGGGGACTGCCAATACACTCGTACATGTAAAGGGCAGGGGCATTCTGGTCAGGGAACCCTCGGTTGTGGCAATCAATAAGTCCAATATGGAGGTTCTGGCTGTTGGACAGTCTGCCAAAGACATGATTGGACGTACACCGGGCAATATCATTGCAGTAAGGCCCTTGAAGGATGGTGTTATTGCTGATTTTGATGTTACCCAGGCAATGCTCAGGCACTTCATACGCAAGGTGTCTCATGCAAGCATTATTTCCAAGCCCAGGGTAGTGGTCTGTGTGCCGTCAGGTGTTACAGAGGTTGAGAAAAGGGCGGTTGAGGAGGCCACCTATTCGGCAGGGGCGAAAGAGGCCTATCTTATGGAAGAACCTATGGCGGCAGCTATTGGGGCACAACTTCCTATAGAGGAGCCAGCCGGTAGTATGGTAGTGGATATCGGGGGAGGCACCAGCGAGGTAGCTGTTATCTCTCTCGGAGGTATTGTTACCAGTAAGTCCCTCAGAATAGCCGGAGATGAGCTGGATGAGGCTATTGTAAACTATATCAAAAGAGAATATAATTTAATGATTGGTGAGAGAACGGCTGAACAGATAAAAATCAACATAGGTTCAGCATATCCCAAGATGAAGGAAGAAAAAATGCAGATTAGAGGCAGAGACCTGCTTACAGGCCTGCCCAAAAATATTGAGGTCTCTTCCAGCGAAATACAGGAAGCTCTAAGTGAACCCGTGAGTGCGATAGTGGATGCAATAAAGGTAACCCTTGAGAAAACCCCTCCGGAGCTTGCATCTGATATAATGGATAGGGGAATTATGCTTACAGGCGGCGGTGCGCTTCTGGATGGCTTGGACAAGCTGATTAAGGAGGAAACAGGTATGCCTGTGAATATTGCCGAATCTCCTCTTGACTGTGTTGCGCTTGGAGCAGGTAAGGTTCTGGAGGGTATTGAGAATGAAGCGCTTAGAAGGGTGTTGATCTCTCCGAGAAAACTTAGATAAAAGGGGGTCACAAAATTGATAGCCCGTCTGGTCAGAAATAAGTTCTTCTGGCTGATTGTTGTAACTGTATTCAGCCTTGGTGCGCTGTCTATCACTTCAAGACCAAGAGATAACCTGATGATTCATGAAAAGGCGTTAAGTTATGTATATGTACCTTTGCAAAAAGGTCTCGCATATCTGACCTACAATACACAGAATGCGCTGACTTATTTTAATGATGCGCATAAATTGAGTCTGGAAAACAAGACCCTGCATGAGCAGATAGCACGTCTGGAGGAGGAGAACCGCAGACTTTTGGCCCTGGAACATGAGAATAAATGGCTCAGAGATGCATTGGGGCTCAAAGGGAGGTTTGAAAACTACCAGGAGGTTACGTGCAGGATAATAGCAAAGGAAGCTGGAAACTGGTTTAACCTTTTTACTATAGATAAAGGAACCAGGGACGGAATAGGTGCCGGGATGACGGTGATTACCCCGAAGGGGCTTGTTGGGCAAACCGTTTCTGCGAATCCTAATTCGGCAACGGTTATGGCAATAATTGATAGTGGGAGCTACGCAAGTGCAAGACTTGCAGAATCCAGGGACCTTGTTGGAGTGAGGGGAGACCTGACTCTGAAAGATAGTGGAATGGTCAAGCTTGTTTATATTCCGGTTGGTATTGAGATTGCCAGGGGAGATACAGTTGAGACATCAGGTATGGGTGGAATCTTCCCGCCAGGCATTATTATTGGAGAAGTAGTAAATGTTGACAATGACAAACCTCAGTTGATGCGCAGTGCAGTTGTGCAGCCTGGTGTTGATTTCAAGAGGCTGGAGCAGGTTATAGTATTGAAAAGGAAGTAAGCCGGAATTCATTTGAGTGTTTGTCTATGGTCGGAATGCAATTATATTCAGGGAGGCTAATGGTGAGGTATATAACCATAGGAGTGGTATTCCTTTTTGCCGCCGTTATTCAGACAAATATCCTGAGCTATGCTGAAATACTCGGAGTGAAACCGAACCTGTTTATTATAATGATTACGTGTTTTGCACTGCTCGGTGGACGTGTTGAAGGAGCGGTAATAGGATTAATTGCAGGATTTATTCAGGACGTTGTGATAGCCAATTCCATTGGCGGTTATACTTTGATGGGCACGTACCTTGGTTTGTCGGTGGGTGCTTTGAACAGGAGATTTGTCAAGGACAACCTGTTGGTAGGTATGATGTTCGTGTTTATAGCCACTATAGCCTATGAAACGGTTTTATACCTCGCAATATTGCTTACATTTGGACAGACCATCACTATTGATGCTTTCAGAAACATAATTATTCCCGAGGCAGTCTACAATTCAGCAGCAGTATTAATAGTTTTCCCGTTAGTTATGGTGATATATGAGTGGACCAGGCAGTATATAAAAAATGCAAGGAAATACTAAGACTATTGGAAATGAAGTCTTGCTGATTTGGAATTACTTAAAGTCGGCATTTAATCCTTTCCGGGGGGCCGTGGGTTATGGAACCAAAGAATAATCTGAATCTTAGATATGCAATATTAAATACCTTAATATTATTGATGGGAATTGCTATGATTTTTAAACTTCTCGACCTTCAGATAGTAAAGGGAGAGGAGTACAGAGAAATTTCGCAGAGCCGTCTTTTCAGGGAATCATATATACAGGCACCCAGGGGTGAAATATTTGACAGAAATGGTTTGAGTCTTGCTACAAACAGGGAGGCGTTTAACATACAAATGGTTAAGACCCCTATTAAGGAAGAGGAACTTAACCGGACCATCCTGGCATTGATAGAAGTACTCGAAAAAAATGGAGACAGTTTTAAGGACAGCTTCCCACTGACTGCAGAACCCGTTAAGCTGGAATTCAGGCATGACAGTGAGTCGGATAAATTAAAAATTGACAGGTTCAAGAAACTGTATGGTGTGAAAGAGGCTGATATAGCAGACCGAGAGCTTTTTGACCATATCAAGAATTATTATGATATTCCAGATGAGTATACCGCTGAACAGACCAGGAAGGTTGCAGCTGTAAGACACGAAATGAAGATACAGCCGCGCAGCCAATTTGACCCGGTTGAGATTGCGGTGGATGTCTCCAGAGAAACTGTTGCCGAGCTGGAGGAAAGGCATCTAGAATTTCCAGGTGTAAGCATAGCAGTCCAGCCTGTGCGACATTACCCTAACGGCAAACTTGCTTCCCATATTATCGGATATATTGGAAAGATAAATGAGAGGGAGCTTAAGGAGAGAAAAGATAAAGGATATAAACTTAACGATGTTATCGGTAAAGACGGAGTTGAATATGTATTTGAGGAACTGCTGCGTGGCAAGAACGGGTTAAAGAGGGTAGAAATGGATACAATGGGAAGATTGACCGGGGAAATCGGGGCAATTGAACCTGAGCCCGGAAACAATATATACCTGACTATTGACCTGAAGCTCCAGGAGGTTGCAGAAAAAGCGCTTGAGGACACAATAAACAGTATTAACAGCGGGGGATTCAAGGATAAATTCGAGGATGCAAAGTCAGGCTCGGTGGTTGCTATAGATATAAAGACCGGAGAGGTTCTGGCTTTGGCAAATTACCCATCATATGACCCGTCATTGTTTGTAAGAGGTATTTCACTTGAAAATTGGAATAAACTCAGGGAGGATGAACAGAATCCCATGTTTAACAGGGCCATAGCCGGGCTCTACTCTCCTGGGTCAACCTTCAAAATGGTTCCGGCAGTTACTGCCCTGCAGGAAAGAAAGGTTGGGCTCAAGGAGCGCATACGGGATGAAGGTGTGTACAAAAGATACAATGACTATCAACCCAAGTGCTGGATATGGGGAAGGGGTCATAGAACCCATGGACATGTAGATGTAACTGAAGCCATAAAGGTGTCATGCAACTATTTCTTTTACGAGATGGGTTACAGAAGCGGTGTCGAAAACCTGAACAGGTATGCGAGGATGTTTGGGCTGGGGAGGAGAACGGGTGTAGAACTTCCAGGGGAGAAGGAAGGTATACTTGCAGGACCTGCTTACAGGGAGACCATTGGGAAGAGATGGTATCCCGGAGACACGCTGGCTGCAGCTATAGGACAGTCGGACTACTCGTTTACCCCCATTCAAATGGCCAATTATATTGCCTCACTTACAAACGGTACGGTTAGGAATAGACCGCACCTTGTCATTGACTCCAGTACATGGCAGGGCCAGCCCATAGATAAAGAAAAAATACTTGAATTGCTGAAAAGTAAACTGGGGATTCAAGGTGATAAACCTCCTGAAGCACTTAAACTTGACAAAGAAAACCTTAGTGCGGTTTTGGAAGGTATGAGATCAGTTACCGGTGATGCGGGAGGAACTGCATATGGAACCTTTGTTAACTTTCCTGTTTCGGTAGGGGGTAAGACCGGAACGGTTCAGGTACCCGGACGCCACAAGAACGGTAAGGCAAAATCGGATAATGCATGGTTTGTTGGTTTTGCGCCGTTTGACAATCCTGAGATTGCGGTGGCAGTAATAATTGAGCACGGTGGACACGGTTCGTATACAGCGCCTGTGGCCAGGGATATTTTCGCCCAGTATTTCGGGTTGTATCAGCATGAGGAAGAAGAGGATGCCGGGGAGGAAAGCGGGAATACCGGCGATGCTGTCCCGGGGGGGAATACCCAAAGTCCTCAGGAACCCCAGAATGATGAAGTCGGGCAGACAGAGGCGGATAATATCGATGAGCAGACCGAACCAGATGACAGCGAAGGAAGAGAAGATACCGGCGGGCCTGAAACCGGGCAGTATGAAGAAGAGCCTGACGGGCAGGAAGAAACGATGCCGGAGCGGGAGGAAATAACGCCGGAGCAGGAACAAGAGAGTCAGCCGCCCTCGCAGGATGAGTCCGGAATGCCCGATGGCATTTAGCTTCCTCCGCAGCATATTCGCCGGCTAACGCATTTTCCCTTTTGCCGGATTAATGAAAAGGTATTTGAAAACTCTTGGACAACTGATATAATTAGTTGTGGTAATTTCTGTACAATTCGAGTCAGAATATGGAGGCATGCTTCAATGGAATCAGGAAATGTTACTTTTAAAGGTATGAAAGACGCCCTAATTATTATGCTCAATCCCGAGCAGGATTTTAACCTGCTGATAGACGAACTCGGCAGTAAGCTTCAGGCTTCAGTGAACTTCCTTAAGGGGATAAACTACCCGGTGAAGGTAAAGGGAAGGGAGCTTACTGAGGATGAGTTCAATATAGTTGCCCGAAAAATAAAAGATACAGTTGGCCTTGACGTAAGCAGGCACGAGGATAAAGACAAGGATAAGCCGGCGAAGGTTACTGAGACGCCGATAAAAGGGTACTTCTACGGAATTGATGAGGGCATGACTAAGTACTACAGGGGCACTCTAAGGTCAGGGCAGTTAATCAAGTATCACGGAAATATTGTGGTCATAGGAGATGCCAATCCAGGGAGTGAAATCGTTGCTTCAGGCAATGTCATAGTTATGGGGACCTTGAGGGGTATTGTTCATGCCGGGGCAACCGGCAATAAGGATGCTGTGGTGGTGGCATTCAGTCTTAACCCGACTCAGTTGAGGATTGCAGACGTAATCACACGGCCACCTGAGGAGAAGGTTACACGTTCTGCTATGCCGGAGATAGCTTATATAAAGGATGACATGGTATATATTGAATACTACTTGCCGAACAAATGATAACCAGAAATAATTTGACAAGAGTGTGATGAGAATATATTATATATTGTAGCTAACCAATGATTAACGGTTGAAACCACTGGTGGTTACAACTGCAAGCCATAAATATATTTACACAACCAATTTAGGGGGAAAGGTAATGGGTGAGGTAATAGTTATCACGTCCGGTAAGGGAGGAGTTGGAAAAACTACTACTACCGCAAACATTGGAACAGGACTTGCGCTTAGAGAAAAGAAGGTAGTTCTCATAGATACAGATATCGGACTGAGAAATCTTGATGTAGTTATGGGCCTGGAAAACAGGATTGTCTATGACTTGGTTGATGTCGTGGAAGGCGTATGCAGAATAAAACAGGCATTAATCAAGGACAAGCGGTATGAAGGATTGTTCCTGCTTCCTGCTGCGCAGACAAGGGACAAGTCAGCGATTAGTCCGGAACAGATGCAGAAGCTCTGCAGTGAACTTAAAGAGGAGTTTGACTACATTGTAGTTGACTGTCCAGCTGGTATAGAACAGGGATTCAAAAATGCCATTGCTGGGGCTGATAAGGCTATCGTTGTTACAACTCCAGAGGTTTCGGCAGTCAGAGATGCAGACAGGATAATTGGGCTTCTTGAAGCTAATGAGGTAAGGAACCCCAGACTGCTCATCAACAGGGTAAGGGTTGATATGGTCAGACGCGGCGATATGATGAGCATTGATGATATACTGGATATTCTAGCTATAGACCTTATAGGAGTAGTACCTGATGATGAGAAAATTGTAATTTCCACCAACAGGGGCGAACCTGCGGTTACCGATTCCAAATCGGCAGCTGGACAGGCTTACAGGGAGATAACATCAAGGATTATCGGGGAGAATATACCGATTGTGCCTCTGATGGCTGAACAAGGCTTCGTGTTCAAATTAAAGAAACTCTTTGGATTAAGGACAACTTGAGAGGAGAGTAGAGATGTTAGATTTATTGAAGTTTTTTACCAGAAATAAGGGCTCCAAGGATGTGGCAAGAGAACGTTTAAAACTTGTCCTGGTGCATGATAGAGCTAATGTATCTCCACAATTTCTCGAAATGATTAAGGGAGAAATAATCAAGGTAATTCAGAACTATATGGATATAGATGAGAATACACTTGATATCCAACTTACCAGAACAAAGAGCGATGAAGGAAATAGAGTGGTTCCAGCTCTCATTGCCAACATACCCATTAGAAATGTTAAGGGTGTAGGGAAATAAAAATATTTACCAATCTCATAATAAAAATCCTGCCCGGTAGTAGTCTTAGGTGAAGCACCGGGCATTGCTTTATGGTGATGCCATGTTTAGCAGCAAAATTCATAGGAAATTTGATTATATTGTTCTTCTCCTGGTCTTCCTCCTGATGTCAGTAGGTGTACTGGCTCTTTCAAGCGCTACGCAGGCTTTTTCTACAGGGAATATGGGAGATGTTCAAAAGCAGATAATCTGGATTGCAGTGAGCCTGATTATTATGATAGTGGTTTCCACAATTGATTATGAAGCTCTGGGTGTGTACAGTTTCTGGTTCTATTTAGGAATTATTATTTCACTGATTATAGTACTCTTTACGCCTGAAATAAACGGGGCACGAAGCTGGTTTGATTTTGGCTTTTTCTCAATACAGCCCGGAGAGCTTGCCAAAATAGTTCTGATTATTTCACTGGCCAAACACATTGATAAGGTAGTTTCAAAGGACCCCGAAGGTATAAATAAACCTAAAAATATGATTATGCTCTTGCTTCATGCCGGACTGCCGGTATCGCTTATATTAATCCAGCCCGACTTCGGAACTGCAATGGTTGCTGTCGCAATTCTAGGTGCAATGGCATTTGTGGCAAATATGAGTTTCAAGTATATTGGAACGGTAGCAGTGGCCGGAATCCTTAGTCTAGGAGTGCTCAGGTATTTTATACTTAATGGTCACAATCTATTTTTCAGTGAATACCAGGCTAAAAGAATAAGAGTTTTCTTTGACCCGACTCTTGATCCCCTCGGGAGCGGCTATAACGTTCTACAGTCAAAACTGGCTATTGGGTCAGGCCAGCTTAACGGTATGGGACTTTTCAAGGGTACGCAGACCCAGCTCGGAAATATTCCGGCTAAAACTACCGACTTTATATTCTCGGTAATTGGTGAAGAGTTAGGTTTTATTTTCTGTACCATAGTTGTGTCACTTTTCGTACTACTGCTTCTGAGGCTTGTTCACATTGCAAAGAATGCAAGCGATTTTTATGGAACGCTCATAGTGATAGGTGTTACTGCGATGATAGGGGTACATGTTCTTGTCAATATAGGTATGACTATTGGAATGGTGCCTGTAACAGGTATTCCGCTTCCCTTTATCAGCTACGGTGGAAGTTCATTTCTTACTAATATGATAGGCATAGGTCTGGTAATGGGTGTAGCAGGGAAAGCCAAGAAATAAAGGCAAGCAAGAATCGTCCCGTGCTTGCCTACAGAACTGAAAATACAAAATGAGGGGGATGATATATGAATATTGCGCTGGTAGCTCATGATAAGAAAAAGGAACAGATGGTGAGGTTCTGTATTGCATATAAATATATCCTGACCGAACATAACCTTTTTGCTACAGGGACAACAGGAAGGCTTATTAGCGAGTCTGCTGGACTTAACGTTCACTGCTTCCTATCTGGCCCACTTGGTGGTGATCAGCAGATTGGTTCCAAGATAGCTTATAATGAGATGGACTTGCTTGTATTCTTCAGGGATCCGCTGACTGCCATGCCGCATGAGCCTGATGTTTCGGCGCTATTGAGGCTGTGTGATGTGCATGATATTCCCCTTGCTACTAATTTGGCAACTGCTGAGGTTCTGATAAAGGGGTTGGAAAGAGGGGACTTCCAGTGGAGAGGTATAGTAAATCCGGAGGGCCAGGAAAAGTTATAGACGCAGAAGCAGTTTCTGCGTCTATTATCATGTCTATGTTTAATCTACCATATTCTCCAGCTTTGAAAATACATCTTGCGGCGTCAGGCCCGAGGCATCTATAACCGGAGCCTTTGTTTTTATATCATTCATTCCCATGAAGTTTCTATCCTGACCAGTTATTATGATAGCTGCATATTCATCAGGATTAAATCTACGTGACTCTGCACCATATCTGATGTCTTCCACCTGGAAGCCTCTGTCTGTGAGGTAATCTCTGATTGGTGAGAGATTGGGTTCAATTGCGATTTTCCTGTCCATATATTCGCCTCCTCTTTAAATGGTAGGTTGGTTCTTCCATTATCATAACCATTCCCGGCTGCTGCTATTCACAGGCAAATGGGTACACTTATTAAGTTGACACTGTAATAATTCCGGTTTACACAAAATATAAATGTAATAACCGGGGGGTGTATACATGGAAGAAACTATGAGAAGAACAGCATCCAGAAGAAATTCGGTCAGCCATCAGCGTAAGAAGGTTAAACCCGTATATAATTATAAAATTTTAAGAAAGATTCTGCGTCAGCTTATGGTGAGTGGGCTGATACTGCTTTGTATTCTGAGTATAAAAAATCTGGATACACCTTTTGCCAAGATGTTTGCTGAAAGAACCAATTCCTTTCTTAATAGTAACCTCGACTATAGCTGGGTATATAAGAACATGAACAACCTGGAAGTTCAGGCTGTAAGTCTAGTAAAAAGCATTTTTCCCTCCCTGTTCAAAAACGGGACTGTTCCCCAAAGTCCCGGAAAACAGGACGAGAAGACCGGTAATCCTTCAGAGGCATCAGCAGAGGGGAGCAATGGCGGAGGCAGTGATGAGAAAGCTTCAGGCGGTGAAACGCTTAAGCCGGTTGTAAGCAGTATAAACTCATCCATAATGGATGCCGAAGCCATCAAGTCAGAGTTTCAAGCTGCAATACCGGTTAACGGACCAGTTTCCTCAGAATTCGGACTAAGAATTAATCCAATAACCAAGAAGGAAGAGTTTCATCCCGGCATAGACATAAAAGCTAATCAGGGAACGCCTATACGCGCGGCAATCTCCGGTGAGGTCATTGAGGCCCGCAGAGGAACATCATTCGGCAACTTTGTCAGAATAAAAAGTGGAACCGATGTGACTACAGTTTATGCCCACTGCCACAGACTGAATGTCAAGAGTGGACAGAAGGTCTCCAGAGGTCAGACTATTGCCGAGGTAGGTAATACTGGTATGTCGCTTGGGGCTCACTTGCACTTTGAGGTTTGGAGAGATGGGAGGCCGGTTGACCCCTCTCATCTTCTTCCACAGTACCAATAAGCCGGCAGTTTGAAGAAGTCTGAGTCTATTGGGAGTTGACAGGGATAATGTATGAAACTTAAGCTGTTTGGTTTGACAATAACGGTAAACCAATTTACGGTACCTGTTTTTTTAGTAGCTTTAATTGCAGGACAGCTGGCAAATTATTTTTTTGTTTTTATATTTGCGTTTATGCATGAGCTTGCGCACATTGCTGCTGCAAGATTATTCAGACTAAAAACCGAGACCATTGAAATCAATCCGGTTGGTATGTCAGCGGGAATTATTGTATCAAGTGCACTTTCCTTTTCAAAAGAGATGCTGTTATATGCCGCGGGCGCAGCGTCCAATACTCTGATTGCTTTACTCTCGCTTACTATTGGCCCTATTTTTTCAGTCGACATCGGGGTGGTTAGCAGGATAGTGGTGGTGAACCTATTTCTGGCGTGCCTGAATATGCTTCCTATTTTTCCGCTGGATGGCGGCAGGATACTGGAACTGGTGCTCAGATATAAAGTCAGTTATTTCAAATCGGTTAACCTGTGCGTTGAAACCTCAAAAATAACCATACTAGCAGCGATAGTTCCCTCTATATTTATTATATGGTATACTGGTAACATTTCATTCCTCCTTGTATGTATCTTTATCCTTGTATACTCTTTTAAAAATATAGGCTGGATAAAATCCAAATCTATTACCGATTTACTACATAAGAAAGACTGTATGAAAAGCAGATGTATTTATAAATCCAGAGTAATTACAGCTCATAGATCAATGTCACTCATTGAGCTGGCAAAAGAGTTTAATGCAGGGAGTTATTGCTTGATAGTGATTCTTGATGATGAGTATAAGGCTGCGGGAGTGGTGGGAGAAGCCGATGTAACCGATGGAATATTGGAGTATGGTCCAACGGCTGTGCTGGGTAAACTTGTGCCCCAAAAAATATGATATAACTCTCCAGATAGGCTGAATTTACGATATTTTTTGACAATTATTAATTCTTGTGTTATAATACCAGAAAACTGAGGATGAGGTGATTTAATGATTGAAAAAGGTAGCCTATCCCGTATAAAGCAAGATATTGACACCTGTATTGGAGAGAGGGTACAGTTGATTGCCAATGGCGGAAGAAAGAAGTCCTTTGTTAAAGAAGGAGTAATTGAGAATACCTATTCCAATATCTTCGTAGTTAAGCTTGACAATGACAGTGAACCTACAACCAGAAGAGTAACCTATAGTTACACAGATGTACTGACAAAGGCGGTTGAACTAATAAGATGCAAGGATGATAAGAAAATACAGGTGAACTAACCGATATACAAAAGCAGCAGCTTATGTCCACAAAGGCATAGGCTGTTATTTTTTTGTCTCACTGTCGTTCTGAACCCCGTATAAAAATTCCAACTATGGCAACAATATTATTACGGAGGTGAAATCAGAATGAGAGACAGAAAATTGTTTATCAAGTTTAAGAATGCAGGTTCAAAGTTTGGAGACTTCATTGATAAGAAAGGTTTTTACATAGTCATATTGTTATGTATTACGGTAATCGGAGCCACTGCTGCTATTGTATCCATAAGGGATTACAGGAATATCGGCTCAGATTATGTGCTGGATGAGAATAATGTAAGAGACGGTACAGGTATTCAAGCTGATATTGAGCCGGAGATGCAGGAGGATAGCCATGCCTGGAGTGAAGACAGTCCTGTAACCGAGCCGGTTAAAGAGAATGCCGAAGATACTGAGCCAGAGATGAATGAAAAAAATCAAACCCTGGAGAGTGAGCCTGAGTCTGCCAGAACCAATACAAGCCCAGAGACAAGAACTTCAGAAGCAGACATGGATCCAGAAAAGGCTGTGCCGGAATCCAAGGAGGATAAGCCCCAGGAGCAGGTTATTACAGAAGTCAGACCTTTTAAACCGGTTTACCCCGTATACGGAAAAATAATAAACGAGTATGCTGCAGACAAGCTGGTGTTCTCAGAAACCCTCCAGCAGTGGACTACGCACTCCGGTATTGATATCTCAAGTGATAAGGGTTCACCGGTAAAAGCAGCTGCAGACGGTAAAGTGAAAAGTATAAAAAGAGACCCTGGATATGGCATTACCATTATCCTGGAACATGAAGGTGGATGGGAGACGATTTATTCAAATCTGTCAACAACCGATATGGTGAAACCAGGTCAGATGGTCAAGCAGGGCACTGTAATAAGCGGAGTTGGTGATACGGCAGGTTTTGAATGTGAGGATGGGCCACATCTGCATTTTGAGGTATTGAAGGATGGCAGCAACGTGGACCCCACGACTCAACTCCCCCAGTCTTAGTAAAAGGTGCAAGGACAGCCGGTGAAAACCGGCTTTTTTGTTATATAAAGATGTGGGGTTGAAGTATGGCATTTCAATTTTGTTCTATATACCACCAGTACGGAATATATATTTACTGAGCATGACATTTAAGGGGGTCTTGGGGTTGTGAAAAGTTATATTGAAGAAAGGGCAATAGAGCTGGCTGAATATATAATCAATAATAAATCCACTGTAAGGGCTGCGGCCAAAAAATTTGGAATCAGCAAATCAACAGTACATAAGGATGTTACAGAGAGACTGATCAAGATAAATTCAACTCTGGCAAGCCAGGCCAGAACAGTGCTTGAAGAGAATAAGGCTGAAAGACATATCAGAGGAGGGCAGGCTACGAAACTTAAATACAGTACAGCAAACAACCCGGGATGAAATAATAGTGTATTGATAATGTGAAAGCCGGCACAAGCCGGTTCTTTTTTATAATCATTAACTTATTCGCAAGTTAATTCATTTTCCTTAATCAAAGGGGGAAGTACCTGCTAGAAAAAAGATAGAGGATAGTGACTAGATGCTGGATTTGAGTAGTTCTTCAAAGAATTACTAAAATTCCAGTATCCAGTATCCAGCCTCCAGACTGTCGCGTCCCCCTACCTTAAAGGAGTTGGGTAAAATTAAAAATAGTTTGAACATTGTCATTTAATAATATATAATTTATATGAAATGTGGAAGAATTCAATGTATTAAAAGTGGGAGGAAGATGAGGGAATTGTTTGGATTTGGACAAGATATAGGTATTGATCTAGGGACTGCTACTGTGCTGGTCTATGTAAGGGGCAAAGGAATTGTCTTGAGAGAACCGTCTGTAGTGGCTATTGACAAAAACTCAAACAAGCTGATGGCTGTAGGTGAAGAAGCCAGAAGAATGCTTGGAAGGACACCTGGGAACATTGTAGCCATCAGGCCGTTGAGAGACGGAGTCATATCTGACTACGATGTTACCGAGAGAATGCTTAAATACTTCATAAACAAGGTATGTGGGAAGAGGATATTTAAACCGAGAATTATTGTCTGTGTTCCCAGCGGCGTTACCGAGGTTGAGAAAAAAGCTGTTGTAGATGCCGCTGAACAAGCAGGAGCAAGAAGGGTACATCTGATTGAAGAACCTATTGCTGCTGCAATAGGGGCTGGAGTGGATATAGCCAAAGCCTGCGGGTGTATGGTGGTCGACATAGGTGGAGGAACCACCGATGTTGCGGTTATCTCACTTGGTGGAACAGTTGTAAGCTCTTCAATCAAGGTTGCAGGAGACAAGTTTGACGAAGCAATTGTAAGATATATGAGAAAAAAACACAATATTATGATTGGTGAAAGAACGGCTGAAGACTTAAAGATAAATATAGGGTGTGTGTACCCACGGGTCCAGGAAATTACCATGGAGATAAGAGGCAGGAATCTGGTCTCGGGACTTCCCAAGACAATAAGCGTATCGTCCAACGAAATGCTTGAAGCCCTTGAGGAACCTGCAACGGCTGTTGTTGAAGCTGTCCACTCGGTTCTGGAGAGAACTCCACCCGAACTGGCTGCAGATATCAGTGATAGAGGTATTGTGCTTACAGGTGGGGGCAGTATGATTCATGGGCTTGATAGCCTTATCAATAAGAAGACGGGTATAGACGTATACCTGGCTGAAGACACTGTATCAAGCGTTGCTCTCGGTACAGGCAAGGCTCTTGAAAACATGGAGGTAATAGAAAGAAGCCAGACCTTAAGGAGAAGAGTGGATTAGTTTCGGATAAAATGAGGCAGAGGGCAACGGTGTTGCCCTCTGCCTCATTTTATCCGATGACTACCGCCGCTAAGACTCCCCTCTTCTTCAAGTGGGAGACAAGCGGCGCTACGTCCCTGGATAACGGCTTCTAAGATTCAGATGGAGCACACAAGGTGGACAATGATTTCTAAGTTATCAAAGATAACAAGAAATTATTAGCCAAAAAACTCCACCTGAATCCAAGAATCCTGTTTATAGTCCGATGCAATTGACGAAACCGTCTCTTGTGATTAAAATAATCCTAAATATAATTGGATGGAGTGATACATATTGCAAAGAAATATCTTTAGGAGTCCGGTATTCTGGATTGTCCTGTTTCTGCTTTCAGCAGTAGTTTATGCGGTCTATATTAACAGGGACAGGCTTGAGAATGTCATTATTCCTTTTATAATTGGAGCGCTGGTAGCCTACCTTCTCAATCCTCTGGTTGGGATTCTGCAAAGAAGAGGGATTCCCAGGTGGCTGGCAATAGTAATCATATACCTGATGTTCATATTATTAACAGCAGTATGCCTGACTTTTTTCATACCGGTAGTTTACTCCAATATAAGTGAGCTAATATCAAATATTCCCCAGTATTCACAGCAGTATGAAGCAATGTTCAATAGCTTTCAGAACTCAATAAGCTACAGTACCCTGCCTGTACAGGTTAAAGAAATAGTGATATCTCAGATACAAGGTAGCCTTGCATCAATACAGCAGTTGTTCCTATCTTTTCTGAGGACTTCACTTGGCGCAATTAACAGCGTATTTTCTTTACTGCTCAATATTATTCTTGGAATGATTATCGGGTTTTATATACTTAAGGACCTTGATTATTTCAAGACTAAGGCAGAGATTCTGGTTCCCAGACGTTGGAGAGGAACGGCAGTGTCAACAGCAGGTGAGATTAATGTCCTTGTTTCTTCATTTATTCAGGGACAGCTGACTATTGCGGCAGTAATAGGAATACTGGAGGTAATAGGGTTAAGCATTGTAGGGGTTAAATATGCGTTTATCCTTGGGTTGATAGGAGGAATTGCAAATATAATACCGTATTTTGGTCCGTTTATAGGGGCGGTTCCGGCTGTGGCAATTGCTTTTCTGGATTCGCCGTTAAAGGCTTTGCTTGCAGTCATAGTTTTTGTTGTGGTGCAGCAGATAGATAATGCTGTTATTACTCCGAGGATAATGAGCGAGAAGGTAGGAATGCATCCACTGCTGATTATCTTTGTAGTACTTCTGGGAGGAAGCCTGTTCGGTATATTAGGTCTTGTACTTGCCGTTCCCGTAACAGCAGTAGTTAAGGTTATTGGAACAAAGGTTATTGAGAAGATAGTATAGAGCACGAATGATATTCTAAGGGGGCGTGTTTTTGAAGTGGTTTAGGTTCCTCCATACAGCAGATCTTCATATTGATATTCCTTTCTCATCACTTGCCTGCCTCGATGGCACAGCTGCTGAGAGAAGAGTTGAACATAGGCTTCTAATTAAAAAGATGATTCAAAAAGCAGAAGATGAGGAGGTAGACGCCATATTCATCTCCGGCGACCTCTTCGAGCATGAATATGTTTCCAGGGCATCTATTCTATTTTTGAATGAGTGCTTCAGTTCTGTCCCCCATATAAGCATTTTTATAAGTCCCGGTAACCATGACCCATATGTAAAGAACTCATATTACTGTTCTTATGAATGGGCTGAGAATGTGTACATATTTGATACCCAGGTCAGAGGAATCTATCTTGACCACCTTAACGTGTGTGTGTATGGTGTGGGATTTAATGATTTTCTGATGTTTGATTCAAAGCTGAAGGGCTTTAGAGTTGAAGATGAAAGCAAGATTAATATCCTGGTTACCCATGGTGATTTGAATAACATGTCCGGGGGTCAGGGTTATCATAGAATCTCATCTGTAGATTTGGAAAGCTCAGGCTTGGATTATATTGCGCTTGGGCATATACATAAGTATACCGGCAGTCTTGTGAAAGGCAAGGCATGCTACCCAGGAAGTCCGGTTGCCTTAGGGTTTGACGAACCCGGGCCGCATGGAGTGGTTATCGGAGAAGTATCCAAGAAGGGAATACATCTGGAATTTAAACCTATAGATAAGAGGCAGTATGTAACGCTTAATATTGATGTTACAGGCTGTCAGTCTTCGCAGTCCATGGCGTCACATATTCTCGAAGCCTTAAATGCCAGGTTGGATTACAATAATTACTACAGAATAGTCGTGAAGGGCATGGTAGAAAGCCAGGTTATTGAAGATATTGAGGTATCAAAGAAGATTGTGGAGGAAGCTGTAAAAGGATTTGCAGTAATGATTAGGTATGAGGTTCTTCCCCAGTATGACTATGAAGATATGGCGCTGGGTAATGACCTTAAGGCTTTATTTGTCAAAAAAATGCTGGCCAGTATAAATAGTGAGAACGACCAGGCCGAAAAGAAAAGATTGAGAAAGGCGCTCTACTTTGGTATTTGTGCCCTGGAGGGAAGGAGAGTTACATCCCTATGAAGTTTCAAAGATTGATGATTTCCGGATATGGTGGCCTGAAGGATGTGAAACTGGAGCTGAAGGATGGGCTGAATATAATCTATGGGCCGAATGAGTCAGGAAAATCAACCATACAAGCCTTTATCAAGGCAATGCTTTTCAGCCAGCGCAGAGGGAAATCCAGTTTACCTTCCGACAAGGAAAGATTCAGGCCCTGGTATGGAGGGACGTATGGGGGAGCATTGGATTATGAACTTGATGACTCACGCGGATTCAGAGTGTGGAGAGATTTTAATACCGGAGAGGTAAAGGTATTTGACTCCGCATTAAACGATGTTACCGATGCATTCAGCCACAGTAGGGGCATGGGACCGCTCTTTGCCGAAGAGCATCTGGGGGTGGACTTCGACCTGTTTACCAGAACCTGTTTTGTTCAACAGCTGGGAGTAAGACCTGGAGTAGATGGTGGCAAGGCTCTCATTGAGAAGCTTGCCAATATTCTGGAAACGGGAAGTGAACGGTCTTCGTATGCCCGGGCAAAGGAGATTCTGGAGAAAACGCTCTTGGATGAGGTTGGAACCGAAAGAACTACCGAAAAGCCACTTAACAAGGTGCAGGAATCCATCAAAAGGCTGGAATCCGAAAAAAGCAACCTGGAGAACAGACTTAGAAGGGTAATGGAGCTTGAAATATCCCTTAAGGAATGCAGGGAGCGGGAATGCAAACTCGGTAAAGGGAAAGAGTTTGCATTCCCGCTGACTGGTGAAAATCAAGTTGAGGATATAGCCGCGCAAGCCTTTAATCCCCAGGGGCTCAAATATCAACTTGAGCAGAAAATGAGAGAGCTGGAAGAAATAGATTCTGCTATACCAGCTGGGACTGCAATTTTTGATGATGAGGTAGCTGAAAGTTTGACCAGTATAGGGAAAAGAATCTCGACCCTGGTAAGATTCCGGAGCATTCTTACCTCAGGGTGTGCAGCTGTAGTTTTTGCCGGAGCAGCGATGACTGTTGTATCGCCCAAGCTTTGGATTGCCGGACTGGTTTCATTCCTTGTCGGTCTACTTGTTTTTTTGTATGGTCGGAAGAAGAACGCAGAGCTGACCAGGCTGCAGGAGGAGCTTTCTGACATACTTGACACTGCTGGGGTGCACAGTATTAGCAAGTATATTGAAAAGAAGAAAGAAATGTCGTTCATTGCAGAAAAAAGGTCTCTGATTACCGAATCAATCAGTCTCATTAGGAGCCAGCTTGATATGGAATCAGACAGAGACCTGCAGGTTAAAATAAACGGACTTGAAACAGAGATAAGGATACTTACCGAGCAAACATCAAAGCTTGTTACAGTAGAAGAAGAACTGTTACTACTGCAGTCGCGTAAAAATGAGATTGAGGAACTTGGATACTGTATTCGAAAAGCCCTTGAGTCTCTTGAAGAAGCCGGCAGAGAGATAAAGGAAGGTATCGAGCCGCACCTGTCAGCCAGATTCTGTGAAGCATGCAAACGACTTACCGGCCGTTATAAACATGTCAGGGTGAATCCTGAGGATTCCGAAATAAGAATATCCTTACAGGACGGAAAGGTAGTGACTCCGCCCTTCCTCAGCGACGGAACAACAGACCAGATATACCTTGCATTGAGACTGACCATGGCCGGTTTGCTGTCTGCCAACCGAGAGATCATTCCCTTGATGCTTGATGAAGTACTTTCTCAATATGATGATGAGAGGCTTGAGATGGCTGCAGAATATATAAAAGAGATGTCGGCCTGCCATCAGGTAATATTATTTACATGCAGGGAGCATGAACTGTATGTAATGAGTCAGGAAATACCACGAGCAAATATCATCAGGCTGAGCAGGTTATTAGCAAAAGAATACAAGGTACCCGAGAGCAACAATAAGGATTAAGTCATCCGACCCCTCGATTATCAGAAGTATAAGTACAAAAAGTAGGATAACCTCTTCACTCTTCAGAAACTCCAGTATCCGCGAAAAGTCAAATGACTTTCCAAGGCCATGCCGGGAATTTTCACGCCCTGAAGCACTGCTGTTTGTACTGCAAGGAGCCTCTAATTGAGGCTGCTCACATCGGGATGGCCCGGAAGCATTGTTATGAAGGGGAGTAATGCGGGATACTTTTCCTCCACGTATATATGCTTTATCTTGAAATACAGCTTTGTTACGTTGGCTTTTCATTATCTTCACTACTTTCCAGCTTTGTCATTATTTCCATTATATGCGCCATTTTAAGCATTTTCGTTAGTTCATCCACCTTATCCCGACGTTTGTTACTCAAATAGGGTTTCAAGGCAAAAAGGAGCCTCTCTCTTGGGTCGTCGTTGTTCCTGGCCATGTCAAGAACCTGCTTCAGCTTCAAAAACATCTGCATAGTTTCGGCGTCAAAAGGCATACCGGAGCCATTAGACCTGTTTTGGTCGCCAACCTGAGTGGCTTGGGACTGAGTCTGGCTGCCAAGCATATTGACAAGGTTTTTTAGTGCGTCAGGCATATCGCCTTTCCCCAGCATATCCTTTATCTGATTAAATTTATCCTCGAAATTATTATCCATAGGGTTTTCCTCCAAGTACCAATGACTGTGCAGTGATGTCTGGAATCATCCTACCCTTGCTTGTGTCGCTATAAAATTGACTGCTTTAGCATTTCCAGTGCCCTGGCTTTATCGGTTTTCAATGCTTCCTGAACCTCGGGACTGTTGAATTTTTGCCACAGCTCAAGCTTCTTTGAATCAGGCAGCCCGGTAATCAATTGAGAAATTTCAGGGGGCACGGACTGACCCAGTATCTTGGATAAATCATTGTTTTCGATAGCTTTTTTTATTTCGTTAATATCATATTTGTTTAATATATCTGCAGCCTTGCTGAGCGCCTCATTAAGTTTTTTATCATCTGTTCCGGAAAGCATTGACATCAACATATTTGCCATGTTCTGGTTCATAATTCTATCACTCCCATCATTTTTGGAACTAAGCCTGGCTCGGAAAATACAAGCGAGCAGAAAGCCATACATCTAAAATATACTCAAAATCTGCATGCTTATGACTCGGTGTATTCAGCACAAATAATCCTGAGAAACCGGCTGCTCTACATTTAATAAGTGCGAGAAAGGTTATTGGTTTTCTTCGCACTTACAAGTATTGTAATCTACTGATTATAGAGCCAGGAGCTATCGTTCTCAGTGCATTGTATGACTCTGACATAAATTCTGTGACATATATTTGGGATTATGAATTATTTATTTTTACTGCTGGCTGGATTGGTCATGGAATTCAGAGGTGAATCTTGACTTTTTGATATTTTCTCCTAGAATTATATGGATATCATCTTCAGACTCAAAATCCATCTTAATATTATCATCAGAGGATGAAGTTACCTCTGCCTTACATTTCTTATCTATTTCGTTCCTGCTGTCTCCCTTCCTGCTGCCAAATATATTAAACAACATGGGTACAAGCTCCTTTCCTCATTTGTTAATAAACAGGATTCTTGATTCAGGTGGAGTTTATATCTTCATCTGAATCTTAGAAGCCGTTATCCAGGGACGTAGCGCCGCTCTTAGACTACTAGTCGCTTGATTTCAAAGAAATCTTAGCGATAGTGTCCATCTTTGATGCTCCCACTTGAAGAAGGGGGGAGTCTTAGCGGCGGTAGTCATCGGATAAAACTACAAATCTATTATACCACATTTATTTCCATGACAATACCATATGCGAAAAAATTACAATTTATTGAATATTTTGTTAGATACACCTGGCTGTGATAATTGAAATAAGTAATTTCAAAAAAATAATTGCAAATACTGTATACCCATGGTAAAATATCTTCTGTTACTTGACTAAATAGGTATGATTGATGAACTTGAAAGAGGTGAAATATATGAGAGAAGGAATCCACCCCAAATACGGAGAAGCTATTGTAAAATGTGCATGTGGTGAGACATTTAAGACCGGTTCTACCCAGGAATCTCTGCGTGTAGATATCTGCTCAAAATGCCATCCTTTCTTCACTGGAAAGCAGAAACTTATTGACACAGGCGGAAGGGTAGACAGATTTAAAAAGAAATTCGGTATCAAAGACGAAGAGTAGTCAATTAAAGTTTCAGAGCTCAGGGTCTATAGACCTTGAGCTCTTTTCTGGTTCGAAGCCAAAGCTGCTAATATCTCAGGAATAATATCCCTGATGCTGCTGCTATTGCTCCAATAATCTTTTGAGGTATACCTTGTCGTTCGCCCTTCAGAAATAATATACCCAGTACTACCATAAGGATTGGTGATGCAGACCTTACAGCCGCTACCCTTGAAAGCTCTCCACCATACTTTAATGCCGCAAAGTGGGACATAAATGCAATGCCAAGAGCCAGAGTAAACACGAAAAGCAGGATATTTTTTCTGTTAGGTATAAGCATTGGTTTTATTTTACCAACCGTTCGGCAGGCAAATGTGGCTATCATAATGCCTGGTACTATCTGCATTACAGCTGCAAACACCGGGACTGAGAAGCTTCCAATTAACTTCTTGGTTAGTATTCCCGATACCGCAGCCAGGGCAAAAAGGAGAAAAAACAGGATGTGTATGCCGCTAATGCCTTTGGGTTGGCCCTCGGACTTTTTCCATTTTGCAATTATAACCCCTGCTATTATAAGGAATACTCCCGACACTTTATGTATTGTCATGGATTCTGCAAGAAACAGGACTCCTCCGAATACCGACCACAATACTCCTAACTGCTGGAATATGGCAAACTGCGTAAAATCTTCTCTCTTCATCAGAAAGAAATATGCAATATTGAACAGTGATGAGAAAACGCAAATTACCAATACAATTACCCAGGTGCCAATATCTGCCGGTATAGGCCTGAAGAATAAAAATGAGGCTATAACTGCAGGGATGCCGCTGACAAACTGGAAGTATATTGTACTTTCCAGACTGTTATTATGATTAAGGGCTTCTTTCTGAATCAGTCTGGCAGTACTTTCAATAAACAGTGTTGCCAATGAGAATACCAGCCATATCTCCACTTTTTCACTCTCCTTTATTTTTTACGTCCTTTGTCTTTACTTCTACCTAAAACACCCTGAACAGGGCTTGTATTACTTTTTATCCGTACCAGGAAATAACCTGATGTACCTTCACATAAGTGATGACCATAACCATATAATTGTACCAGATTATGTAACCATCTTCAACACTGAAGCATAGTCATGACAGCGCCAATGTGGGACGTGGGGACGGTTCTGGCGTCCCACTTTTTTCGGATTGTAAAAAAGCCTCCAATAATATATAATCTATACGATGTTTAAGGCTGACAGGAAAGGGTGTTGTGGGTGAAAAAATCAAGTATTGGGGGTCAGGCGGTAATTGAAGGGGTTATGATGAGAGGGCCTCAGAGCATTGCTACTGCAATCAGGAAGTCTGACGGTGAAATTATTGTTGACGTAAAGCCTTACAAGTCATTATCCCAGAAACATAGATTATTAAAACTGCCGATTATGAGGGGTGTTATTGCCTTTTTCGAATCTCTTGTAGTAGGTATGAAGACTCTTATGTTTTCTGCAGAACATTTTGACCTTGAAGAGGACCAGGAGGATTACAAGCCTTCAAGGTTTGAGGCCTTTCTGAATAAATTGTTGGGAGACAAGTTTCAGGATGCCGTTATTCTGTTTTCACTGATGCTGGCAATAGTGTTCGGAGTAGGATTGTTTATATTAATTCCAAATCTAATTGCAAAGCTTACCTTCAGTCAGGATAGAATAATGTACAACCTGGTTGAGGGTGTTGCAAGGCTTATTATTTTTCTTGTGTATATTATTCTTGTTTCACGGCTCAAGGATATACAGAGGGTCTTCCAGTACCATGGAGCTGAACACAAGACCATACACTGTTATGAGCATGAAGAACCTCTAACGGTTGAAAACGTGTGCAGATATCCGACTCTGCACCCCAGGTGTGGAACGAGCTTCCTGTTGATAGTCATGGTTGTAAGTATAGTAGTATTCTCGTTCTTCTGGAGTGAGAATTTTATAATCACGCTTTCCACAAGGCTGGCACTGCTTCCACTGGTTGCAGGGTTATCGTATGAACTTCTCAAGATTGCAGGACGCTCAGAGAATAGGATAGCCCAGGCATTTAATGCTCCCGGCATGTGGTTCCAGAGGTTTACAACACGTGAGCCCGGGCAGGAACAGATAGAGGTGGCCATAAAGGCTCTTGAAGGTGTAATGGTTGAAGATAGGGAAGCAGACAAGTGGTAAAACAAGGAATAGAATCTATGAGAATAAGAGAAGTACTTGAAAAGGCAGCCCAACTGCTTTCAGTGTGCTGTGATACTCCAAGACTTGATGCGTCTGTAATCCTTGCCCATGTATTGGGCAGGGAGAGTTGGTATCTTGCGGCTCACGATGATGAAGCTTTGCCGGAGAAGGTAAAGAATGAGTACTTCTCCCTTATAGACCTTAGATTGAGCGGTGTACCGGTACAATATCTAACCGGTCATAAAGAGTTTATGTCACTGGATTTTTTCGTAGACAGATCGGTACTAATACCCAGGGCTGATACAGAAATCCTTGTCGAGGAAGTCCTTGGATACATTTCGACGCAGTACAGGGGTAGAACTGTCTACATTGCTGATGTGGGTACGGGCTCAGGATGCATAGCCATCAGCCTTGCAAAGTACGCTCCAAATGCCGAAGTTACTGCCATGGATATTAGTGATGAAGCCTTGAGGGTTGCAATAAAGAATGCACATTCAATAGGTGTCTCAGACAGAATAAGATTTATACGAAGTGATTTGTTTTCCAGTCTCAGTAATGAACATTTCGATATTATTGTATCCAATCCTCCCTATATACCCTCACAGCAGATTCGCAGTCTTCAGGCAGAGGTCAGGCAACAGGAACCGAGTCTTGCGCTTGATGGGGGAGAGGATGGCCTTGATTATTACAGACGGCTAATCCACGATGCATGCGTATTTTTAAAACCTGGAGGTCTGTTGGGGCTTGAAATAGGGTATGAACAGGCTGAACATGTAAGAGAAATTGCAGATCGGTCTGAGTGCTATTCAGGCTTCAGGGTCACAAAAGACCTTGCCGGTCGGGACAGAGTAGTTACCATTTCAAGAAAAATTTGACTAGCAATTTTCAAGTTTGTATAATTAGATTACAAAAACCATATGCTTATAGTGTTACTCGCTTGCAAATATGCTGGTATGGTTGGCCCAAAAGGAGGGAACGACTTGGAAAGCTGGTTGGTTGTAGTCTCAATACTTTTTCCCATCATATGCAGTCTGCTGTTCCTGCTGCTGAGGAGTCCAGTCATAAGAAACTCCATAGTGATTGCTGCATCTGCTGTCTTAATACTTACTTCACTTGGATTTGCATACTTTTTCGGCCAGGCATCCATAGACCTGCATGATATTCTTGGAATAGAACTGAATGAGATAGTAGCTGTTCTGGATTTTGCCCTGCTGGCGTATATTATTTATGTTGGCATAAGGCTTCACAGCAGGATAATAACCATTCTGGCTCTGGCCCAGCTCATTCCGCTGGCCTATTTTGAATTGACATACAGGGAAGCACTGCAAAGGTCAGGTGCACTATTTCATCTTGATGGCTTATCCATAATAATGGTACTCATCATTTCAATAATAGGCTCACTAATAGCTGTTTTCTCAATTGGTTATATGAAGAAACATGAAGAACATCTCAAGCTTGAAAAGAGCAGGCAGCCGGTGTTTTTCTTCGTCATTTTCCTGTTTCTCGGAGCCATGAATGGTCTTGTACTGGCCGATAACCTTCTATGGATGTTCTTCTTCTGGGAGGTAACAACACTTTGTTCGTTCCTGTTAATAGCTCATGATAAAACCGAGGAATCAATTAAGAATGCTAAGCGGGCTTTATGGATAAATCTCCTGGGAGGAGTAGGTTTCCTGGCTGGGATAATACTCATATTCGGTAAAACCGGAGGGGTCCTGGTAAGCGGTCTTCTGGAAGGCAATAACGTTCCGTCAGAACTTGTACTGCTCCCCGTGGCATTCTTGTGTTTTGCTGCCTTTACAAAATCGGCTCAACTGCCTTTCCAAAGTTGGCTTCTGGGCGCAATGGTTGCACCCACACCTGTATCCGCCCTTTTACATTCAAGTACAATGGTTAAAGCTGGAGTCTACCTGGTTGTAAGGTTCTCTCCGGTCCTGGCCGGAACTCATCTTGGGTTCATGGTTGCACTTGCAGGGGCATTTACCTTTGCGGTTACATCGGCCATAGCTATAAGCCAGTCCAATGCCAAGAGGGTGCTGGCCTATTCAACTATAGCCAACCTGGGACTGATAATAGCATGTGCGGGAATTGGGTCGCCTGTCGCGGTTGGCGCTGCAATTTTACTTATAATTTTCCATGCCGTATCCAAGGGGCTTATGTTCCTTTGTGTAGGGACAATCGAACAGGAGATAGGCAGCAGGGATATCGAGGATATGGACGGGATAATGAAGAAAATGCCTTTTACCGCTACCGTGGCAGCCATAGGGGCAATATCAATGCTGCTGCCACCGTTCGGTGTACTGGTATCCAAATGGCTGGCCATTGAAGCAGCAGTGAGAATGCCTGTGGTATTGATACTTATAGTTATTGGAAGTGCATTCACGCTGGTTTTCTGGACAAAATGGATTGGAAAACTGCTTGCTGTAAACTATATTAAGAAAATACCAAGGGAGAAGCTTCACCCCACGGTTCGTTCAACCCTGGGTATACTACTTGTAATCGTACTGGCGGCGAGTATGGGAATAGTGTTCCTGTTTAACTTCTTTGTTTCACCCCAATTTGCCGGTATAACCGAGGAAAGAATAATGGGGGGGCGCGGTCTTCTTGAAATAGCAGGTGACGGAGTGATTGGCAGTTTTGCTTATTTCCCCATATTCATTGTGCTTGGGGCGCTGGCCTTATCAATACCTTTTATACTCAGGAAGGTTAGTCCGGAGAAGGTTCGCCAGCCGTACTTCTGCGGTGAAAACTGTGAGATTGAAGGCAATATAGGGTTCAGGGCTGAAGCAGATACCGAAACACCATCAGCATTCCGTAACTACTACCTGAGGTGGGCATTCAGCGAAGAAACACTGGGCTTCTGGGCCAGTATGATAAGTGCAATACTGATAATAGTTTTATTCGTAGTTTCAATATAGATAACCAACCTGGAGGTAAAGATGATACAGACTTTGATTATAGTTATACTCATTATAATTGCTGCCCCTATTATAGGCGGTATACTGAGTGGTATAGACAGGATAATTACCGCCAGAATGCAGAACCGTGTTGGACCTCCCATTCTCCAGCCTTTTTATGATTTTTTCAAACTTATTGGCAAGGAGAATATTATAGTCAACAGGTTTCAGATGCTCTATGTACTTGGATACCTGGTTCTGATGATTACAAGTTTGGTATTGTTTGTATTGAAGCAGGATTTGCTAATGATTATCTTCATAATGGCATTCGGGGGAGTGTCATTGATACTGGGCGGCTTATCGGTGCAGTCACCGTACAGTAGGATAGGAAGTCACAGGGAGATTCTTCAGATGCTGGCATACGAACCTGTGCTCATATTCATGGTTGTTGGGATTTATCTGCAGACAGGTAGCTTTACTGTTCAAAGTGTTTTTGACATGAATCAACCTCTTATTTACTCGCTACCGCTAATATTTATTGCACTGTTGTATGTACTGACAATCAAGCTCAGAAAATCGCCTTTTGATTTTTCAACCTCACACCACGGGCATCAGGAGCTGGTCAAGGGTATGCTCACAGAGTTTTCGGGCCCCCAGCTTGCATTGGTTGAACTTGCGCATTGGTATGAGCTTGTATTAATTCTGGGATTTATTGTGCTGTTTTGGGCAACTAATATATATATTGGAATTGCAATTGCACTGGCAAGCTTTGTGCTTGAGATGTTTATTGACAATATCAGTGCAAGGATGACTTGGAAGTGGATGATATGGGTAACATGGTCGCTTGGTATAGGATTGTGTATCGCCAATATCGCCCTGCTTTATTAAACCTGACCGTTAATGCAGAAATATCCTGAGAGGTGGATTATGGGAATAATCAACAAGTCCAGAGTAAAATCACCATGGGTGGTACATTTCGACTGTGGCAGCTGTAATGCCTGTGATATTGAAATACTGGCATGTTTAACTCCGATATACGATGTTGAGAGATTTGGAATTGTAAATGTAGGGAACCCAAAGCATGCCGATGTGCTGGTAGTAAGCGGAGCAGTTAACAACAGGAATAAGCGTGTATTGAAAAATGTTTACGACCAGATGCCCGACCCGAAGGCAGTGGTTGCAGTGGGGGCCTGTGCTGCAACCGGAGGGGTTTTCAAGGAATGCTACAATGTGCTGGAAGGGGTCGACAAGGTTATTCCTGTTGACGTTTATGTACCCGGCTGCTGTCCTAAGCCGGAGGCTATAATTGACGGTATAATCAAGGCAGTTGAGAAGATGAACCAAAGGATTGACAGTGAGAAAAAAGAGAAGAAGGAGTAGTTTTTATGATAGAAAATGTACATGAGATCAACAAGCAAGACCTGATAGATGAGGTCAAGAAAATAAAAGATGGTGGTTATAGGTTGGTGACCGCATCCTGTGTGGATATGGGTTCAGAATTTATGATTTACTATCACTTTGACAAGGATGATACTATGAGACATCTAAGAATAACTTCCGGCAAGCATGAGGAGATACCCAGTATATCCGGGGTTTACTTTGCTGGTGCTCTGGTTGAGAATGAAATGAAGGATTTATTCGGCATAAACTTCAAGGATTTAGCTGTAGATTACGGCGGAAAGTTCCTGATTACTGGTGATGCAGGAACTGCACCGTTTGCAAGGAATACTGACCAGACAGAAGAAAAGGGGGAGATGTAGCTTGCCTGACAGAAGAACAATTATTCCTTTTGGCCCCCAGCACCCTGTATTACCTGAACCCATCCAGCTGAGACTGGTTATTGAAGATGAAAGGGTGGTTGAAGCCATTCCTTCAGTAGGGTATGTTCATAGGGGACTGGAGAAGCTTATAGAGACCAAGGATTATAATCAGATGATATTTGTAGTGGAAAGGATTTGCGGCATATGCAGTTTTATGCATGCCCTTACCTTCTGCCAGGCTATTGAATCACTTATGGACGTTGAGATTCCGCCAAGAGCAAAGTATCTTCGGGTTATCTGGTCGGAACTTCACAGAGTACACAGTCACCTTCTCTGGCTCGGACTGATGGCTGACTCCTTCGGGTTCGAAAGTCTGTTTATGCAGATTTGGAAAATAAGGGAGGAAATACTGGATGTCCTAGAAAAGACTTCTGGCAACAGGGTTATTATTTCTACCAATATCGTAGGCGGTTTACGAAGGGATATTAAAGACGACATGATGAAACATGTACTAAATGTCGTAGGAGAATGCAAAAGGGAGATGGACAGGGTAAAAAAGGTGTTTACCCATGATTATACGGTAAAGCATAGGACTGTAGGAGTAGGTGTGCTGAGCAAGGGGAAGGCATATGAACTGGGGATTGTAGGACCAACCGGACGTGGAAGCGGCCTGGAGCAGGACTCGAGGACACTTGGGTATGCAGCTTACGATCAACTGGATTTTACTCCTGTCGTAGAAACTGACGGAGACTGCTATGCAAGGATGGTTGTAAGACTTAGGGAAGTGTTCCAGTCGTTTGACCTGATTGAACAGGCCGTGTCCAAGATACCGAAAGGTGAGATTTCAGTACCGGTAAAAGGCAATCCCGATGGTGAAGTCGTAGCAAGGGTTGAACAGCCCAGGGGGGAAGTATTCTACTACATTAAGGCCAATGGAACCAAGAATCTGGAGAGGCTGAGGGTAAGGACACCCACATTTGCCAACGTACCTGTTCTGCTGGCTGTCATGCCTGGAGCCCAGCTTGCCGATGTGCCGGTTATTACGCTGAGTATTGATCCGTGTATAAGTTGCACCGAACGCTAACCAACTACCAACCAACTACTGGAGGTAATCTGATGTTTAGGATGCTGGGGAATATTATCAGGAATCTTTTTTCTAAGCCGGCTACGAGGAAGTATCCGCAGACCAGGAGGGAGCCGTTCGAGAATGCGCGCGGCTGCATTGACATAGATATTTCGAACTGTATATTCTGCGGTATCTGCCAGAAAAAATGTCCTGCAGATGCAATCAAGGTCAGTAAGGATGGAAAGTCGTGGGAGATTGACCCGTACAAATGTATTATCTGCAATGTCTGCACCGAATCATGTCCAAAAAAGTGTATACTGTCAAATCCTGAATACAAAGCACCCGAGTATCAGAAGTCTATAAATAGAAGAGTGAAGGAATAGGTTTATGCATGAATATGCTTTAACCAAGAGCATGATAAAACTTGTACTTGAAGAGGCTGGTAATGCTCAGGCCGGCAAGGTGACCGAGATAAGATTGGTAGTGGGCGAATTGTCATCTGTCATTCCCGAGTGCATAGAAATGTACTTTGAATTGCTTGCGGACGGAACAATGCTTCAAGGCGCAAGGCTGATTTTTACTTACATTGATGCTGAGCTGAAATGCGGACCGTGTGGAAGGTTGTTTTTGAAGAAACAAAGTGGCATAGAATGCCCTGACTGCGGAGGATTAGGCACCTTTACCGAAAAGGGCAGAGAGTTTTACGTTGAGAGCATCGAAGTAGAATGAAGGGGGGATATGAATGGAAGAGAACCAAAACAATGCGCGCAGTTATCCTGCAAAATGGATTCAGTGGCTGGTAGAAGAATCCAGGTCATGGACTGAAAAAGGGATAATTAGTGAGGAACAGCGCGGCAGCATAGCTGCAATTTATGCTTCAAGAGGGCAGGAGAGAGTTGAAGAACAAAAGAATGCAAGGTTTGTTGCAATAGTATCAATTCTTGGTTCGATATTGATTGGTCTTGGCTTGATACTGTTTTTTGCATCCAACTGGAGTGCAATACCGGTGTGGTGCAAGCTCACCCTGGTTTTCGGCTTGATAACAATCACATATGCGGCCGGATATTGGTTTGCGTATGAGAAAAAGAGTTACCCAAAGGTGGGAAACGCATTAATTTTTCTTGGGGTACTGTTCTTTGGAGCAGGGATATGGCTTATTGCCCAGATATTCCATATTAAAGCAGACTATCCGCTGGGGCAGCTGGTATGGGCTCTTGCAGGTCTGGCAACAGCCATTGTTACGAGACAGAAATTTATACTGGCGCTTTCCGTAATATTGTTCGGTATCTGGAATACGGTGGAACAGGCACAAAATGCAAGCTATAATTTCCTTTTCCCCATCCTACTTCTAGGGGTAGTCTTCCCGCTTGCATGGAAACTGCATTCCAAGCTGACGGCAGTATTAAGTATCCTTGGAGTTTTAATGTGGCTGATTATAAATATGGCTTTTGACGAATTAGGATTTGGAATTATTCTGGCCATAACAATGCTGTTTTTCCTTGGTCTGTACGCACTGGCGAGTTCATGCGAATTCTTGCTGAAGAAAGGCGGTCTTGACCTTATACTCAAGTATCTGTTTGTACTGGGAGCAGGAATATCCGGATTTATCCTGACATTCAGGTATGCAGGAGAAGAGTCAGGAATATATTCTCCAGCAGGTCTTGTATATCTGGGTATTGTTTCTGCCGTTCTGGCTCTTTCAAGCATACACAACATATTTTTCAAGCCCACCAGAAAGCCGGCTGATACAGTTGAAAGCTCAGTGCTGCTAGCAATTGGAGCTGTACTCTTTATCTTTGCACTTGAACTGTTTGCGCCTATGGCATTTACTATTACGTTCAATATAATATATGTTCTTCTGCTGTTGGCAGTTGTGAGAAAAGGGTTCAGCGAACGCAGCGAATACTATATAAACGTTGCTCTGGCATTATTTATACTGGATGTTATTGCACGTTATTTCGACTATGCATGGAAATTAATTGACAGATCGGTGTTCTTTATGATAGGAGGTATAATCCTGCTTGCAGGAGGGGTTCTTCTTGAGAAGTGGAGAAGAAAAGTAACCGGAGAATTGAGGGTGATGAGTCATGAAGGGTAGAAGGCTGGCATTTATAGCAATAGTATTACTTCAAATAGGTTTCCTTGTATTCATGATAGCAGGGAAACAGTATACGCTTGCTTCCGGGGAAAAGATACTCCTGAAAACCCAACCGATTGACCCCAGAAGCCTGTTCAGCGGAGACTACGTCAGGTTGGCATATGAAATATCGCAGATAGATTTATCCAAGGTCGAGACCGACATTGATTACTCTAAGGATGGACGGTACCTGGAAAACAGAAGGGAAAGGATAAAGGCATCAAGCAGGGTTTATGTCAAACTGAGTAAAAAACCCGGAGATGAGTACTGGACACCTGTTTCGGTTACCTTAAAAAAACCGGAAACCGGGCCGGGAGAGGTATTTATTAAGGGGAAAAGACACTATATTGATGCAAGGGGAGATACTCACGTTATGATGGTTAGTTACGGCATTGAGACATTTTATGTGCCTGAGGGCAGGGGACTTGAAATAGAGAGAAAAATAAATGCCGAGGATACTACATTTGTTGAAGTTTCGATAGATAGAAGCGGTAATGCTGTAATAACAGACTTGATTCAGGACGGTAAGCCGGTAAGATTTGATTGAAGAATGATAAGAGAATATACTGTAAATAAAAAAGAGAGCTTATGCTCTCTTTGCTTTTGTCTACCAGTTGTTATTTGGCCTTCCGCCTGACATTCTGTTGTTGTTGTAGTTTGACCTGTAAGATGACTTTCTAGCTTTTCTGCACTCAGGGCATCTCTGCGGTTCGTTGTCAAAACCCTTCTCCTTGTAGAATTCCTGCTCACCTTCAGTAAAGATGAAGTCGGCGTTGCAATCTTTGCAAACCAGTGTCTTGTCTGCCATTCTTTTATTCCTCCTAAATAATTTTGGATTTAATTTTGACTCAAGGACCCTAAACTCCAAAACTATTTAGGACTTGTTTCTAAATATTTTGGAAAATGCCTTAATAAAATTAAATCGAACTCATATAAAAAGTATACAACAGAATTTACCTATAATCAAGCGGTTATTTCGAAAAACAGAAATAAGTGCTTTTTCTTCATATTCCAAGTTTTTTCTATTCAGCTTGCCAAGTGAGACGCGGGGACGGTTCTTCCGTCCCACTTTTTGAGCCGTTCCGTTAATAGCCATAGAATCCCCAGCCATAGCTTCCGATGCCGTAAAACGGATAGAGACCATATCCACCTGCACTGTAGCTATCTCCATAGCCGTCATAGGCTCCGAAACCTCCATTCGGCCATCCATAACCTGCTCCGTAGCCGCCATGCCATCCGAATGGCTGTCCGTACCCTCCGTACAAGCCATATCCACCCGGCCAGGCATAACCATACTGTCTTACTATATCACTCATAGAAACACCTCCTATCTATTGAAACAGTCAATCGCTGCATAAAAGTGCAAAGCGGCTCAAACGATGTAGTCTGCTTCAGATGCTGCCAAGTTTCCACCTGAGTATAATAATAAATGATATATTCTGTTATATATTATGTTAACCCTGAGAGTTCTGTTACAAAGTCACAAGCTGAATACGAAGAAAGTGTTGTTTTCTAGAAGGGTAAGGTTTGGGATGACTCACTTTTGGAATTTCAGAACTATGCTTGTTGCGTAAGGCAGTGTTATGTAGAGTGGATGGATAATATAGTATTAAATGATACTTTTAATTCTATCGTTGTTAGTTATAAAGCGTATATTTTACATTTATAGAAACACGAGATATAATAGTTTTATTGTTAAAGACTCAATATTTATTTCCCTTAACCTATTTTACAAGGGGGGTGTTAATATGAGCAAAGTTACTCATTATCAAATCAATACACAGGCTTTCAAAGCAAAAGGCGGGAAATCTTCCAAACAAAAGCTCAGCATTCTTTTTTGGCTTAAAATGGAAGAACGAAGGGGAAACCTGAGGGATGTAAATGGTACACTTAATGACTTTTATTTAGCTAACCAGGAACTTATATATAAGTGTGCACATGAACTAGTAACTGATTTAGGAATTGAAGAGATCATAAAGCATTATCTATGTAGATACCCTTTGTATTGGGAGTATTATTTGCAATACAAGTCACCAGGGGCCCCTCTATCGTTGAGTGATTTTTGGTATGGCATAAATATGGTAGCCTGGTCATTGCATTTTCAGCGCAATACAAAGAATGCCTTGCTTGAGCATAATTTTGCCCGGTCTGAAGCTGACGGGCAAGAATTTGTTCCAATTGTTTTATAATAGTTTATGCTGCTATTAACCGTGAATATATTTACGGTTTTCTTATATAAAAAAAGGCTAGCATAAATGCCGGCCTACGTCTCTTCTATTTTACTAACACATTTGCAGCTTAATAAATAACTCTTCAATTACTTCGCTTATGGGAACCTCTTTGCATGACAGCCATTCAATCACCGGGGTAGTTCTTCCATTTTCAAGTCCCGGCTGATAACTTAATAAATATATTCCGTTTTGGCTATTTCTTCCCAGACGAAATGCTACTGTTGAAAAGAGGTTATGCATCTCTTCTGCAATATTATTTTCAAACGACTCAAATATAAATTCAATGGTAATGTTGCTTCCTAGTGAACGCCATCCACTTTTCCCTGCATGATACATGACTTCTTTTACCGGAGGCAGTTCACTTTGTTCAAGTATTTTTCCAAGCACTTCCCGAATGTTCCGGGAGGCATTTCTTGCATCACGTTCCAAGTTATCGGCAGTATTATAAACAAAGTGGAACTCGGTGTATCTTAACCTCTGGGAGACCGGAACACAATTGATGATGGTATTTTTTCTAGTATCGTCGCTAGATATATGATACCTTCCCTGCCTTATTAACTCAACACGGTCGCTAATGCTGTCGTCGTTAAGAGACAAGGGATAGACCAACTCCGCATATCCGAGGGCTGCCAGTGAATTTTTGCCGAAGGAGAGACTTATAGGATGCAGTTTAAAACTAGAGTAAATTTGTTCTAACCCCGGGTTTACATTTGCCAAAAAGTCTTCAATAGTCTGATGGCTGAATCATGTACTCTTACACCAGTGATAACTGAATGAATTACATCGTCCAACCTGTCTTTTGCCAGTGCCACTGCATCCATCATTTAACATTCCTCCTTGTTTTTTAACTTCCCCTTTAGATAGCTGCCTGCAGGGCGACCTGTAAGACTTACCTTTTGGTATTCACCGCCAGATTCGTATATTACTATAGATATACCAAATAGTATATCTCCTCTGACATATTTAGTCAATTAAATCTATTTGGGACGCTAGAACCGTCCCCTCGTCCCATTTTGGTGTCAAAATTCAAGAGACCTGGGTGCAGGCAAATATCTTGAATTCAAACGGCATATTTGATAGATAATAATTATGAAAAATTAAAACGAGGTGAGTATTCATGCAGTCACATATCCCCAGTACGCGGGTCTGTGAAATCTTTAAGGGTCTTGACAGGTCATATTTTATAGATGATGAGCAGAAGATGTATTCAGATTATGATGTACCCCTGCCCATCGGCTGTGGGCAGACTATCTCTCAGCCGTCCCTGGTGGCGCAGATGATAGATATACTGGACGTAGACAGCAGTCACAAGGCTCTGGAGATAGGTACCGGTTCAGGTTATCAGACTGCGTTCCTTTCGCGGCTTGCAGGACACGTATATACAGTTGAGGTAATAGATGAACTCGCTGAAAGAGCTCGGGAAAAACTACAGACTGCAGGCTACTCAAACATTTTCTACAAGATTGGTGACGGGAGTAAAGGGTGGGCCAATCATGCGCCGTATGACAGGATAATAGCATCTGCAGCTAGCAGTATAATACCTCCACCGCTGATTGAGCAGCTTGCCGATGACGGGAGGATGTTGATTCCGGTTGGCGAGAAGGGACTTCAGGACCTGGTGCTGTTGATAAAAGATTCGCAAGGAAAAGTTACTCAACAGGTTATTGAGAAGGTAAGGTTTGTTGAGTTTACAGGCGAATTCGGCTGGCAGTGAGGATAAACAGGATTCTTGGATTCAGTTGGAGTTTTTCCAACTGAAACTTAGAAGCCGTTATCCAGGAACTTAACGCCACTTATCTACAATATTGAAGCTGGAATCTTAGTGGCGGTTAGTTATCGGACAAACAGGATTCTTGGATTCAGGTGGAGTTTTGGCTAATAATTTCTTGTTATCTTTGATAACTTAGAAATCATTGTCCACCTTGTGTGCCCCAACTGAATTTTAGAAGCCGTTATCCAGGGACGTAGCGCCGCTTATCTATAATATTGATGCTGGAGAGTCTTAGCGGCGGTAGTCATCGGACAAAGAATATATCCAGATAATAGAGACAAGAATGGCTTCTTTTTTTTTGCATTTTTGAAGTGTGTAATAATTGAGTCTTGAAGAGCATATTTTTATTGGACAGATATTAATCTTAAAGAAAATATATGGAAATAATTTACAATAAGGTGTATACTGTAATTACAATAAATGGAAATAAACACTAAAGAATATAGGAGGGAGTATGAAAAAAGCACTAACCATTCTAACACTGGTATTAATACTTACGGGCAGCCAGGGAGCAGCTGCCAACCTAAAAACTGTAATAAAGCTTAAACCTGACCAGGGTTGGATTTATATCAATCAGGACCGGGTGGATGTAAAAGAGCCGTACATAACCGAGGGTACAACCATGGTTCCTATCAGAGTTATTTCCGAGGCGTTCGGAGCAAAGGTTGAGTGGCATGCAGAACAAAAAACAATCAGAATAATTCATGGCAATAATAATGTGAAGCTTACCATTGGGAAGGCAAGTGCAGTTATTGATGGGGTGGAGGAAAGCCTGCCGGCAAAACCCAGGCTTATGGGAGGAACAACCATGGTGCCGCTAAGATTGATTAGTGAAACATTTTCTGCCCGTGTGGATTACAGCAGCAAAACACAGGAGATAACTGTAACCATACCCTTTACGAATTATAACAGTCGTTTCAAATATATAAGCAAGGGAAAGATTGGTGACAGCTTCTATGGATGGTCGGTCCTTTTCCCAGACGGCTGTACAATTGTTAAGAAAGATAGTTCCGGAAAAAGTGTTCTGGTGAGAAATCTAAATAAAGGATATTACTACTATATTTATAACATAAGGGCAGGCGCTGTGCGCAATGAAGCTGATCTGCTGGAGGAGCTGCTTGGGTACGTAGAGGATGAGAAAGTAGTGTCCAAAGAAATAATTGAGCATGGCGGACGTAAATGGGCAGCAATTGTTCTTGAAAAAGAAAATGAGGTTTATGAATACAGGGCAGCATTGAAGGGTGGAAGGATATACCAGATTCACTTTTATACCCCGAGGAAGCAACAGCTTATAAATCCTGAAAAAAACCATGAATACAGGAAGGTGATTGACTCTTTCAGCCTGAACTACAGCGGTAATGTGGAAGGCATCAGAGACATAAATGAAATCCGAGAGGGCCTTTATACCTATTACGATGAGAAATATGGGTGGAGCATTGACCTTCCTTCCACATTGAACCTGGATATCAGAAAGAGAAGCAACAGCATTGAGATAATTGATGAAAAGGGAGAGGACGAAGGTGTAAGGTGTGGCGTAGAGTTTTACTCGGCCGATTCATCGGAGACACTGGATGCTTATGCCGGTGCAAAGGTCAAGGAGCTGTATGAGGATATAAAAAAGGAGTACATAAAAAGCTTGACTATGGAAGGATTTGAGGTTAATGGGATTCCTGCACGCAGGCTGGAGTACCGTGTGAACATAGGCGACATTGATTTTGTTTTCTACGAGCTCTATCTCATTGTCGGAAAATATAAATACAATATATATCTCTATGG
Source organism: Clostridia bacterium (assembly GCA_041687355.1). GTDB lineage: Bacteria > Bacillota > Clostridia > Acetivibrionales > UBA4821 > JAWLCD01. The sequence goes on along the minus strand of JAWLCD010000002.1, from coordinate 27,375 downwards.
TAAGGCTGAAATATTCGATGGTGAAAGCGTCAGGTTATACAACAGGATTCTCGGGTCATTCACTCCCATACAGGGGGAGAAGGCAGGGCGTATTGAAGATACCGAGCTGATGCTAAGAGGAGAAACAGAAACCTATGAGAACCCCTCATACAACTGGAAGATGAGTTATCCGGAAAGCTGGGACATTAAGGAAAGTGAAAACAGCAACCCGGTTACAATAACCGACAGGTCCGGACTGATTGAGGTATATGTCAGTACAGCCAGAGATATTTCGGAGGCTTTGGTCAAGCGGCGTATGCAGGAAAGGATTGATACTCTTGCTCAGTTGGAGGAATTCACACTTGAAGGCATGGAATCGATTGTCGAAAAAGGCTTGCCTATGACCAGGTATATTTGCAGATATATGCTTGACCACTTGAAATATAATTACACGGCATATATATTCAGTGTAGGAAACCAGATATTCGGAGTTCATTTCACTGCTGCCGATTATGCCCTGGGCTACCCGAAGGCATTTAGATTTCTCCATTACTTATTTGCTTGTTAATTCATTTTCCCTGAAGCTAGAAGCAAGATAGTTTTTCTGAAGAACTACTTAAATTCCAGTGTCTAGGCTCCAGTATCCTGTCTCCATCTAGCCGCGTCCCCCTACCTAATACTGCCTATTACAAAAGTCAACATTACAATTTAAATACATGATGACCTGTTAGGTATACTTGGCCCAATACAGTTTGATATAATTAGTAATGAGTTGTGAATACAAGCCGGGTCAGAAAGAGGCGTTGGTATGAATATATTAATTGTTGATGATGAAAGACTCCTGGTGAAGGGGTTGAAGAGGAGCCTGGAGAGTGAAGGTTTTTTTGTCTATGCTGCCTATGATGGACTTGAGGCGCTGACGTGCCTGGACTCGTATCAGATTGACCTCATTATTCTTGACATAATGCTGCCGGAGATAGACGGGATGACCCTATGCAGGAAAATCAGAGAGAAGTCTTCGGTTCCCATAATAATGCTGACTGCCAGGAATGCTGATTTTGATAAAATCCTGGGCTTCGAGATGGGTGCTGATGATTATATGACCAAGCCCTTCAATACAACTGAACTGATTCATCGGATAAAGGTAATAATGAGAAGAATAAATGCTCCAAGGGAAGGCAGTATTTTAAGCTGCGGCAGCCTGGTTCTGAATATGGATGAACGCAGATTGACGGTAAACGGCAGCGCTGTTGAGCTTACTTCAAAGGAATTCGATATAATGGCGCTTCTTATGAGAAACCGGGGAAGGGTATTTCCCAGAGAGGAAATCTTTGAAAGGGTGTGGAGGGAAGAGGCAGTCGATGTCAGAACCATTGATGTTCATATAAAGAATATAAGGGAAAAGATTGAGAGTGACCCAAAGAACCCACAGTTTATAAAAACAAAGTGGGGGGTAGGATACTTCTTTACGAAAGAGGGATTCAATGTTTAAAACTCTTAGATTTAGGCTGACAGCTGTATTCAGCATTCTTATTATCTTAGCTATTGTAGCAGTAGATACTATTGTAATAAAGTCCTATGAAGACAGCAAAATAGAGGCTGAGGAAGTGAAGCTTTTTACCTTTGCCAATATTGTCAGTGATATTTATAAGGGAAACATCCAAGATGAAATAAACCTTATGCTGCAGTTAAAAGAGTACTCACAGAATCTGAACTCCAGGATACTGGTTCTGAACGAGGACAGGGAGGTATTTGCCGATAGCTATAATGAATTCAAGGGTAGAAAACTGGATGGAGCAGAAGTTGAAAGCGCCATGAATCTTAAACCGCTTTCAAACATTTACAGACTTGAAGGGAAACCGGTTTTGCAGCTGGCCATTCCTGTTTCCGAAAATGCAGGCTCGGAATACAGACCAATCGGTGCAGTTCTGATTTCCTCGTCACTTGAAGGCGTATACAGGGAAATGGGGAGTCTGAAGTGGACGGTTGCTTCAGTTTCTATAGGGATAATAGCCCTGAGTATGGTGCTAATCTTTTTTGTCAGCGGAACAATATCCAGGCCAATATTCAACCTCACCAGAGCCAGCGCAAAGATTAGAAGGGGAAGGTATGGGGAAATAGTTAATATAAAGAGGAAAGATGAGATTGGAAGACTCATTGAAACATTTAATGAAATGAGCAAAACCTTGTATGTAGTTGAATCAAACAGGAAGAAATTTATAAGCGATGTCTCACATGAATTAAAGACTCCCCTTGCTTCCATAAAGGCGCTTATTGAGTCACTTACCCTGTATGAAAATAATGATGTCGGTATTTACCGTGAATGCCTAAAGGATATAAACACTGAACTGGACAGGCTTTCAAATCTGGTTAAGTCGCTCTTGACTACAGTCAGGTTTGGTGAGGAAAAAATAGTTCCCAGGAAAGAGAATCTCAAGGATATTGTGGGTGAAGTGGTTAAGCTGATGTCTCCTTACGCTGCAAAAAATAATGTAAAGCTGGTCAACAATACTGAAGCCGACTGCATGGTGAGCTGCGACAGGGACAAAATAAAAGAGGTACTGATAAACCTGATTGACAATGGGATAAAGTACGGTGATGACAATAAACCCTCAAAGTGTGTTGAGGTTGGTCTTGATATTGACAGAAAAGTGTTTGCTTTGAATGTAAGGGATAATGGTAAGGGAATGGATGAGAATGAAATACCGTACGTTTTTGAGAATTTTTACAGGATTGACAGGGCAAGAGACGGAAATATCAGGGGTTTTGGCTTGGGACTATCAATAGTGAGGTATATTCTGGACAAGCACTCATGGACCATCAGTGTCCGGAGTCAGGCCGGAGAAGGCAGTGTTTTTTCCATATATGGAACAACTCTTTAGATTTTCTTTGTTATTTCTTAACAGTTTCTTAAGATTTATTCAGATTTTCTTAAGAAAGTACTTGTATAATGGAGTTAACAGTAAAGACTATTTGAATTTCAGGAAGGTTATGTTAAAATGCTGTGTGTAATATTATAAGGATAGTCTTTAGTGTGAAGATTATAATAGAGTGAGGAGGATATTCTTATGAGAAATAAAATAATTATCGGATGCGTGGTATTTCTCTTTCTAGCTGTTGGTGTATACCTAGCCATGGGAGATAAGGCAATGGAGCTTACACAAAATCCGATGACAGCCGGAACCAACGCTGGGGAAGTTGTAAATCCAGACCCGCAGGAGAAAGAGGCGGAAGTGAACCTCTACTATGTAAGCAGTAAGTATATTGAAACCGGAGATGAGAACCTGGAAAAGTTTATGCCGGTAAAGAAGAAGATAAAATACGGGAAGGTTTCGCTGGCTGAAGCAGCAGTAAGGGAGCTTCAGAACGAACCGGGTGTAGACGGTCTCACCACCGGTATTCCTAAAGACGTGAAGCTGATAGGAGTGGAGGCTAAGGAAGATACAGCATATGTAAACCTCTCGCGTCAGGGATTGAATGGAAGCAGCCTGCAGGAAATGATGACAATAAATCAGATTGTTAACACACTGACAGGAATTGAAGGAATCAGCAGTGTCCAGTTTCTGGTTGACGGGAAGAAGGTTGATTCCCTAATGGAACATGCAGGTGTTAGAGAGCCGTTTTATAAGAAAGTGGATATAAAATTGGACGAACTTCAGCTTGGGGATATGAAGCTTTACACCAAAAAGGATGATTTTATAAGCAAATTCGGCCAGCCCCTGGCTGCCTCACTGGAGTATGACGGAAACATGGAATACCTGGAGTATGAAGGCTTCAAGGTTGGAATCTCCGGTGGGGAAGTTGTAGAAATCAGCACTACATCAGAAAAATATGCCACACCAGGTGGAATAAAGGTTGGAGATTCATTTAAACGGGTCATGGATGTTTACGGGGAACCTTCTACCAAGAATAATGATACTTTGAACTATAAGGTAGGGCCTGAGTATGAGCTGCTGCATATTACCATAAAGGACGGGAAGGTTACGGAAATTCGTATAAACCTGGCCTGCTAGAGCTAACGAGAGAACTTTTCAAAGGGAATATCCTGAACGGGGTATTCCTTTGCATTTATATCGTTAAAATGCCACCATTCACTGTTGATTCTGCTAAAGCCATGCTGAACCATTATCCTTCCCATCAGTTCGCGGTTTTCAATTTGTTCCTTGGGACAGTCCGTGTATTTAATTGATGCCCTTCTGGTAAACTCGTCAAATGCCGAGGGCATTTCAAGTTCTTTGCCATCTTTGTCCACGAGGGTAATATCTACAGCTGCACCACGGTTATGGTTTGAGCCTTTCGTAGGGTCAGCTACAAACGATTTATCGGATGCAGCATTCCACAAGATTCTTTGGGCCGAGTAAGGGCGGTATGCATCTAAAATCTTTATCCTGCAGCCCAGGCTTTTGAAGTGGTTGTTTGCAGAAATGAGTTTTAATGCGGTATCCTTATGTAGTATGCATCTGGGCTGAGTGTATATTTTCTTGCCTGTGAAATTGTTGGCTGTCGCATATCTTAAGTCTATTACGAATGAGTCATCCAGTTCGGTGAGTTCTATGAGTCCGTTTATTTCTACAGGCTTCTCAGGTATGTCTGCAGTCTGTTCTATGTACGGTTCTTTGTCCTGGCGGTTACCTGTGGATGGCTGACTTTCTGATGACGGAGTATATTTTTCACCGGCTTCATATCCCGGTGCATGCACATCATTGAAATAGAATGCAGAAAGCAGAACTAAGATGACAAATATCATAGTTACAATTCTCATATATCATTCTCCCGATGGTATTGAAGTTTTCTGTACTTCTATTATACCACTGTAAAAGCTAAAAAGAATAGATATAGCTCAAGAGGTCTTAGGCCTAAGAAAAAAGCATGAACCCAATTTATAGTATTTAATATACCGATTTTAAGAGCAGACACGTAGGTCTTCCCTTGCATGAGATGCATTTATTTACATTATATGTATTAATGTTTTGCCGAGGTCTAGTAAATTAGATTAATAATATTCATATAATTGCATGTAGTTAGTTTTAGTTTATAAAGTGTAAATAGATTGATATTTATGCTGTTCGCATAAGAAATAATGCTTTATATGATATTTACGGTTATTTCAACTTATTTATAGTATAATAGCAACTGGGCACCTTATGTAAATTAATGTAAAAAATGGGAATGAATAAAATATCTTTGAGACAGGAGGTGAATAAGCATTTAGGGGTGTTCAAATATTAATAAATTGATTTATAGATGAGGAGGTTATAAGATGGTTAAAATGATAAAAAAGATATGTATGGTGTTAAGCTTAGTACTAGTATTTAACTCTTCTGCTTCAATTGCTCTAGCCGCAGATTATTTGTATCTTAACATTAATGGAGAAAAACAAGAGCAAACATGGTGGTGTTGGGCAGCAACAAGCAAGTCAATTATCTGGTATTTAAATAAAGGAACACCTACTCAAAGTGATATAGTAATTTCTGTTAAAGGTTCGGAAGTTAATGAGGGAGCGAATGCTCTTGAAGAAAGAGAGTCACTTAATAACTATAATGTAACAACAACCGTTGAAGCATCAAGCGTTTCATGGACAGCAATAAAAGATAATATCAAAGGGTGGTATAGCCCTATGAAGGCACTTGTACAAATGAAATCTTCTGGGTCTGGGCATGATTATGTGATATATGGTTATTATGATAGTTGGCCTACTAAGAATGTTTCTTATATGGATCCGAGAACAAGTAAGCCAACCTGGAATAGCAAAAGTTATAGTGAGTTTGTTAATAATACAGAATTTTCATGGTACGGTACATTTCATTATAATCATTGATAAGGGAGGGAATAAAAATGAGATTATTAAAAAGAGGTATTATAATAACGTTTATATTGGGTTTGATATCAGCAATAAATGTCTGTTATGCTGAAGTTCCATCTGAAGTAGAGGATGCTGCCAGGAAGACTTTAGGTAATTTTATGCCGGTTTTAGACGCAGAACGTTCCCACTACGGTTTGAATTCTGCTGACCACGTCGAAGGCGCTACACTTGGAGAAGGCTATGAATATTATAGAGTTTCAGTAGAAAATCTCAGGGCTCAAAAGTTTGTTGATTCATTGACTATGGAACAGTTATTTGTTCCAAGTGGAAAATATATATTTCCTATTCTTGTTGATAACAAATGTGCAGGTGTAGCATTTGTTGAAAAACCTGGTAGAGAGTGGAAAGTAATACAAATATCCAGTTATTTAGAGTTTATAAGTGATTTGGAAGATGCAAAAGCAAATATAAAAAAGCTTTCGGGCTCACAAGGTACGGCTAACGAAGACACATTTATATTAATATATGATTTTGAAACAGGATTTACAGCATTAGGTGTAAAAGATAAGCAAGGCGAGCATATCATTCCAATGAAAGAAAATGATATTCTTGAAGTGGAAAAAAATGAATTAAAACCCCTAAGCGAACATGCAGGTAAATTTTTAAAATATTATAAAAAGACCCCGGCAAGCGGTTTGATTGTTTCCGGAGGAGGCGGTATTGTTGATAGCAATGAATCCATTGCTAATAATAGTCTAGTATATTTTATTGTGGCTATTTTAGTTTTGGCTGCCGGAGTTGGATTTTATAGATTCAGGAAATACTTTGTGGTTAAACGCTAGTAAACCTTTTTCAGCCACTATAAAAAACATATAATTGAAGGATAAACATATATTGAGTAGCTATATTAAAATAAGAAAGATAGTAATTACCTAAATAGAAAGGAAATCCTGATTAAGACCTATTAATCAGGATTTCCTTTTGGTGCGTCATAGTGGACTTGAACCACTGACCCCCACGATGTCAACGTGGTACTCTAACCAACTGAGCTAATGACGCATATTTGCAAAAGCAATTATAACATCCCGTGGGGATATATTCAATACCCTAAAAATCAATTCGCTCAGGAACTGCGCCTCACAACAGAAAAGTAGTTTAATAGAAATAACCCTGCATATGCAGGGTCTGATTGAAAAAAGTGGGACGGAAGAACCGTCCCCCCGTCCCATTTCTATTCTTCTCCTTCATCGGTCATGGTCTTCTTGGCTTCTTCTATGACCTTTGATGCAATGTTGGATGGAGCTTCTTCGTATCTTTCGAACTTCATTGAGAAGCTGCCTCTTCCCTGGGTCATTGAACGAAGGTCTGTTGCGTAGGTGAACATTTCAGCCATGGGCACTTCAGCAACCACTTGCTGTATACCTTTCTCCTGGGGATTCATGCCCAGTACTCTACCACGCCGTTTATTCAGGTCGCCTATAATGTCTCCCATATATGAATCAGGTATATACACTTCAACGCTGGCTATGGGTTCGAGCAGAGCCGGAGATGCTTCAGCCATGCCCTTCTTGTAAGCCAGAGACGCAGCAACCTTGAATGCCATTTCAGAGGAGTCGACCGGATGGAAGGAACCGTCGACAAGTGTAGCTTTCAGGTTAACCACAGGATACCCTGCAAGAACACCCTTGTGCATAGCTTCTCTCAGGCCCTTTTCAACGGCAGGGAAATACTGCTTGGGAACCGCGCCGCCAAAAATCTTTTCCTCAAAGGTCAGATCCTCAGATAATCCGGGCTCAAATTCCACCCATACATGACCGTACTGTCCATGACCGCCGCTCTGCTTTTTATGCTTGCCTTCCACCTTAACCTTTTTCTTAATGGTTTCCCTATAAGGAACCTTGCGGTCAATCAGGTTGACCGAGACGCCGAATTTTGACTTCAACTTGCTGACGACAACGTCAAGATGATGCTCTCCGGTTCCGGAGATAAGCATCTGCCTGGTCTCAGGGTTATTTTCAGCCTTGAAGGTCGGGTCTTCCTCAAGCAGCCTCTGCAGTCCGGAGCTTATTTTATCTTCATCTCCCTTGGCCTTAGGTTCAATTCCCATGGAGAGGACAGGCTCCGGGAAGGATATACCTTCGAGTACTATTGGTTTGGACGGGTCACACAGGGTGTCGCCTGTATTGGTATTCTGAAGTTTAGCTACTGCGGCAATATCGCCGGCTACAGCCTTATCCATCTGTTCCTGCTTCTTACCCCTGAGTGTGAAAATCTGTGCAATCTTTTCGTTCTTGCCTGAAGAAGGGTTAAGAAGCGGTGAGTCGGTCTTGAGCACACCCGAGTAAACCTTGAACATTGAAATTTTACCCACATATGGGTCAACTATGGTCTTAAACACAAGAGCCGAAACAGGTTCATCGGTACTTACTTTTCTGGTTTCAGTCTGATCAGAGCCTGGTTTTTTACCCTTGACTTCAGGCCTGAATTCCGGAGATGGAAGCAGCTCAACCACCGCGTCCATAAGTGACTGGATGCCCATATTCTGAAATCCGGAGCCGCAGAGGACCGGCACAGTTTCAGTATTCTGGATACCTTTGCGCAAGCCGTGAAGCATTTCATCCTTTGTGAATTCCTCACCGCTGAAGAACTTATCCATTAATTCTTCATCAGTCTCGGCAACTGCTTCCACAAGTATTTCGCGGAAGGATGAAACACCTGACTTATGGTCTTCAGTCAGAGGAATCTCTACTGATTTGCCACCTTCATACTTATACGCCTTCATCTCGATAAGGTCAATGAATCCTTTTGCAGTACCCCCTTCTATTATTGGAGCCTGAAGGGGAACAACACCGGTGCCGAAAATGCTCCTAGCCTGTTCCAATACACCGCCGAAGTCAGCATTTTCTTCATCTATCTTATTTATGAATATCATCTTTGGTATATTTACTTCACTTGCGTATTCCCAAGCCTTTTCTGTTCCTACAGCAACGCCGCCCTTTGCTGGAACCACAATTACTGCAGCGTCAGCTACACGTATACCCTGCTTTAATTCTCCGACGAAGTCAAAGTAACCCGGAGTATCGATAACATTCAGCTTGTGGTTTTTCCATTCAAATGGAGCAAGCGCAGTAGAAATTGAAATTTGTCTTTTGGTTTCTTCAGGGTCAAAGTCCGTAGTTGTATTTCCTTCAGTCACTTTCCCCATTCTGTCGATAGCCCCCGAGTTAAATAGCATTGCTTCGGCCAGAGTTGTCTTGCCCGCGCCACCGTGAGATGCCAGGCATATATTTCTGATTTTACTGGTCGGGAAGTCCTTCATGATTTTGTCTCCTCCTTTTTCTATTTATGAACGAAAACCGCATTCGGTATTTCAATACCTGTGACGATTCCCGTAGGGGTCTGACATTTCATTACATCCAAAAAGCTTTGGAGGCTTACACCTAAATATTATTCTCTATTTTTTTCTATTTTCCTCTTAAAAATAAATTTTTATAGGTAAAATATGTGAAAACAGAAATATATGGTTTAAGCCCTATTAATCAAAGCCTTTATCCGATGACTACCGCCGCTAAGATTCCCCGCTTCTTCAAGTGAAAGACAAGCGGCGCTACGTCCCTGGATAACGATTTCTAAGATTCAGTTGAAGATAAACTCCACCTGAATCCAAGAACTCTGTTTACTATCAACAGTCTGGTTTGAAATTAATCCAGGAAACAGAAAAACCTGACCGGTTGATATGTACCAGTCAGGTTTTTTGGAGCGGGTGATGGGAATCGAACCCACGCGATCAGCTTGGAAGGCTGAGATTCTACCATTGAACTACACCCGCATATCATTTGCATTATGTAATTATAATCACAATAAACATATTTGTCAAGTATCTAAATACGTCTGATGCTCATAATTATATTATATGCTGAAGGTATAGTGCCAGTGTTTGTAAGTTCAGGATTTTCTGTTATAATATAAGCGAATTATTATACAGAGGTGAAACTATGAATTCTTTCGGTTTTGCAGATAGAATGAGCGGATTAAGCGAAAACGTTATCAGGGAGATATTCAAGCTTACTCAAATGCCGGATATAATTTCATTTGCAGGAGGACTGCCTTCCGCAGACATGTTTCCTGTTGAAGAACTAAAAGAAATAAGTACCAGAGTTTTTGAAAAACAGGGAGCACAGATACTCCAATATGGTACCACAGAAGGATATAACCCGTTGAGGGATTTTGTTGTGTCCTGGGTGAGGAGATACGGAATTGAGGCGAATGTGGATAATGTTCTTATAACCTCCGGCTCATCCCAGGGGATAGACCTAACTGCGAAAGGCTTCCTGAATCCCGGGGACTTTGTTGCTGTAGAAAACCCTACTTTTCTTTCAGCCATACAAACCTTCAGGGGTTACCAGGCAAATATTGTTCCGCTTGATATGGACGAAGACGGAATAGTTATTGATGGGCTTGAGGAGAAGTTAAAAAAGTACAAACCAAAGCTGCTATATACTATTCCCCACTACCAGAATCCCACAGGAATAACCCTGTCACTTGAGAGAAGGCAGAAATTGATGGAGATAATAAGTAAAACCGATACTGTAGTGGTTGAAGACGACCCTTATGTTGAACTAAGATACTACTCCGAAGTAAGATATAAGGGCGAAGCGATACCTTCCCTCAAGTCATTTGACCAGAAAAACCAGGTAATTTACCTTGGGAGCTTTTCCAAGATAGTATCTCCGGGACTGAGAGTAGGATATGCCATAGCAGATACTGAAATATTACGCAAAATGGTAATCTGTAAACAGGCAAATGATTTACATACCAGCAACTTCTCGCAGGCGGTAGTATTTGAGTTTGCTACTTCAGGATTATTAAAACATATTAAAAAAATATGTTCCGATTACAGGGGAAAACTCGACCTTATGCTTGAAATGCTGGCAGCTTATCTGAAGAACAAGGCTTCCTGGACTATGCCGGATGGAGGGCTGTTTATATGGGTTAATCTGCCTGAATGGATAAACAGCCAGGAGCTCCTTAACAAAGCAGTTGAAAAGAAGGTGGCGTTTATACCGGGATTTCCCTTCTTTGCGGATGGGGGAGGAACTAATACGCTGAGGCTAAACTTCTCTAGTTCATCACAAGAGGAAATAAGGGAAGGAATCAGGAGACTGGCAGATATCATTTAAGCTTTATAAAGGAGATGAATATATGACAGAGCTGACTGCAGTTATACTTGCCGCAGGTGAAGGAAAGAGGATGAAATCCACACATTCCAAGGTGGTTCACAAGATATTGGGAAAAGAGTTGATAAGGTGGGTATATGATGCTGCTTTGAAGGCAGGAGTTGGCGACTGCATACTGGTTATCGGACACCGTGCCGAAGAGGTCAGAGAGTGCATGGGGGATGATGTGAAGTATGTTATGCAGGAACAGCAGCTTGGCACGGGCCATGCCGTCATGCAGGCAGTACCGCATCTTGAAGGCCGGAAAGGGACTGTAATGGTAATGTGCGGAGACATGCCGCTGATTTCACCAGAAACAATTAGGAATGCCTATGAAACGCACATTTCTGAGAATAATGCAGTAACCATTCTTACCGCAGACTTTGAGGACCCATCGGGATACGGAAGGATTGTAAGGGACAGCAGTGGAAAAGTAGTAAAAATAGTAGAGGAAAAGGATGCTGAACCGGAAGAAAAGAATATCAGGGAAATTAACTCGGCTCTGTACTGTTTTGAAACAGAGCTGCTTATTGATGCACTTACCGGAATAGGGAGTAACAATAGTCAGAAAGAATACTACCTTACTGATACCATCGAAATACTAATTACCAAGGGAAAAAGGGTAGGTACCTTCAAAATACCCAATAACTACGAGATTATGGGTATTAATGACAGGGTTCAGTTAAGCAGGGCATCAGATATAATGAGAAGAATAATCGCGGAGGGACATATGCGTGAAGGGGTAACAATTATCCACCCTGAAAGCGTGTATATTGATTCTGATGTTAGAATAGGAATGGATACGGTAATTTATCCTGGAACCATCCTTGAGGGGGATACTATCATCGAACCCGACTGCATTATCGGTCCGGATACCCGTATTGTTGCCTCCAAGGTACAGAGAGCTGCTGAAATACAGTATTCTGTAGTGCTCAGGAGTTCGATTGGAGAGCTAAGCCATGTAGGTCCCTTTGCTTATGTGAGGCCTGGAAGTGTAATAGGGAAGGGGACTAAAATCGGGGACTTCGTAGAGGTAAAAAACTCAACAGTTGGAGACCATACCAAGGTTTCACACCTATCCTATATAGGGGATTGTGACGTAGGGGAAAATGTGAATGTAGGCTGTGGAACTGTTGTAGTTAATTATGACGGTAGGAAGAAGCACAGAACCAGAATCGGAGACAATGCATTTGTAGGCTGCAACGCCAACCTGATTTCCCCAGTTGAGATTGAGGATAATGCATATATTGCTGCTGGTTCTACCATTACTGATGATGTGCCCGAGAATGCTCTTGCCATAGCAAGGGCGAGACAGGAGAACAAAGAGGGCTGGGTTCTGAAGAAACGGCTTAATCGAAGCAAAAAGAATTCTTGACACAAATAAAGGGTAAATATATAATTTTACTAACTAAAAAAGCCAAAAGCTATGATGGGAAGAGTAAGTTGAAAAAGACCCCAAGAGAGGGATGGACCTGGCTGAAATCCGTTCCGGGTACTTTCGACCGAAGACCACCCCGGAGCTGCCTAAGGCCGTTGACTACGTTACAGTCTAATGAGAATGAAGTAGGGTGGAACCGCGTGATGACTCTCGCCCCTAGGAGAACTAGGAGCGAGAGTTTTTAATATTATAAGGAGGAGAAGATTATGATCAAAGTAACTCTAAAAGATGGTTCGGTCAAAGAGTTTGAAAAAGGTGTATCGCTTATGGAGGTAGCAGAATCAATAAGCCAGGGACTTGCGAGGAATGCTGCTGCAGCCAGTGTGGATGGAATGGTTATGGACCTGTCTTTCAGGCTAGGAGAAGATGCACAGGTAGGTATACTTACCTTTGAGGATGAAGACGGAAAAAAGGCATATAGGCATACCACGGCCCATATACTTGCTCAGGCCGTAAAAAGGTTATTCCCTGATGTAAAACTTGCGATAGGGCCTTCAATAGACAATGGCTTTTATTATGATTTCGATACTGAAAAGCCTTTCACCAGTGAAGACCTGGAGACTATTGAGAAGGAAATGAGTAGAATAATTAAGGAGGACCTGAAGCTTGAAAGATTTACTCTCCCAAGAGAGCAGGCAATCAAGTTCATGGAGGAAAAAGGGGAGGAATACAAGGTTGAACTGATATCCGAGCTTCCCGAAGGTCAGAAAATATCGTTTTACAAGCAGGGAGAGTTTGTAGACCTGTGTGCTGGACCTCATATACTTTCGACAGGAAAGGTTAAAGCGTTCAAGCTGCTTTCGGTTGCCGGGGCTTACTGGAGAGGGGACGAAAAGAATAAAATGCTGCAGAGGATTTATGGTACTGCTTTTGCCAAAAAGTCGCAGCTGGATGATTATATTAACAGGCTGGAAGAAGCCAAGAAGCGCGACCACAGAAAACTTGGGAAGGAGCTTGACCTTTTCTCGGTAATGGATGAGGGTCCCGGTTTTCCATTCTTCCTTCCAAAGGGAATGGTCTTAAGGAACATACTGGAAGATTTCTGGAGACGGGAGCATAGAAAGAGGGGTTATCAGGAGGTTAAAACTCCTATAATCCTTAATGAGGAGCTCTGGCATCGTTCAGGCCATTGGGACCATTACAGGGAAAACATGTATTTCACAAAGATTGACGAGTCGGACTATGCTGTTAAACCAATGAATTGTCCGGGAGGAATGCTGGTTTACAGGAGAAGGATACACTCATATCGTGATTTTCCTCAGCGTGTGGCAGAGCTTGGACTTGTACACAGGCATGAGCTTTCAGGTGCTCTTCATGGACTCTTCAGGGTGAGGTGCTTTACCCAGGATGATGCTCATATATTCATGCTTCCTGAGCAGATTAAGGATGAAATTATAGGCGTAATTGACCTGATTGACTATTTCTATAGCCTGTTCGGCTTTAAATATAAAGTTGAACTGTCCACGAGGCCAGACAATTCAATGGGAACTGACCAGCAGTGGGAGATTGCAACCAATGCCCTGGAAGAAGCTCTGAAAGAAAAAGGTATGGATTATAAGATAAATGAAGGGGATGGCGCATTTTACGGTCCCAAGATAGACTTTCATCTGGAAGACTCCATAGGACGCACGTGGCAGTGCGGTACTATACAGCTTGATTTCCAGATGCCCGAAAGATTTGACCTGAACTATGTCGGTAAAGATGGTGAGAAGCACAGGCCCGTAATGATACACAGGGTTGTATTCGGAAGCATTGAAAGGTTTATTGCCATACTGACTGAGCATTATGCAGGAGCATTCCCGGTTTGGCTTGCACCCGTACAGGTAAAGATACTGCCTGTCCTTGAAAAACATATTGATTATGCAAAGGAGATTGCGGCAAGCCTTGAGGAAAATGATATCAGAGTTGAAATTGACCCGAGAAATGAGAAGATAGGCTATAAGGTAAGGGAGGCACAGCTGGAGAAGGTTCCCTATATGCTGGTCGTTGGAGATAAGGAAATGGAGAACCGTACAGTTGCAGTAAGGTCAAGGAAGGAAGGAGACCAGGGGAGTGAAAAGCTTGAAGATTTCATAAAAGGTATTGTTAAAGAGGCTGCTGATAAGAAATGAGTAGATTTTCCAAATTAGTAATTGATGTAAAAATATTATTATGTTAGAATATTACACAAATGGCAAGTAAAATTATTTAAGGCGGCTTGGGATTCTGGGTCACGGAAATGTATTTAAGGCCTTTTGGTCTTAATAATACAAATAAGGGGGTATAGCTGATGCCGGGAGTCGGTGCCACGCTGGAGAGTCTGTTGAAAGACCCGAACCTCATTATTAAAAGGTGGGAAGAAATCGCGGATATCGATTGTGTTCTGGAAGTAACCCCAAGCAGTGTAGACCCAGCAGACAGGTATTGCAAGGATGTCTTTCTGGTTGTAGAAAGAAATGAGAAGAAGAGGTATCTAAGGTGCAAGCAGCGGATGTTCTCTTACACTGGATTCGAAGAAATTCAACCCGAGCAGTATGATGGAAACAGAAAGAAATATTTTGCCTCCGTATCATTGAAGGCTGTGGTTTGATGCCCTTTCCGAAGGGCATTTATTTTTTGTTCTCCTGTAAAGTGTATTGAATAAATAATACAGACAAAAAATGGGCAATATATTTTTGCCTACTTTTTATTTTTGGAGGGTTTTATGAGTAACGATAGGGAGTTTGCGCAGAAGGTTACATTCGGTGATGAATCCGAAGCTGAGTGCCAGCAGGGAAAAGAGGGTGACAGTTCAAAGAACCTAAAAGAATTTGGAGTAACAAAGATTCCAAGCCTGGAAGGTAATATACACTGTCTAACAATAATTGGACAGATTGAGGGGCATGTGGTTCTTCCGTCACAGAATAAGACCACCAGGTATGAACATGTTATACCCCAATTGGTTGCTATTGAGGATAATCCGGAGATAGATGGTCTTCTGCTTATTCTTAATACCGTTGGTGGAGATGTAGAGGCAGGATTGGCAATTGCAGAGATGGTGGCAAGTATGTCCAAGCCTACCGTTTCGCTGGTACTTGGAGGAGGGCACAGTATCGGTGTTCCACTTGCAGTTGCAGCCAACTACTCATTTATCGCTCCTTCAGCTACTATGACCATTCACCCTATAAGACTTAACGGCATGATTATTGGCGTGCCGCAGACATATGAGTATTTCGAAAAGATGCAGGAGAGAGTAGTAGCTTTTGTAGTAAAGAATTCGGAGATAACCAATGAGAAATTCAAGGAACTGATGCTCAAGACTGGTGAACTAGCAAACGACGTCGGCACTGTCCTATTTGGAGATGAGGCAGTGAAAAATGGAATAATTGATGCTGTAGGAGGGGTGTCCGACTCGCTCAGAAAGCTGTATGATTTAATTAACGAAAATAAGAGCAAGCAGCAGATTATTACCAAGGAGGAGGAATTGATGTGATTATTCATTCCATAGTACCTCCGGAACTTATTTTTAGAGACTCCGAAGTCAGCCCTTTGAGACCGGTAATGGTTGAATACATGGGTGAGATGGTTGAAGCAGTACCGAATGGAAAGAGTGGAGGGCTTATGATTATACGTGTTCTGAGTACGTCACCCACCGCATATCTTAAGTCTGAATTACAGCCTGGCAGGGAAATAAGGTTCTTTTAAAAAATTTATTTAATACAACAATAAGGTCAACCGGCATAAAATCCTGGTTGATTTTATTGTTGAGCGGGGGTAAAATTAGATAAAATCCGATATGATTACGGTAAATGCAAAAGAAGGAGATGATAGTATTGAGACTTTTTATTGATACGGCAAATGTTGATGAAATCAGAGAAGCAAGTTCGTGGGGGGTTATCAGTGGAGTTACCACCAATCCTTCGCTCATTGCTAAAGAAGGCAGGGATTTTATTGAGGTAGTCAGGGAAATAACCGGTATTGTTGATGGTCCTATTAGCGCCGAGGTTATAAGCGAAGACCATAAGGGTATGGTTGAGGAGGCAAGAAAGCTTTCCCAAATACATAAAAACATAATAATTAAAATTCCCATGACTGCAGAAGGGTTGAAGGCAGTAAATATACTCAGAGGTGAAGGAATAAGGACAAACGTAACCCTTATCTTTTCCGCAAGCCAGGCCTTACTTTCAGCCAGGGCGGGAGCAACATATGTGAGTCCTTTTGTAGGGAGGATGGACGACATAGGAAATGACGGAATGAAGGTTATTGAAGAGATTACCGAAATCTTTGATATCCACGATATAGAGACCGAAGTTATTTCTGCAAGTATAAGACATCAGATGCACGTCATAGACAGTGCTCGGGCCGGTGCACATATTGCTACAGTACCCTTCAACGTCCTGAAGCAGATGCTTAAGCATCCTCTAACCGATACAGGGGTGGAGAAGTTTTTAAAAGACTGGGAGACCGTACCGAAGAACGCTTGAATCAGGTTAAGAAAATTACCCTAGGTGGCCAAGACTGTAAAAAAAGTTCGATAAATGGTTGATTACTTTGCTGAAAGAATAATATAATAGAAGTAATCGACATTTTATTTTAGAATATCCTGAAGGCCTTGATAAATTTTAAGGTCAGTTGTAAGGTGAATATTGTTCACTAATACATTAACTGACCTTTTTGGGTCTTGAGGATTTTTATTTGCATAATGAAGTGAGCGTTACGTTAAAAGATGTTACCGGGCTAGAGGAAACGGATACCCCGGATTAGATAAGGTCGTTTTAAAAAAAGGAGGACGTTAAATTGGCGAAGAAAAAGATAAAATCAAACCCCAGCATCAAAGCGTTGGATAGGCTTGCAGATACGACTCAAATGATATCGGATCATTTGGCTGCAGAAATAGGAGTGGGCCGGAAGGTATTTGCTTCACGTCTCAGACATTCACTTCAGGTAGCTGAATTAAGTAGTCTGGTTGCTATTGCACTGGATGTTCAACCTAGCGGTATTTGGGAAATGTCTGCATACCACGATATCGGTCACAGGATTCTGGGACACCAGTTTGAACAGTTTTTGAAAGGAAAATTAGAGGAATTTGAAATTAATCGTGCCTTGAGACATGAGGTGAATTCGGAATACTCTTTCTTCCTTCATGGAATGAAACCAAAAACATCTATAATAGAGGCTGCGCAGAAGCATTCGGGTGAAAGAAAGGCTTACCGCCTGGAGCCTGGGAAACCTGTAACCGAGGTAAGAGTTAGTCAGGAGAAACTCTATATCAATGAGGAAAAAGTCTACGATATTGCATCTAAGGATGTAAGAGTTCTAATAATCAGGATGTGTGACTACCTATGCCACATCCGCAATGACTATAGGACCCTGATGGATTTAGGTAAGATAAAGAAAAGACGTCTGTACATTCCACGTAATGAAGACCTGGTAAAGTCATTTGTTTCCAACAGTGACCCAACTGGAAATGAGCCGGTCATAGCAATACACAAGAGTTTATTCGATAGGATAGTTGAACTGAGAATAAAGGTTGAGGAGTGGCAGAATTCGGATGAAGTACTCCGATTAAGGGCACTCGAACAAAAGCTATTGAATGCGTTCTGGGAGTTAAATTTATATCAAGAACTAAAACCTGAAGAAATTATTGACAAGGCAAATATCATAACTGAGACACAGTTTTTTCATGAGCTGGAGACTAATGAAATATATAAGCGTAAGGGTTAATCCTTATGCTTATATATTTCATTAGGGAAAATATAAAAGCTATTGTTTGATTGTGCTGGTTTTTATATAATCTAACTAAAAACCAAGGGGGTGATTTTCTGGCCAGGGTATTTGGAAAGGAGCTAACCAGGAGAGAACTGCTTGCCAGGACGGGTGACATTGCCCAGCTGGCATCTGTAAACCAGTACATAAGAGTGGACGGAAACGGGTCTGGTGTTAGGGCTGCAGAATTTAAAACGGGCTCGGGGCTAAACTTCACCGTGCTGCCTGGAAGGGGTATGGATATCGCATACTGTGACTATAAAGGGATTCCTATCGCGTGGATGTCTCCTTCTGGTATTACCAGCCCAATGTACTATGAAGAGCAGGGAGACAGATGGCTAAGAAGTTTTTTCGGAGGCCTTTTAACCACTTGCGGAATGACGTACTGCGGAGCAGATTGTGTTGACAGGGGAGAGCCTTTAGGGGTTCATGGAAGAATTTCAAATTATACTGCAGAGGATATCGGAGTAGAGAAAGAGTGGATAGACCACGAGTATCACATGAGCATAAAGGGTAAGGTTCGTCAGGCATCTTTGTATAAGGAGAATATGATTCTTACCAGGAAAATCAGTTCCAAGCTGGGGCAAAGCACCATCAGCATATCTGATTCGGTTGAGAATCTTGGATTTGAATCTCAACCTCTAATGATGCTTTACCATATCAATTTCGGATGGCCGATTGTGAGTGAAAACACCAGGCTTTTTGCACCAATAAAAGAGTCCATACCAAGACCGGGACAGAACGAGGCAGAAACTGAAAAAAACCAGTATTCTGAGTTTTTACGTCCGGAGGAAGGTTATATGGAAAGGTGCTACTATCATCACCTCAATGGAGATGGGAACGGCAGTACTTATGCGGCGATGGTAAACGAGAGTATGGGCATTGGGATATATGTCAAGTATAATATCAATCAACTATTTAACCTTGTAGAATGGAAGCAAATGCGTTCAGGAATATATTCAGTAGGTATAGAACCTTCAAACTGCTATCTGGAGGGCAGGAACAAATCGAGAGAGGATGGAAGCCTGCAGTTTATTGAACCGGGTGAGGTTAGAAAGTTTGACATAGAAATTGGGATTCTGGACGGAAAAACAGAAATTGATCAGGTATTAACACTCATTAGAAATCTATAGCTTATCTTTATCCGATGACTACCGCCGCAAAGACTCCCCTCGGAATCATCAAAGATGGACACTATCGCTAAGATTTCTTTGAAATCAAGCGACTAGTAGTCTAAGCGGCGCTACGTCCCTGGATAACGGATTCTAAGATTCAGATGGGGCACACAAGGTGGACAATGATTTCTAAGTTATCAAAGATAACAAGAAATTATTAGCCAATACTCCTCCTGAATCCAAGAATCCTGTTTATAATAATCATGGTATAGAATATTATTGTATTATTTCCAGGCAGTATATGCACCATAAATATGAAAGAGAGGTATTGCTAAGGTGAATAATGTTAATGGAAAGCCGACATTGTGCATGGGAGAGCTCCTTATAGACATGATTCAAACCGATGAGCCCATGACGTTCAAGGCCCATCCCGGCGGTGCTCCGGCAAATGTGGCAGTGGGCATTTCAAGGCTTGGAGGCAGGTCAGCATTTATGGGAAAAGTTGGACAGGACAACTTTGGTAATTTTCTGGATGATACGCTAAAAGGTAATAATGTGGACACACGTGGGTTAAAACGCGGTGGTAAGACGGCAGTAGCGCTGGTATCCCTGGATGAGAATGGGGAACGGAGTTTTTCATTCTACGAAGAACTGGCCAACTTCACCGAACAGGATATGGAGCTGAAAATTATTGATGATTGCAGTATTTTTCACTTCGGCTCAATTTCCCTTATTAACAAATCTTCCAGTCTTGCAACCCAGAAATGCCTCAGATATGCAAAGAGTAAGGAGATTACCATTTCCTATGACCCAAATCTGCGGCTGAATCTGTGGGGAAGTCCGATGAGCGCACGAGAGGGAATCCAGGTGGGAATGGAGCATGCAAATATACTTAAAATTTCGGACGAAGAGCTTGAGTTTTTAACCGGAAGACGGGATGCTGAAAAGGGTATGGAGAAGATTCTTGAAATGGGCCCCCACCTTAAGGCAGCTGCAGTAACCCTGGGAGAAAAGGGATGTTACTGCTATTACAACGGGCAGGGTGAATACATACCTACTGCCAGAGTCAATGTGGTTGATACCACGGGAGCCGGGGATGGATTTATGGCAGGACTCCTGTATGCGGTGGCAGGCTCAGGCGGAATTGATAATATGGACTGGAGCTCCATACGGAATGCATGTAGGTTTGGAAATGCTGTTGGGACCCTGACCACTACCAACAAAGGCGCCATAACAGCTCTTCCTACTATGAATGAGGTAAAGAGCTTCTGCGCAGAAAGAAATTTTAATACAGAAATAGACAATTTCCTGGATAAAGGTTGATACATTAGTATGAAATGTAATATAATAGAAGTAGATGTGTATTAATTTAATATTCTTGAAGGCCTTGAAAAAGGAGTCGTCTTATGGGTGTACCTGTAAGAAAACTGCAGTAAGACGGCTTTTTTGGTCTTTAGGGATATTTTTGTTTTTAAGAAAAGAAGTTAAAAATAATGGAGGGATGAAAGTGATTCTGGATCAACTGCACATCGAAGAGTACCACGACATAAAGATGTTTGGGTCTGATCTCGACGGTACCTATGTCGATCCATGTGAGAAGGTTCCCCAAATAAATATCAAGGCCTTCAGGTTTGCCAGAAAAAAGAAAAAGCAGACAGCGCTGGTAACTGGTAGGCAGTTTCTGACATCAGAAGAAATTGCAAAGGAGGCCCAAGTGGGCTACCTGGGAACCGAAAACGGTGGAGTACTCTTCGAAAGAAGGGAGGGTAAGTACCAAGTTGCTTACTTTGAACCCATAGACTTTTTACTCTGCTGTAAGGTGGTAGAAGCCGTCGAGAAGTTAAGTAGGATGGGCGTTAATGTAGTTTACCACCTGAGCACCCCAGAACTGTTTCTTGTCAGGAAAGGTAGGCTCGAGGAATACTGGAACGTGTTTTACCCACAGGAACGACTCAGGAGTAAAAAGAGCGAAGTTTTTCAGTTTGAGGACTTCGCATGGGACGTACAGCAGAAAAAAGTGTACAAGGAGCTTGTCAAAATCTGCATAGATTTTGGCAGGAAGAACCTAATAGTTGCAGGCCAGTTCTCCGAGTTTCTCAGAGAGCTTGGGTTAAACTTCTGGGAAACTTCACCCGGCAAGTTTGAAATCTGCAGTGCAGGCTCCAGCAAGAGAGCATGCATAGAAAGGATTATCAAACTGGAAGGACGCAAGGGTAACATAATTCTGCCCCATGAAGTAGCGTTTTTCGGGGATAACTGGAACGATAGGGATGCCTTGGAATTCTGTCGTGGATACCTGGTTTCAAATGCCCCGGCAGACTTAAAGAAGGAGCTGCAGGGTATATACAGTATCGGTGACTTTTCCTCTGGTGCTGTTGGGCAGAAGGTACTGTCAATTGTAAAAGGATTCAGCCGCCGCATGACTCCCGAGGAAGTATGGGAAGAAAGGGCGAGAATGAGAAAAAGTGTGAGTAGTTAAACTCACACTTTTTCTTAATTCATCAGTTGCCTGGTATGCCTGTAGAGTTCCCTATAGATTCTGATACTTTCCACATATTTTTCGGTGTTCCTGCTGTCAGGCTTAACAACCTCATCCTCAAGACAAATAATTTTCGAACAGACTTCCTCAGGTGAGCTGAATACACCTGTTCCCAGACCGGCCATTATTGCTGCTCCCATGCTGGCCTGTTCTACTGAGGAGCTTGTATAAACCTCACATTCAAAGGCATCTGCCATTATCTGTTTCCAAACCTTGCTTTTGGCGCCGCCGCCAGAAGCAATAACCCTGTCTGTCTTAAGGCCGAGTTCCTTGAAGATATCCAGGCAGTCCTTGAGGGAAAATACAACACCCTCCATAACTGCTCTCACCATATTTGCTCTGCCGTGATTAAGTGTCAGACCGAAGAATATTCCTTCCGCGCACGAATCCATATGGGGAGTGCGTTCACCCGCCAGATAAGGAAGGAAAACTGCGCCTTCGCATCCAGGGGGAACATTCTCAGCCAGTGAAGACATTTCTTCATAGGAGTTCATATTTAATATATTATTCTTCAACCATTTCAGTGATAAGCCGGCGCTGAGCGTAGCGCCCATTATGTTCCAGGTGCCGGGAACTGCGTGGCAGAATGTGTGTGTTCTTAGCTTGGGGTCGTATACAGGGGTTTTGACCGGTGTAAATACCTGACCGCCTGTTCCAATGGTTACCGATACGGTTCCGGGTTGAATGATACCATTTCCGAGTGCCTGTGAAGGTTGGTCGCCGGAACCGAATACAACCGGGGTTCCTTCACGAAGCCCTGTTTCAGATGCTGCAGCTTGATTTATATATCCTGAAGTCTCTAAAGAAAGAGAACATTCAGGTAAAACCTCAGAATTCAACTCAAGCAGGTTGGTCAGTTCTTTACTCCATATAAGGTTTGCAGTGTCAAATAGTAATGAACTTGAAGCGTCAGTAACATCTGTTCCTATTTTTTCGGTTAGTTTCAGTCGGATATAGTCTTTAGGCAGGACTGCCTTGTAGATTTTGTTATATATATCTGGTTGGTTATCCCTTATCCACATTAACGATGCAGCGAAGAATCCGGTGGCAATGGGGTTGAGCGTTAGTCTGCCAAGCTTTTCCCTGCCAACGCTGCGGCTTATGTAATCCACCTGAGGCTTGGTTCTCTGGTCTGCCCAGATAATGCAAGGTCTTAGGGGAGTTCCTTTTTCATCAAGTACCACCAAACCGTGCATCTGACCGGAAAGCCCGATGCCCTTTACTTCTTCAGGTCTGACGGCAGTGTGAGAGAGAAGCTTTCTAATGACCAGACAGGTTTTTGACCACCATGTTTCAGGATTTTGTTCGGCGTATCCAGGTGAAGGAATATCTATATCATAATCCTCCTGTGTTATTCCCAGGATTTTTCCATCCTGACCAAGAAGCATGGCTTTAACACTTGAAGTTCCAAGGTCTATGCCCAGAAGATATTTCATCGGGTATCCTCCTTTGAACGCTTATAAATGTTTCAGGATACATAATATATTAAAATGGAGGGGTTTGGCAATGGGTTTGCTAATTAATTATATTCAAAGGTATCTAACCAATATAATCCTGAATGAGTTGATGTGGAAATCCGAGTGACGCAAGAGGAGCATATACATCTCTTTCAAGGTCGGGAACATAAGCTTTGACAGCCTTGAAATCACCATGCATTTCATATTCCTCAACAGCGGGAGGAAGAAGTACCGACTTCAATGTTTCCACCCTTATTTTTCCGTCCCTGTATGTAAACTCGGCTGAGCCATCGATTATGGTGTAAATAAAGAATTTCCGACGGTCAGTGAGGGCATATACCGAACCTGATACATCCCAGACTTCTGCTGCAAAGAATCTATTTGCTGCAAGAATAGTTTTTTTACAATCACTGCCGACCTGGATTGAAATACCTTTTTGCTTCCTTCTTCTCTTACCTGAGAAATCAATGACCTCCAGAGCCTTTTCAATATGAAGCGGACGGGCGGGATTACCGTTTTCGTCCTTACGTCCGTAATCATAGACCCTGTAGGTTGTATCTGAGTTCTGCTGAACTTCCAGCAGCATTATGCCTTCACAAATTGCGTGAACTGTTCCCGCAGGTATGTATATGGCATCACCTGCCGAGACCGGCATTTTGTAAAGATAATCTTCAACAGTATTATTTCTAATAGAAAGTTTAAATTGTTCCCGGGTTACACCTTCAATCAGGCCATAATAAATATATGCTCCCGGTTCTGCAGAAATTATGTACCACATTTCATTTTTACCCGGTTCACCGTCATTGAAGAGAGCATAACGGTCATCGGGATGGACCTGCACAGACAGCTTTTCATCAGCATCGATTACCTTTACGAGCAGAGGGTACCTTTTGCCCTCGAACTCGGTGCCCACTACTAAACTGCCACGCTCTTCAATTACTTCGGTCAGCTTTCTGCCTTTCAGGGGCCCGTTTGATATGATACTTATACCCTTGGGATGGCAGGATGCCTGCCAGCTCTCAGCAACTCTGTCAAGAGGCAGCTCACCATAAAACTCTTCAAGCTTTGTGCCGCCCCATAAGTAATCCTTCAACACAGGTTCGAATACAAGCGGATATACCTGCTGGGTTTTGTCGCCATCAAACTCCAAATGCTGTTACCTCCACAGACAAACTCATTATTATATATATTTGCCTGTTGGGAGGGAAAATAACCATGAAAGGATATATTTGCAGATAAATATGGTAAAAGAAAGAAGCCGATGCATCGAATCACCGGCTTCTGGTTTAAATCTAATTATATTTTTAGTTTTTTCTGTCTACCCATTTTATCAGAGCCATATCATGCTTATTAATCATATAAGGATGGTATGGGACCACTCTGAATGTATAACCGTAGTTTCCTCCATCCTCAATGGATAGGTTTTCAGCATAGTGGTAGGTACCGGCTGCAGTTTGTTCTATAAGCTTCATAGGTTTTACCTGGGGATTTTCAATATGGTTGTTCTCTCCGGTTTTGCCGTAATATAACTCAACAGCAACACTAGATGGGTCAATGTTACCCAGGTATACTTTAGCTGAACAATGGATGGCTTGACCTGCAGAAATATTGTGTTCACTAAAGAAATTATTGCTATCAAGAGGGGTTATATCTACCTGAGCCCAATTATGCTCAATTGAAGTTTTCCATTCACAATAACCCTTGGGCTGCTCATAGTTGCTCTGAACTATCTCTGAAACCCTGTCCATCTGAGGGATATAATACCCGCTGATATAATCCTGAAGCATTCTTACCGTACTGAAAGCCCTTCCAATAGACCTTATGGATTCCTTCATGGTTTGTACCCAGCCAACTGGAATGCCCCGTTCATCACGGTCAAAGTAAAGGGGTAGTATTTCATTTTCCAGCGAGGAGTAAAGGCTTTCACTGTCTGCGCTGTCCTGGTGGTCATAGTTCTGATAATATTTATCTTCACCTATTGCCCAACCATTTTTCCTGTTGTAGCCTTCAATCCACCAGCCGTCAAGTACGCTGAAGTTGACCACGCCATTAACGCCTGTCTTCTGTCCGCTTGTGCCACTGGCCTCAAGAGGCCTTCGTGGATTGTTAAGCCATACATCGGCGCCGTGGACAAGGTATCTTGCAACACTCATGTTGTAATTCTCCAGTAGAATTATCTTTCCCTTGAACTCAGGTCGGTTTGCATAATCATAAATCTGTTTTATCAGTTCATGAGCGGGTCTGTCGGCAGGGTGAGCCTTGCCGGAGAAAATAATCTGGACAGGCCTGTCGGGGTTGTTCAGGATTTGCACAAGCCTGTTAATATCGCGGAATATCAGGTTTGCCCGCTTGTAGGTAGCAAATCTGCGTGCAAAACCAATTGTCAGGGCATCCGGATTAAGGTATTGGTTAATCTGCTTCAATTCTTCAGGAGAACTTCCATGACGTGATTTCTGTTCTTTCAGTCTATTTCTAACCGTTTCAACCAGGTTGTTCTTTTGCTCGGTATGAATCCCCCAAAGTTCTTCATCGGGAATATCATATATCTTATCCCACATTTCTTGATCATGGATGCGGTTTTCCCAGTCAGGCCCCATATACTTGTCAAAAAGCCTTTTAAACCTGGAGTCGAGCCATGTAAGTGTATGAATACCGTTGGTCACATGGCCTATGGGGATTTCATCCTCAGGTATGTTTGACCAGATATCACTGAATATATTTCTGGAGACTGCCCCATGCAGTTCACTGACACCATTTTTCTTGCCTGCAAGCTTCAAGGCCAGAACAGTCATATTAAACATTTGCGGTGCATCAGGAGTTGTTCTGAGTCCAAGGTTTATAAACTCCTGCCTGCTGATTCCCAGATGGCCCCAGTAGTTACTGAAGTATTTGTCAATAAGGCTGAGGGGAAAGACGTCGTTGCCGGCAGGAACCGGTGTATGGGTAGTAAAAACTGTACATGCGGAGACAACTTCCTTTGCGGCCTTAAACGAAAGTTTTTTCTCCTGAATTAATTTCCGCATCAGTTCCAGGCCAAGGAACGAAGAGTGCCCCTCATTCATATGATAAACAGTCGGCGTTAGTCCTAAAGCATCCAGTGCCCTTATACCGCCGATTCCCAGGAGAATTTCCTGTGATATCCTCATTTCCTGGTCTCCACCATACAATCTTGCTGTCAATTCCCTGTCAGAAGGGCTATTTTTATCCAGATTGGTATCAAGCATATATATTGGAACTCTCCCGACCTTTACTTCCCAGACTTTTGCGTATACTGTTCTGCCGGGAAAATCAACATTTATTACTACTTCTTTGCCGTTAGGTCCGACTGCAGGTTTAACAGGCAAGTCAGACATATCCAGCTCGTAGAAGCTGGTTTCCTGCCACCCTTCAGGGTTAATGTACTGGTTGAAGTATCCTTGTCTATACAACAGGCCAACTGCAGCAAATGGCAGTCCCAAGTCACTAGCTGTCTTACAGTGGTCCCCTGAAAGCACTCCAAGACCACCGGAGTACACAGGAAGAATTTCATCAAGACCATATTCAGCCGAAAAATAAGCTACAAAATTATCCTTCTTGTCGGGATGGTTGTCTGAGAACCAGGTGTTCTGGGCATTCATGTAATGGTCGAATTTTCTTACCGCTTCATCATACTTTTGTAGAAACTCCTGGTTATTTGAGGCTTCTTCAAGCTTTCTTACTGTGACTTCACGAAGGAATCTAACCGGGTTGTTCTTTACCTTTACCCACAACTCTTCATCAATGATTTTAAACAGTTTCAGCGAATCTACGTTCCATGACCACCATAGATTGTTGGCTATTTCATCAAGCTTTTTCAGGTTTTCCGGAAGTTCGGATTTAACTCTGATCTTTCCATATAGATACATAAGCTTCCTCCAAAGTGGTTATTTGTTTTCCAATATATAATACTTAAAAAAGGTCGGCTTTGCAATAAAAACATGCAATGTCAAGGGGACGGTTCTGGTGACAATTTTTGGTATTGTCACCAGAACCGTCCGAAACCACTGAAAAAAACCTTATGATAATTAACAACTGAAGAAAAAGATACCCAAGATACCAATATTAAAACATATAAAAAGACCCCTC
>JAWLCD010000001.1:0-231365 GCA_041687355.1 Clostridia bacterium | reverse complement strand
GAAATCTTCCCTGCTTTAAAAACCTTACAGCAAACAAGGTGGCAAGTAATTTGACCAAACTCGGGAAAATATTTTCCTACAAAATATTGACGCTATCATCACAAATATTATGTGTTGACATGTTACGCATTGTTACATATAATATAATTAATAGAGTATAGGAGGTGGGTATTATTGCAGATTGGGTAACGGAGAAAGAACTTTGTGAGTGGCTGAAAATTAACCGTATGACTGCTTACAGATGGAGAAGGGAGGGAATGCCGTATATAGGAAAAACTAAAAGTATTCGTTACAACAAGGAACAGGTTGAAGAATGGCTTAAGAAAAGGAAAAAGTAGAGGAATCCGACACACCTGGACAGTGGAAGCGGATTCCTAACTAACACAGCCTTCGGATGAAGGTGCGCTTATAATGATTATACCATAGAACCTCCTTCATTCAAGGAAAAATCAAAATGAAAGGAGTTTGTTACAATGGTAATGCGACGGACAAAACGAAAGAATAATATTTTAAAAGCATCTAGAGATACCTGGACAGGAGAGCCAACATATTTTTTATCGCTCTTTGA
This sequence comes from Clostridia bacterium, assembly GCA_041687355.1. Lineage (GTDB taxonomy): Bacteria > Bacillota > Clostridia > Acetivibrionales > UBA4821 > JAWLCD01. The sequence goes on along the minus strand of JAWLCD010000001.1, from coordinate 230,797 downwards.
TACAAAAACGCAAACGCTAGTAGTTCGTAAAAACATAAGTGAGTCCAAAATTCGTAATATGCTTAATGATACCAATAAAAAACGTTAATGAGGAAGTAGGAAGACATGACAAAGAACAGCTAATCAATTTATGAGAGTAGCACAAGGATTTTCGAATTCGCAATCAATCAAGGCAAAAACAAAATTTTAAGGGGGAAATGTGAAATGAGCAATTTAAACGGTTTTACAGCGAGTAATGAAGTTATTTTGAGAGAGTGTGAAGCAATAGAAATACAAAAAATATTTAATAAACAGACAATAAATTTTGCACCACATGAGCTTATATCTAGAGTTTTTGATAGAATACAAGGCAAATGTAGAGACGTCACCTTTGGATTAGCAGGAGTTTATCTCTTAGGTTACATATATGGAATTAGAGCAGAGCGCAGATATAGAAAGAATCGGAGGTTATTGCATGCAGAAAATTAAACGAATTGTAATAAGAAATGTCCTCAACATTGAATTTGGAAAAGATGAAAATGCCAAGAGTAAGGTATTGAAGGCTATAAAAAAAGAATTATGCAGGCCTGGTCATCAGGATAGATTTGTCCAGATAGAAGTTGAAACCCTTTGTGAAAGAGGGATTATCCTAAGGAAGGTATATCATACGTAAATTTTATAGAAAGGAAGCGAAATGAATGACAACACATGAATATTTATTACAGAAATACGGTACAACACTGACGTTTCAACAGGCATCTGAGGAAATCGGAATATACTGGCAGACTATCCGAAATATGTGCCTTCGAGGAGACATAAAAGCTGTAAGAGCTGGATACAGATGGGTACTTACAACAAAGGCTTTAGCTGAATATCTGGATAATGGAACAGAGAAAGAAACGGTTAATCCCATACGGACACGCTCTGGGTATACGAAAATCGTGTAGATTTTCAATCCAAGGAAGGTGAAGAACTTTAGAGAATTTAAACTGGAGGGGTCTTATGTTAAATTGTAGGTCATTAGGCTTTAAGAAGACGTTCGATACCTTTGTATGCAATAGAGTGTTTGATATAGACCTGGAGATTATCCAAAAAGATGATATTTACCATGAACACAATGAAAGAAGCAGAAAGATTTTTGAAAAGCTTTTCAGCGGGCTTACTAAAGAGGGGCAGAAATTACTGCAGGAGTAAGAAGATATGGTAAATGCCTTCCGAGTAATTACTGCAGAAATTGTGTACAAGGAAGCTTTAAAGGATGGGCTAGAATTTGGTATGGAGGTAAAGCAAACTAAGAAGTAGGGCTTAGCCCTACTTCTTAGTTTCAACTAATGAGAGAAATCTATTCTGAAAACGAGTGATAGGATTGAAGTAAATCCTAAAATCTGAAGGATTAGCAATTATGAAAAGAGAAGGAGGATAAGAAGTTGATAGAGGATTTATTGAAAGAGCTTATTTACGAATTAAAAACATTAAATACTAAGTTGGATAAACTACAACATATAAGTTTTAGGTGCCATCATGAAGGCAAAAAGGAAGAGAAAGACGAGCGAAGTATATTTGATTCAAGCGAACTGTGTGAGTACTTAGGCATTCACAAAAATCATCTTTATGAACTTACTAGAACCAAACAGATTCCTTATAAAAGGCTTGGGGCGAAATTTATTTTTCCTAAAGTATTAATCGATCAATGGCTTTTAGAAATGGAAAAATCAAAGTGAATATCTCCCTTTCTCATTTGTGCTAAAAGGCATAAATAGTTTCAAATATTAGGCTGTAAAGAAGTTTCCTGGTATCGGAATAAAACTATAATCTGACAACGAAGGCTCATTTTTTAGAATTATGGCAAATCTATACTTTGATTTTTATTAAACCGATGCTCTAAAATCGTTTTTAGTGGTCTATTTTGTCCTGGCTAATGGAATATTACCATATCAGAGAAAAACCGCCTCAAAATCGATTCTGTGTGTCAGGGAGGGGATTTAATATAAAGGTCATTGGCAGCCGTATAAATTTCTGGTAACATTTTAAGTAACATAAATCAAAGATGGAAGAAGGGATACCCGGCAGTGAAAATATTATTCCGGAATCCGGACAAGAAATATAGCATTCAGCGACACGGAAAAAATCTATGCAGCATAGTCAAGGTATTAAAGGACTACAACGATGAAAAGAAGGCTGTAGACGATTTATCTAGGCTTCTGGTCGGAGAGATAACAGAGCAAGACCTTATTAACAGTAATAGGGATATTTAATATTTAAAATTACTGGCAGGGCTACTCAGTGCCCTGGCTAAAGAAAAGGGGGCGTCTTATGTCAAACGAAATACAGAGAACGGGATTATCACCATTTGAGAGGATAAAGAAAATAAATCAATATGGAGCGGAATATTGGTCGGCAAGAGATTTAATGAAAATATTAGAGTATTCAGAGTTTAGATTTTTTAAATCTGTAATAAATAAAGCAATGGAAGCATGTGAAAATAGCGGCCAAGAGGTTAAAGACCATTTCGAGCATGTGCACGATATGGTTGAAATAGGGAGTGGAGCGAAGAGACCAGTCGATAATTATTATTTATCAAGATATGCCTGTTATTTAATTGTTCAAAATGCAGACCCCGATAAGGAAGTTGTTGCTCTTGGACAAACTTATTTTGCAGTTCAGACAAGAAAACAAGAGCTTTTCGAAATGCTCACCGAAGATGAGAAACGTTTGCAGTTAAGAAATGAAATGAAAAAGCATAATTTGCAATTGGCAGATGCAGCTAAAGGAGCAGGAGTAATTGAGCCGATAGACTATGCCATATTTCAGAATCATGGATACAAAGGTCTATACGGTGGGTTAGATGCAAAGGCTATTCATAAAAGAAAAGGGTTGAAGAAATCTCAGGATATACTTGATCATATGGGAAGTACGGAATTGGCTGCAAACCTTTTTAGGGCAACTCAAACAGAAGAAAAACTAAGACGCGAAAATATTCAGGGGAAAGAAAAGGCAAATAGAACGCATTATGAGGTTGGCAAGAAAGTTCGTCAAACAATTAAAGAACTGGGCGGTACAATGCCGGAAAACCTTCCAACTGCTAAAAGTATCAAGGAAGTGGAAAAGGAAAAGAAAAAGCTTCTTAAGGAAGGCAAAAAGCTTAGACTTCCTCCAGACAGAGGCTTACCGCTATAAGGATACATACTTAGTCGGGAATAATGAAAGAGAAGGGTTATCTCCGGCTTTGCGCTATATTGAATAGGTGACAAAGAAAGTTTCTCGATGAATAGTAGTGCAGGAGTTGAAATATATCAATATGTTTGCGGTCTTTCTAAGAGATTAAAGAATAATATAAAGATTCTGCTCTTAGTTTTCGATAAGTTTTTCGGTAAGTTTAGGCTGACTCCGGCTCAAAACTTAGTGGGTTTTATTTGTTCAAGCACTTTATAAAACACGCAATCAAGTGAATGATGCAATATACCCCCATGAGGTATGCGGTTTATTATAGCACGGACAAACTGTTTATCCTTTGCCATAACCTTTTATTGAAGCTTTGCGGACGCAGTTACCATATTAAACCAGTCAACCATACGGACTAATGAAACGACCTTTTCCGAATTGATTTTGAATATCCCTATAGATTGTTATTATCTAACAAAACTGACATCGCTTTTCGTACGATGCCAGTTTGAATGACTTGAAGATATTCTGCAAGGGATTATTTTAAATAGTATATTTTAGTTTATTTCAACCATAATCCGATTAACGTTTCTAATTTCGATGGGCACTAGATTTTGGTAATTTTGCAATATAGCGTCATATAGGCTTCCGATATATTTAGGGGCCTCGATTGTAATAGCTGCAAAATATTTCAATTCTTTAGTTTCACAACCATTTCTTCCGATAGCATGAAGGGTTAAATGTGGGTTGAGCAGAGATGACCCTTGCATGGACTTTTCTTTTCTTATAACTGCATCCCACTTTAGATCGGACATTCTAAGATCTGTTTCATTCCAACTCTTCTTTGCAGGGTGACTAACAGGAAAATCAGATTTTTTATATCCTATACTCAAGAGTTCTCTTGCTTTAACGGCATCTTCTGGTTTGGAGAGATTGAGCTTAAATGCCTTAAATCCGCGCTTAGTAAAATTAAATATCAATTCATGTGGAACAAACACATCCTCAATACAGTTGTTAGTGTAAGCATCCGGATCGTTCACATAAGGATCTACAATAGTTGAAATCGTCCAGGTCATTTTCACTAGACCACCTACATTGTTTATCTCGGGGGCAAAAATAGGGAGCTTTACAGTTTGCGTTGATTTAAGCATACCAGAATACAAGATAGTGACTTTTTTGTCTTCGCATGTCAGAAAATCATCCACGTTTTCAGAGCAGAACCCATAACCCTGTTCGTCTTTACTGAAACATTTATCAATGCTTGCATTGTGAATTAATAGAGTTCTTCCTAAATGAGGTACAATGTTTTCGCACCTGGCCATTAATCTACCAATTTTACCTGTAGTAAGTGGGGAAGAGAAACTTGTTCCTGCGCTAAGAGAAACAGTATTGTGTCGTGTTCCAACTAGGACAAAAGGACGTTCTTGGCTTCCTCCGAACTCAAGAAAGTCGGGTTTAACTTTTGCGCCTTCGCGGCCTGCACCTATACAACTGTATGATGCTCGAACCTTTTTTCCATCAGGTGTGTAAGAATATGCTCCTATCCCGAGACCATTTACCATATCAGATGGAGCTTGAATACGGTTTAAAGGGTCTTCTAAATCTCCATCGTTACCAACTGCTACGCAAAATAGTGGATTTACTTCGCCTTCTGCAATGTCATATGTAAGCCTGTCGAGCACATATGTAAAGCGACTGATACTATCATTAAGAATTGCACCTTTAGGACCAAATGATACATTATATAACTTTATATCCGGACGAGTTTGTACAATAGTCTCAATCGCATCGATAGCTTCATATAGACCAAATGCAGCTTCAAAATCATCAGTGCTTTTTAAGGGAAGAACCCGAAAACTGTCTACGGATACACTAGGAATAGGGAGTATATCTCCTTTCGATTTTCCAGCTAGATTTCCATGCAAGATTGCTCCACAGACACCGGTTCCGTGTGCTAAATATTCGGGAATAGAAGGGCTCTCGACGCAATCATAAGATGTTGTGCATCCTTTTAAAAGTGGAATGCTATCATCAGTACCACCATCAAAAACACCTATTGTAATTTTTGATTTCTTTTTGGTTTTTGGTATAGTTGGAGCTTCAAAACCACCATCACTTCGTATTGGCTCAATTTTAATTCGGCCAAGCGGATGTAGAGCTCGCAAAGGATTAAATCTTTTAATCCTTTCAATCTCATCTTGATTACATTTTGCGCTTATGAAAGTAAGACCTTCTTCATAGCTTTTTATTGCTGTATGCTCTTTCGAAATTCCAATAGTTTCATAAAAGAGAGATATCATTTTTTCTCTTTCGGTGTTAATTGGGTGCAAAACTATTTCCACAACTCCACTTTCCCATGAATCAGAGAACCCCATAACTTTTTCATCAGGGCGTAAAAGATCAAAAGAATGTATAGATTTAATATGGTCACACCACTTTTCAACATTATCCTTTAATCCCTTTTCGAGAGTATCACTAAGCATTTTGATTCCTTTATCGTTTGTTCGCATAAAATATAGCTTAGCATCTTGCTCATCTCCGTTATCATCGGTAAAAGTGTATTTTCTGCCCCCTACTATTTCCATATCATTTTTTGATAGAACCAGCGAAGATGGTACATATGTTTTTGCCTCGAAAGATGGTTCCATTCTTACGCAGACAATTTTTTCATTTAAAAAGATTTCCGAGTTTTCCTGAATTTTCTGAGTTATATTATTAATATCTTGCAACATTTTTTGTTTTGCAAATTGATATTCATGAGGCATTTTTTTGGGTCCCCCAGAACCTTTTTTTGAAATAGGTTCTACATACAACTCTCCATGAGCAATTATTGGATGTTTTTTCTCAGCCATAATTTTCCCTCCTTATTGGTTAATTGTTGGATAAATATCTAGAAACAGAAGTTAATGGAATACGAGTAATTTGAGAAATATCACGTTGTGATAAGTCTCCAAAATCTTTTTTTAATAACTTGCAAAGTTCTATTTTCTCATCTTTCGTTGAAAATTGAGTGATTTTACAGAGTTCAGATAAAGCAACTAAGTCTGACGAGAGATTAGGGCTTAATAAGCATTGCCTTTTAATATGTTCACATAATTTACATACATCAGCGGCACTTATATTTACTGTGTTTTTGGTAAGAAAGGAGAGAGTTTCTTTTCTTAATCGAGAAGCATATTTATCTAAATGTCGTAGCATTAATTGCTCTCTCTCATTTTCTCCAGGCATTGGTATTGTAAGAGATCTGTCAAATCTTCTCCAAATCGCTTTATCTAACAATTCGGGATGATTTGTTGCTCCGATTATTACACACGTGCTAGGACAAGATTCTAGTTCCTTTAACAAAACGTTAACTAGACGTTTAAGTTCTCCTAAATCACTAGAATCGTCTCTTCGTTTAGCTATTGCATCTAGTTCATCAAGAAAAAGAACAGCATTTTGTGATTTCGCATAATCAAAAATATTTCTAATATTTTGCCCAGAACGCCCAAGGTAACTTGAAATAGAGGATGCAAGGTCTAACGTTACCAATGGTAGGTGAAGTTTGTATGATATCCATTTAGCAATATAAGTCTTACCGACTCCAGGACGACCGTCTAATAAAATGCTGTTTGGGGGAACAATATCCTCCTGCAAAAAAGTATTTAACATCTCCCTTTCTTTAATAAAGTCATCTAGTTGCTTACGAGTAAATTCTTCTAAAATAGGGTCCTGAAGTTCATATGTTTCATCTAGCTTAACAAGTGAGTATCTGGTTTCTCTATCAACGGGTAGGGGATCCATATCAATAGCGCGAGCTGTAGTTCCATCAAATCCTGAGTAAGTAAGAGTTTTGGCTATTTCTCCTGCTGTATCTGGATGATCTTTCTTTATTTTCTTAATAATTGCCAGGGAAACGGCCTCTATGGTCTTTCTGTCTGAATCGAAACTTGCTCTTATTAATTTTGGTATTAAATCAAAAACAGTCATTTGTTCCGCTCCTCTGTTTGATATTTAAATGGTACGGTGTAATAATAGCATTATATTACAGCATTGTCAACGCATTTGTTCCATTTTCTCATTATAATAAAATATGGAACACAACAAACGAATAAAAGTATAAGGGAAGTAGAAAAAGAAATAATTTCTTGTAGGGAGAAAAAAAGTGTGTACTTCCTTCAAAACGGCTAGGGAAAAAGTAAAAATGGGTTATATCCGGCTTAAACTTTTTCACTAAGTTCGTGGCAAATATAGAGCGGAATATTTTTGAGAGAGGTAACTCTCCCGCGCCCAAGTCGACCCTCCCCCCTACCAGGTTAAAAAACTGGGGACTGCTTGGGGACTAAAGTTTAAAATAGTCCCCAAAAAACTAAATAAATTTCGGAAAGAATAGATAAGCAAATCTGCATGTTTCAAGGGGTTTGGATAAGTATCAATAGTTTACAATAAGCGCTTATGCGCACTTCTAATCCGTTGGCCGGGGGTTCGAATCCCTCCAGGCACGCCATAACAAGAAGTACCATCATACAGATGGTGCTTCTTTGTTATGCATAAATTAGGAAGGAATTCGAACCCGAGAGTGAACGAGCCCGGTACCGGAGCGAAGCGAGGGTGGGCGACGTGGATAGGATGCGAGCAAAGCGAAGCAGACGGCGAATCCCTCCAGGCACGCCATAGAACACTGCGATGGTTTACGGTGTTTTTTTAATAAAGAACTTTTGATATTATATACAAAGAGAAGGATTCTCAAGTAATACTACACACAACTAAGAGGTATTAATATGTATGACATAGCTATTATAGGGGCAGGGCCTGCAGGGGCTACCTTGGCCAGATTAATAGGAAACAAGTATAAAGTAATCCTTATTGACAAGAGGCAGTTGGATAAGGAGCCGGAAGGAGTTCTACCGGTAAAAAGCTGCGGAGGACTGGTTGCGCCTGATGCACAGAAAGTCCTGGCGCAGATGGAGTTAGGTCTGCCGAAGAATGTATTGGCAGGACCACAGCTCTTTACTGTCAGGACAATTGACTTGCAATGCAAGGAAGAAAGGTATTACCAGAGGTACTATATAAATATTGACAGGGAGAAGTTTGACAGATGGCTGGTGTCCATGATTCCATCCAGCGTAGAAACACGGTACGGCTGTCAGTTTAAATCCTATCGGGAGCTGGAAGGCCAGTACGAAATAGTGCTTTCGAAGGATGGCAAACAGAAAAAAGAAATTGCAAAGGTAATTGTAGGTGCAGATGGTGCCTATTCCTTAATACGAAGACAATTATATCCGGAATGCCGGTTCGAAAAGATGTATATTTCAACGCAGGAATGGTTTGAGCAGGAAGAAGTGCAGCCATATTTTTCAGCCTTGTTTGATAAGGAAATAACAGATTTTTATTGCTGGACCATTCCGAAAGATAAGCATCTTATTGTTGGGGCCGCTTTGGAACCGGGGGAGAAAGCAAACGCCAGATTTGAGCTGCTGAAGACCAAGCTTGTTGATTATGGCTTCAAGTTAGGCAATAGCGTTAGGAGAGAAGGTGCTTTTATTTTACGGCCGGTAAGCCCTACACAAATAAAGCTTGGATTGGGTAGAATAATTCTCATTGGCGAAGCAGCAGGGTGGATTAGCCCAAGTTCTGCTGAAGGCCTAAGTTATGCTTTCAGAAGTGCACTTGCTTTAGCAAAAAGCTTAGAGGACAGAAAGCAGAATATACTCAGAAGTTATTATGATAATACCTTGCCTATAAGGGTAAACATCAGTATAAAGAATTTGAAAGCACCTTTTATGTATAATGCGTGGTTAAGAAAGATAATTATGGGGACAGGGCTTGAAGCAATTAATATAAATAAATAAGGTGCTCACATCAAACCGTCTCGGAGTTCAGGTTATTTTTTAAAAACAAAATATACTGCACCTACCAAAAACATAAATGCAATAGCATAATTCCATTTAAAACTCTCTTTCATGTAAAGTATTGAAAATACTATAAAAACAAGCAATGTAATTACTTCTTGAATAGTTTTAAGCTGAGTAGTAGTGAAATGATAGCTTCCCATTCTATTTGCAGGTACATGAAAACAATATTCAAAAAAAGCAATTCCCCAACTGGCTAGAATAACGATGATTAATGGAGAAGTCTTAAATTTTAAGTGACCATACCATGCAAAAGTCATAAATATATTTGATATAACTAGAAGTGCAATTGTCCACATATAAGTATTTCTCCGACTATATGATATGATATTTAGCTTTTTATTTTAATTCTACCACACCTGCTTCAAATTAACTATAACCAATTAATCGCAGCATATAGAATAATTTAGTCAACTGAGGTAATATGAATATGTCAGGACTGTTATCTGTATTCATGAATAGGGGGAAGGATAAATGTCTCTGCTTGTGCAAAACCAAACCAGTGAAATTGAAAGCACAGAGAAACAATGGAAAAGTATCTATACGCTAGGTGGTGGTATTGCTCTTGTTGTCGTACTAGCAACTATTTTTGATATCATTATTGGCACTACCCTGGGAAGTGATTTGTCAGCAGTACCTAAGACTGCAGTTGACAGGTTTGCTCAATTTCAGGACAATTGGTTGGTAGGACTCTATTATCTTGATTTTTTGAACTTCTCTACAGCCATTCTAATGATTCCGACATATTTTGCGCTGTTTGCAGCTCACCGCAGAGCAAATACGGTTTATCCAATGCTTGGGATGATTATCTATTTTATCGCTGCAGCAGTTTTCATTACTAATAATATAGCTTTACCTATGCTTGAACTTAGCTATAAGTTTGCTGCCTCAACAATTGAAGCGCAGAGAAATCTGTTTGCTGCAGCCGGTGAGGCAATGCTGGCAAGAGGAGGACATGGCAGTATGGGAGCTTTCCCAGGGTTTATTCTGTCGGCAGTAGCAAGTGTAGTAATGTCCTATGGAATGCTAAAGGGTAGAGTCTTCAGCAGAGCAACTGCATACGCAGGAATACTGGGTGGCTCACTATTGTCGGTTTATTTGGTTTTGGTAACCTTTATTCCGGAGATGAAAGGTACGGCAGTGATGCTTGCTGCACCTGGGGGGCTTTTAGCCTTGGCGTGGACCATTATGTTTACAGTCAGGCTTTTCCAATTAGGACGTTCAGAAAGTTAATCTGAACAATATGCTGGTTCTTAGAAGGTTTACGGGAAGCGGTCTTTATACTTGGACAATAGATTCAGTAATCTTAAAAATAAAAAAAGTAGCTGGTAAGCTATCCTCTGAACCGAGTTACAACTAAAAAAAATCCAGACAGGTCTTAACTAAGACCTGTCTGGAGTATACTGTTAAATATAATTGGAAGTTCTTCTCTTCTAGCACATTAAGCCTTGCCAGAACAGTTTAATACATTTCTTATTTTATGCCTTACAATTTCCTTTAATTCCGCCCGTGCCGGTTTTAAATACTTCCTTGGGTCAAAATCCTGCGGGTTCTCAACAAAATGCTTCCTGATAGAAGCTGTCATTACCAGCCGCAGGTCTGTATCGATATTTATCTTACAGACTCCCATCGTTCCCGCCTTTTTAAGCATTTCCTCAGGTACACCTTTGGCACCAGAAAGATTACCACCATATTTATTGCACAATCCAACAAACTCAGGAAGTACAGTTGATGCTCCATGCAGTACCAATGGGAATCCCGGCTTCATATCAGAGATTCTCTGGAGTATGTCAAATCTCAGTCTGGGTTCACCTTTAAACTTGTATGCGCCGTGACTGGTCCCTATAGCAATTGCTAAGGAGTCACAGCCAGTCCTTTCGATGAATTCAATGGCCTGGTCAGGATCTGTAAAAGTAGCACCCTGTTCAGCTACATTGACGTTGTCCTCTATACCTGCCAACTTCCCAAGCTCAGCCTCGACTACTACACCTCTCTCATGAGCGTACTCAACTACTCTTTTTGTCAGGGCAATATTTTCTTCAAAGGGGTATTTTGACCCATCAATCATTACTGAAGTAAAACCGCCGTCTACGCATGACTTGCAGATTTCAAAATCCTCACCGTGGTCAAGGTGCAGACAAATATCCAAGCCGGTATCCAGGATTGCAGCTTCAACCAGTTTCATTAGATATATTGGCTTTGCATACTTTCTTGCCCCAGCTGACACCTGCAGTATTAACGGTGAATTTTCTTCTTTTGCCGCTTCAGTAATAGCCTGAATGATTTCCATGTTGTTAACATTAAATGCACCTACGGCATATCCGCCTTCATAAGCTCTTCTTAACATGTCGCTTGATGTTATCAATGCCATAAAATCGTCCCCTTTCATTTTTCCTTTTTGTTCATTAACCGAGGCTTACTTCAATCCAGCTTGCTTTTCTTAACCACCCCCAAAACAGCATTTATATAGCCATCCTCTACAAAGAAAAAACCTCGTAGATTCCACTATCCCGAAAGAAATTATTCATTATGGGTTGGACTATTTGTATTTTTTAAACATAAACATTCTAATAGATTATATTACCAATCTAGGGTTTATTCAATAGGTTTTTCTATCTTCTTACACTTTATTGCCCATACCCGGCGTCCAGCAAAATCAGTCTTCCTTAAATATATAAAAAATAGACTTCCAATTGCCAGGAAGTCTATTTTGGCCAAATTATAATCTAATCTTTATCCTTACAAACGGCTTTTATTTTCTCAAAGAGCATCTTTAGATATTTCCAGAAGCTGAACTTCTTGATATTATTATTTCCATTTATTTCTGCAAGGTCATCATCAATTTCACCAAGAACTCTGAATATACCCCACATTCCTAATTCCAAATCCCATCTGAACAAGCCTGACCTATAGGCATAATCCCCTGGAAAACAGCTGGCCCCGCCTTCCAAATGGATATTGAATACATTTCCAACACTTATTGCTCCCTGTGCTGATATTATGTTGGAAAATGGGTCGGAAAATTGCGCTCTCCATGAATGGCCGTGAAGAACAAAGCAGTGATTCCTTGGCTTATCTGCAGGCATTAAAAGCCTGATTCTTACCGGGTCGCCAGGGTATGACAGGAAAACAGGAGTTTCCGGATCGCCATGAACCAGAGAACTCATTACAAGGTGTACTCTGGGGTCAACTTTTAGTCTGTTCTCAAATCTTTCAGCTCTATAATTGAATCCTTTCTGCCCCTGGTCCTCAAAATCCAACCGCTCTTCATCATGCCCAGAGTCAACAGGGTCAGGAATAGGATTGTCGTTTTTATCAAACAGACTTATACCATCCTGCATAAAGAGTACGAATTCTCTGAAGTCCGGAATTCCCGGATTGGATACCACTACCTGTTCCTCAACTGCAGAATCAAGTTCCTTACCATTTATAGGACATAGATATTTTGACCCTGCAGGCTCTATAATTATGGCTCCAAACAATCCATGATGCCTGTGGTTACGCAAATCTGCAAAATCAGTAAGAGTACATGCCCCCAGTTCTGAGTCGGCAAACCATCTGTAGGTTATACATTCACCGGGTGCTATGGTCTGGTCTGGATTAAATCCGACTGCTGCACCGTCAGAACCAAGCACATCGTATTTCAGAAGCTGGGTATGCAGAGATACCCTATTGGACGGTGGGAATGGTGCATCAACAGGCACTTCAGGATGCTGATCCTGCACAAGTGGTTTGAAGAGATGGTTTGTAAGTTCAATTTCAATGCAGTCTCCGGCATTTGCTCTTAATATCAAGGGTTTAGGCTTCTTTTTTCCTTTAAGGACATCCTTTTCATCTTCCTTTAGTACAAACAATAGTCCGTTGGGGTCGTGATCGCCAAACCTGTTGTACACAATGTCCTTCTGTATAGCCACAATCTCATACTTTCTTTTGTTTACATCTTTTGGGCACGGGTTGCCAGGTTCTGCAGCCTTTGGTGGAGGGTTGCCCGTTTTTACGGGTAAAGATTCGGTTCTTTCAGGTGGCTGTATCCTGTCAGCCAATGGAAGAAGATGTGGAACCCTTTCACGGTGTGCCCGGAATATTCCCCATAAACCCAGCCAGATATCATCTATACCTCCAAAGTAATAGAGGTAATCTCCCTTTTTATAATCCTCACTGATTTCAAAGTTAAAAGCCTCGGAGATACCTATAGTCTGAGACTGGACCAGGGGTGAAGCAGCGTCGGTCGGCTCCTTTCTCCATCTAAGTCCGTGCAGGTTGAAAGCGTGCTGCTCCTCATGAGCACCATCAAACAGCCTTATCCTGATAGGATCACCTTCATAGGCTTCAAGTAAAGGAGTTACCGGGTCACCATGAACAAACGAGCTGAACACAAACGCCGGGTCACCTTTCCGGAACTGCATAGGCTCACACTTATAGTTAATACCCATGACCCCAGGGTCATCAGGAGAATTTGGAAAAGGAGGCGGATTAAGCGGATTGCCGTCTTTATCAAAAAGCAAGGCAAAATCATGAACCGCCAGTACAAATTCCCTGAAGTCAGGTTGCCCGGGTGTGCAAATTACTGCTTTGGTCCCGCTTCTTATCTCTTTTCCCGTTTCGGGGTTATGGTAGGTCGAGCCGGAAGGCTCTATTATTAATACACCAAATAGCCCATGCTGCTGGTGGGTGTTTGCAAACAGATGGTCATGAAAGAATACCGTTCTTAACTCCGTATCTGCATAAAAACGCTCAATGAGTGTATCTCCTGGTATGGCTGAGGAATCATTACACCATCCATTGGCACTTCCATCTGCAACAATAGTATCAAATTTAACCAGGTGTATATGCCATCCAGCTTCGGATGTATTCATTCTTAATTGAAAAGCATTGCCTCCAATCTCAAGAGGAAGCTTATTAGTAAGCCTGATTTCTATAGTATCCCCTACGTTTGCCCTTATGACAAATGGCTCAGGTTCCTTTTTTCCACTTAGAACAGCTTTTTCATCTTCCTTCAATACAAATATCCTTGCCTCAGGGTCATGCCACCCTTGATTATTGTATACAATAGGCAGTTGTATAGCTGACACTTCAAATACTTTAACCGGTGAGTCAGGTGGGGAAGGATTGGAGTATAAAGCGCCGGGAACAGCGTTGGGCATAAAATTCGCTTCTTCAAGAGGCGTTGGTTCCCTAAACTCTTCACCTATTATACCTAAAGGAGGTTTAAAGGCTTTTTTCCCAGCTTCTCCTGCAACAAACAGAGGATATCCCGGGTGCTCATCATCCTTCGGTGGAGGCGGCGTTCTATCAGGCAATGGCTGAAGTGCAGGTATTGGAGTGCCATCGGGCAGAACATCTGTGCCATCCTCCATTCTATCCAGAATTCTCCATAGTCCCCACATACCTTCATCAAAGTGAGGATACAAATGACAGTGCCATATTACATCTCCTATACATCCATTCAGGCTGCCGGCTCCGAATAACGGCTCAATTGTATAACTCTCCTGAGGACTAAAAGATATAGAATCAATAATAGTTGATTTGGGGTCTTCGGGTTCCAGTTTCCATTGATGATTATGCAGGTGAAACACATGTGTTTCCTTGATTCCGCCGTGAATCAGCCTAATCTTTGCGGGATCTCCCTTGTATGCACGTAAGACGGGTGTAGCGGGATCACCAAACGTCCATGAGCTTAGTGAAGCCTCTTCGCCTTCACACCCGGGACATACACTCCCCTCCATAATTAACCGCAGCCGGTTTCTTGAAGGTTCAGCCCTGTAATTAATAGGCATAGTTGACTGCGGCTGATTTGTCATTGGGTCTGTAGGCGTATTACCATTTATATCTTTTATCTCCGGCTCATCATGAAATATTGTTACATACTCCCTGAAATCCGGCTGAGATGGAAGGTGTATGTCGGCATATAAACCGCAGTTTATCTCTCTGCCGGTAATAGGGTCACTCCAGGTCGCACCTACAGGTTCGACTATCAGTGCGCCAAACAGCCCGTGAACATTTGTGGCATCTTCGGTACTTCTTGGGTCAGCCATATCATGAAATATAAATATGCCTTCCTTGTCGGCAAACCATCTGTATCTGATGTTTTTTCTTGTTGTAGTATCTAGATTAAAACCTACAGCAGCACCATCCGAATCCAGAACATCATACTCTACACCCTGAATGTGAATAGATGCTCGCCTGCTAAGCTCGTTTTCAAACTCAACAATAATCAGGTCACCAACATTGGCCCTTATAACAAGCGGCTGTACAAGGTCAACCGGTGTAAAAGGATTTTTTTCAACTGCTTCTCTTACAGCATCTTCATTTTCTTTAAGCACATACATAAGACCATTCGGGTCATGATCACCAAACCTATTGTATACAATCGGTATTGATATTGCGGTAATATGATAATACCGTACTCGAACAGGCATGCCCTTCCAGCAAGTGCACTGTGGCATATACTGGGATTTTTTATTCTCCATTTATCATTCATCTCCTTAGAGCCTTTAGAGGCATAAACATTTAACTGCTACTGTTAACATAATATAAAGGCAGAAATAGAAAGGTTACTACTTATTCTAGGCAGGGCTAAGATATGGTGAGTATTATTTTGCTCAAAAAAGTGGGACGGAAGATGAGTCCCCGCGTCCCAAAAAAGAAAACAGCACATCATTCTAGATGTGCTAAATTACTATAAAAATCAAGAATTTCTTTTTTTCTTAAATCGTTTACTTCCAGATAAACCAGGGTTTCATCATTCCTGAACAGGAACGATACCTCATCATTGCCAAGCTCCAGATGCCCGCCCAGTTTAAGGCTTATTATTACTTCAACCATTTTCATGTCATTTTTCCGCAGATGCCTTAGTGGTGGAATAAAGTACGCTGCTCCTGATGCATCCTTTTCCTCAAGTGTTCGACGATAACGCAGGCGGAATACACCTGTAGACCAGCCCTTGTAGGTACGGGTATGAATGCTGGTAATGAAAGGACGGCCATCAGTACCTATGTACAATATGGCTCTGGGCAGAATTACGGGGAAACGTGAGGGTGGCCATATAATATCCTTGGCTACCTTTATTCCCGACTCCCTGAAAAACACCTCTGTCTTGCAAGAGTTCCTCTTCTGACTGCTTTCAAGGAACATCCTGCACCTGTCTCCGTTTCTGTATAGCTTCATGTTTTGACCTCCTTTTTTAACATCCTTTGCGTTTACCTGCAAACAAAAGGTTAATGCGCCAACTTCCAGTATGGAAGCAAGCAAAATTTTTCATCCCGTCCAACCCAGAATGTTTTCATGGGTTCCAAAATCTACTTAAAAACTGTAAACAAAAAATAAAAATACTATCCTTAATATTATCACGATTCATTAACCCGTTCAAGGAAAAAGTTGGGAGCCTTTAAAAAAGCAGCTGATCCTGTCAGAGAAATTGTTAATTTCTTTGACTACATTTCGGTCTGGCAGGACCAGGGGGGTGTTCAAGAACTTATAGACACCTTTAATAGGGCTAAGGATGAACAAACGCTTCAAGCCCTGGAGGCTCTTCAAGAACATATTAAGGAGTGCGGAAGAGAGCCGTTTGGCATGAACCGGACTCAAAAAGGCCAGCGGGTCACTCCGCATGATGTCTACCTGGGAAACGTCTGGGGAATATGGACATATCCCGCAAGCGAATTTATAGCTGATAAGGATATAAACAAAGATAAAGACCCCAGGACAGGCTTGACCGTGTATGAAACCATTGAGAAGCAGGCACGGGATTTTATGTGCTTTCACGCCGATTCAATGGTAAAGCTAATCACCAATCTGGAAGAGATGGCAGCTTAGCTTTACCGTGGAATTTGCATTCAGACCCTATAGGGTCTTTTCTTTTTTAGCAGTTCTGTACCTAACTTAGCACAGGATAGGGCTGCTATCCTAGTAGTATAGATGAATCAGTATCAGGAACCGGCACAGCTTCTTCTAACTGCCCGGGTTCAGGTAATGGAATATCCCGGCTGGGATGAGGAGAGAGAATTTCCTCAGGATAATGCGGGAAATCACCTAATAATCCTGTCTCGACGGCCTTCTCTGCGCTTATAATTTCTGCTTCGACCAAGTATTGAATTACCGAAATGCCATCAGCTTTTATTGATTTTAATGCTCCATAGGATATCCCTACCAAATCATCTTTTATTAATTCCTTGGTTAAGAGTTCTTCGGCTTCAGAGAGTCTTAGTCCTCCAACCTCAGCTAATTCCACAGGTGCATTATTATAATCCGGGTCGAACCCCATCTGTCTCAGAATCAGGGTACAGTACATCCTGCCGTTTAAAGCAAGCTTCGGACCGAACGTTGCTGATGTCATGCCCTGCACAAGCCCATGTTCTACAGCATATGCTACTGAGTTCTTTGCCCAGCCGGCAATTTTGTCCGCATCATCAAACCTTCCAAGAATTGAGTCGGGGTCCTGGACTGCGTCAGCCTGGTTCGCAAGCCCGAATAGTCTGAGGAGCATAACAACACCGGTTTCTCTGTTCAGAGTAGTTCCAAGGTCAGGAATAAATTCAGTTTCGGAAATTCCCTTGTATAAGCCTAACTCATGCAGGACCACAGCTTCATGTTCATAGGAATATGTATCTGATGCAAGTGCCAGAGGAGACGTCAAGAGCATGAAAGTCAGAATAAATATAACTATACTGCCTATTGAAAGCTTCATTTTTATCCTCCTATAGTATTGTAGGTAAACACTATCATTAATAACAAATTATTCTACATAAACAATAAGAATCCTCTAAAGGGAGGAGTAAAAGTTTGTAGATTATGTAAATACTGCTTTACATAACAGGATAAATGTGGTACTATACAATATGACTTCAGATGTTGGGTTTTCAGCTTTAGGTTCAGGTATAGGATGATAGAATTTCTGGGAGGCACTTAAATCTATTATAGAATACAAAACTTAGAAGCAATTTCAGAGCTTGGCATACATGTCGGGCTTTTTTATTTGTTTAGCTTTAAAGAAAGGAGGATATATGATAGTAAACTTAATAATCATTTTTGTACTTAATGCTGTGAGTAATTGTCTCGGTACGCTCAAGACTCTGTTTATATCAAAACAGATGATTAAGCCGGTATACTTTGTAGTATTCAGTGATGCATTACTGTTTTCGTATGCATTCAAACTTGTAAGCGATTCTTCAAATATATCTTACATATTTGCTTTTGCACTTGGTAAGGTTTTGGGAATATATCTTGCCGACGTGGTTGAGAAGAAAATCGCATTCGGGCTTTTGGAAGTTTCGGTTTATGCCGGAAGGAAGAAAGGTAAGGAAATTGCTGATTTTCTTAGAAACCAGGGTTATTCGGTAACAACACATATAGGTTTTGGAATGAAAGGAAAAGGAAGACTGGTTATAAATATAATTGCCAGAAGAAAGGATTATGATAAGCTCAACAGTATGCTTGCCAAATTTAATGATAATGTTACCATGTCGGTTGTTGAGATAAGGTCGGTTACCGGTAAGCTGATGCAGAATAGAGCATAGGTTCGGATAAAAAACAGCAGCCCTGCATTATTGCAGGGCTGGGAATATCAAGTGTTTTTACTTGCAAGCGGCTTCGGCATACTCTTTTGCCAGGGATTCCATCAACTCTTTTACCGGTACTATTTCCTTTGCCCTATGAGCATTGGCTCCAGCAAATGCAAATCCATGACGGAAAATGCCTTTCTGGGCATTTATCAATGCAAGGGAAATGCAGTATGGACTGGATTTGTAATCGCAGGTTGCTATGCAGTGGTATGGACATGTGTACGGTTTTTTGTCTCCTGCGTTTACATCATCGATAAATTTGTTGGATATTGCCCTCCCGGGCATGCCGACAGGGCTTTTAATAATACAGAGATTTTCTTCTTTGGAATCAATGTATGACTTTTTAAACTCGATTGAAGCATCACACTCTTCTGTGGTCACAAAGCGTGTTGCCATTTGTACTCCTGAGGCTCCTAGTTTTATGAATCTATATATATCTTCTCCGGTATATATGCCTCCTGCTGCAATTACGGGAATAGGTCTTCCTGCTTTCTGTTCATAGGGTTTCAGTTCTTCGATTACATCCAATACCAGCCTTTCAAGAGAGTATTCAGGGTTGTTAATCTGTTCGACGCTGAACCCAAGATGGCCGCCTGCCAATGGACCTTCGACCACGACGGCATCAGGAGCATAGCTGTATTTTTCAAGCCACCTTTTGGCGATAATGGCTGCTGCTCTTCCCGAGGATACAATGGGGACAAGCTTGGTTTTCTTAAACTCATCCAGATACTTTGGGAGGTTAAGAGGCAGACCGGCTCCGGAGAATATTATATCTATTCCTTCATCTATTGAGGTTTTAACCATATCGGAAAAGTTGGATAAAGCTACCATTATATTTACACCAAGAATGCCTTTAGTTAGTTCACGTGCCTTTTGAATTTCTTTTTTTAGGGCTCTGATGTTGGCATCCAGATAGTTTGAGTAAAAATCCGGCTCAAGCATACCAATACCTGCGGCAGATATGACTCCGACACCACCCTGGTTGGCTACAGCCGATGCAAGTCCGCTCAGAGAAATCCCAATACCCATACCGCCTTGCACGATGGGCATCCTTGCAGTCAGATTGCCTATAGCTAATTCTTTCATTTTACAGATTTCCATGAGAATCCTCCTAAACTCCATTTATATGTTAAGGTTGTATTTAATTACAAATTATGAATAATATACATAAGGATTGTTTTCATAACTATAGTAACTATTCTATCATTATTATTATTTTAGACAATGGATTTTAAAATAATAATATTGATTCAAGCATATTTTTTAGTTTTTATAAACATAATAAACAATGAAGCCGGCTTTTCTAAAAACTTTTTCAAGCGCAAGGTATATTAGGAGGTGCAAAGCAGGTGCTAGGTAGAGTTAAATGGTTTAATTCCGATAAGGGTTTCGGGTTTATAGAAGGAGAAGGCGGAGAGGATGTATTCGTACATTTTTCTGCGATAAAAGCTCAAGGATATAAATCCCTGGAGGAAGGACAAAGAGTTGAGTTTGAAACAGAGAGAGGGCAGCGGGGACTGCAGGCAGCGAATGTAAAGCTTTTATAAATCTAACCACAGTGGGACAGCGGAGTGCTTATGCTGTCCCATTAAGTTTTATGCAGTTGATATATTATTCACTTTTTTATAATCGATCTCTCTATAGTAAATTTACTATTCTATTAAGCTTGACGAATGACTCGGTAACCGGGTCTCTTTTTTTGTATTAAGACTGGGCTTGTATATTTAAGAGTTTATAAATAAAATTATAGTAGGCAGATTAAAATTATCACGTCTTAAGGAGAAATAAAATGTTTTCCGTCCTCGGAGTCCAGATAAACAACTTAAACGCTGTAACCGAAAAGCAAAGGGACTATAATCTCGAACATGCCCGTAAATTAATCCTAAGTCAGCCTGGCCATGACCTTTATGTATTGCCTGAACTTTCGTCATCTGGATACGCTGAAGAAACCTTCAGGAACCTGGCATGTCTGGCTGAAGACTTTGATGGAGCAAGTTGCAGAATGTTCTCTTCGCTGACGAAGAAACTCAAGTGTAGTATATGCTTTGGGTTTCCAAGGATTAACGGCAAGAAAATCAAGATTTCGCAAGTGGTTGTAGACGCTGGGGGAGAGATTTTAGCATTGTATGACAAGGTACATCTGGCACAGTTTGGAAACTCTTCGGAAAAAACCTATTTTACACCGGGGAAAAAAGTTACTACCTTTAGGATAGGTGAAGCCAGGATTGGAATAGCTTTGTGTTATGATTTCAGGTTTCCGGAGTTTATAAGGAAAATGGCAGTAAAACATGGAATAGACCTTCTTCTGCACCCATCTGCTTTCTCCCGTGACAGTTCCTTTTACAGTTGGCACCAGTTTGCGGTAACTCGTGCGCTGGAAAACTAAATCTATCTTTTAAGCATTAATAGGGCAGGAGAAGAATACGGACAGTCTATATTCTGTCCACCATGGATTGATTCTCAGCTTCATGCAGTTATCCTGGGGGATAAGGAAGATTTTATTGGAGGACAGATAGACTTACAGATGATAGCCAGAGTCAGGAATGAATACACTTTTCGAGCCGATAGGCTTAATGGCCGATAAACCAAGGAGCTTAGCTTGATACCCAATTAACTTTCATATCTGTTTCTGGAAGCTTTTTGTGTCAGGTATTTTACAAACCTCTGACAATGATTTATAATATGCCTCGAAAGAAATAGTAATTCGAGGCATATTATATTAATGCCACCACTTATTTTAGGAGGTCTGCTTTGTGAACTGGTTGGATAGACTGGAACGCAGGTTTGGAAAATTTGCCATAAAAGGACTGATGTCCTATATCGTTATCCTGAATGCAGTTGTATATATACTGATGCTTGCAGATACTTCAAATGTATTTATCAGTAGATTGGTACTTGACCCGACACTTGTAATGAGTGGAGAGGTCTGGAGGCTCATTACCTATATATTTATACCTCCTACCAGTTCGCCATTCTGGATTATTTTTGCGCTTTATCTGTACTATATAATAGGCAGGGCACTGGAACAGGAGTGGGGAAGCTTTAAATTTAACATATATTATCTTGTGGGTATGACTGCTACAACAGTGGCAGTATTCATATTTGGAACAAGTGCAACCGCCCTGTATCTGAATCTGTCTTTATTCCTGGCATTTGCCGCCATATTTCCCAACTATGAATTTTTATTGTTCTTTGTACTTCCTATGAAAGTGAAGTATCTGGCATGGTTTAACTGGGTTTACCTTGGGGCTACGGTGCTGTTCTTCCCGATATGGATGAAGGTTGCCGCAGCGGCTTCGGTGATTAATTTCTTTATATTCTTTGGAAAGGATATTATCACCAATACAAAGACAAGGAGACAGGTATACCACAACCGAAAGAGATTTCTGGCCGACCTGCCCAGAGATTTTACAATACACAGGTGTACGATATGCGGAAAAACCGAGAAGGATGATCCAAAACTGGAATTCAGATACTGTGCAACCTGTGAAGGTGACTATGAATACTGTATGGAACATCTCAAGGCTCACGAGCATATAAAGAAAGAAAAAGACAAAGCAGATTAAAGTAAATTACCTAAAATTTTCCTTGACAGGACCAGAGAGTGTATCTTATACTAATAAAAGTGTGTTTACTGGAAAATGTATGAGACATCCATAAAAATACACTTTTACAAGGAAGGTAATAAAATAGTGATACCACCAAAAGCCAACATCGTAAATGCGAAAGCATGTTTAATATTCGGCAAAGAAGCCCCTTTTCTAGGGGCTTTGTCCATTTTTATACCCTAATGCCGCGTGGAATAATTGTATTTCATTATAATAGCAATAAAATTTCACATAGATAAATATATGTTTATGCGAGAGATACTTCTTGAGCAGGCCGGTTTGAAAAGTCTTTGCTTTCTAAGTTTTAGGAAGGATGGAATAGTAATTAAATATAAAGGAGGGTGCCTAAATGTTAAAGAGCACAAAGGTGGTTTCTGAGAGCGGAAGACAGTTTATTGAAGTTGCAGCTGAAAAATGCGACAAGGCATTTTCTCTTGAAGGAACACCCTTGAAACCTTGCAGTACGGCAGTTGGAGACATTATATATAGGGCGAACGGCTTGATAATTAAATCTGCATGCAGAGAAAACGGACGTGAGGAAGTAATAGAACTGAGGATTGGAGAAAACGGCAGGATTGAAAAACGTCGTCCGAGCAGCGACAGGCTCGGTCGCAGAAATGTCAGGCTGAGTCGGTTCATTGGATGTGTGAATGTAATTTTCTAATAATCTTTTGGAAACCCCCGCTGTAAGCAGTGGGGGTTTTTCTCAGGGATGAGTCACAGAACCGTCCCCTGACTCGGGCTGGGAGGAGAGGAGAAGCTGCTGCTTCATGTCCCACAGTGGTTTGGACAGATCGACATAGTATCTGTGGGGGTTCTCAAACCGTAGTACTTCTTCCCAGAGTGTACCCAACTGGTGAGCACAGTAGTTCCTTACTGCGTCCAGCTTAGGCTGGCGGTAGATAAGGTTTCCCTTATCGAAAATTCTCACAAGGAGAGGCTCTGCGCGGAAGTTGGTAACTTTTTTTCTCTTCCAGGTATGTACAGGGTCAAAAATTTCGTAGGGCCTGGTGTCGTCAATCACTTCATCAAATAGAGTTATGACATCTGCAATGGCCTTTCCATTGTTTCGGCCATACAGCCTGTATACCTGTTTAAAGCCAGGAGTAATTATCTTTTCTACATTTTCGCTGATTTTTATTCTGGGAGTGATTTCTCCGTTCTGCTCCATGGCCACCAGCTTGTATACGCCTCCCAGCACAGCGTCGGATTTTGCAGTTATGAGGCGCTCGCCAACCCCGAAGGCATCAATTTCTGCACCCTGGGAAATCAGGTCGCCAATCAGATATTCATCCAGTGAATTGGAGGCCATTATTTTGCAGTCGGTAAACCCGGCCTCATCCAGCATTTTTCTTGCCTGTTTTGAAAGATAGGCCAAATCACCGCTGTCAATCCGTATACCCTTGGGACGGAACCCTTTTGGAACCAGTTCCTCATTGAATGCCATTATAGCATTTGGAACACCGGATTTCAGGACATTATATGTGTCTACCAGCAGGATACAGTTATTTGGGTATACCTGGGCAAATGCCTTGAAGGCTTCAAGTTCTGAAGGGAACATCTGCACCCAGCTGTGAGCCATAGTACCCATAACGGGTATACCGAAATGTTTCCCGGCCAGCGTACACGAAGTTCCTGTACAGCCTCCTATATAGGCTGACCTTGCTCCCAGAACTGCAGCATCGGGCCCGTGCGCGCGCCTTGCTCCGAAATCAACTACAGCTCTGCCCTGGGCTGCACGGTTTACTCTTACAGACTTTGTAGCAATCCGGCTCCCATAATTGTCCAGCAAAAGGAGCATGGTTTCAATCAGTTGGGCTTCGAGCACCGGACCGCGTACAACCATTATGGGTTCATACGGAAACACAGGAGTCCCTTCAGGTATGGCCCACAAATCACAGGTGAATCTGAAGTTTTTCAGGAATTCAAGGAAGTTTTCGGAGAAGAGCTTCTGCTGGCGGAGGTATTCAATATCGTCTTCTTCAAATCTGAGGCTCCGGATGAAATCTATGACCGGCCCAAGTCCGGCTGCTATCACAAACCCGCCGTTGTCAGGAACTTTTCTGAAGAAAACGTCGTAATATGCGGTTATATCCTTTGGGAATCTCTCAAGGAAGCCATTGCTCATTGTAAACTCGTAAAAGTCCGCCAGCATAGCCAGGCTTTCCCGCTTTATCCATGAGAAATCTCTACTCTGCTTTTCACTATCTATATTGGAATCGTTATTTCTTTGTGTATTCATTTCGCATCCTCCATACTAAGTTTAATCCTTAATTGATGAAATATCAACCGAATATGATATGCATGGCACAGATAATGCTGTATGTGCGTTTAAATGAAAATATTGTAATTTATTGATGTGTATGTTAAAATGGAAATAATTGCTTTTTATATATAACAGATACTTGCTGCTGTATTCAGTAAGGATTAGTGTGCCGGAAAAAGCATTATTTGCTGCCGGAGATGATATAGGTAACCTGCGGACTGGGCTGCCGGGATGTTAAAATCTTTAGGAGGGAAGCAGGATGGTATCAAAAAAGAATACCGATTTTGTTCCACTGGGACCAGCACTGCCGCTGGAAGGGAAACATGAGATTCCAGCCAATGCAGGCAACGAATTAATGGCGGAAGTAATACAGTTTAAAAGAAGGCTTGCAGAAGAAGGAATAGATATTAAGAAAGTGAGGGTAGATGTGGAGTCAGCCCAGATTTTTCTGGTTACAGAGAAAGAGGGCATTCTTACCCCGAAAGATGTAGTGTTTATTTCCTGGATTTGTGATATTGATTTTGCTGCATACGCGAAGGATGGCACCGAAATAGACCTTAAGGAATATGTTGAGGATTTTAAAAAAGTAAAGTTTACAAAGCTCGAGGATGAAACCCAGGTCCTTGACGAGAAGAGTGTTGAAGTAATTCAAAGGGAAATTGCGGATCGCAGAGATATTATAGAGTATTCCAAACATACTTTTCACAAAGATGGATACAGATATCTGGGAATACAGGCAGTAAGCCGGAAGGAATGGCATCTTGAAATAGCGGAAGCTGAGTCTATACAACAGCTTTCAGCTAATGGTCAGATGAGACTTGTTATGGTATTCGAATACCCTTTAAACAGCACAGCATCAAGTAGTTTGGGTCTATTAAACTAAGAAAGAAGAAGTCCTTGCAGTTTATCTGCAGGGACTTCTCTACTTCCCTGGGTTCATTTCTTTCTCACCAGCTTTCTTTGGAAGCCGGTACACGGCTGTCCGATAGCCTCAGCCACTGTTATGCAGGGTGGCCGCCTGGATTTAAAGCCGTAAAGCCTGCATCCCATGGGAAAGTGCTTGTCCCAGGTTACGTAGTAGTGTATGCACCTTCTGCAATCTATAGAAGCTTTGCCGTTTTCCCTCATTAGTTATACATCCCTTCACTTTTGAAAGCATTTACCCTGCCAGGAATCCCGGTGTACCAATTCCTTTTCAATACTGTTGAGAACTTCTCTTTTATTCATGCTCCATCTAGGGCCTATAAGTGTATCCTTCGGGCCGTCTCCGGTCAACCTGTGAATCACCATCTCCGGCGGCAGGAGTTCAACAGCATCTACTGCAAGCTTTACATATTCGTTCATGGTTAGAAGGGTAAATTCATTATTGTTGTACATATCTGCCAAGTGCGTACCCTCAAGCACATGCAAAAGGTGGATTTTCACGCCCTGCATATTCTTTTGCGCAATATATTTTACCGATGCCAGCATATCTTCACGACTCTCACCGGGAAGCCCGAAAATAAGGTGGCATACCGTATCTATTCCTAGCCGGTTGAGATTATTCACAGCCTGCTCAAAGCAAGGAAGCGAATATCCCCTGCGTATGATATCGGCAGTATGCTGGTGTATGGTCTGCAGACCAAGCTCAACCCATAGGTAAGTATCATGACTAAGTTCTTCGAGCAGGCTAAGCACCTCTTCTCCAAGGCAGTCAGGACGGGTAGCTATAGCAACTCCAACTACACCTGGCACAGACAGGGCTTCATAATACTTTTGCCGGAGTTCCTCTATGTCTGCATAGGTATTGGTGTAAGCCTGAAAGTAGGCAACATACTTTCTTATACCGTGTCTGGATGCCAGGACCCTGGCTCCCTTTGGGCTGTCCATAAGCTGGCTGTAGATTCTTTCATGCCGGAAGCCCGCAAAGTCCCCCGAACCCCGGGGACTGCAGAAGATACATCCTTCTGAGCCTATGGTACCGTCACGGTTGGGACAGGAAAAGCCGGCATCTACAGCAATCTTGTAAACCTTTTCCCCGAATTTATTCTTAAAGAAGGACTTAAGCGAATAATACCGCTTGCCGTCCCAATTACTGAGTGGCACAATCTTTCTCCTCACACCAGGATATTCAAACAAATATATATTACCACATCATTGTTTATGGAGAAATATTTTTAGTCTCTGGGAATTTTTGAGGCTGAAAAAATTCTGGCATGGATTCGGCAAATAAAAAAAGCCGAATTGCTCAGCTTGTAATTTGAAAGAATGTTAGCAGCTTGTAGCTGCTTTATTTGATTTATTTTGGATATAGGATATTAATCCTATATATGAAAATTCAATTGTGAATTTTTTTGTTTTTTCTTTTTACATCCTACGTTTTAATACGATTTCTGATGGTAACTATACCTTATCTTTCTGTTATAAATTTCTTTGCTAGGAAATGTCCTCTGCTAAATGAAAGTAAGTAATGATTTATTATTTAACTTAATTATACTAATTTTCTGACAATTATTCAATGGTTTTGTGAAATAATTAACAAAATCCGAACAATTGCATAATAATTCCTTACTTTAAGACTTACTAACTGAAGGTAGAGGGACATCCGATACGGTTACATCCACCAATACAGGTTGATTATAGTTTAAGGCTTCAGCAAGCACCTCATCAAGCTTATCCGGATTTTCTACCTCAATTCCCTTGGCACCGCATGCCTCAGCACAGCGTGCAAAATCAGGCACCTTAAGCTCATATCCGAAAGGGTTAAATCCCTCTGCCTGCATTTTCTGTTTTTCAAGAATATATCCGCGGTTGTTAAATACAATTATTGTTACAGCAAGGTTATAGCGGACTGCTGTTGCAAGTTCGCCCATGGACATCAGCATCCCCCCATCTCCGGTCAGGCACACCACCTGCCTTTCAGGCAGAGCAATTTTTGCACCTATTGCTGCAGGCAGACCTGCTCCCATACTTCGCCATTCTGATGAGATGAGGACTGTCTGGCTGTCGGTCTGAAAACTTCTGTCAAACCAGTGCATAAAACTTCCGATATCAAGGGCTATTACGGCATCATTTGCAGTTATTTTGCTTAGCGCTGATACTAGACGGGCAGGATGTATGGGAGTCTGGTTGTTGGAGGCATCCCCCTCAATCATCTGCTGTCTGCGGGCCTTCTCCTTTTCGATTTCTTCAGACCACCATGTGTTGTTTTTCACAGGGGTAACATGGTCTGATATAAGCTTGAGCAGGAGAGACTGTTTTCCCACAAGTCCGCATGTTATTCGAGCGTAGAATAAGCTGCTGACTTTGTCGGTTATTTGTATCAAAGGTATTTTAGCAGGAATGAATTTCATCTCATAGAATGGTTCACCAACCAGCAAGACACAGTCCGCATGATTTAATATTGCAGGCAAATAGCCTTCCCCAATTCCACCGATAACCCTGGGATGGTTGTCGGGAATGGCTCCCCTGGCCTGCTGAGACAGTACTAATGCTGCTCTTAGTTTTTCTGAGAGCAGAGCTGCTGTTTCTGCGGCATCCCGGTCTTTCAGCCCATAAACAATTAACGGGTTTTTAGAGTTATTGAGGATACCCAAAGCTGAATCCAGCTCGTACCCCAAGTTCACGCGGGCGGCAGAACTCTGCGCTACTTCAGGCAAGCCTCCGGGTTCTTCAAGGGGTGCAGAAAGCACATCCTTTGGGATTGACAGGTGTGCCACCGTTTTCTGACTGATGCCGGTATGTACAGCTTCAAGTAGGGCAGGAACTAGCGCCTGTGGGCTTGCAGCGGTCTGCGAGAAAGCTGCAAATGTCTTGATTAAGTTATCGTGGCTAAAGTATTGTTTTGTATTTGTTCCCAGCTTTGATGCAGAGACCTGTCCGGTTAGTGCCAGCACGGGTGCGCTGTCAAAATAAGCGTCTGCAAGCCCATTCACCAGGTTTGCGGTACCTGGGCCTGAAGTTGCGGTACATACGGTTAGCCTTCCCGAAACTATGGCTTCATTTGAAGCCATAAAAGCGGCTCCGGATTCGCTGGCTGCCGAGTAGTATTTTATTCTATCCTGGCGTGATATTGCATCCAATAAAGGGAATATAGTATCTCCGGATACACCGTAAATAGATTTAACCCCTGCATTTGCAAGAATTCTGAGAATTATATCTGAGGTGTTACTCATCCCTATAAACCTCCATTTGTTTATTGAGAATATCAAGTGACTAAAGCTTAATAGATTAACCTTAGTATTCCTTTTTTTACAGCTTAAATGCATTTATCTGGTCATAATGGAAAAAATAAAATGATGTTACTGCATGTACAGTTTTTCATAATTAATAAAGGAGGAGTTTTTATGCAAAAGCTTAAAATGGGTATCATGGGTATGGGAATGGCGTTTGAAAAGCTTCACTATCCTGTATTTCAGAAGCTTCAGGACAGATATCAGATAACTGCCATAAGTGACATGGACAAGCAAAAGCTGGACAGGTGGAGGGGTACACTTGGGCTGAGCGAACAGGATACTTATACAGACTACAAGGACATGGCTAAGAGGCCGGATATTGATGCCTTCTTTGTAATGGTCCCTATTGAACTGAATTTTGAGGTCACCGAGGTAGTTGCAAAGGCAGGAAAACCCATCATATGCGAAAAGCCGCTTGCCCCTACAATGGAACAAGCCGAGGCGGCGAGGGATCTGCCTAAGAAATACAATATTCCTGTAATGATTGCTGAGAATTACCGCTACAATGAAGAGGTAAACATTATTAGGGATATGATAAGGACAAACAAGGTTGGAAGCCCGGTCTATTTCATGTGGAACAGGGTGGTTGATGTTCCGAAGGATATGCTGGGGAATAAATTCCCTGCAAGGGAATGGCGTCAGCATCCCGAATTCCCGGGTGGGATATTCTATGATACTGCCGTGCATGATGCGGCAGCCATGAGACATTATTTCGGAGCTGTGGACAGGCTGCAGTCATTCGGCAAGAAGCAAGAGGAGGACTACTCCCCCTATTCGGTTATTACAAACAATATAGTTTTCAAGAATGGAGTCATAGGTAACTATACATTCTTTGACGCGGGCAAGGAGATGCAGAGACCGCTCATAGGCCTGAGGATATTCTGTACCAACGGCATGATTTATCTGGAGGAGCGGGACAGCGGGACCATTAATGTCACTTATAACGATGGGCGCTCGGAGCAGGTGCCGTATAAGCCCCAGATGGGATACTATAACCAGTTGGTTAACTTCTACAATGCAGCAGCAGGTAAGGAGCCAATTGCGGTGACGCCCGAGCTTGAGTATGGCGATGCCAGAATGATACTTGCAATGCTTGAGTCGTCGAGAGAAGGTAAAACCATGAAGGTTGATGATAAGGAGCAGTATATACCGGGTTATGATGCAGTCAGAATGAATGAAGGCGTACAGGACTACCGGCAGTAAACAGCCAATGGAGATTTTATGCCACCCTAACGGGTGGTATTCTTTTTTCTACTTTCCTCCAGAGTGCACTGAGGGCCTGCAGGTGGCTGCTTCCGGAGGCAGACATGGCTCCCGGGGTGAGGGCAGTAGTTTCTAAGCTTTGACAGTGTTCCAGCCAGGTTGGTTAAAAATAGTGCGCTCTTATAGGTTTTCGCTGCGCAAAAAAGGCATGAGCAGGTATTAACCAGGTGCTGCAGATCCCTGTCTATCTGGATGCATTTATAATATAGTTTGCGAAGCATGGTTTGATTCCTCCTTTAAGAAAAACATAATAACTTTCACTATAGTATATTCCAGGCCATTTTAATTGTTCACCGTAATATAAGTCTGATTTTATAACTGTCGAATAGCACCTTCAATTCGTAATTTGTCATTGCGAGCGCAGCGTGGCAATCTCATACGGCAATCCTGGCAGCTAGCTACTAGCTGTTAGCTGTTGGCTATTAGCTATTGGTAAAAAGCTTAAAGCCAAAGGCCAAAAGCCAATCGCCAATAGCGAATTATGGGTCTGAGATTCCCACGTCGCTAAAGCTCCTCGGAATGACAAAGGGTTTTAATTACGAATTGAAGGAATAACACATATCATATTGACTGCTATTCGGTCATATATTATAATTATACCGACTGACAGTCAGTCAGTAGTCATGAGGGGGAATTTTATGCCCAGAATTTCCAAGCATCCTGATATTAGAAAGAATGAGATAGTTGAAGCTGCCCAGGAGCTTTTTGCGACAAAGGGGTATGAACAGACAGCAGTCAGTGATATAGTGAAGAAGGTGGGCGTAGCTCAGGGAACCTTTTATTACTACTTCAATTCGAAAGATGAAATACTCAATATAGTTCTGGATGCATATATAGATAATCTGATTCAAAAAGTGAGAATAATTTTGGAGGACATTAAGCTGGATGCCCTGCAAAAGCTGCGTGCCATAGCAAAAGAAGCGTTCAGCTTTGGAAAAGGCAAGGGAGACCTTGTGGAATATTTCCACAGGGAGAAGAATGCGGTTATGCACCAGAGGGCATCAGTAAAAATGATAGAACAGCTGACTCCCTTGCTTACAAAGGTTGTCCGGCAGGGAGCAGAGGAAGGTTTATTCAAGACTCAGTATCCGGAGGAGGCGGCTGAATTTCTCTTTCTAGGCCTGGGGTACACCATTGAAATGATTAGATTGAGCGGAAGCGATGAAACAAGGAAAAGAAAACTCAAAGCAGTTGAGGATATTTCAGCAAGAGTACTTGGAATTAAGCCTGAATATCTCAGGCTGATATAGCGGCGGGAGTGTGGAATATGGATAACAAACCCTTATTCAGATTGGAAAACGTTTCAAAGGAATACAGGATGGGAGAGGTCTTGGTCAAGGCACTAACCGGAGCGACTTTTGAGATTGCAAGAGGAGAGTTGATTGTTGTGCTTGGCCCCAGTGGTTCAGGGAAAAGCACCTTGCTCAACATTATGGGAGGAATGGATACAGCCAGCTCAGGCAAGGTATTCTTTGACGGTATGGATATTACAGCTTACAATGAGAGACAGCTGACTTTTTTCCGCAGGGAGAAGATAGGTTTTGTGTTTCAATTCTATAACCTGATGCCTAATCTTACAACTAAAGAGAACGTTGAGCTTGCAACCGAAATTTCCGAGGATCCCGATGATATTGATAAGGTTCTGGAAAAGATTGGGCTCAAAGATAGGGCCGGGCACTTTCCCTCCCAGCTCAGCGGAGGGGAGCAGCAGAGGGTGGCTATCGCAAGGGCGGTGGCAAAGAATCCGGATGTACTTATGTGTGATGAGCCAACTGGTGCTCTCGATTATACTACTGGCATAAAGGTTTTGGCCCTTCTAAGGGATATAAACCGGGATACCGGTAAAACAGTAATGATTATTACCCATAACCAGCCTATAGCAGACATGGCACACAGGGTAATCAAAATGAGAAGTGGGGAGATTGTAGAGGACTATATAAACCAGTCGCCTCTTGAGCCCGAGAAGATAGAGTGGTAAGCTAAGCAAGCGGGGGTCATCTAATGAGCAAGCTGAACAGAATGCTGTTTAGGGATATAATGAAATCCAAAGGGCAGTTTATTGCGGTTGCTGCCGTAATATTCGTAGGTATTGCCATGTTTGCTTCATCATACATGGCTTTTCGCAACCTTAAAAACTCTGTTGAATACTACTACGACCAATACCGATTTCTGGATTACTATGCAGAAGCCCAGAGCATTTCACCTCAGACAGTAAGGGAAATAAGTTCTCTGGAAGGAGTGGATGAGGCTGTAGGGAGAATCAGCATGGATGTTGGTGCTGATATGGGCGGAGATAAAAGGGTTACAATAAGGCTTATATCTGTTCCTGATACTGAAAGGCCCAAAATCAACGACTTGATAATTATGCAGGGAGGATATCTCAAGCCCAATACCCCATTGTCCTGTCTGGTGGATAATAAGTTTGCCGAGTTCTACAAGCTTGAGAAAGGCGATACCATCAAGGCAATTATAAACCTGAGAGTCTATGAATTGAAGGTGGATGGCATTGTAAGCAGTCCAGAATTTATATTTGCCATGAAATCGGCTTCATCCTTTTCCATTACGGCTGAGGATTTCGGTGTTATATATATAAAGGAATCTACAGCCAGAAGCATACTGGGCTTTGATAATTCTTACAACCAGGTTCATGTTGTATTCCAGAGGGGCTATGACAGCAAACCGGTTATAGACAGGATAGAGGATATTCTGAAGCCATATGGGCTTACAAAAGGGGTTGAACGTAAAGACCAGCTCAGTCACACTATGATAGATACTGAAATCACACAGCTTGAGAAAATGGCATATGCATTCCCGGTAATATTCCTTACTGTGGCAGCGCTGGTTATTTATATAATGCAGAGAAGGGTGATAAGCAACCAGAGGATACTAATCGGAGTAATGAAAGCCTTTGGTTACTCGAATGTGAGAATCCTCTGGCATTACCTGTTTTACTCCCTTCTGATTTCCATTGCAGGTGCGGTACCAGCCATTATTGCAGGTATATACCTTGGTGCCGGGATGACTGTGATGTATAAGCAGGTATTCAGTATTCCGGTTATGCAGGCCAAGGTTTATTGGGATATAATCCTATTAGGAGTAGGACTGAGCGCGGGTTTCTGCCTGCTGGCCGGATACAACTCGGCCAAAAGGGTACTGGGAATTCAACCGGCTCAAGCCATGCGTACTGAAACGCCTAAAGGTGGCAAGAGAGTATTCCTTGATAAAATCACCTTTATATGGGGTCGCATATCGTTTGGATGGAAGATGGTTATACGAAACATTTTCAGGGGAATGCAGAGGTCCCTGCTGGCTGTTATAGGTATAGTAGTAACAGTAATGTTTTTCATGATTTCACTTTTCACCATGGACAGCGTAGACTATATCTTTACCAAGCACTTTTTTGAATTCCAGAATCATGATTACAGGATAACCTTCTCCAAGCCTGCATCCTATTATGATGCCGTAGAGCTTGAAAGTGTAGGTGGAATAACCAGGTCCGAGGCTATGCTGGAGGTGCCCATACAGATAAAGAAAGGGTGGATGAAGCAGGATACCCTTGCGGTTGGGCTGATGCATGACCAGACCTTCTATAAGCTCATAAATCAGAACCTTCAGCCTGTAGGAATTCCCGGGGAAGGCATACTGGTTGCGCATTCAATTGCCCAGAAGCTTTCCATAGAGCCGGGAGATATGATAAAAGTAACACCTTATATAGGTCATATCGAGGAAAAGGATGTGAGGGTTGCAGGTATAGTCAAGCAGTATGCGGGATTTAACTGCTTCATGAATATAGACCGCCTTGGGAACCTTACCGGAGAAGGCAGGTTTGCCTCAGGAGCCTTGGTGAAAACAGAAGATGGTATGGACAGAAGTGTGACAGATGAATTGTTTAAGTATCCCGGTGTTGAGAATGTTGAGGGAAGGCTCACCGCATATGAATCTTACATGGAATATACCGAACTGACTTATGTATTCGTTGGTCTTATGATTGCCTTTGGGGTAATAATGGGCTTTGCAATTATCTTCAATACCACTATCATCAATATAATGGAGAGAAGGAGAGAACTCGCATCGCTGAAAGTTTTGGGCTATACCCAGAAAGAGATAACAAACACTATATTCAGGGAGAATATGATTCTGGGTTTTGCAGCCCTTGTGCCTGGAATACTCCTGGGAAACTATATGTGTACTATGCTTGGTAAAATGTTCAGCAATGAAATTTTTGCGCTTGAGGTGGTTATTTATCCCACGACGTACATTGTTACCATAGTAAGCGTTTTTGCATTTATTATCCTTGCTCAATGGGCAAACAGAAAGAACATTACCGGATTGGACATGGTAGAAGTACTTAAAAACCGCGAGAACTAGGGGGAGATGGTTATGTTGAAAAAAAAGAAAAGAATAATCTGGGCTGTGGTCATTCTTGGTGTCCTAGTGGCTGCTGCAGCAGCAAGCATGAACGGAGCTGCAGAGGTTCGCCTTCACACCGTAGAAAAAGGTGCAATAAGGGAATATGTTGAACTTCGGGGGAAGGTTGAGCTTGATGAGAAGCAAACAGTTTACGGCAACCTGAGCGGCAAGATAGTAGATATAATGGTCGGTGAGGGTGATAGGGTAAATTCAGGCCATGAGCTTGCATTGATGGATGTGGAAGACCTGGATATAGCGCTAAAGAAGGCCCAGGCCGGTTATGATTCTGCAAGGGCTGCGCTGGCAAGCCTCAGGAAAAGCATCAAACCGGAAGAGGTAAAGCAGGCAGAAGCTCAGGTAGAGCAGGTCAGAATTGCACTCAATGCAGCCAGGAAGGATTACGATTATAAAAAGGATAGTTACGACAAAACCAAGACCCTTTTTGATAACGGAGTGGTATCCCGACAGGAACTCAAGAATGCAGAGCTTCTAATGACATCGGCTGAGAGCACCTGGAAGGATACCGAGCAGAGGCTCAGTATTGCTCGATATAACCTTGAAATGCTTAAGAAAGGTGTGTCGGAAAGCGACCTGCAGCAAGCCCAGGCAAATGTTGAACTGGCAAGACTTCAGGTAGAAGAACTTATGAACAATAGGGAAAGAACTGTAATACGTTCGGGGGTAACCGGAACGGTTCTCAAAAAGCATATTGAAGAAGGTGCGGCAGTTCAGCCCGGAGCCCCTTTGTTTGAAGTAGGGAATTTCGATTCTGCATATATCAGAGTTGATGTCCTTGCAGATGACGCAGGGAAAATCAAGCTGGGGCAAAAGGCCGTAATATCAGGAGATGTTATAGGCGACAAGGAGATTGAAGGAGAGGTATACTATATTGCTCCAAGGGCCGAAAGCAGTGTATCTACGCTGGGAGTAGAACAGCAGAGGGTTGAGATGAAAATACGGTTCGATAACACGGCCCTCAACCTGAAACCCGGATACGGTGTGGATGTTGATATTGTAACACAGGAAAAACAAGCAGTGGCCTATGTGCCGGATAAAGCAGTATTTGATATGGACCGTCAGGACAGCGTTTTTGTAGTAAAGAGAGGCAAGGCCGAATTGAGGAGTGTCACTACGGGAATTGAAAGTGAAGACTATATTGAGATTGTTGAAGGGTTAAATGAAGGCCAGCAGGTGGTTGTTGACCCTCCGAACGACCTCAAGCCGGGAATGAAGGTAAAGGGTTCCAAGCAGTAACAGCAGATTCAGGAGAAATGAGTTATGGAAAGAAGGTTTGAATATATAAAGAGAATTGTTGGGAAAGAGCTTGCCTGCTCAGCGCATGATATGGACCATGTGGAGAGGGTATTGAGGTTGTGTATTCAGCTTGCTGAAGGACAGGATGTGGATATGGATGTACTGCAGGCGGCAGCGCTTCTGCATGACATCGCAAGGGTACGGGAAGATAGTGACAGCTCAGGCCGGACCGACCATGCCGTGCTGGGAGCCGCGATGGCCGGGCCTGTTTTGAGGGACGCGGGGTTTCCGGAGGAGAAGATAGTCCGGATACAGGACTGCATAAGAACACATCGGTATAGGGCCGGAGATGAGCCCGGGTCACTTGAAGCAAAGATTCTTTTTGATGCTGACAAGCTGGATGCACTTGGGGCAATAGGTATGGCACGTGCATTTGTCTGGGTGGGAAGGAATGGCGCCAGGATATATGCAGATGTAGATGTTGATGAATATGCAAAAAGTAACCTTTCAGGTGATATGAAGGGAAGAATACGGGATAAGACCATGCACAGTCCTCAGATTGAGTATGAGACAAAAACCAAGTTCCTGCCCGATAAATTATTTACAGAAAAAGCAAAAGAGATTGCCGGTGACCGTCTGGAATTTTACAAGAGATTTCTAGACAGGCTTGAGAAGGAAGTGGCAGGTGAGCTGTAGTCTTATTTTTGCGAACAGCAGTTTTTTAGTGCTGAACTGCATATCGGATGTCGTTTAGAGCAAAAAAACAACCGTTTGCGGAAAGTTGCTTCAAATTATATATTATTTATTGTATATTATAGTCACCCTTAGAACTTTTTTCGGCAGCCACCGCGAGGTGGCATTTTTCTTTTTATTGAGGTGAGTCGTCGAGAAATAGATAGACACCTTTACCATAATGTGGTATAATAAAAGGAATATTATTCTCAATTATTAAGGGATGTGTTTCTGGATTCAGGAGCCGGTGTATTTTGGATTGAAAGGTTAGAACTGTATCTTTGATTTTAAGTGAGTGGTTAGACTTATCAAAAAGGAGTTGAAAAAGTGAAAGTGAAGGACGTTAAAAAGGGAAAGAAAGACGTAGAAGAAATTATCAAAGAAAAGTGTCTGTGCGAAAAATGTATTTGCAAAGCGGTATGCCGTCGCTGGGATAACCTGCACTGCGAAGGGTGTATCGTAGGGGTACGACATTTTACAAGGGAAGAGTGTCCCTGGGATGAATTCCGCTGTCTTTCGTGCAAATGCTTTGACTGTAAGGTAACGACTGAAGACTGTATCAGAAAAAAATGCATAATGAAAAAATGGAACTGAAACCATGAATCCTGGAAGCTCGCTCCAGGGTTCTTTCTTTAGGGCTTGCACCCCTTGCAGGGCACATACCCTTTCGACTGAGCATCAGCCTTACTCTTGAACGAAATAAGATTATCAGGCTTGATTCTCTTTGCATAGGTGCATGATGGGTAGTGGTATTTGTTGGATTTGGAGCTGCCTACATATACCTGCTCTGACTTTTTAACCGTATCGGAAGAGCTTTTCATTGAAGATGCACCTGTGGATTGACTGGCACCTGTCGATGAACCTGAAACTAGTCCCCATAATCCTTTTTCCTTTTCCCGAGCTTCACGCTGGAATTTGGTAAAATAGTTGGTGTATTTAACGTCTGGAGGGTAGGTTACGGCTTGAGCGCAGCCTTCCAATATAAGGACGGCGTTGAACAGTTTACTCCTGATTTCCTTCTCGTCGGCACTTTTGGGTGGCTCCAGCCATACATATCTCAACAGTCTGTCATACTGGTCCCGGCTGCTTACATCCTTTTGTAGGTAAACGGTTTTACCCAGCAGTCTGCTCTTTGTATAGTCTGATGATTCCTTGCCGTAGGGATCAAGGCGAGACGTGCTTTCCGGGCAGTTTATACCTATAAACCTTACTTTTTCTTCCCGGCCATCTGAGAATTTAACATATACCGTATCACCATCGACATGTCTTGAGACGGCTGCCTCTTCAGTCTTTATTCCTGAGGGTTGGGATTCGCTGGTCTGGGATGGTGTATCAGGTTTGGTTGTGGTATCTGTAATTTTGGCAGGACCAGACCGGGCTGCTGCATCAGAGCCGGGTTGAGCTGTTTCGGACTCTGCTCCGACTGCACCACCGGTTGAAACCAAGGATTCATAGTCGATATTCGGGTCATGACCTGAACAGCCCAGCAAAGAAGCGAGAATTAATATTATACCTGCTGTGGCTATTATTGCCTTGTTCTTAAGGTGCTTCATTTCATGCTCCTCCTGAACCGGCATTATACTGTGACTTCAGGTAGATTATGCTGCCCGCATCTTGGCGAAATGTTATCTGCCGGTCAATCTGTCTGCATTATACAGGTATTGATTGGATGGAGTCAAGAATAGGTTTTAGTTCTTTACATATCATATTTTTCTATGGTAATTGCCTGCCGGAATAGATTTTGTTATAGTAAGCATGAACCGTCTAGATTTTAAAGGAGGCAGACCATGGCACAGATATGCTTGGAACATGTTAAAGGAAATACATACTATATACCTTCTCCTACAAACATAGGAGTATATGTTAAGAATGGTGAGGCAGCGCTGATTGACAGCGGCAATGACAAGGAAGCAGGCAGGCAGATTCTGCGGCTTATTAACCAAAATGGCTGGGAATTGAAAATGATTGTAAATACCCATTCCAATGCCGATCACATAGGAGGGAACCAGTTTCTGCAGGAAAGGACCTCGTGCAAAATCGCGGCAGCACAGGAGGAAGCGGCTTTTATCACCAATCCCTTGCTGGAGCCGGCATTTTTATATGGGGGATTCCCCAATAAGGATATGAGGAACAAGTTCCTTATGGCCAAGCCGTCCAATGTAACCACAATTATAGATGAGTCCGGGGAAATTGCCGGTTCGGGGTTGAGGGCAGTATCGCTTCCTGGGCATTACTTCGCCATGGTAGGGATTATGACGCCTGATAACGTCTTCTTCACAGCCGACAGCCTTTTCCCGGAAAACATCATTACTAAATATCATCTATTTTATCTGCTGGATATAAGGGCTCATCTTGAGACCATAGAGAAGCTGAAAACAATTGATGCCGACGTGTATATACCCAGTCATGGTGAACCGATTTCCAGGGTAGATTCGCTTTGCCAGATTAATAAGGAAAAGATACAGGAAATACTGTCAAGAGTTCGAGAGGCGTGTGAGAAACCGGCTTCTACAGAAGAGGTCATGGAGAAGGTGTGTGCTGTCTATGGAATCTCCCTTAACATGACCCAGTATGTTCTGGTATCCAGTACTATTCGTTCATACCTCACATACCTTTATGAAGAAGGGTCTATTGACTGTGAGTTTAAAGGTCACCAGATGGAGTGGCTGAAGAAATAACGGGACGCGGGGACGGTTCTTCCGTCCCATTTTTTATTGATATATAACCTTGTTCTTTCCTTGAATTTTAGCAGCATACAGCCTTGCATCAGCAATTTCCAGTATGCTGTTGACGTCACTGCTGCACCCTTCACTAAAGCTAGCAAAACCTATACTTACAGTTATATGTCCTTCCTTAACGTCATCATTTAAATAGAAACTATGTTCTTGGATACCCTTACGTATCTTTTCAGCAGTCCGTACAGCTCCTTCATTGGAAGCCTGGGTAAACAATATTACAAATTCTTCTCCACCATATCTACATACAATGTCTCTCGAGAAAATTGCTGCCTTTATTATTTGTACAACCTGCTTCAGCACATTGTCTCCGGCCAGGTGTCCGTAAATATCATTTATCTTTTTAAAGTCATCTATATCGATGATTGCTATACCGAAATCTATTTGACATTCAGCTGTATTATACTGAAGCTGGTTTAAGATTCTTTTTACTTCAATTTCAAGGTATTCATTAAAGAATCTTCTGTTATAGGCTCCTGTAAGGCCATCAACCTCGGCCGCCCGCTTAAGCTTCTTGCCCAGGTCATCAGTTATTTTAAAGTAGAGGTAGAATATGAAACTTAATAACGATATTATTGCAGCTATGTTGATTGCCCCAATAGCCCCTAATATCCCTTTATCAAGCTGGTATATGGGGTTGCTGACTAAGACTATTATATATGCAATTACAAAGAGAATAGATGTCAAGGCAGTTTCTATGACCTTAATTCTTAAAGTTAAAAATGGGGTAAACATTATAAAGCAGCAGAGATACATTGAGTAAAAACAAAAATTACTCTCCCAACCAAGGCATACTGTAGCAAGGGCTGCATGTAAAGCTACCTCAGCAATTGCAAAGTTATATGCAGTGTTTAACTTGCCTTTCTTATTAATTTGTAAGACAGCAAGAAAGACGGCGCAGCTAAAGACATTAAATACTGCCATTATGTTTACTTCCAGGCAAGTGAATATTATTAAAAGAAAGAAGTGGATTATCAAACAAAAGAAATATAAATAGTTGGTTGCAACATAGAACCTGAAGTCCTCCCTTTTAATGTTTTCATTAGGCTGATTCAAGGATTTCAGGAACTGACTGTTATCTAATTTTAATATTACCTGTTCTAGTGAAGCCATAAGCTCCTCCGCTGTACAAAGTTGGACACTTTGCTGCTGCTAAATTTGATAATATATTTTTTCTACATTTGTCGGAAAATTCCTCTAATATTATACAGAATAAACCAATTAACTCAAACATTTTTTGGATTCTTCGCCATGCTAATGATAGAACTCAGATTTACATGTATATTGACAATTCCAAGACAGCTGCGATAGACTTAAGATTAAAATCAAAACAAATTTTAATTGTGGTTTGTGTTTTCAAGCCATAAAAGTGCTCCAAAATTTATTAATTTTAGGAGGGACGGTATTATGAATCAAAGAAGCAAGGAACTGGCAAAGCGTATTGTAACTTATTCTACGGATGTTAAGCCTGGTGAGCGTGTTCTTATAGAACTGATTGACCATGGTGAGGCTCTTGCAAGTGAGTTAATAAAGGCCGTATATGATGCCGGGGGAGAACCTTTCCTTCAATTTAGGAAAGAATATATCCTCAAGGCATTACTGGAAGGGTGCAGCGAGGAACAGATTAAGAGGATGGCGGAATATGAGGTTCGTAGGATGCAGGATATGCAGGTATATATCTGTGTCTTTGGAAAGTACAACCCACAGGAGTTGTCTTCAGTACCACAAGAAAAGATGGAGTTGTATAGTAAATACTATACTAAGCCTCTGCACGGAGATGTAAGAATAAAGAATACAAAATGGTGTCTGGCAGCCTGGCCCACCAATGCCTTGGCAGAGTCAGCAGGAATGAGCTTTGAAGAATTTCAGGATTTTTTCTTTAAGATTGCTAATCTGGACTATACAAGGATGTCAAGGGCAATGGACGGCCTGATAGAAGTCATAGAAAACACTGACAGGGTTAGGATTATCGGCCCAAGTACTGATATAACCTTTTCAATTAAGGGCATGCCGGTAGTCAAGTGTGAGGGTAAGAGAAACATTCCCGATGGAGAGGTTTATACTGCTCCGGTACGTGAGTCGGTAAACGGTGTTATCTCCTATAATATTCCATCAGTCTTTCAGGATTTCCAATTTGAAGATGTCAAGTTTGAATTCCGTGATGGGAAAATTGTGGGCGCCTGGGCAAATGATACAGAAAGGATTAACAAGATTCTGGATGCTGATGATGGGGCAAGATACATTGGTGAATTTGCCTTCGGACTTAACCCCTACCTGAATAAGCCGGTAAAGACAACTATCTTTGACGAAAAGATTTGCGGAAGTATACACATTACTCCAGGTAGAGCGCTTAATAAATGTGATAACGGTAACAGGTCTGCTATCCACTGGGACCTTGTTCAGATTCAGACCATAGAGTACGGTGGAGGAGAAGTATGGTTTGACGACGTTCTTGTGCGAAGAAATGGGGTTTTCGTCCCGGAGGCGCTTCAATGTCTGAATCCCGAGAATCTTATCTAGTATTTTAGAATTAGGAATCTAGACTAATCTTTCTCTGGACTGCTTCTAAACAAATAAGGCCGGCTTGCAGCCGGCCTTTGCAGCAGTATCAGACTATTCCTCTATCTTTGGCAGCTTTTTAAGACTTTCACTTACACTTTCCGGTGAATACTCAATATCCTCAAGCTTCCCGCCAAAATA
Source organism: Clostridia bacterium (assembly GCA_041687355.1). GTDB lineage: Bacteria > Bacillota > Clostridia > Acetivibrionales > UBA4821 > JAWLCD01. The sequence goes on along the minus strand of JAWLCD010000001.1, from coordinate 189,023 downwards.
GCTGTCATAGGCTGACAGGTCGAAGTAGCCGTGGCCGCTGAGGTTGAACAGAATGACCTTCTCCTCGCCGCTTTCCTTGGCTTTCAGTGCTTCGTTTACTGCCGCCCTTATTGCATGTGACGATTCAGGTGCAGGCACGATTCCCTCACTCTTTGCAAATAGCAGGCCGGCATCAAATACGGCGGTTTGATGATAGGCTTCGGCTTCTATAAACCCGTCATTGTACAGCTGACTTACAATTGGAGCTGCGCCGTGATACCTGAGACCGCCTGCATGGATTCCTGGAGGGATGAAATCATGGCCCAGGGTATACATTTTGGCTATAGGTGCAACTTTGGCTGTGTCCCCATAGTCAAATGCAAACGTTCCTTTTGTAAGTGAAGGGCAGGCACTGGGCTCAACAGCGACGCACCTGATTTTTTTGCCGCTGAACTTATCCATAATAAAAGGGAAAGCAATTCCCGCAAAATTACTTCCACCACCGAAGCATGCGAATACTACATCCGGGTATTCATCTATCATCTCAAGCTGCTCTTTTGCCTCAAGTCCTATTATTGTCTGATGCAGGCAGACATGGTTCAGTACACTTCCCAGCGAATAATTTGTATCTTTGTGCGCTGCAGCATCCTCTACAGCCTCGCTGATAGCAATTCCCAGACTACCGCTGCATCCAGGGTCTCTTTCAAGTATTGACCTGCCGCAGTTGGTTCTGCTGCTGGGACTGGCAACTACTTCTGCACCGAACACATTCATGAAGGAACGCCTGTAAGGCTTTTGTTCATAGCTGACTTTTACCATGTACACCGTACATTCTAATCCGAACATACTGCACGCCATACTTAAAGCACTTCCCCACTGTCCGGCTCCAGTTTCTGTCGCAAGTCTTTTCAAACCCGCTGCCTTATTATAGTATGCCTGCGGGAGAGCGGTATTTAATTTATGACTTCCTGTTGCGTTATTACCTTCATATTTGTAATAAATCCTTGCAGGGGTGTCCAACAGTTTTTCCAGTCCTCTGGCCCTGTAAAGCGGGCTTGGCCTGTAGCTTTTGTACATCAGCCTGATTTCTTCAGGTATATCGATGAATCTTTCAATTGAAACTTCCTGCATCAATAGCTCAACCGGAAATATTTCCGACAATTCCTCAGGAGTTATTACTTTTCCAGTCTGCGGGCTGTATGGAGGCGCCGGCTTATTAGGCATATCAGCTGTAATATTATAATACTGTTTGGGTATATGTGTCTCATCCAGGACAATCTTTGTTACATTTTGCTTGTTCAAACTCATTTTAATCCTCTCCTTTTAAGTTATTTTTCTAGATGCTGCACCACCAACCTTCAATCATAATAACCATCTCCTTTCCAAATAAAAAACCACTTATCCCTTTGAAGGGACAAGAGGTTAAATTCCTGCGGTACCACCCTGTTTGACCAAATAGGTCCACTCGTATCATGTACATATATACATGTTCCCTTGGTAACGGGTTGAAATCCCGGCAGCGCCTACTATCATTTCAGGCCGCGCTCGTAAGTCCATTCAGCATAAACATCCATATCGCATTTCCACCAGCTAGCGACTCTCTGAGATTTCAGTTTATACCTACTCTTCTTACTCATAGCTTTAAAAATATTGTATTAATTTTATTATAATACTATTTGGGAGGAATTTCAATATGGAACTTTTAACCACTGCTTTTAACTGCTTTTAAGAAGGCAAATAATTCTTGTTCATTGTGCGAACGGCACTTTTTTTGATGTGAAATGCATAGTGAATGTCGTTTGCAATGAAAAATCTACTGTTTGCGCATAATACTTTATTAGTTGTTTCTAAAGTATTATAATAGAAACGACATAAACAGACAAAATATTGCAAAATAAAACATTATATTGCAAAATAAAACATTCCACCACAATGAGGCGGAAGGAAGCTCCTGAAAATTCAATTTAAAAAGGAGGATGGATAATGGATATTATTAAACATGGTGGACGTGTGGCGGTGCTATGTAAAAGGATTGGAGAAAAGATGAAAATGTATGAGGATAGCTTGGTAAATTTGGTCTTAGCTGCATACCTGCATGATGTAGGGAAAATATCTATACCCAAAGAAATATTGTTAAAGCCGGATAAACTGACAGAAGAAGAGATGGAGAAGGTAAAAACCCACCCGCAAATGTCAGCTGTTGTACTGGACGGTATAGTAAATGAAACGGTTTACAAAGCAATACTGCATCATCATGAAAGGTATGATGGAAAAGGATATCCGTACAAGTTAAAAGGTAGAGACATACCGCTCTTTTCTCGAGTAATAAGTGTTGCAGATGCCTATGATGCAATGACCAGCGAAAGACCTTACAGGAAAGTATTAATAGAAAAGAATAAAGCATTAAATGAGTTGAATGATAACGCTGGAACACAATTTGATCCTATTGTTGTCAAACTGTTTATCGACATAATGCTAAAACAAAATGAAGGAACAGGCAGTAAAATTAAATATAGCAATTTATATGTAAGGTAATAGCCTATCGTTTAAGATAGGCTCCTTTTTTTCGATCTCTTGGTAGACCCTATAAAAAATAAGAATGTATAGTAAATGTTTGAGCTGATTAATAGTTTATTGTAGAATAAATTTAGAACGGTTTTTTATTAATTATTAAAGGAATATACATGAATAGTCGTAAATTTTCTTCTATGTTTCAGGCAATAATGGCAGCATTGATGTTTGGGGCAAGTGCACCAATTGCAAAGCTGCTTTTGGGTGATATACAACCAATACCTCTAGCTTCATTTTTGTACCTCGGTAGTGGTCTTGGTTTATTTCTACTCGTTATTTTCCAACGCTTTCAAAAGAACTACACAAAGGTTGAAGCCGGTATAAAGAAAGAAGATGTAATATGGTTGATTGGTGCTGTTTTCTCCGGTGGTGTAATTGCTCCAATTATATTAATGTTCAGCTTACAGAACACGCCTGCGTCAACTGCATCTTTGCTTCTAAATTTTGAAGGGGTATCTACAACATTAATTGCTTTACTTATATTTAAAGAAGCAATCGGAAATCGAATCTGGTTGGCTGTTTCTTTAATTACAATCGCCAGTATACTGCTTTCATGGAATTTCGACGGTGGGTGGGGGTTCTCAATAGGTGCTTTAGGTGTACTAATGGCTTGCGTGATGTGGGGATTAGATAATAATTTTACGCGCAATATTTCAGCGAAAGACCCTCGCATAATTGTCATGGTTAAAGGTATAAGTGCAGGCTCGTGTTCACTATTTTTAGCGCTAATACTACATAATCATCTTCCAGGTTTTAAAATCATAATTGGCTCAATGCTTTTAGGCTTCTTCAGTTATGGGTTGAGCATTGTGCTTTTTATACTTGCAATGCGTAATCTTGGTGCAGCTAGAACAAGTGCGTTTTTGGGTACAGCACCATTTGTTGGCGCACTAATATCTTTTGTGATGTTCCGCGAAGTGCCAAATACTTTATTCTGCATTTCACTTCCTATTATGATTATTGGTACGATATTGTTGTTAAGTGAGAAACACCACCATGAACACGTACATGCGCATCTTGAACATGAGCACCGTCATAGTCATAATGATGGACATCATACACATGGGCATGAAGGTGAGACGATATCGGAACATTCACATTTGCACAGCCATGATGCAATTAAACATTCCCACTCGCATACACCTGATATTCACCACAGACATGAGCATTAATGAGTAGTAGCTCGTCACTAAGGCTGGGCTGCTACTTATAGGATTTTATTAGTCTACTACATAAGTTGTTTACAAATTGCAAGAGGTAATAGTTAAGATTATAATTATGTAAGAAAATTTGCAGATAAAAGCAAGTTTAGCTATAAATTTACTTCTGTTTTTCTCAAAGATGAAGATAGGTTAGTTTGGAGGACCGTGCATGAAAAATATAGGTGAATACCGTATAGAAGATTTCCCAACAAGTAGATTGGCTACTATTGACATTGGTGCTGCCAGCCATATGAAACATCATATAAAAGCGTTAATAGAACTGGATGTTACAGAAGCACGTAAAATGATTCGTGAAAAAAAGAAACAAAATCAGAACATATCATTTAACTCTTGGTTGGTTAAGTGTATCAGTAAAGCAGTTGAAGAATTTCAAGATATTCACGGAGTTAGAAAAGGAAAGAAAAGAATAGTGATATTTGAAGATGTTGATATATCAATTATGATAGAAAGGGAGATTCAAGGAGAAAAAGTACCACTACCATATGTGATTCGAAAAACAAACGAAAAAAGCATTTCCGAGATTTACAATGAGATAAAAGCTGGACAGAGTCAGTCAATCAATGGTGAAGCTAATTATGTCTTAGGCGAAAAGAAAAATGAATTTTTAATGAAGGCTTATTATATTTTGCCTGGATTTATTAGAAGATTTATATGGAGAAATATTATTCGAAGTCCTTTCTTAATAAAGCAAAATATGGGAACAGTTATTATTACTTCTGTTGGTATGATGGGTAAGATTAATGGTTGGGTTGTACCGGTAAGTGTCCACCCATTATCTTTTGCAATTAGTTCTATAATTAAAAAGCCTGGTGTTAAAGATGATAGGATAGAGATAAGGGAGTACCTTTATATGACGGTTTCAGTTGACCATGATGTTATTGATGGTGCCCCTGCAGTTAGGGCTTTATCTAAGCTTACCAGTCTTGTTGAAAAGGGATTTTGTTTATCATAAAATCCAAATCGAATTAAATTTCTTCATAGTATAGTGCTTATTCACCTGCTTCCTAAAAAGTAGTAGCCCGGCACTAAGAGACTGGGCTACTACTTCTAATTAACCCCACAATCTCACATGATGGAGCTTAACAATCAAATGTTCCGCGTATTCCATTTAGTGCATCAGGAACTAATTCGCAAGCCAGAACATATTCTTCCGGAATATCATGCGCGTATCTAATACCTAAATCAGCAGATTTTTTAAATCCGAATCTTTTGTAATAAGCAGGGTCCCCCACAAGAACAACAGATTTATATCCCAGACCTCTTGCTAGCTCAAAGCTTCTATTTATTAGTCTAGAGCCAACACCTTTATCTCGGTATTCAAAAGCTACGCAAATAGGCGCTAGTAAAAGTGTTTCTATCTTGCAATCATCATTTTTGATACAGTTTTTAGTCAGCATGATATGACCAATCAGTTTACGGTTTTCTTCAGCTATTAAAGCAAGTTCCGGAATATAATTAGGGCTGCTGCGCAGTTGGTTTACGAAATCTTGTTCCTTGCCATTAGAAACCTTCGCGGTTTGAAATGCCACTTTTACTAGATTATATATTTGATTAAATTCATCAGGCTTTTCCTGCCTTATAATTATATTCATATTTATATTTATACCTCCGACATTAGTTGTAATTGCTAATCTTCGGGAGGCTATATCGTTTTATATATGCCTCCCCTTTAATACCGACTCCAATGTACTTAATTTAAACATTCAAACATCTCCCTTTCATTTTTTATATGCTAATCATAGCATAAATTTCAATAATTAGTTATTACCTAAATAAAAAATCCCAAGGACATAAATTCTTGAGACTTTGGAGCTGGTGAAGCGACTCCTATAGTTTGCACTAATGAAGGAACTATACTAATTCTGCAAATAGAATGAATTTCTTTTAGCACGGGAAGAATGTAAATAAATAAATGTTATCATGTTTAATTATTGTTCTCTTAGGTATTGTGAAAAATACATTCTGCCTCTTTGTTCAGCCATATAGTTACAATAATCAATAATATAGCAAACAAAGTCTAAGACAACATCATAGTCATTCGATGATGAAATATCTTTAAATTTTGGAGGTTCTACATTTGCATCTTCACAGTAATAGAAACAATTCTTTGGAATACATAAACCAGTTATAGGAACTTTAATTTTACTCAAATTACTACTTGTTACCTCAATATTCTTTTTGCTTGAATTATTATTTATTTCATAATACTCAGGATTAAGATATTTAATAGAAAAAGCATTATCAACACTTTTAGACAACTCTTTACTGTTAATATTAGATTTTACTTCGATTGTAGCAAGTGCTGATTCGCAAGGGATAATTCCTTCTCCGGCAGTTAACATAGAAGGAGGAATTATATTTTTATCATAGATAATTATATCTATTTGATTGCTATGATTTCCTTTAGAATCAATAATAATACCCGTACATATGCCCATACTTGGATTAAGAAAAGGTTGAAGTAACTCGGTTACAAATATTTCTCTTGCTCTTCCCTTTAATACTTGATTATTATAATTTTTTGCTACTTCTGATTCTTCAAGTGCTTTACGGATATTTGAAATAATCATACCTCTATATAGTTGATTCATTAAAAAACTCCTATTATATTATTTAATATTTACAGTAGTTTCAATGTTATTTAGTTTTACTTTCCTACTATATTGTTCCATAAATTATCCCACCTTTAGTATCTTTCAATATTATACCATATATTTCAATCTTTTTTATGCTTAGAAAGTAAGCAATAACCTCCCGAACATTACAAACCCTATTCAATTCTTAACATCTCTCTGATTTGATATTATGAAGCTGACTTGTCAAAATGGGAGATAGAAAAGATAGTTTGGATTTCCAAAGAAGAGTCTATGATGATTATGCCTTTATCATACCTGCGGGCAAATGGCATAATCTAATCAACACAGGCAATAAGCCCCTCAAATTGTACTCTATCTATGCACCACCTCAACATCCATATGGTACAGTTCACGAAACTAAAGCAGATGCGGAAGCTGCTGAAGCAAGCTATTAGTACTAATATTAAAAGAAACTGTAAATAAAACATTTAATAACAGCTTTCAATGGTAAATCAAATTATCAAGAAAGCTGTTATTTTAATTTTAGGCCTTACTTATAATCATTAGGAGTACCCCAAAACTCAAACCGGTTATACTTAGGGTATGTTGAATCAAAGTAAATCCATATCGGTGCCTTATCTAAATCTGCGTGTTCAATAAAGAATCTTTTATCCCCATATCTGATAGCTTCCAATGCTAACGGTAATTCACGCCTGAATATTGCATTGCGTAAAGCAGATACTGCTGAACCAAACTGGCCATCTACAAAAACATATGCATATGGAAATGGAAATCCATTATTTGTTCTCCATTCTGCAAGCACTTCATCTCTCATGGCATTGACCTTATCGTAAGCAAATTTCAGACCTATGGTAAGAAAAAGTTCCGCAGTTATATCCGAATGTGTTAATGTGTATTTAAGACCTATCACTGGCTCTGTTATTGTAACGCCAGGTCTAAATTCTACATTCAATTTATCTGGATTCAGTCGTTTCATGATTAATCTCCCTGCACAAGAACTGTAGCAGCTGTCAGTTGTACCGCCATCTGTCCATTCTAGTGATTTTGGATTAATAATACTGCATAATTACTCTATAAAGAATAAGGCAGAAAAGTTCTTATTCAGGTTTTATAATGTTATTAGATGTATAAGACACTATTATTCTTTGAATTTTGTCAACAATTTCTGGGAACTTGTCTTGAAGAGCTATTGACAATCCTATACCATATTTTATTTCATATGGCTCAATGCCAATAAGCATTCCTTCAAAGCTTTTGCCTTCCATTATCATTTCGTTGAACAAATGAGAATCATGAATAGATATTAGTTGTTCACGATTCTTATAGACTTGATAGAATGGAATAGTGATTATACTCCCAGGTTCATTATGAAGACATGCAGCATCGACAATGATTAGGCTTGATACCTCTTTGATTTGCTTCAGACAAAAATAAATATCTGTTTCTCCAACAACATATCTGATTCCGGGATTTGTGTTTCTCTTCTTTAACTCTTCTGTCACGTACACGCCCATTCCATCATCCATCATTAACCTGTTTCCGATACCAAGCACAAGTACTTCTATCATTGCACCACCTGTATGCTCTTAATATGCTCTCCTTGTAGATATACGTGGGTTGCACAGGATACACAAGGATCAAATGAACGGATTATTCTTCCCAGTTCCACAGGATTATTGACATCCTTTACAGTCGTACCTATTAAAGATTGCTCTGACGTACCCGGTAACCCATTATTCCCGCGGGTAGAGAGATTCCATGCTGTTGGGGTAATTACCTGGTAAAACGAGATTACGCTGTTATTAATCTTTATCCAATGTCCTAGAGCTCCTCTGGTTGTATCAATAAGACCTGTACCTACAGCAGTCTCTGGAATGCGGTATTCCTCCTGCACAGTTACTCCGGGAATAAGGCTTTGAAGAAGCGTGTTCAGTACTTCGGTTATTTTTTTCGCCTCTAAAACTCTTGCTATTGTTCTATCCATAGTGGATATACCTTTCCTGTATTCTCCACTTAACCACTGCCTTGCCAACGGTCCAACCTCAAAAGGCTTATCAAAATATCTTGGTGCTTTAACCCATGAATATGCATTTTTTTTGTTCATATCCGCATCTGGAATTGTTTCTAAAGGCTTATAAGCATCTGCCTGGCTTTTATACCAAGAATAGTCTATCTCTTCAGTTATTCCCTCAGAATCAAAGGTGCTAATCTTACCATCTAAGTACTCTAAAGGATTTACATATAACGTTCCCAATTCTTTGTATCTGTCAAAGCAGCCGTAGCTAAGAAGATTCCCGTACCCTCGTCCTATACTATAGTAATCACTATAATAATGAGCAATTATGTATGCATCCGGTATCATCTTGTTAATTATGAATTGTCTTATGGTATGTAAAATAGATTTGATTTTTATAATCTTATCGGTTGTTGCTTGTGTAGTAATCCCACCGACAAAAATCCCATGATTGTGTGGCACTTTTCCTCCTAGTACAGCCAGCATCTCATGAGCGCTTCGGCTTATATCAAGTGACTCAAAATAATGTTCGACTATTTGGTCATTCTTTTGTTTTGGAATCCTGAAATCATGTTGGTCTGTTGTAAAGAGAGGGTAGTTTTCAGGAAGCTTTACAAAATCCGGGATAGTGTATTGATAAAAGTGCCTTATATGATTCTGAAGATACTCACAACCATGAAGGATATCCCGGAGGTATCTTCCCTGCTCAGATGGAACGATACCCATAGCATCTTCAAGAGCAAGGGTTGATGCCATTGAATGTGCAGTTGAACAAATCCCGCAAATGCGCTGTGTAAAATATACTGCATCAAAAGGGTTTCTCCCATTTAACATTTTCTCAAATCCGCGAAAAAGAAGTCCTTCGGTTTTGGCATCAACTACAGAATTGTTATCAATTATAACATTTATCTCCATGAATCCGCTAATTCGTGTAACCGGGTTTATTACTATCCTCTTTGACATTTCTAACCCCTCTCGTAGTGTTATATGTAATGAATGGCTCCATACGATCTGGAAAGCCGAACTGAGCACAACCAATACAAGGAGTATCATCTTCTATTGGCCAGTTCACGTACTGATTCCACTGTCGTATCGGACAATCGACACGAGTAACAGGTCCCCTGCAACCAAGCTTAAACATACATGTACTCTCACCTAGTTTTGATGCAAATATTCCCTGGTCAAAAAAAGATCTCCTAGGGCATCTATCATGAATAAGGGTGCTATAAAACAATAACGGTCTATCTCTATTATCAAGCTCAGGCTCACCATATAGAAGTATATGTGCCAGCGTTCCTAAGAACCAGTCCGGGTGGCATGGGCAACCAGGAAGTTTTATGACTTTTCGTTTTAATACACTTTGCACTCTGACACATTCTGAAGGGTTTGGTCTTGCAGCAGATACACCACCATGAGTTGCACAAGCGCCTAGTGCGATAACATGTGTGGCTCTTTTTCCAAACAACTCGATAGCTTTAAGAGCCGTAATTGGTTCTCCTTTCCAGCGACCAATAATGTTGTAAAGACCATTGTTTTTGGTTGCCACAGCTCCTTCCACAGCAAGTATATATTCTTTGTCTCTAATACTAAACAACTGCTCCATGGCTTTTTCGCCTTCGGCAGCCATCAGGCTGTTGTCATAAATAAAGTTTGCCATCTGTGAAATCAAATACTTAAAGTCGGGATTAGAGCCGTCCAAAAGAGATATAATATTACCTGAACAACCAGTCAATTCTAACCACACTAAGTTTCTCTTAACCAAAACACCCTTTTTAATTTCATCCCTAACTTTATTTACTAGTTCTGCTGCAGTTTCAAGCCGCGCAGCATACTCCGGACATACTCTTGTATTACTCATTAAATCAGCTTCCCTACTACCTTTAATTTATTCAGTATTTGCTGGCCTGCATGGCATGAAGCAAACTCACTTGTTAAATCCTTTCCTGCTGTTAGACCAAAGTGTGATGCTGCCGCCCATGCAGCGTTATTTGTCACATCATATACTACTCCATTTACAGCAACGTAAGCAGGATTTCCATCTAGCCCGTTATATTTTGCCAACTCTTGTTGCGTGAACTCTCTTTGATTCTGATGGTTCTGCTGAGTCTGCTGATTCAATTGTGGCATTGCTACTTGACTACATTTTATTTGATTTTCTTTGCTGCATATCATACTGCTTAAAAAATCAATTTCAGCCATTTTAGACCTTAGTTGATACAAAAGCATACTTCTGGTATATATGCATGGAGTTACATGTAGTAGATTGATGCAGTTTTCTAATTCTATAATTATTCTTTTTATCCTCTGACAGGCAATACTCTCACGGTCAACCATAATACCACTCCTATAAATCTATTTGATAAACTCCATAAGTATTCGTACGTTCTTAAACAGAATAGATGAACACAATATTATTTATACTATTCATACTCTTTAAGATACGTAACCATATGCATTAATTTGCATAATACAAGAGCAAACTACAAAATATGTATGAAGGATGTGTTTAAGTGGCACTATTAAGAAACCCTTTTGTTTAAAATGTTTCAAGACAGATGTCCAATGAAGAATTAGCCTAAGCTCTTCGATTTGATATCGCTGGTGAGCTTGAAAAGACTTTCTCTACTCTTCCATACCTCAACCATAAGCAGTAGTAGCCCAGCATTAAGGCTGGGCTACTACTTATCATCTTATTTTTATTAGATAATCAGATGGTTTAGTTAATAGTTTTTAGAAAATAAAATTGCCTTGAAACTTAGTTGTTTCAAGGCATTGGAGCTGGTGATGGGATTTGAACCCGCGACCTACTGATTACAAGTCAGTTGCTCTACCAGCTGAGCTACACCAGCATTATGGTGACCCATAGGGGACTCGAACCCCTGTTACCGCCGTGAAAGGGCGGTGTCTTAACCGCTTGACCAATGGGCCGTATATGGTGAGCCATCCGCGACTCGAACGCGGGACACCATGATTAAAAGTCATGTGCTCTGCCAACTGAGCTAATGGCCCGTATAAAAATTAGCCTTCCCGCGAAGACCCGCTTATATATGTTACAACAGATTATGACCTCTGTCAACACATGTTTCTACATTTAAATTATATTTTTTTGAATTGAAATATGGCATCCCGAATGGTAAGATATTACACGAGTACAGCAGGTTTCAACTATAATTCCTCAGGAGTAACCGTATGGCTCTTTATGCGATTTCAGACCTCCATCTTTCTCTGGGAACCGACAAACCGATGGACATATTCAGCAGTCTCTGGGAAGACCATGCTGAAAAACTAAGGCAGAATTGGACTCAAACCGTCACCGATGAGGATACGGTAGTCATACCAGGGGACATATCCTGGGCAACATATCTGGAAGATGCAAAGAAGGATTTCTCGTTTCTTGATTCCCTCCCCGGGAGAAAAATTATATCAAAGGGAAACCACGATTACTGGTGGACCACAGCTGCCAAGCTGAAGAAGTTTATAGAAGCAAACAACTTCAGGAATATTTTTTTTCTTCATAATAACTATTACAGCTATGAGCAGTGTTCAATCTGCGGGACAAGGGGATGGTCTTCCGGCGAAGGAAGCACGGCTGAAGAGAATAAGAAGATATTTGCCAGGGAGCGGCAGAGACTTGAGCTTTCGCTTCAGCAGGGAACAGCAAGTGGAAAGATTAATCCGATTGCTGTTCTGCACTATCCACCTTTTAATTCTGACAATGATGGATGTGGATTTATAGATATCCTGAAGAAATATAAAGTAAGTATATGTCTATACGGCCATCTGCATGGGGATTTTGACCTTGCACGCCAGGGTATGATTGAAGGGATTGATTTCAGATTGGTCTCGTCCGATTATTTAAATTTCAGTCCTCTTAAAATTCTATAGAGGTCAATTGATTTTGTTTGATTTTTTCAGTTCTTATTGTTATAATGGCTTATGTTACAGCTAAAATATTTTCTAGCTATTTTACAGTAAGCTTAGGGAGGATTTATTTGGTAATGAATGTAAAGGTTGAAAAGCTTGAGAAGAGCAAGGTAAAGCTTGAAATTGAAGTTGAAGCTGAAAAGTTTAACGAGGGTATGCAGAAGTCATACCTGAAAAACAGAAAGAATTATGCCATTCCCGGATTCAGGAAGGGAAAGGCCCCCAGAAACCTGATTGAAAGATATTACGGTGAGGGAATCTTTTATGAAGATGCATTCAATTACGCAGGAGTAGAAGCCTATGACAAGGCAGTAGAGGAAAACGGGATTTTTGCCGTAGACAGGCCCGATATTGATATTGTTCAGATAGGCTCGGGACAAAGCCTTATATTTACAGCCGAGGTTACGGTTAAGCCCGAGGTTGAAATTAACGATTACAAGGGTATAGAAGTCAAGAAGGTTGAGTATGATGTGAGTGAGAAAGATGTAACCCAGGAAATTGAAAGAATGCAGGAAAAGAATGCAAGATTGGTGACTATTGAAGATAGGAAACTTGAAAAAGGTGATATAGCTACAATAGATTTTGAAGGGTTCTTTGATGGAGTTCCTTTTGAAGGTGGGAAAGGAAACAATTACGACCTTGAGATTGGAAAAGGAACCTTTATCGAAGGATTTGAAGACCAGCTTATAGGAATGGAAATAAATGAAGAAAAAGAAATTAAGGTAAAATTTCCTGAAGATTATCATTCCAAGAACACTGCAGGAAAGGAAGCCACTTTCAAGGTTGTTCTTCAAGGGATAAAGACAAAGGAGCTTCCAGCACTTGATGATGAATTTGCAAAAGATGTCAGTGAATTTGACACATTGGATGAATTAAAAAATGACATAGAGTCCAAACTTAAAAAAGCAAATGATGAAAAGGCAAAAAAAGAGATGGAAGAACAGCTTCTTAATAATCTGTCTGAAAAGGTTTCGGTAGATATTCCGCAGGTTATGATTGAGAAACAGATAGACAGCTTTATACGGGACTTTGAGTGGCGACTAAGCTTACAGGGAACAAATTTGGATAATTATTTGAAATATACAAATACTGACTATAACAAATTCAGGGAGTCTTTCAACGAAAGGGCTCAAAAGTCTGTAACAATCCAGTTGGCACTAGAAGAAATCGGCAAGAAAGAGAATATCGAGGTGACTGACCAGGAGGTAGAGGACAGGATTAATGAAATGGCCCAGGCTTATTCACGGGAAGTTGAAGAATTTAAGAAACATTTAAAGGATGAAGATATAAAATATATAAAAGATGAAATAGAAGTAGACAGAATAGTAAAATTCCTGATGGAAAATGCCAAGCTGACCAAGAAGTAAACATATACTCAGTATTTGAAGCTGACTAATATATACTATAAGGTATGTACTGAAAAAGGGAGGTATGTAAATGAGTCTGGTACCAATAGTTGTTGAACAGACAAACAGGGGAGAAAGGTCTTACGATATATACTCTAGACTGCTTAAGGAAAGAATAGTCTTCCTTGGGGAAGAAGTAAACGACGTTACTGCAAGTCTTATTGTTGCACAGCTTCTTTTCCTGGAGGCAGAAGACCCTGATAAGGATATACATTTATATATAAATAGTCCTGGAGGCTCAATCACTTCCGGGTTTGCTATATATGATACAATGCAGCATGTAAAGCCTGATGTATCCACAATTTGTGTCGGTATGGCTGCAAGTATGGGCGCATTTCTGCTGGCTGCAGGTGCAAAAGGCAAGAGATTTGCACTGCCCAACAGCGAGATAATGATTCACCAGCCGGCAGGTGGGGCAAGAGGGCAGGCGGCAGATATAAAGATTCATGCTGAATATATACTAAAACTGAAGGCTAGGATAAACAAGATTCTTAGTGAAAGAACAGGCCAGCCGCTTGAGAAGATTGAGAAGGACTCCGATAGGGATTTCTTCATGTCTTCAGAAGAGGCAAAAGCTTATGGTATAGTTGATGAAGTCCTGACCAGAAAGAAATAATCTGTAGTAATAGTTGAGGTGAAATTAATTTATGTCCAGATACGATGATAAGAAGCAGTTAAAGTGCTCTTTTTGCGGTAAGACACAGGAGCAGGTTAAGAGGCTGGTTGCAGGACCGGGGGTTTACATTTGTGATGAATGTATAGAGTTGTGTTCCGAAATAATTGAAGAGGAATTTGAGGAAGCAAGAGCCGAGAATGAATTGAATGACATACCCAAGCCCAAGGAGATCAAAGAAATTCTTGACCAGTATGTCATAGGCCAGGAATCAGCCAAAAGGTCTCTTGCTGTTGCCGTATATAATCATTACAAAAGAATAAACCATGACAGCAAGGTTAACGATGTTGAGCTTCAAAAGAGCAACATTGTTATGCTTGGCCCGACCGGTTGTGGTAAAACACTGCTTGCACAGACACTTGCAAAAATACTGAATGTTCCTTTTGCCATTGCGGATGCTACTTCCCTTACGGAAGCAGGATATGTGGGAGAAGATGTGGAGAATATCCTTCTCAAGCTTATCCAGGCAGCTGATTATGATGTTGAGAAAGCAGAAAAAGGAATTGTATATATTGATGAAATTGATAAGATAGCCAGAAAATCCGAGAATCCTTCCATTACGAGGGATGTAAGCGGAGAAGGAGTTCAGCAGGCCCTCCTCAAGATACTTGAGGGCACGGTTGCATCGGTTCCGCCGCAGGGAGGGAGAAAGCATCCCCACCAGGAGTTTATACAGATAGATACTACAAACATTCTGTTTATCTGTGGAGGTGCATTCGACGGTATTGACAAGCTTATTATGAATCGTGTAGGTAAGAAGGCAATGGGTTTCGGGGCCAAGATTGAAAGCCCCAAGGAAAAGGATATGGGGGAAATACTAGGCCACATCCTTCCCGAGGACCTCTTGAAGTATGGCATGATTCCCGAGTTTGTAGGAAGACTTCCGGTCATAGTCACACTGCACCAGCTTGACAGGGGCGCACTTATAAAAATACTGACCGAGCCTAAAAATGCGCTGACCAAGCAGTACCAGAAGCTCTTTGAACTGGATGATGTCATACTCGAATTTGACCAGGCTGCGGTTGAATATATAGCCGACAAGGCTCTCGAAAGAAACACCGGAGCGAGGGGTTTGAGATCCATTATCGAGGACTCCATACTGGATGTCATGTATGACCTGCCTTCTGTAGCCAACGTTGAGAAGTGCATAATTACCAAAGATGCTATAGACAAGAAAGCATTTCCTGAGCTTATTATAAATGAAAACAAGAAACCTCTTAGAAAGCCTTTTCAGAGGAAAAACAGAATCAAGAGGGAATCTGTATCATAAGTAAAAACCAGTAAAATAAGAGAGTCTCTTCAATACGAGAGGCTCTCTTTTTGTTTAGGATAAAAATATCTGTTAAAGTCAATAATATAAACAGGATTCTTGGATTCAGGTGGAGTTTTGGCTAATAATTTCTTGTTATCTTTGATAACTTAGAAATCATTGTCCACCTTTTGTGTGCCCCAACTGAATCTTAGAAGCCGTTATCCAGGGACGTAGCGCCGCTTCTCCCTCACTTGAAGAAGAAGGGAGTCTTAGCGGCGGTAGTCATCGGATAAACAGATTCAAAGACATTTAACTGAGGGACAACAAAGTAGGAGGTTGAAAATGATAAGCAATATAGTATTTATGATACAGCTCTTCTTTACCATAATAATCGGCCTGTATTTCCTGAATCTGTTGAAATCACAGCAGGGCAACAAGTCTGCCATAGATAAGGAGTCCAAGAAGGAACTGGACAAACTTAACAAGCTTAGGGAAATAAGACTTACCGAACCACTAGCCGAAAAAACCAGACCTTCAAGGCTCAAAGATATCGTTGGCCAGGAACAGGGGCTAAGAGCACTAAGAGCAGCTTTGTGTGGACCCAATCCCCAGCATGTAATAATATACGGACCTCCTGGAGTGGGCAAAACGGCTGCTGCAAGAGTTGTACTGGAGGAAGCCAAGTTTGTGCCGCTGTCACCGTTCAAGTTAGATGCCCGGTTTACCGAGGTTGATGCAACAACCCTGCGTTTTGACGAGAGAGGAATTGCCGACCCTCTCATCGGGTCGGTTCATGACCCCATTTATCAGGGAGCAGGCGCCTACGGTTCTGCAGGAATACCTCAACCCAAGCCCGGTGCTGTAACAAGGGCGCATGGCGGTATACTTTTTATAGACGAAATAGGGGAGCTGCATCCAGTTCAGATGAATAAGCTTCTAAAGGTGCTGGAGGACAGGAAGGTCTTTCTCGAAAGCGCATACTACAGTTCGGAGGATAATAATATCCCCATGCATATACACGAAATATTCCAGAAGGGCCTTCCGGCCGACTTCAGACTTGTAGGAGCTACAACCCGGTCAGCACAGGAGATACCTGCAGCCCTGAGGTCGAGGTGCGTAGAGATTTATTTCAGGCCCCTGCTTCATGATGAAGTGAAGAAGATATCTGCAAATGCAGCAAGAAAAGGAGGGTTCAGGCTGGATGAGGGAGTAGAGGATGTAGTTGCCCGGTATGCTTCCAATGGAAGAGATGCGGTAAATATTATTCAAATAGCAGGCAGTGTATCCCTGGTTGAAGGAAGAAATACAATTACGCAGAAAGATGTCGAATGGGTGGTTGAATCCGGCCATTATAATATAAGGCTGGATAAAAAGGTTGCCGCTGGAAAACAAGTGGGGCTGGCAAATGGTCTGGCTGTTTACGGGGCAAGTATGGGAATGGTGATTGATATTGAGGTAAGCACCATGCCGGCAAACAATGGACAGGGGACATTAACTGTTACAGGTATAATTGAACATGAGGAAATGGACAACAGGGGCCAGAAGCTGGGGAGAACCAGCAGTGCCAAGGCTTCTATTGAAAATGTATTAACAGTAATTAAAAAGTATCTGGGAGTTAATTCAAAGGATTATGATATTCATATTAATTTTCCCGGAAGTATTCCTATTGACGGGCCGTCGGCAGGAATTGCAATTGCCATGGCAGTATACTCCTCACTTACAAATCTGGCAATAGACAGTAGTATGGCGATGACAGGGGAGATATCCATCCGTGGTCAGGTCAAGCCGGTGGGAGGAGTACCTGCAAAAGTTGAGGCTGCCCGGTTGGCCGGAGTAAAAAGAATCATCATACCAAAAGAGAACTGGCAGGATAGTTTTTCAGGTCTGAAGGTTGAAGTAATACCGGTGGAAAACATAAGTGAAGTTATAAATCTGGTTTTTGGGCAACCTGAAAAGAAGAATGAAATAGCAAGTCAGAATCAAGCTCATCTGCTAACTGCCCAAGGAATGACGGGGATATAGGATAACCTTCCAGGCAGGGTAGAGTTCTGGAAGGTTATCCTATTGGAATTATTTTAATTACGCATTTTCAGGATAAGGCTTTTCTTTTAATCTGTTTTGTTATATAATTACTTATAATTAAAGTCTGAGATTCCTTCTCCCAAAATTAATAAAATCATTAGTCTGCACCATTCCAGGTTGTCCCAGAAGTAAACGCAGGGAGATGGTCGATGATATGGCGACATATCCTCTATGGATATTTGTCATAAGTTTATTCTGGGAAGTTATTCCGGTGTATGCAATTACAAAAGAGTTAAATAAGGGGCTGAGTAAATGGGTGAAAAAAAGATTATTAAAAGGCAGATAATACCTTTATTGCCTCTCAGAGGGCTGACGGTTTTTCCTGACATGATACTGCATTTTGACGTAGGCAGGGTAAAATCAATCAAGGCGTTGGAAGAAGCCATGGTGAGTAACCAGTTGATTTTCCTTGTTACTCAGAAGGATGCAAAAACCGATTCGCCAGGTGAGGAAGATGTATTCAGAGTAGGAACCGTTTCACGTGTAAAACAACTTCTTAAGCTTCCGGGAGATACCATAAGGGTACTTGTGGAAGGCATAAGCAGGGCTGAGATATCGGAGTTCCTGCAGGATGAACCGTTCTTTGTAGCAGAAGTTATGGAGAAGATTTATCTGGAGGAAAACAGCAGCAAAACAGAAGTTGAAGCATTGATGAGAAGAGTAGTTGCTACCTTTGAAGAGTACGTTAAGCTGAGTAACAAGGTTTCACCCGAGACAATGCTGGCCATAATGTCGATAGAAGACCCTGGTAAACTTGCAGACAGTATAATATCAAATATAGCGCTTAAGGTTGAGCAGAAGCAGGAAATACTAGATGAGTTCCATCCGAGAAGAAGACTGGAGAGCTTGCTCGCAATCCTTATTAAGGAAATTGAAATCCTGGAGATTGAGAAAAATATCAACTCCAGGGTTAGAAAGCAGATTGACAGAGTTCAGAAAGAGTATTATCTCCGTGAGCAGATTAAAGCTATTCAAAGTGAGCTTGGCGACAAGGATGGAGTTTCGGGAGAGATTGAAGAATATAAGGCGAAAATAGAGAAGATGACCCTTCCCGATGAAGTTAGTAAGAAGCTCATCAAGGAACTGGACAGGCTTGCAAAAATGCCTCAGGGTTCTGCAGAGGGTTCGGTTATACGGACATACATCGACTGGGTCTTAGACCTGCCCTGGGACAAGACCACTGAAGAAATTATTGACCTTGAAAGAGCAGAGAACATACTTGACGAAGACCATTACGGCATGGTTAAGGTCAAGGAGAGAATTATTGAGTACCTTGCGGTCAGAAAGCTGAAAAATGAGCTTAAAGGCCCTATACTTTGCCTGTTTGGACCTCCCGGAGTAGGTAAAACGTCTATTGCCAGGTCCATAGCAAGGTCTTTGAATAGAAATTATGTAAGGATGTCCCTCGGAGGGGTAAAAGATGAAGCTGAAATCAGGGGGCACAGGCGTACCTATGTAGGAGCCATGCCTGGAAGGATAATTGCCGCAATGAAACAGGCCGGCTCCAGAAATCCTTTGATACTCCTTGATGAGATTGACAAAATGAGCCATGATTTCAGGGGAGACCCTGCATCCGCCATGCTGGAAGTTCTTGACGGTGAGCAGAACTATGCTTTCAGGGATCATTATCTTGAACTTGCGTTTGATTTATCCGATGTGCTGTTTCTGACGACAGCCAATAATCTCGATACCATACCTAAACCCCTTCTTGACAGGATGGAGGTAATCAACCTCTCAAGCTACACCGAAGAAGAGAAGGTAAACATATGCCTGAAGTACCTTATACCCAAACAACTGGAGAAGCATGGTCTCAAGGCAAGACAGCTCAATATAACAGAGGGAGCGGTAAGGCAGTCCATTAACTGCTATACAAGGGAATCGGGTGTCAGGAATCTTGAGAGGGAAATGGCCACTATCTGCAGGAGAGCGGCAAAGAAACTTGTTTCTGAAAAGAGAAAATCAATTAAGGTTACGGAAAATAATATATCACAGTATCTCGGTATACCCAAATACAGATATGACAAAGCTAATGAAAACGATGAGGTAGGAATAGCGACCGGTTTGGCATGGACACCGGTAGGTGGAGATGTCCTTTACATTGAAGTAACATTAATGAACGGCAGCGGCAAACTTGAATTGACAGGTCATCTAGGTGATGTAATGAAAGAATCTGCAAAGGCCGGGTTAAGCTGTATCAGGTCCAAGGTGGATACACTGGGTATTGACAAGGATTTCCACAATAAACTTGATATACATATTCACGTGCCTGAAGGAGCCATACCAAAAGATGGTCCGTCGGCCGGAATAACCATTGCTACTGCCATAATATCAGCATTAACAGGAAGCCCTGTCCGAAAGGATGTGGCAATGACGGGAGAGATTACCTTAAGAGGCAGGGTTCTGCCCATAGGGGGACTCAAAGAAAAAGTAATAGCAGCTCACAGAGCGGGAATAAAAACCGTGATTATACCTATTGAAAACAAGAAGGATGTTGATGACATACCTGAAACCGTAAGGGCGAATATGAAGTTCGTATATGCTTCAACCATAGATACAGTCATCAAGACTGCGCTGGCAAGGCATATTCCCAAACGGTGTGATTCCTCGTCCAAAGAGGTTCTGGCTCAAGAGGAAGCGGCTGCTGCAAGTATAGGGGATGTAACGCCTGAAGCAGAAGCGTCCAGGGTTGTCATACCTCCTTCGGTAGAACAGTAAATACTCTAGAGGCTCCTTGATGGAGCCTCTTAAAGATTGAAATTAGTTATAACTGCACAGTATAATTATCCCAGGAGTAATTAATAGGGAGGGATAAAAGTGCCGGAGAAGTATTTTATTGGTGATATAGTAGAGCTAAAAAAGCCCCATCCATGTGGAAATAAACAATGGGAAATTACCAGAACCGGTATGGATTTCCGGATAAAGTGCCTGGGATGCGGACATCAGGTCCTGATATCCAGGCCGAATTTCGAGAAGAGTGTAAAAAAAATTATTAAATCCCATATTCCTTAAGGAGGTTTTTATTATGAAAAAGTACATAAGGTTAAGCCAAGCGGTAGTACTCACCTTAATGGCTGCATTTCTACTTTCAGGCTGTACAAGTCCCTCAGGACGCGACCTTGCGCAGGCGCTTGCGAAACAGGCAGATTACAAATCTTTTAATTCAAGCAGTGAGGTCAAGGTTAATGTAAAGCTCAACAATTTTCCAGATGACGGGAATGTCCAACTGATGGGTGATTTACTAAGTAATATAAGCGTTAATACAACCGGAACCTACAGTTCGGCAGCCTCCCAGAAAGCAGTCGGAACACTGAAGTGGAATGGACTCTCTGCAGATTTTGAAGCATACAGCAAGGATGATACTGTATGGTTCAAATACCCCCTTCTTTCAAAGTATCTTCAGATTGACCTTACAAGGCTTAATGGGTTTGACAGTAAGGAAAAGTATTTGGAGTACCAGGAAAAGTTGCCTGCCTTAGCATCAAACTTTGCAAAGAAGTTTATTCTTGGCTATAAATTTGGCCTTAAAAATATAAAGAGTAACGGGACTGTATCTATTGAAAGCCCGGATGGCATAAAGAGCGCAAAAGAAATAGAACTAAATCTCCCCGATTCTGATTTTAAAGAGTTTTTAAAATATGGATTGACAGAACTGTTTGGAAGCGAGGATTTCAGAAACTTTGTAATTAATGCTGTGGAACTTGTAGACGAAGAGACCATTGATGATGAACTGAAGCAGGAGATTACAGAAGCTCTGAATTCTGCACGTGATGGAATTGACAATGGTTTTTACAATGCCATGCAGTACCTGGAGTTGGATAAGGAAGGTTTTAAGTGTAAATTCTATATAGACGGTAGTGGTAACATAATTAGAAATGAAATGACTATAACTCTCAGAATTACCTCTCCAGACAGCGGCCTTACCAGCCTTGAGTATAATTCCGAGAACAGTCAGAGCGTAGATATAAGGCTGAGTCTGAAAAATGATTACTGGGATATAAACAAGAACCTCCAAATAACTTACCCCGAGTTCGATGATACTAATGTCATAAAGATTGAAGACTATGGTGACAGTGGTGTATCCATTAAGAGTATGCTTGAAAGCTATAGGGAGCAGAAGAAAAGGGAACTCATATCCATGTTCTATCTGGATATGGCTTTCGCTCAGGTACGAGGAAGTTATGAGCAGCTTAACCAACCTTGCTACTTTGAAAATAACAGTTTTTATGTACCGGCCAGAAATATATCAGATGCCCTTGGAGTCAAGCTGAAGTATGACGGGAAATCGGTTACATTCTATGACGCTGAACAAAGCCTTGTGCTTTATGTAAATTCCTCCAAGGTGGTTCTGAATGGGAAACAGACAAAGAACAATCTCGTTTCCAAGGTAAAAGAGGGTACTGCAATGGTTCCGCTCAGGCTTGTTGCCGAAGCTTTCGGGGCGAAGATTAAATGGGATGAGTTTAGTGAGGCGGTTATAGTTGAGGCTCAAAAGTAACCGGAAAAATTTCAGGCTGTAAACCCCGTGGAAATACCCACGGGGTTTATTGTTAAATACGGGTACACTTTTATTCCCGTTAACATAATATGAATGAAAAAAGTAAGGAGAGTTCATATGTTTTGTTACACTGTTGTATCGGGAATAAGGTGTGTACTCCAGGAACTGGTCATGTGGTCAGACATAAGCAGTGAGCATCCTGTTTTTTTACAAACAGTAGCCAGGCTTACAAATAAGGGATTAAGCGCTGACATAGTTGCCGAACTGAACGAGGTAAGAAGACAGTTTATGGAGTTGGAAAGAGAGGCAGGCAGATTGCTTGAGGAAATGCCTGGAATGAGAATGGATTCAATGGCACAACAGGCTGGGACTCAACAGTTAATCAGTCCTGAGGATATAGTGCCGCCGGGAGCACCTGATTCTGGCTACCTTTATGAGCCCGTTATACTTCCACCCAGCTTGCACCAGGCTGATGGCCAGATGGATCAGACTCAGGTGATGCATGCATTTGCCAGAAGGGTTTTAAGCCTGATAGACCGTTTCATAAGTTATGACAGAAGATTCCTGGATTTGTTGAGGAGAGTAAGACAGTATGGAAGAGAGGACAGGGTATGGCAGACACTGCTGACACACTTTATCCAGGAGCAGGAGTATATGTTCAGACTAATGAGAACACTAAGGTCTCAGATAAGGTAAAAGGAGGGAGCATCCCTCCTTCTCCAATCCCCAATATCATTTTACTATTTGTTGCACAAGTAAAATTATTTTAGATAATCGACAAAATTTTTTCAGGCTGATATAATTGATATAGGTATATTCTATATTTTTACTTTTGAGAGGGTCCCAATGGATAGAGACGGGCGGGGAAAACCTGCAGCCAGGTCAACAAGTGAGATGAATAGAAGCAGAGGCTCAAGCAGGCCAGGGATTAGAGACAAGAAGCCTTCCGGCAGGAAGGCTCAAAAAACTTCAAATGCCCCAAACCGCAGCAGCCCGGCAAGAAAAAAGGCCAGGAAGAAAAAGCTTAAGCTGAGAACCCGGGGTAAGATTACCCTTACCGCCATAGGATTTTCAATACTAGCCACACTGGGACTGGGGGATAATCATTCCAAGGCATCACCCAATTTCGCTCCTGAGAAGGGTCCGGAATCAGGTGAACGATATTCGCAAGAGGATATGGGTAAAATCAGAATTGAACCGGTCAAGGTGAGCCGTGGTGAGCAGAAATATGGCCTCAGCAAAGCTGATATAGAAAGGTCGGTACTTCTGGTTGGCGCTTTTGAAGGCCGTGACTTATACCAGAGCCTATCCGGAAATTTTGATGGTCAGGGTATTTCTATGGGGTTGTTCCAGTGGAACCTTGGTTCAAGCACGCTTCAGCCTCTGCTTAAAGAATATGTGGAAAAGCACAAGGATGACGGCATGCTTGACAGAGTATTTGGCCATAACAAAAATGAGCTTTTAAACATGCTTTATAATTATGACAAGAACCAGCAGGTTGCATGGGGTGAGAAAGTCACCAACCCCGGTAACAGGACAAAGCTTAAGGAACCATGGGATACTGCGTTCAGAGAATTATGCTCACAGCGTGATTTCATAGAAATACAAAAGAAGGCAACAAGGGGATACGTCAATAATGCTTTTGAAATAATGGACAAGTACGGTCTGGAAACCAGAACAGGCTTTGTATTTGCACTGGATATCGCTGTACAGAACGGACACGGGATTTTGTACGCACATAGTGAAATCAATGAAAGGTTCAGGAGCATGGAAGACAGCCTGGGCAGGAAGCTCACTCAAAAAGAAAAGAGACGTATTGTTGCCGAAGAAGTAGTTGAACGCTCCAATCCTGAATGGAGAGACAATGTTGAGCGGAGAAAAATGGCTCTTGCAAAAGGAGAAGGGGTAATTCACGGCGTGAGCTTCCGTATAGGTGATTAGGTGAAGAACTACATAAATTGCTTATTTATTTTCATATTTGGTTGAAATCTTGCCGCTTCGCACCGAAATTTGGTTGTAGAGGCCATACCACCTTTGAATTCCATTCTCCAGCCTGAAGTAATGGAATATATAAGGAATAAGAAGCACCAGAAACAGAATAGTGAGGGGTAGAAGTTCTAAAAGTCCGTATACGATTATGGCCAATATGGATACTAGAGAAAAAAGTCCGAAGAAAAGCGTAACCAACAGGTGTACAAGCCTCTCATGCTGAATGAAATCAATCTGTCTATGGTGAAACTCCTGCAGATTTTTCCAGTCAATGCCCTCTTCATTGGAAGCAAGGGCATTCTTTATAAAGTTTTCATGGCGCTTTAAATAACTATTCATACCAATCACCCCTGAAGGTATTATACTTTTTTGCTGTATAATATACAATAATTGTATTATCCTGTTTCTTCGCATTCCTGGCATAATTTTTACCTCTGATATTACTATATTTCAGAGGTGTTGTTACTAACCCCATCCCCTTGTTACTGTTCCCTTGCGCCCTTGTCACGTTACTCTTTAAAGCTGAAAATTTATTAAAATGAAAATAATTTATTTATAAAATCACTTGACAAGCATGGATTACAACTGTAATCTTAACACAAGACTACAAATGTAATCGTAAGGCGGTGTGAATAGTGAAGCAAATACCCCAGATATCAGAGACCGAATGGCAGGTAATGAAAGTCCTCTGGTCAAATTCACCTGCTACAGCAAATCAAGTAATTGAAAACCTGGCCGATAGTATAACGTGGAAGCCAAAAACCGTAAAAACCCTGTTGGGCAGACTGGTAAAGAAGAAAGCAGCCGGTTTTGAGAAGGATAACAGGGCATATCTCTATTATCCGCTGGTAACCGAGGATGAGTGTGTAAAAGCGGAGAGCCATTCATTTTTAAAAAGGGTCTACGGCGGTGCATTAAATTTAATGCTTGCGAGCTTTTTAGAAGCAGAAAAATTATCCAGGGAAGATATTGAGGAACTCAAGCGTATTTTGGATGGAAAGAAAGACTAAAGGTGGGGAGAGATGTAATTATGGAGTTCTCCACGTTTTTCGGCTGGTTAATACGGTCATCAGCCATGGCAGTTGTGCTGGTATGTATTATTCTTCTTCTGAAAGCAGTATTCAAAAATAAGCTCGGGGCCAGGTGGCATTATTACATATGGTTCCTTCTGTTGATCCGGCTTTTTATTCCCTTTTCGCCTGAAAGCCCTATAAGCATATTCAATTTGTTCAGCATGGTTGAAGAAAATATCGTAGTGCCGGAACTTATTGGCGGAAATGATGTTAAAAGTCCGGCAAATCTGGTTAAGCCTAATAAAACATATCTGCTACCAGATGTCGGGAGCAGTTTGAAAGAAAGCCGGGACGTAACTTTGAGTAGGATTCCAGCTATGAACCGGAACACTGCTGAAGCTTCAAAACCGGAGCCGCTATACTTGGTATGGCTTATAGGAGCATCTGCATTAGGGTTGTATTTTGTTATATTCAATGTGCATTTCCGGCTAAAGGTTAGAAAGGGTGAAACTATTGCAGATAAAGATTTAATCCAGCTTTTAGAAAGCTGCAAGTCGGTTATGCGTATTCATACTAACCTGACTTTAGTAAAAACTTCAGAAGTTCAGACGCCTGCTCTTTTCGGAATTATCCGGCCAAAACTGTTGCTGCCGGTCGATATAAATAAAAAGCTGAAGCATGAGGAGTTAAGATATGTAATTCTGCATGAGTTAGCTCATTTTAAAAGGAAGGATGTCACTGTTAATTGGCTTATGGGTCTACTGCAAGTAATGCATTGGTTCAACCCATTCATCTGGTTTGCTTTCTACAGGATGCGCCATGATTGCGAAATAGCTTGTGATGCCCTTGTTCTTTCCTATATAACCCCTGAGGAACATAAAAAGTATGGTCGGACAATAATAAACATATTGGAGAGAATTTTAAAACCTGTCTACCTTCCAGGAGTAGTAGGAATAGTAGAAAGCAAGTCTCAGATTAAAAGGAGGATTGCCATGATTGCCAAATTCAGAAAGAATCCACTGAAAGGGTCTATTCTTGCGGTAATAATTTTCATTGCTGTGGGCTGTTCTGCTTTGACCAGCTCCAATAATACCGATATAGAAAAACAGCTTGTTAATGATATAAACTATTATTTTGAAATTAACGACATAAATAAACTGTTTGATGCTTATAATAATAAACTCGACGGAGCCTATGCAGAAGGATATGGCAGCAGTCTGGTCAAGTTGTACAGCGCTGGAGATATAAAGACATTTGTAAAGACCTTAAGCAATTATCCCAAAGATAAAATTGACGGTATAACAGGGCTTTTTGTAGGTGAATTATTTATTGAAGGTAAGCAAGCTGTTATTCAAGACTTTGAAAAAATGAAAACAGATAAGAGTTTAACAAGCAGTGAAGTATACGTAATAAATAAAATATTATCATCTTCTGAAAAACTTAAAGCCGAAAACCTTGAAGCCCTAAAATCTACCTTAAAAGAAATAGACGAAATCAAGAAGAATTATAGAGACGAGAAGATACTAAGGGTCGAGAGGTTTAACGGCCAATATGTTCTGATAGAATCACAAAAGGAAACCTTTGCAAATAAGTTTGACTTATACAATCTGGGAACACACAAAAAAGATACATTGCCAACCGGTATTGCATATATTACACTTCATAAGATCGTAAGTGAGAATGAACTTGTATTTCTGGCCAGCGGCAGGGACAGAGAGAGCAGTTATATTAATTTTCCTTATATAATCAGATGTATAAGGAGTAAAGACGGTCAATTTAAGGCCGTAGAGGAAACGGCTTATTTTAAAGTGGATGAAAGTGCCATCTTCGGTAGTAAAGAGGACGAAATCCTTTCAAGTGTATCGGTAGATAAAAACAGTATCAGAGCAGTTTTCAGTCCCGAAAAGGGGAAAGAACTCCAGTTTTATGCCGACTACGTGATTGTGCCGGTTGCGCAGACGAAATATGTTCCGGATGAAAAACAGTTGATTTTTGAATTTAAAAAAAGCCGGATTGGTGACAAATTCGTAAAGAATCCCACGGTACCAGCCGAAAACAATGCATATATCAGTTTGTTGAAGATTGAGCAAAACGGTGAGAACTGCAGAATTATTCTGGATTTAAAGAACAATGCAAAAGAATATACATGTAAACTGGGGACTACTCAACCGGACGGGCTGGGACTGCCCTGTGTCGACATTATGTTAAGGTAGGTTGAGGTATAGAGTTATTATAAAACCGGATAGAAATGGGGTAGTAATGGACAAATCGTGGATTGAAACTGTGCATTGAGCAAAGTGGGGTACACCTATTACGTCGTGCCCCCTACGGTATGAGGAATTGAAACAAAACAGCATAAACAGGGAGTCTTGGATTATACGTCAAATACAAATTTTGTGAAAGTGAGGAATTGTAAAGATGGATTGAAACAAGTAATATGAATTATATATATAAGAAATTAGAGGTAAGCCGCAAGCAGTTTTGGGGATGCTTGCGGCTTGCTTGCCGACTATTTCTTCATTATTGGAACCTGCAATTCTGTGAGCCAATCATTTTCATCTTCTTTGTTCCAAATGCCATCAATGTAGGACTCTCTAGGGTTATCACTAGGAGTATATCCGTTATCGGCAATCCATTTAAAGAGGTGCGCATAGGCGTTGCCAAGTGTATTGTAAGGACCTTTGTGGAGAACACAAGCAGCAGTCGGTACCCTATCAATCTTTTTGAATTTAATTGTATCAGTATCATTACCAATAGAAGTTACAGCTTCACAATATTCTACATCAATATCCTTATCTTTGTATTCGCCATCATGATAAATGACGAAGCAATATTCCGGTACGGCACATTTTAAGCCAGGGTTAGCTTTTGCAACTTCTTCCCCAATCTGTGGAATAATCTTAAAATAGTAATCATAATTTGGTATTATCATCCGTTTAGAATAAACTATAACTTCCGGAAGTTCTTTTAATACAACTTCATAATTCATATTGAAATCCTCCTTCATCTTTTCAAGGTAATGCGTAATTTGAGCTAGCTGCTGCCGGTTTTTCTCAATCTCTGATTGAAGCTCTCTTTTCCGGACTTCAAAGATTCCGGCAATATTTCGGCCGTTTAATATCGCCGATATTTCATCGATTGAAAAACCTATCTGCCGCAAAGCTATAATTTTATGCAGTGCCGGCAGCTGCCCGGAAGTGTAATACCGATAGCCGTTTTCTTCATCTACAAAGGCAGGTTTGAGCAACCCGGTTTCATCATAGTACCTTAGAGTTTTAACCGTTACCTTATTGATTTTTGAAAACAATCCTATACGATACATAACGCTCTCTCCCATACGCATTTCTTGTTTATGATTTCAATATAAAGCCTCCCCTAACAGGAGAGTCAAGAAATATTTAATAAATTTTACCACGATTTCTATGTAAAAAGAAACTACTCAGAAGCATGAGACGGGAAAGAAAAGCCGCAGATGAAATTGGCATAATCGTAAGACTATTTCCTGATGGGATACTGTGCATGGATACGCCACTTTAAAGCACTTGTACATTCATATCTTCTTTAACCAACTTATAACAATATATCTCACTTTGTTATGATAAAATTAAAGTGTAAACTATTCGTGATTCCACGAGTAATGACAGGAGCGGCACTAATGAAGCGATTATTTTTGACATTCACTTTGATAGCTGTATTGGCCGGTGTTTTTTCATTACCGGCTTTGGCTCAAGAGCAGCAGGAAATTCTGGTGAGGATTGATGGACTGAAGGTTACCTTTGATGTACAACCTGTCATCCGGAATGGACGGACGTTGGTTCCTTTCCGAGCTATCGCCGAGGCATTAAATGTTGAAGTTAATTGGGACGGGACTACCCAAACCGTAAGTGCTGCACACGGAAAAACTACTGTCCGGCTCCAGATCGGAAGCAAGACCGCCTACTGCAACCAAAGCACTATCATCCTGGACGTTCCTCCACAGTTTCTTAACGGCAGGACACTGATACCGCTTCGTTTCTTCAGTGAAGCCTTCAATTGCAAAGTAGAATGGAACAACGGAGTAATGATTACATCTCCTCATAAAGATATGACTGTTGCGGGCTTTTACGCTCTTGGAGACAGTAACACAAGCAGCTGGACCAATCTGTTTGGCAAAGCCTATCCCGAACATACATTGGGTAATACCGATGTTGTTAATGAGCTTGCACTTGGCTGGTATGCAGTAGATGCAGAGGGGAATCTACTTACCCGCAGCAGAACAGGTTGGCAGAGGCCTTCCGGTTGGGAATCTGTCCTGTCCACTGCGGAAGGATATGGTATAAGGACTGAGATGGTAGTACACGAGGTAAATAGAGAGAGTATGTTGAATAAGCTGCTGGAAAACGATGAGGCAGTAAAACATGCGGTAGAGGGGATAACAGCAGAAGCTGCACAGTATTACTCAGGGGTGAATTTGAACCTGGAGGGGCTTGGGCTAAGTGAGACCGGTGAACAATTAATACAGGTACAGAATAGTTTCACAAGACTGGCAGCTCAATTATCAGAGTCTTTGCACAGCAGAGGACTTACCCTTACGCTAACAATACATGCACCAAACAGCGCCTATAAGGGTTATGACTATACAGCACTTGGACGCGCTGCCGACAGAATTATTATAATGGCGTATGACTACGGCGCGAAACCGGAGCCGGATTCGTTAGTTATCCAAGCAGTTGAGCAGGCACTTAAACATATACCTGAAGAGAAGCTGGTATTAGGAGTCTCCATACCGAGTGAAACTCCTGAAAGCATTCTTACAAAGGTTGGGATTGCTAAGCGGTATAAACTTAACGGTATTGCGCTTTGGAGGCTAGGCTTGCTAACAGACGAGATGTGGAATGTACTGAGAAAATCATAAACTATTTTATAAAAGACATATCACTCATAAATTTATCTTGGGTGATATGTTTTGCCCATTCTTGCATAAACAAGTCAAAATACGGTACCGCAGATTGACAACGGCAACCAGCTCACAATAACAGACAGCACACGAACAACAAAAAGAAAATATGATGGGCTAAACAGAGTAACTGCAAAAGCACCAAATTACATCCATATTGCATCTTTTTACACAATAATGTAGAATTATGGAAAATGGTGAGGGGCAAATTGATGGGAAAATTCGGATGGTTAAATAAGATAAAAAACATAATAAATAAGAAAATTGATATAAAATCAAAGATTCAACTAATGTGGAAATGGATTTTAAAAATTCTAGGGTTTGTAGCTTTAGCTTACCTCGGTAGTTTATTAATAATGATATTTATGGCATTATTGGCGTCTATATCAGAAATGGCAAGTAAAACTACAAATATACCTGATAAAACTGTGTGGCTTAACGTAAACGCGGCAATATTGGCTTCATTAGTTGGTGCTTATGCGGCTGTTCACTTTTCGCTAAACACACAACGTAAAATAGATAAGCAAAAAGAAGATATTAAAAACAAACTTGGTGAAAGAATGATGTTGACATTTCTTAAACCAGAAATTTATAAAAACTTTAATATTATTGGATTAGCCAATGATAGACCTGAATATTTGTACGGTGGCAAGAAATTAATATTCGATGAATATCAACAGATAAAGTATTCACTGGTTGAATACCCAAGTGAAATAATAAAAGATATTATTAATTTGTACGGGTTATTTTATGATTATGAAATGCTTCCAGGGAATAGTAAATCAGAAGCAAAAATAGAAAAAGTTAATGAAATACTGAAACTAAAACAAATAATCGAAAAACAATTCACTTATCTAGAAAAATCTACGTGATAGAGCAGATATGCTTTTTTATTTTCTATAGAATTAAACAAAAGTACTTTTCCTCAAATTGCTCTTAAAAGAAACTGCTTAGTAATCATTTATTTTTTAGTATTGACATACTAAAAAACAAATGATATGATTAAGTAGGCTAAGAACAACAGGAAGGAGGAAAATAGTGAACAAAAATATAGATGTAGCCTTAAACGTCTTATATCAAAGGCAGCTATATACCAGAGAACAGTTATTAAATGAAATGCTGCGTGTAAAAATGCTTTTAAAGAAGTTGATGGAAAAATCTAAAATAATGGACGACAAAGAAAAGCTTTTTCAGTTCATGAAAAAAACCACAGAGGAAGAGTTAGGCTTCTTCCCTGCTGATAGAGTTGATTTTTTCGATATATTTGAAGCTTTAAAAGATATTGATCTTATTGATTTTACACTTGAAATATATAAGAATGATCGAATGGGTACTGTTATTGCACCAATATACCTAAGCTCATATATCAGTGATAGGATTGATAAACTCCAGCCAAAGAAAATTCTTATAACTGAAGCAGAAAAACACTTGTCGGGTCTTGAAGAATTAATAAAGCGATTCCAGGATTGCGAAATCACATTAACTACACAGCTCAAGCCAATGCATATATTACTTCAGATGGTTTTTGAAAAGTATTTGAATACTAGAATTAGATTTGAGTCTATCTACACTGATTGTCTAAAGGATGAAAGATTTGAGTACATTTATTCGCTACCAGCATTCGGACATAAACCGGATGAGTTTTATAAAGCGTTTCTAACAAAAGATAGTGACGGTATTGCTTTAGAAAATATGCTGAACCACTTAGATAATAATGGAACTCTGGATATTATAGTTCCAGCGAAGATTACATTTGCAAGCTTAGGTTATGAGAGATTGAGAGCATATATCTCTCGGTATTTTCATGTGGATAGCATTTATATTTTACCTGAGGGAACCTTTAAGCCGGCAACCGCAATTAAAACTTACTTATTCTCTATTTCAACCGAGGGTAAAGACAAAGTTGAAATTGGCACATTCAAATTGAATAATAAAGATGTCCAAATCAAAGACCAAAAATCAATATCAACTAAAGATTTTTTATCTCACGAAGACTGGCGTATAGAGCTTCTTCTATCAGATGATGATGAAAACATACAGCGATTTAAAAGCTCAAATATTCAAAAAGTGAAACTCAAAGAGGTAGCAGAAGTATTCAGAGGAAAATCAATCTTAAAAAAAGATGCTTCACTAGGAAGTATCTCGGTATTAAACATTTCGAACATAGAAAATGGTGAGATTAACTATGACGATATGGATACTATTGATGAAGAAGAGCGAAAAGCTAAGCGCTACGAGTTAATCACAGGTGATGTTGTACTTGCTTGTCGAGGGACAGCCATAAAATCAGCTGTATTTGAGGCTCAAGGTAAGACCATCATTGCTTCAGCAAACTTGATTGTGATTAGACCAAAGGAAAAGGTCAAGGGCGAGTTTGTTAAAATATTTTTTGAGAGTCCGGTTGGCTTAGCCGTTATTAAAAGCTTTCAGCGTGGCACTAATATTATGAATATCAACTACGCAGATATCATGGAAATGGAAATTCCTCTACTACCTATTGGCAAACAGCAGGAAATAATTGTTCAATACAATGAGGAATTAAAAGCATATAAAGAAGCCATCGAAAAGGCTGAAAAACGATGGTCAAATATTAAAAACAGTATTTATAATGAATTAATATAGGAGGGGCTGTAATGGCTATAAATCTAGAATTTGAAAATAAACTATGGGAAATGGCGGATAAGTTGAGAGGGAACATTCAACCTTCAGATTATAAGGATGTTGTACTTGGACTTATATTCCTTAAATACATTTCAGATAGTTTTGAAGAAAAATATAATGAACTGGTGGCAGCAGGAGATGGTTTTGAAGAGGATAGGGATGCTTACATAGAGGATAACATTTTCTTCGTTCCACCTAGTTCCAGATGGGATTATATTAAAAAAAGTGCCAAACAAAGTACCATCGGTCAAATCATTGATGAAGCTATGATTTCCATAGAAAGGGAGAATAAGAGTTTGAAAGGCGTACTGCCTAAAAACTATGCCAGACCTGAATTGGATAAAACTAAACTTGGAGAGCTGATTGATTTATTCTCTTTTAACCTTGGCAGCAAAGAAGCTAAAGCACAGGATATCCTGGGCAGGGTTTATGAATACTTTCTGGGCAAATTCGGCTCAAGCGAGGGTGAATTTTACACACCTCCAACCATTGTTAAACTTCTTGTAGGTATGATTGAGCCATATAAGGGAAGGGTTTACGATCCCTGCTGTGGTTCTGGGGGTATGTTTGTACAATCAGCAAGATTTGTAGAAGAGCACCAGGGGCGCAGGGATGATATCTACATATACGGGCAGGAGTATACATCCACCACATGGAGACTATGTAAAATGAATCTTGCTATCCGTGGAATTGATGGAAACCTTGGCGGAAGGGATGCAGACACCTTTGGAAATGACCTTCATAAAAATCTCAGAGCTGATTACATTTTAGCGAATCCGCCTTTTAACGTAAGCGACTATACCTTGATTCAAGACGATGCCAGATGGAAATATGGAATTCCACCAAAGAACAATGCCAACTATGCCTGGATTCAGCACATTATCAGCAAGTTGTCTCCAAACGGAGTGGCAGGTTTTGTCTTAGCAAATGGGTCCATGAGTACATCCACAAAAGCCGAAGCAGAAATCAGAAAAAACATTATAGAAGCAGGGCTGGTGGATTGCATTATTACTATGCCGCCTAACTTATTCTATAATGTTACCATCCCAGTGTGTCTGTGGTTCTTGGCAAAGAAGAGAGAAAACAGAAAAGATAAAATCCTTTTTATTGATGCTCGTAAGATGGGCACCATGGTGACCCGTAAGCACAGGGAGCTTTCCGATAAAGAAATTGCAAAAATCTGTGATACCTACCATAACTGGCGTGATGGAAAAGAAGAATATGAAAATGCCCAAGGCTTCTGTAAATCAGCATCTATCCAAGAAGTGAGAGAGCATGAATATATTCTGACTCCAGGCAGATATGTGGGAATTGAAAATGGCGAAGAAGATGGTGAGCCCTTTGATGAAAAGATGACAAGGTTGACTCAGGAGCTTGCTGAAATGTTTGCCAAGTCTCATAAGCTGGAGGAGGAGATTAAACAGCGATTGGGGGCGATTGGGTATGAGTTCTAGTGGATGGCAAGAGATAAATATAGGTGATGTCGTAGATACTATATCCCAAAAGCATAAATTTGATAAAGACAAGATAATTTTGGTTAATACATCAGATGTTTTAGAAGGAAAAGTCTTAAATCACGAATATGTACCAAATAAAAACCTAAAAGGACAGTTCAAAAAAAGCTTTCAAAAGTATGATATTCTGTATAGTGAAATTAGGCCTCAAAATAAGCGATTTGCTTATGTAGATTTTGATTCAGAGGATTACGTTGCTTCAACAAAACTAATGGTATTGAGAAAAAAGAATAATAAAATAACATCTGATTTTCTTTATCAGGTATTAAAATCGGATGACATTATCAATAAATTGCAAGTTATTGCGGAATCGAGATCTGGAACTTTTCCTCAAATAACATTTGCAGAGCTATCAAGATTAAGTATTTTGATTCCACCACTACAAGAACAAAAAGCTATTGCAGCAACCCTCTCCTGCTTGGATGATAAAATCGAACTCAACAACCGCATCAATAAGAACCTTGAAGAAATTGCACAGGCAATTTTCAAAAGCTGGTTTGTGGATTTTGAGCCGTTTCAAGATGGTGAGTTTGAGGAAAGTGAGCTTGGGAGGATACCCAAGGGGTGGAGAGTTTTCAGCTTGGGGGATGTAACTAACGATGCGAATACTGGCGGAGATGCAATACAAAAAACACCTATAGTTGATTATGATACTGGTGCTAAGTGTGTAAGAGTTGGGGATATGGCAAATCGAAGGTGTATTGAAGGCTGGGGCTTTTGTAAAGTAAATGAGGAAAATTTTAAAAAATATCAATTGAGGAAAAATGATATTATTGTTACAAGAACTGCTACACTTGGATTAAATCAAATAATAGATGAGGACCACAATGCTGTTTATAACAATGGGCTAATAAGATTAAAGCTAAAGGCAGAAGTTGAACCATTATTCATATTTCAAGCAATCAATACAAGTAATTATTATGAATATATTGGCAGGATTGAAAGTGAATCGTCTACAAGACCTAATATGAAGATTAACTATTTATTAAAATATCAGTTCATCTGTCCACCATTGGAGACACAGAAAGAGTTTTCTTTGATAATAAATCCATTGAGGAAACAAAGAACAGAGATAAATAAGCAAATACGAAAACTAACAGATATACGTGATACACTACTACCCAAACTTATGAGCGGAGAAATAAGAGTACCAGCTGAGGAGGTAGATTAATATGGAAGTTAAAGAGTTGTTACCGTATGTTGTTGCTATATTAACTGGTATTAGTTCGTGGATAGGTTCGTATTTTATGTCAACAAAGAAGTTTAAACAGGACATGAGTACGTTAAAAGAACAAAATAAATATGATTTGGAAAGATTAATGAATCAGCATAAATTGGATTTGGAGGCATTAAAAGAAAAGCATAATATGGAAATGAAATTAAAAGATAAGGAACATGGGCACCAACTGGAAATTATGCAAAAACAACATGATAATGAACTAATAAGAAAAGAAAAAGAACTTGAGGATACAGTTAAATATGATGCTATGGGTGGACTATTTAGTAATATAATGAATACAGCAATGAATAATCCCAAAATACAGAATCAAATAGAAAAAGAGATTACAAAAGCATTTAATCAAAAGGGGAGATAGGTTATGCAGAAGGATAAAATACTGAAAGCCACAATAAATGCTAATGGCACAGATATCTCTGTAGTTTCAACAGGCTCAGATGACGATTATATTTCACTTACCGATATTGCTAGATACAAAAATTCAGAAGCTCCGGCAGATGTTGTTAAAAATTGGATGAGAAGCCGCAGTACCATAGAGTTTTTAGGTTTATGGGAGCAGTTAAACAACCTGAATTTTAAAGTGGTCGAATTCGACCAGTTTAAAAATGAAGCAGGTGCAAATGCTTTTGTATTGTCTCCTCAAAAATGGATTGAATCAACCAATGCTATCGGTCTTATCTCAAAGTCTGGTAGATATGGTGGTGGCACTTACGCACATAAAGATATTGCATTTGAATTTGCCTCGTGGATATCACCAGAATTTAAACTATATATCATCAAGGAATATCAAAGGCTGAAATCAGATGAAAACAGCAGGTTGTCTCTAGGATGGAACGTTAACCGAACATTGGCAAAACTTAACTATAAAATACATACTGATGCAATTAAAGAAAACTTAATTTCCAATGATTTATCAAAAAAAGAAATCTCTATGACCTATGCAAATGAAGCAGATGTTTTAAATGTTGCGTTGTTTGGGAAAACAGCAAAAGAGTGGAAAAACGAAAACCCTGAATTAAAAGGTAATATGAGAGATTATGCAACAATTGAGCAGCTTATTGTTCTTGTGAATCTAGAAAATATGAATGCAAATTTCATAGAGCAGGGATTAGAGCAAAGAGAAAGATTATTAAAACTTAATAATCTTGCAAGAAATCAATTGAAAGCATTTTTAAACAATAAAAGAATAAATCAATTGGAAAACATGAATTCAAAAATGCTAACAGGAGGTGAAAGTTAAATGCCAAGGAGTAGTTTTTTTGAATCACATTTAGAACAAGCTACGCTGGAATGGTTTGAGGAGCTTGGATATGAAATTGTTTTTGCTCCTGATATTGCACCTGATGGAGAGTATCCGGAGCGAGAAGACTATCAGGATGTAATCCTTAATGAAAGGCTTAGAGAAGCCTTAACACGAATCAACCCCAAGTTGCGAGACGATGCGATAGAAGATGCCCTCAGACAGATTGTCATACCGCAGAGTCCAAGCCTTATTATGAACAATAAATCTTTTCAAAAGATGATAACTGATGGTATTGATGTGCAGGTTAAGCAGCCTGATTCGAGCTATAGAACTGAAAAGGTTTATGTTTATGACTTTCACAAACCCTTAAACAATGAGTTTATGGTATGCAGCCAGTTCACCGTTATTGAACATGGCGTTGAAAAAAGACCGGATGTAGTTGTTTTTGTTAACGGGATTCCTTTAGTTGTAATTGAACTAAAAAATGCTGCTGATGAGAATGTTGATATTAGTGATGCCTACAATCAGCTTCAAACCTACAAAATGACCATTCCGTCCCTATTTACCTACAACTCCTTTATGGTTGCCAGCGACGGTGTTAATACCAGGGCAGGTACACTAACATCTGATGAAGACCGTTTTATGGCTTGGCGTACTATTGAAGGGGATGATGTGTCGTCTCTATCTATTCCCCAGCTTGAAGTTTTAATTAAGGGAATGTTTCAACGTGACCGTTTTCTTGACATCATTAAGCACTTTGTATTATTCCAAAGTGATGGAAAAGACACAATAAAAATATTAGCCGGTTATCATCAATACCATGCTGTAAATAAGGCTGTTGAAAGCACTGAACGAGCAACCATGGAACATGGTGACAGACGGATAGGGGTTATCTGGCATACACAGGGCAGTGGTAAAAGCCTTTCCATGGTGTTTTATGCCGGAAAACTGGTTATAAGTGAAGAATTAGAAAATCCAACTATTGTGGTGATTACTGATAGAAATGACTTAGACGACCAGTTGTTCAGCACTTTTGTTAAAAGCAAGGAATTTCTAAGGTGTACTCCAGTACAAGCAGAGGACAGAGCTGACTTGAGAACTCTGCTGAATAACCGTACCAGCGGGGGTATTATTTTTACTACCATTCATAAGTTTGCACCTTTTTCTAATGAGATTAAGGAAGGAACCGAGTCTTACGACAAAAGAAATAAAGTTGCGGAAAACAGAGCGGAGTACTTGAACAATGTGGTTCTCACTGAACGGAAAAACGTCATTGTTATTGCTGATGAAGCTCATCGCAGTCAGTATGGTTTCGGAGCTGAAGTTATTAAAGGTAAGGCCGAAGCAGATGTGAAATACGGTTACGCTAAATATATGCGTGACAGCTTACCTAATGCATCTTATATTGGTTTTACCGGAACACCGGTTGAGCTTACCGACAAAAACACAAGAGCAGTTTTTGGAGACTATATCGATATTTACGATATGACAAGAGCCGTTGAAGACGGTACAACGGTTAAGATATTCTACGAAAGCAGAATAGCAAAGCTGGAGCTGCCGGAAGAAATGAAACCAAAGATTGATACCGAATATGAAGAAATAACTGAGTATCAGGAATACAGTCAAAAAGAAAAGCTCAAGAGTAAGTGGGCTAGATTTGAAGCAATAGTTGGTGCTGAACAGAGAGTAAAACAAATAGCTAAAGATATCATAGAACACTTTGAAAAGCGTGAGCAGGCTCAGGAAAATGAAGGCGGTAAAGCAATGATAGTTACAATGAGCCGCAGAATAGCCATTGACTTATATAAGCAGATTATTGAACTTCGTCCCGATTGGCACAGTGATGACTTGATGTCCGGTAAAATTAAGGTAGTCATGACTGGCAGTTCTTCTGATCCGGCAGACTGGCAGCCTTTTGTAGGGACAAAGGCTAGTAGGGAAACCCTTGCAAAACGTATGAAAGACAGAAAAGACGAACTGAAGTTTGTTATCGTTCGCGATATGTGGCTTACTGGATTTGATGTTCCAAGTATGCACACTATGTATATTGATAAACCAATGAGCGGACACAATCTAATGCAGGCTATTGCCAGAGTAAACCGGGTGTTTAAAGATAAACAGGGCGGACTTATAGTTGACTATATTGGTATAGCAGAAAACCTGAAAGAGGCTCTTTCTCAGTATACGGAAAGTGATAAAAAGACAACAGGCGTGGATGCTGAAGCAGCAGTTAAGGTTCTTTTGGAAAGGTATGATTTGATCAAAGAGCTGTTACATGGCCATGACTATAGTAAATTCTTTATAGGAAAGCCGAGCGAGAAGATGCAGGCCATTATTGAAACAATGGATTATATTATTGGACTTCGTGAGGATAGAAAAAATGAGTATATTAAACTGGTGACTGAAATGTCACGTGCATATTCTCTATGTGCAACAACTGATATTGCTGAGCAACTTAATTTAGAGGTTGGGTTTCATAAAGCAGTTAAAGCAAGTCTTGTAAAAATGATTAGTGATGACAATAAAAAGAAAACCACATCTCAGCTTGACAGTGAAATTAACCAGTTGATTTCTAAGGCAATATCTTCAAATGAAGTAATTGATATTTTGAGCTCTGTTGGGCTTTCAAAACCTAATATTGCAATTCTTTCTGACCAATTCCTTGAAGAGGTTAAAGGAATGAAACAAAAAAATCTTGCAGTGGAGCTGTTAAATAGGCTATTAAAAGGCAATATAAAGGTTTTTTCCAGACGAAATCTTGTTCAGTCAAAGAAATTTTCTGAATTATTAGAAGCCTCAATCAGAAGGTATCAGAACAGAGCAATTGAGACCACTCAGGTTATCATGGAGCTCATTGAACTTGCCAAGAAGATTAGCGAGGCGGAAAAGCGCGGTGAAAGTACAGGCCTAACTCCGGATGAATTAGCTTTCTATGATGCACTTGCAGAAAACGAATCTGCCCGAGAAGTCATGGGTGATGAAATTCTAGTGCAGATTGCAAAAGACCTTACTACATCTATTAAAAATAACGTCAGTGTAGACTGGGCTATCCGAGAAAGCGTTCAGGCAAAGATGAAGATGACAATTAAGCGACTGCTTAAGAAATACGGCTATCCACCAGATAAGACAGCTAAAGCGGTAGACATCGTAATGGAACAGACAAAGCTGATGTGTCAAAATGAGAGTAGAT
The DNA here is from genome assembly GCA_041687355.1 of Clostridia bacterium. Classification (GTDB taxonomy): domain Bacteria; phylum Bacillota; class Clostridia; order Acetivibrionales; family UBA4821; genus JAWLCD01. Next base: position 149,024 of record JAWLCD010000001.1, on the reverse strand, counting down.
AAAGGAGGATTTGCATGGATAAATTAATTGAGTTTTTGCGTAAAGAATTTCCTAAGGACGCATTGGATATACAAGAATGTATAGACTTACTTAATCAGTGCATATGTGGCAGTATTGAGAGCATTAAAAGCGCTTTTAGCACTGCTTTTTATCAAAGAGATTATGATAAACTTACTATGTTGCAAGGACTGCTGGCAGCGGTAGACAAAATTCAAAATAAACTGGATGAGTATTCTAATATGTTACAATTGGATGATGATGTTGAAGATAGCATCATTGAAAAAGAGGTTACGAATACAGATGATAGACAACTTCCAGATTATGATTCTCTTCGAGTAGATCAGAATATTCCTTATACTCTTTACGATGACTATACACATAAGCGTCCTGCAGGCTTCGAACTATTTGGGGAAAGATGTGACGCAAAAGATTGGAAAGATGTTTTGGTCAAGACATGTGAAATCTTAGCTTCAAAAGAGATAAGTAAGTTTTGCAATTTTATTAATGACAAAACAATGCAAGGTAGAAAAATTCCATATTTCTGTAAGGATCCTAAATTGATCCGTGCACCAAGAAAAATTGCAGGAACAGACATTTATGTTATGACAAACATGAGTGCTAATCAAGTGAGAAACATAATTGAAAGAATGCTTAGAAAATATGGTATTAAGATAAATGACTATAAGCTTTATCTAAAAGCTGATTATACTGCTAGACACGAATAAAACGAAGAACAACCATAACGTGTGATAGTTTTATATTTAATGAGGAGGGTATTTCGATGTCAAAAATTAAAGTTGCAGATTTTTACTATGGTGCCGTACTTTCAATGCTATTTAACAATAAGATCAAGCCTGCACTTGTAGAAGGTGATAATAATCGTCAGGTGTATGATTTAACTACTAACACAGGGGAGTGTCGCCTTTTTATCAAATATCGAGCTAATAAGCAGGATACAAAAAAACAGGATTATAATAGCTGGTTATTTGTAATTACTGATAGTGACAAAAAAGAAATGTTAGGCTACATAGAGAGTGGGTATAATCTTGTCCTTGCACTTGTTTGTGGTATGGTTGGATTTTCCAGTAGTGAAATTGCTGTGCTAGATAAGCATCAAATAGAAGAGTTGATTAATCTCGGGAAGAGTTCAATTACTATCAGTCGAAAAAAGAATGAGCGAGCCTACCGCATATCCGTTGGAGGCGGCAGGGAAAACGCTATGCAAATTAGATGCAGCCGTTTTGAAGAATTATTTTAGAGAAGTAATCCACGTCATCAACCCCCGATATTACATTACAATTCTTTTTGCATTAACTTAATGGCCTATAGGATTTGAATATGGACTGAGGAAATTGTATAATTTGTTTGTTAATAATTTTTATCAAATAGGAAAGAGGTAAATATGAACCTTGCTGAGCTTGTAAAAATGAGAGGTTTTGATATTACTCAAAAAATAAAAATAGTTCGGCATCAAGATTCACAATATGATGTTAAAAAACTCTACAAGCAGAACTTGCTAGAATTCTATCAGAGTGTTCAAAGCAAGAATGTCTTTGGAAATTGTGATTATATTTTATCCTTTCTGGGTACAGAGGGAACAAAGGCTATATATGTTGGTGCATATCACAAGATTGGTATGTCTAAGTTTGATAAGAAGTTGATTCCGGCGGACTTTCCCTATCCGGATTTTTTCAATCAAGAATTGAATTACTACCACTTTGAAAAGATTGATTTACTGGACGATATGGTTGGTCGCTTGGTTATTGACTGGGGTAAGGCTGCTAAAAGTTGGTTTCAGTAGCTGAGTGAAGATAACCACAAGAATATTGTTCAAATATTGCCTGAAGGTTATATAAAAGAATTCCCTGGCTTCGATGAATTAATACTGTCTTTTGACGAATTACAGACCATAATAAAAAACCCTGATGCAAATAGGCAATGGCATAAAATGTTGTCATCCGTAGCCGGAATATATTTGATTGTGGATATGACTGATGGTGGTCAATACATAGGTTCGGCATCTGGCAACAATGGAATTTTAGGTCGTTGGAGCAACTATGCTGATTCACATCATGGGAACAATAAAAGATTGCTTGCTTTATTGAAAGATGAGCCGGAAAGATATAAAAATTTTCAGTTCACTATTTTACGTACTTTGCCAAAAACCTTGACTAGTGACCAAGTGATTGCATATGAGCAGAAATATAAACAGAAGCTTGGTACACGTGTTTTTGGTCTCAATGAAAACTAAAATATAAGTTGCTGGGTTGTACCATTGTATATAAAGGTGAAGATAAAATGAAAATTATTAAGAATAAATTTATTTAATACCAGTATATGAGGTGTTTTTCGTTAATTATTATATGTCTGACACTTTGCTAAAATATTAGGCTTTGTAGTGTATTAAGTGGTTAATTTTAAATAATATATGCTATTCTATAAAAGGCATATCACTCATAAATTTATCTTGGGTGATATGTTTTGATTATTATTGGAAGAAGGACTGCCTTCATATTCATAGCAGTTACGGTCACAACTGCTCTACTCATATTGTCATTAATGTTAAGGCAGCTGTTTCCGCTTATCCAGAAGCATGAAACCGGAAAGGCAGAAAAGCCCCAGAAGAAGTATATGATACTCATAGACGTGGAGGCCTGCAGGCTTTATCTCATTGAGGACGGCAAATGCATAAAGAAGTATCTCATAGCAGCAGGTAAGGCAAGGACTCCTACGCCCACAGGGCTTTACAAAATAGTGCACAAGGACACATGGGGAGAGGGCTTCGGCGGACGATGGATGGGTCTTAACGTTCCCTGGGGTATATTCGGAATTCACGGTACGATGTATCCCGGCTCCATAGGCAGTCATGCATCCCACGGGTGCATCAGAATGTGGAATAAGGATGTTAAGGCACTGTACAAGATTGTGCCCATTGGGACGCCTGTTCTTATAATTAACGGGCCGTACGGTCCTTTCGGACAGGGGCTCAGGATTCTGCGGCCCGGCCATGTAGGCTGGGATGTTAAGGAAGTCCAGAGAAGACTGAAGGAATTAGGCTACTACAAGTACAATGCCGACAGCAGGTTCGGGCCCGCGATGTTGGGGGCGGTGCACAAGCTTCAGAAGGATAATAACCTTCCTAAGAGGAACCTCATATGGAAGCCGGAGTATGAGGCCATGGGTATATTTGAGTTTGAGTAATCCGGGGGTTTATCTTTTGTTGCTAAGTTACTGTTATTTGGTTATTATATTAGTGTGAATTCAAATGAAAACATACCGAACGGGAGTGCAAAAGATGACGGTTAACTTAAGCGATAAGCTATTGATGAGCGTGGAAAAGCCTTCAAGATATACTGGTGGTGAATGGAACAGTGTAGTAAAGGACCCGGGTAGTGTGGAGGTCAGGTTTGCATTCTGCTTTCCTGATGTCTATGAAGTGGGAATGTCACATCTGGGAATGAAGATACTCTACCATATGCTGAACGAAAGGAAAGACGTTTACTGCGAGAGGGTCTTTGCCCCGTGGACAGATATGGAGCAGAGAATGAGGGAGAACGGTATTCCGCTTTTTGCCCTTGAGACAAAGGATGAGATACGGGAATTTGATTTTATTGGATTTACCCTGCAGTACGAAATGAGCTATACCAATATAATAAATATGCTGGACCTGGCAGGAGTGCCAATTGCAAGCTCCGAAAGGACAGAGGATGCTCCTTTTGTATGTGCCGGCGGGCCCTGTGCATATAATCCTGAACCGCTTGCAGATATAATGGATTTCTTTGTCCTTGGGGAAAGCGAAGAAGTTCTGAATGAAGTTATGGACATGTATATCTCATGGAAGAGGTCGGGAGAGGGCAGGGAAAAGTTTCTTGAGCTGATAACCGGTATACAGGGGGTTTATGTGCCCAGGTTCTACCGGAAGGAATATAATGATGATGGTACGGTCAAGTCAATAGAGCCTGTTCGTGAACGTTTTCCGAAGAAAATCAGGAAAAGGATTGTCAGGGACCTTGATGAGGCCTATTACCCTGAAAAGGTTATTGTACCGTTTGGCGAGGTTGTGCATGACAGGATAATGCTGGAACTGTTCAGGGGCTGTATACGGGGATGCAGATTCTGTCAAGCGGGGTATATATACAGGCCGGTCAGGGAGAAGACCGTCGACAGGCTGACCGGGCTTGCAGAAAAGCTGATAAACAGCACGGGATATGAAGAGATTTCACTGGCATCACTCAGTACCAGTGACTTCACCTGTTTTCAGGAACTGGCTAAGAAGATTCTGGACATGTCCAAGGATAAAATGGTTAATCTATCACTCCCTTCCCTGCGTATAGACTCTGTGTCACTGCAGCTGCTTGAACAGGTTCAGAAGGTTCGTAAGAGCGGACTTACCCTGGCGCCCGAGGCAGGGACTCAAAGACTGAGAAATGTAATAAACAAAGGGATAACCCATGAAAATATTATTGATTCTGTGAGTCTGGCCTTTAATGCGGGATGGAGCAATATCAAACTGTATTTTATGATTGGACTTCCTACAGAAACCTATGCTGACCTTGATGGAATAGCCGAGCTTGCCTTCACAATTGTAGACCAGTACTACAAGCTTCCGAAAGAACAGCGTGCCAAGGGACTGAATGTTACAGTCAGTGTGTCCAACTTCGTGCCTAAGCCCTTTACCCCTTTCCAGTGGGAGCAGCAGGATACAATTGAAACCATTGTGGAAAAAGTTAATTACCTGAAGCAGAAGTTGAAACACAAGAAAATAAGATTCAACTGGCATGACCCCAAACTGAGCTTTCTCGAAGGGGTATTTTCAAGGGGAGACAGGAATCTGGGCCGGGCACTGGTAAAGGCATGGGAAAAAGGATGCCGATTTGACGCATGGCATGAACATTTTAATTATGAGAAGTGGATGGATGCCTTTGAAGAAACCGGAATAGACCCGACATTCTATGCAAACAGAAAAAGGGAAATGAATGAGGTTTTGCCGTGGAGTCTGGTTGATATTGGAGTTTCTCCATCATTCCTTAAGAAGGAATACGAGAGGGCATTAAAGGAAGAAACAACGCCCAACTGCAGGCAGAAGTGTGTCGGGTGCGGTGCAGCTGCTTTTGAGAGGGGTGTTTGTTTTGAACAGGCTTAGGGCCAGGTTTTCCAAGGAAGATGAAGTTAAGTATATTTCCCATCTGGATACGCTCAGAACCTTTGAGAGGGCAGTAAGAAGAGAAGGGCTGCCTATTTCCTATTCACTAGGGTTCAACCCCAGACCCCAGATGTCTTTTGGTCTGCCTTTATCAGTTGGGGTAACCAGCTGCTGTGAGTATGTAGATTTCCAGCTTGAATCAAGAATTCCGGAAGACGAGTTTGTCAGCAGGCTGAACAATAATTTGCCAAGAGGATTCAGGTTGATATTTGCAGAATATATTAATTATGATGAAAGTTTAATGTCCAGCATAGGAGCTGCATCCTACAGGGTTGATGTTGAGGGCATTCCGGATTGGCCCATGGAGGAAGCCGTAAGAAATATAGAGATACTTCTGAAAGAAGAACAACTGATTGTTGAGAAAGAGTCCAGGAAAGGGATTAAACATCTGGATATCAGACCTCACATACACAGCCTGAGTGTAGTAGGGTGTGAGGGAAGCAAGCTGACGCTTGATATGCTTGTAAGTGCCGGCAGCAGGTTCAATCTTAAGCCGGAGATGGTGGTCGATGCGCTGCGCCGTACATCAGGTGTGGATATACATATTGTAAAGATACATAGAACGGGACTGTTTGGTGAGAATGCCGGACAGCTGATGAACAATCCATAGGTAAATAAAAGGGAAACCTTTTAAAGTTTATAAATTTTGGCACAGTGATTTCTGAGGAAATTAATGTGCCCTTAAGGGGTGAATTCTCAGTGGTTAGCGAAATTGTGATTGATGCTGCCGAACATGAGACCAGGGTAGCTCTATTGGAAGAAAGGGAACTTGTTGAGCTCTATATTGAAAGAACCAGGCATGAAAGACTGGTAGGAAACATATACAGGGGCAGGGTATGCAGTGTACTCCCCGGAATGCAGGCTGCTTTTATAGATATTGGTTATGAGAAAAATGCATTCCTGTATATAGGAGATATAGTTTCTGAGAAAGGACTGTTCCCGGAGGAAGAGGAGTGTTATGAAGAGGTAAAGGATGTTAGTATTAATGATGTAGTGAGTGTGGGACAGGAGATAACGGTGCAGGTAATAAAGGAACCCATAGATACAAAGGGACCGAGGGTATCTACACATATAACTCTTCCCGGCAGGCATCTTGTCCTGCTGCCCAACGCCAATTATGTAGGGATATCCAGAAGGATTGAGTACCCGGAAGAGAGAGACAGGCTGAAAGCAATTGCAGAGAAGATTAAGCCTGAATCCATGGGGCTCATTGTAAGAACTGCATCGGAGGGTATTGAAGAATCGGAGTTTATTCAGGACGTGGATTTTCTGACCAGGCTTTGGACCAGGATAAAGCAAAACGAGGAATCAGGAGCGGTTCCAAGGATAATCCACAAGGACTTGAATCTTATATACCGGGTTGTAAGAGACCTGTTTACCTGGAATATAGACCGTCTAATAATAAATGAACGCCAGGCATACACAAAGGTGCTTGAGCTGGTTGAAGTGATTTCTCCGGCTTTAAAATCCAAAGTAGAATACTTCAATAAGAAGTGCAGCTTATTTGAATACTACCAACTGGAGGATAAGATAGAAAAAGCCCTTAACAGGAAAATCTGGCTGAAATGTGGAGGCTACCTGGTTGTCGACCAGACCGAAGCTTTGACCGTAATTGATGTGAATACAGGTAAATATGTAGGGTGCAGCCACCTTGAGGAGACTGTTCTGAAAACCAACCTTGAGGCTGCAAAAGAGATTGCGAAGCAGATAAGGCTGAGGGACATTGGCGGTATAATCGTAATTGATTTTATTGACATGGATTCGAAGGATAATCAGCAGATGGTTCTGGATACCCTTAGGCAGGAGTTGAAGAGAGACCGGACAAAGACCATGGTGGTTGGAATTACTCAACTTGGGTTGGTAGAGATGACCAGGAAAAAAGTCAGGCAGAACCTCTCATCTGTTTTGAGTATTGAATGTCCGTACTGCAAGGGTACGGGAGGAATATTGTCCCCTGAAACGGCTGCCAGGAATGCTGAGAGAGAGATTGAGAAGGTATTCAACCAGACACTTGCAAATGCTGTGCAGGTGGAGGTTCATCCCGAGGTTGCGGGGATACTGGGAGGTGCCGATAATCAGAATCTGGAGCGGCTGCAGGAAAGATTCGGTGGGAAAATAGTGATTAAGGAGTCAGACAAACTCAAGTATGAAGAAATAAGGGTCAGAGAGATTGACAACGATACTTTGGTATGCTAGAATATATCGATGTGTAGCCGCATAACAAAGGTTCAATATAAAACCTGGTTGAGGGTTCATAGTTTAGAGTTGGGAGTTTTTCAGAACCCTTAACTCTCAACCCCCAACAAATATGGTTACCTTTTGTTAGCGAGTCTGGTATGAGGAGGTGTAGTATGTACGCAGTTATTGAAACAGGAGGAAAACAGTACAAGGTTGAGAAAGGAAGTGTGGTTTCTGTCGAAAAGCTGGACGCTGAAAAGGGTAGCTCGATCGTTTTTGACAAGGTGCTTGCCGTATCAACAGAAAAAGGGCTTGAAGTGGGCATGCCTTATGTAAAGGAAGCCAGCGTCGAAGCCAAGGTCCTGGATCAGGGAAAAGAAAAGAAAATAATAGTTTTTAAGTATAAACCGAAAAAGAACTATAAAAGAAAACAGGGACACAGACAGCCGTATACAAAAGTTCTGATAGAAAAGATTAACATATGACCAGAGTTTCGATAAACAGAAACAAGAAGGGTCAGATAGAAGCTTTCTCTATCAGCGGGCATACCGGCTACAGTGAAGCAGGGAAGGATATAGTCTGCGCAAGTGTATCTGCGGTTTCGGGAACAGCCGTTATAGGCCTGGAAAGACTGCTGGGGATAAGACCTGAAGTTGAAGTTGATTCAAACGAAGGTTACCTCAAGTGTGTTTTACCGGATAATATTACCGACCTGCAGGCAGAGAAGGCGAATGTAATTCTTGAGACTATGGTTTTAGGGTTAAAGGACATAAGCGTTAAATATAATAAGTTTTTATTGGTATTAGATAAGGAGGTGTAACCTATGTTCAGAATAAACCTTCAGTTATTTGCACACAAGAAAGGTATGGGAAGTTCAAAGAACGGTCGTGACAGTGAGTCAAAAAGACTTGGAGTCAAAAGGGCCGATGGTCAGATTGTTACTGCAGGGAACATTCTGGTCAGACAGAGAGGGACCAGGATTTATCCGGGACTGAATGTAGAAATCGGAAGCGATGATACGCTGTTTGCTACAGCTTCAGGAATGGTTAAGTTCTCTAGAAAAGGCAGAGACAAGAAGCAGGTTAGCGTGATCCCTGTTTAATAGACAAAAAAATCCCGGCTCTGCCGGGATTTTTTGATATAGAGGGAATAATATAATTAGCTGTTGGTTAAAAGCTAAAAGCCAGGATTAGGGAGTGAGAGTGTGTTTGTTGATACGGCAAAAATATTTATACAGGCAGGTAAAGGTGGAGACGGTATAGTTTCCTTTCGCAGGGAAAAGTATGTGCCGGCCGGAGGGCCTGACGGTGGTGACGGAGGCAGAGGAGGAGATATTGTATTCAAGGTTGATGAAGGCCTGAGTACATTAATGGATTTCAAGTATAAGAGGAAATATAAGGCCCAGCCTGGAACCAGCGGAGGACCTAATAACCGTACAGGGAAGAGCGGAGAGACGTTGGTAATCAACGTTCCTCCAGGCACAATAATCAAGGATGAAGATACAGGATTGGTTGTGGCTGACCTGATTGATGCAGGAGACTCATTTGCTGCAGCCAAAGGAGGAAGGGGCGGCAAGGGCAATGCAAGGTTTGCTACTTCGACAAGGCAGGTACCCAAATTTGCAGAGCAGGGTGAAGAAGGTGAAAGCAGGCAGATTGTCCTGGAACTTAAGCTTCTGGCTGATGTAGGACTTGTGGGATATCCCAATGTCGGTAAGTCTACACTACTTTCTACTGTGACTTCCGCGAGGCCCAAGATTGCCGACTATCATTTTACTACTCTTGAACCTAACCTCGGCGTGGTAAGACTGGATGATGGAACCAGCTTTGTTATAGCCGATATACCCGGGCTTATTGAGGGAGCACACAAGGGAGTCGGTCTGGGACACCAGTTTCTTCGCCATATTGAAAGAACCAGGGTGGTTATCCATGTGGTTGATGTATCAGGTATTGAGGGACGTAACCCTCTGGAGGACTTTATTAAAATCAATTCAGAATTGAAAGAGTACAGTCCTGTTCTTGCAGAGAAGGTTCAGATTGTTGCTGCTAATAAAATGGATATTCCTTCAGCCGGGGAAAATATGGCCAGGCTCAGGGAGCAGCTAAATCAGGACGGGTACGAGATATTTCCTGTATCTGCAGCTACGGGAGAAGGAATAAAAGAACTATTGTACAGGGCTGCGCAGCTTCTCAGAGATATTCCGGTAATACCCCGCATTGAAACCGATGAGGCGGCCGGTAAGGCTGTATATGATTACAATGACAGGGGATGGCTCATAAGGAAAGAGGAGGATGTATTTATTATTGAAGGAAGGGCAATTGAGAGGGTTATGAGAAGGGTAAACCTTGATGATGCCGAATCCCTGCAATATTTTCAGAGGACAATCAAGAGGATGGGTATTGCAGATGAACTTGAAAAGCAGGGAATCAATGAAGGGGATACAGTAAAGATAAAGGACTTGGAATTTGAATATATAAGATAATAAGTAAGGATTCCACCGGGAATAAAAAAGGTAAATTTTGACTATACTATACCAGGAAGTCTTTTTCGGGAGGTGGAATCATGCAAATAGATATGACGGGTGCAATCGAGCACATAAGGAATATGGGCAGGGATACTGCAGCAGCAGTCTTAGACAAGCTGTCTAGTGCAAGAAAGGAATTAAGACGTCGAAACCGGGATACAGCAGAGATTGATGAATTGATGGAAAACCTAAGGAAAGCGCGTAATGAATGGGTGGCTGCAATAAATAACTACGAGTTTACCAGCGAAGCGGAGTTGGTAGATTATTATGCATATATGATAAAGGCTGCGCAGATTAAATATGACTATCTCCTGAAGAAGGTCAAGGAAATAGGAAATGAACAGGAACCGGGAGAAATGTTTGATGTAGATTTAAGTAAGGTACATAATGCAATTAACAATTTGAAGTAATAATTGTCCCCTGTGCCATATATAATGTTGTAAAGACAGAATTAGGACAGGGGTTGGTTGTATAATGGCCATGGATTCAAATACGCTGCTTGCGTTTTTATTTGCAATCATATTGCTTTATATAGTAGGCAGGGTTCTGTTTGTGCCTATTAAGTTTCTTGGAAGACTCTTGATGAATGCCGTCATAGGAGGAGCAGTTCTGTGGGGGCTGAATATCTTTGGAGGGGCAATAGGTATTCATATCGGAATAAATGTAGTCACTGCTCTTATTGTAGGATTCCTGGGAATACCTGGGGTACTTCTTCTGGTCATTCTTCAGTACCTTGGATAATAGGAATTACATTCAAGTTAATGCAGAAATAACCTGCTTCAATGTGAGCGTCATCTGCATTATAACAACCCTTTGCTGCAATACTATAATTATTAATTCGGGCATTATGCAAAGGGAGAATAAATATGAGCTTCATCCCGTCAAGGGTGTTGTTTGAAGAAGATGCACTTGATTATGAATTAGGGCAAAGACTGCTTGAATACTTTAAGGGAAAAGGTATAGAACACAGTTTTCTTGCCTCGCACAACAGGGTGACCGGTATACCGGGGAATACTCCACAAAAGGCTTATGCAGAAGGAAAAAAGACTCTGGTTGTAGGTGTCAGGAGGACACTTGAATTTAGTCCTTGCAAACCCTCTGCTCACTACCAGCTTCCAATTGCGACAAGCTGTACGGGTAAGTGCGAGTACTGTTACCTGAATACACAGTTGGGAGCCAAACCTTATTTAAGGGTTTATGTCAACATTGATGAAATTCTGGGGAGGGCTCAAAGATATATAGAACAAAGGGATGAGGTTACCGTATTTGAAGCCTCAGCTACATCCGACCCGGTGCCGGTCGAACCTTTTACCGGCTCACTGGCAAAGTCTATCAGCTTTTTCAGCAGACAGTCCCGGGGGAGGTTAAGGTTTGTAACCAAATTTACTGATATAGAAAGCATCCTTGGGTTGAAGCATAACGGTAATACAACCATAAGGTTCAGTATAAACGCCGACAATATTATCAAAAAATACGAACACCAGACACCTTCCCTTGATGAGAGGGTAGGCGCCATTTCGAAAATCCATATGAGCGGTTACCCCATAGGGTTCATTATTGCTCCCGTATTTGTCTACAGTGGTTGGGAAAAAGACTATGACGACATGCTAAGCAGAATTAAGAACCAACTGGCAGAAACCGGTAAATCAGATGTTAGCTTTGAAGTCATTTCACACAGGTTTACCAAAAGGGCTAAAAGCAGTATCCTGAATATTTTTCCACAAACCGACCTGCCCATGAACGAAGAGAAACGTAAATTCAAATTTGGCCAGTTTGGCTACGGAAAATACATTTACCCAAAGGAAACCCTGGGGAAGATAAACGAATTCTTTTCAGAGAGGATAGGTAATCTATTTCCAGAAGCTGAAATCAAATATATTATATAAAGAATTGATTATCTACTGCTGCGACAATTTGTAGATGGCTCTGGCAAAAATCCTGGTATTATTTATCAAGCTTTCAATAGAAATATACTCATCTTTATTGTGGGCCAGCTCCGGCTCACCGGGGAACAACGGACCAAATGCAACTGCATTGGGGATGGACCGGGCATATGTGCCTCCACCGATTGAGAGTGGTTCTGCTTTTTGGCCGGTGAAGTCTGAATAAACTTCCATTAGTGATTTGACCAATGGGTATTCAGGCGGAACAAACAGCGGTTCAACATCTCTCACATCCGTAATGGATATACCATACCGATTAGTAAATTTTTTAATCCTGTCCAGGACTCCCTGGCCTTTATAGGTCACAGGATATCTGATATCCAGGGTTAGTTCTAACTCGCTGCTGCTTAGATTAATAACACCAGCATTCAGGGTAAGGTTTCCCGAAACTTCATCACTCAGATTGCATCCTATGGATCGGCCGTCAGTTTCCATTCCGATGTGGTTACAGAAGAAATCAATAAACTCCCCTTTTTCGCCTGGAACATCAAGTTGTTTCAGAAACATCATAAGCTGTGATATTGCATTTGTGCCCTTTTCAGGAAGACTAGCATGTGAGGGTATACCATATGACTTGACCAGAAGCCTGTCTGATGAGTAAACCAGCTCCATGTCGGACTGAACTTTGTCAAAGAAATCCATAGATTTTTGTTCAATCCGGTTGAGGGCAGAAGGGGAGGCTTTGATTACTGCCTCGCAAAAGTCAGGGACTACATTGTGCCGGGTACCGCCAACTATGGACACGATATCCATTTCTCCCGGGGAATCCTTGAACTGCTTCTTCATATTAAACGTCAGTACGCCCTTTTCACTGAAGATAACCGGGTAGCTGGCGTCCGGGATAAATGAATAGGTTGGGATTTCTTCTTTCTCCCTGTAATACTCCAGGCACCGTGAGCCGCTTTCCTCATCCAGTCCGAATATAACCCGAACCCTGGAATTCAGGCTGACACCGCTGGCTTTAATTGCTTTGAGTGCATAGAGAGCGGCTGCTGCAGGACCCTTATCGTCAATCGCACCCCGCCCATAAATTTTATTGTCTGAAATTTCACCCGAGTACGGAGGATGTGACCAGCCCTCTCCTTCAGGAACGACGTCCAGATGAACAACTACTCCTACAAGCTTATCGCCCTGGCCGTATTCTGCATAACCAGCATATCCATCAAGGTTTTTTGTTCTGAATCCAAAGCTGTCAGCCAGTCTGAGAATATACTCCAATGCATTGTTAATGTTTTCGCCAAAAGGTTTACCCTCTAAAGGGGCTGATTTAACACTTTTTATTCTAAGCAGCTCACGAGTCGAGCTGATGATATCTTCTTTTAATCTGCCTATTTCAGCATCAAATTCCATTAGCTTTCCTCCAGGTCAGTATCTTTTGATTATTTATTCTACACCTAATATATTAAGTATTCCAGTAAAACATAAAATATATTCCTTTATTTTCCACGTAGTCTAACCATGGTAATACTGGGGAATCTGATTGCAAGTTACAGAAATGCTTCAAAGAATGTCCTATGATGAGCTTTCCTGGGGTTTGGCGGCTGATTGCGCTTTTCATTTGCAGGAAGAAACAACCGGTTCATCGGGATGTTTCAGTGATTCAATTGCAAAAACAAACAGAGGAAGGCCGTATATCAGGCCCCAAGGCCCGAAGAGGTGTTCGGACAGGATTAGTACTATCAGTATAATAAAAATAGGCAGGTGGGTGAAGTTGGAAAGCATTTTTGGAAATATGATGTAGGTTCCTAAGGAATGAATAATCAATACTATTACAAGTACATATAGTACATATGGAAGCTGACCGATGCCATAACCTATAACAAGCAGTGGAATTGTGGAGAAGATTGCTCCGGCAGCAGGGATAAGTCCCAGAAGGAATAGCATTACCGAAATTGCAAACAGGTTGGAGAACTTCAGACACGCAAGAGCGGTAACGGTGAGAATCATATTTACGAGTGATATGATAAGCTGAGCTTTTACTATTGAGCCGAATGACCTGTAGAATCTTGAAAATACCGGCTGCAGCTCATTATATATGAAACTGAACCTGCCGCTGTTGAGAACATGAGCAAATCCTTTCATCTTGTTTTTCTCAATGAGGAAGAAAAAGCTGAGTATTATCATCAGAAAAATATTCAGGACCCAGATGCCTATACTCCTAATAAAACTGTATGAGAACATTGCAAGATTGGACGAAAATTCATCAATCCTGCTTGTAAAATCGAATATGTATAGTTCGACGATATTCCTTAGTGAAGGGTCAAATGAAGTCAGAATACTATTGATATAGGCATCTATACTGTCGCTCAAATCCTTGGTGGATTCAAAGGATTTGGATAGAACTTTTGCCTGAGAGACAACTTCGGGAACATATTTGAAACCTGAAAGAACAAAGAATAGTATCAAAAGGCAGTATATTATTATTGTAACCAACTCTTCAGAAACCCTGACCATCCTGGAAGTCTGCCGGTGGACAAACTTGCAAAGTTCATTCATTATGTAGGTTACAAAGAACAGCAGAAGAAAAAGGTTGGTGAAGCCCCTCAGCTGATATATCATAAAAGCGATTACTCCATAAAGAAGTATACGCTTGAAAAATGTACTCTTGCAGAATTCGGCAATCTTTCTGGTCATTTATACACTCCTATTAATCTGGCAATGTAAATATTTCATGAAACCTGGCAAGTTCCCTTTTCATGCAGAAAATATATTTACAATTAATATGGATTTCCTGATACTATCTTTATCTGATGACTACCGCCACTAAGATTCCAGCTTCAATATTATAGATAAGTGGCGCTACATCCCTGGATAACGGCTTCTAAGATTCAGATGTAGAAAAACACTCCACCTGAATCCAAGAATCCTGTTTATAGAAATACGTATGCAGTTATGGTACAATTATATTCAGGTCATAATTGAGATTATTAATTGACAAGGGGAAATATTGATGGATTTAAAACTGATATGGACTGAGGTCTATAAAAGTGTGGTGAGCTACATACCTGAACTCCTCTGGAAGCTGTTTCTGGTGGCTGTGATAATTCTGGCATCTGTAGCTATTACCAGAATAGGAAGGAACATAATAGCAAGACTGATACAAAGGCAGAAGGGTTTTAAGTTTTACGGGGACGGAAAGAGGCTGGATACATTAAGTACAATCCTTGGCAGTATGCTTATTTATACCGTCTATTTTGTTGCTGCAGTTACCATACTAACTAATGTGCTGAACCTGTTTGATATAAATACCATACTTACTGCAGCGGGAATTGGAGGAATTGCCCTTGGCTTTGGCGCACAAAGCCTGGTCAGGGATGTCATCAGCGGCTTTTTCATACTGGCTGAAAACCAGTTTGCTGTAGGTGATGTTGTTGCTATAGGAGGAATGGTTGGTACCGTTGAGGAAATGGAGCTCAGGGTGACCAGAATTCGGAACTACAATGGGGAACTTTATATAATTCCTAATGGTGAAATCAAGGTTGTTACAAATCATACCCGAGGCAACAGGCTTGCGGTTGTTGATACAAGGATTCCCTATGAAATCGACATTGAAAAGGCTAACGAAGTCGTGGATAAGGCATGTAAGCTTCTTGAACAGGAAAGCGAAGTTCTGGCAGAAGCCCCGCAGGTTATTGGAGTTACTGAGTTGAGAGAAACCTACTATGTAGTAAGGGCAACAGCAAAAACAATGGGCGCTGAACATTGGGCTGTTGAGAGGGAACTCAGAAAGAAGATTATAGCATGCTTTGAAGAGGAAAACATAAAACTTGGAATTGCTTTTCCCGTAGGCGACAGTGCATAGAGGTATGGTATTTTGTCTTTTCATATAATATAATAAGTCTGATTTGATGACAGCATTTCAACTAAACCTGACCGGAGGATTAAAGAATATGAGCAAAAAAACTATTGATGATGATATAAAAAAGGATAAAAACACTAATAATGAACAAAAGGATGACTGGTTTGGAAGCATATTGATTGCGGTAATAGCTGCAGTAATAATAAGGATTTTCATATTTGCCCCAACCATTGTTGTGGGGCCGTCCATGGAGCCCACCCTTCAGGGTCCGGACTCTGTGCCTTCATTCTTTAACATTACCAATGACAGACTTATTGCTGAGAGGTTAAGCTATTTTTTGAAGGTTAGTCCTGAGAGGGGACAAATCATAACCTTTTCCGAGCCTTCCAGTGATTTTTATGCTGAAAATAATTCATTTAGAAAACTAGTAAAGTTCCTTGGTAAAAAAGATTATATAAAAAGGGTAATTGGAATAGGTGGAGACCATATAAAAATCAAGGGAGATGTTATGGAGCTTGACGGAAGGGTCATACCCGGAGATTATGAAGTCAGAGATGATAGGCTTTTTATTAACGGTCAGCACATAGAAGGAGACCATGATTTTTATATAGGTAACGCAAAAGTATATGTTAATGGCCAACAACTGCAAGAGGAATATGTTAATGGCCCATGGGATGTAGTTGTCAGAATTAATGATGGAAGAATACAGATGGATTCGGACAGGGACGTAAATATTGACCTGACCGTTCCCCAGGGGTATGTATATGTCATGGGAGATAATAGAAACTACAGCTTCGACAGCAGAAAGTTTTCTCCACATTCACCGTCAAGGAAGTCTTACAGGACAGAGAATGGGTGCATAAGCCTGAAGGAACTCAGCGGCAGGGTAGTATTCAGATTTTGGCCCACAGACGGTTTTGGTGTCATAAAAGACTAGGGGTGGATTATGAGAGGACTGTTTATTACGGTTGAAGGCATGGATGGATGCGGAAAAACAACGCAATTGAACAACATTGTTGAGCACCTTGAACAGCAGGGATATGATGTTGTAACTACCAGGGAGCCCGGTGGTACAAAACTAGGAGAGAAAATAAGAGAACTGCTTCTGGATACAGGGAATAAGGATATGAACAGCACTGCCGAACTGCTTCTCTATGCCGCTGCAAGGGCCCAACTTGTATCAAGTGTTATTGTACCTGCTCTGAAGGAAGGGAAAACTGTTGTATGTGACAGATTTGTTGATTCCAGTACTGCCTATCAGGGCTTTGGAAGAGGTCTTGGTGTAGAGACTGTGGAGGAAGTGAACCGTAGGGCGGTACAAGGGTGTATGCCAGATCTTACACTATTCTTTGATATATCACCCCGGGAGGTAATGCTGCGGAAGACCAGAGCCGAGAATGGGGACCGTATTGAAACCGAAGCCATGGAGTTCCACGATAGTGTTTATGAAGGGTATCTTTATACAGCCGGAAAAGATAGAGACAGGGTAAAGGTAATAGATGCCAGGAAAACGGTTGAAGAGGTTTTCAAGGAATCAGTCTATTATCTGCAAGAAGCCTTAGGTATAGTGACTCAAAGAGAGGGTGGAAGCACATGAAAATCCGGCATTCGTATGAAAGAGCCTCCGGTTTGGCCGGAGCAGTAAAGAATGAAGAGAAGAAAATAAAGGAATCCCGGCAGGCTTCCTTTCAGTCACAGTATAGAAGGACCCAAGAAGAGATAACGAGGGAACATCTGAATAAATTGCTTGATGAGATTAATACCCAGGGCGAAAGGCTGGGCAGCAAGGTTGATATCAGAGAATTGAAGATGTACAAGCAGTTGATATCTGAGTTTCTTTACGAAGCAGTTGCCAATTCCCACGTGTTCTGCAAGGAAAATGTGCTGGACAGAAGAGGGAGACACCGGGTATGGGCTGTTGTCAAGAAGGTTAATGAAGAGCTTGAGAAGCTCACACAGGAAGTTCTCAATGGTGAGAAAGACAATCTGAAAATACTTAATAGTATGGAAGATATAAGGGGACTACTTCTTGATATCATTATGTAATACCAGGGTGACAGTAGAGAGTTTATTAAACGGGAGAGAGCCAGATTGGATTTTAATAGATTTATTGGTCAGGAAAAAATCAAGGGTATTGTCAGAAATGCCGTAGGGCAAGACCGGCTCTGTCATGCCTACAGCTTTGAAGGTCAGTCGGGTATGGGTAAGCTTACACTTGCCGGGGCATTTTCACGGGCTATTTTATGTCAGAACAGTAGGGAAGGGGAGGCGTGTGGGGTCTGCCAGTCATGCAGAAAGGCTGAATCCGGCAGTCACCCGGATTTCACAGTTATTCTACCCGACAAGTCATCTATCGGGATTGATAAGATAAGGGAGCTTCAGGATGAAATAATAGTAAAGCCCATTGTGTCAGGCAGAAAGGTCTATATTATCGATGAGGCTGAGAAGATGACCGTCCCTGCCCAGAATTGTCTTCTGAAAACCCTCGAGGACCCTCCTGCATATGGAGTTTTAATTCTTTGTGTCTCCAATGCCGGTGCTCTTTTGGAAACAATTAAATCAAGGTGTGTGAGACTCAAGTTCAATGCGTACTCAGACCAGGAGATAAGAACTATCATATCAAGTGCGGATAAGGTATCCAGCAGCCATGCTGTTGAATTCGCAGTTGCATTCTCACAGGGGACTGCAGGGAAAGCCTTTTCTGCCATATCCGCAGAGTTTACCGCCATGAGGGAAGAGGCTATTGCTGTCATGGGACAAATCAAGGATTGTAATGTTGAAGAGCTTATTGGTTTGTCGGTATTCTTTGAAGAAAACAGGGATAATATCGAGGACATACTAGATATAATGGCTGCATGGTACAGGGATATCATTTTATTTGACCTGACTGCCGATGAGAATATATTGATTAATAAAGACAAAAAGGCTATTATATTAAATAGCATTCAAGAGGTTACGGCTGAACGACTGGTAAATATTGTCGAATTAATCGGGAAAGCTCGAAGAAACCTAAGAATGAATGTTAATTTTCAAATGGTTATAGATAATTTGCTTTTAAGCCTTTGGGAGGTTCATCATGATAAAAGTTGTAGGAGTGCGGTTTAAGAAAGCTGGTAAAATATATTACTTTGACCCGGATAATCTAGATATTAATGCAGATAGTCATGTAATTGTTGAGACAGCTAGAGGTATTGAGTACGGCAGGGTAGTAATAGCCAACAGGGAGGTCCCTGAAGAGGCCATAGTTGCTCCGCTGAAGAAGGTTATAAGGGTTGCAAGCGAGAAGGATGACCGGCAGGTAGAAGAAAATAACAAGAAAGAGAAAGAGGCTTTTGAGGTGTGTGTAAAGAAAATAAAAGAACATAACCTCGATATGAAGCTTATTGATGTCGAATACACATTTGATAACAACAAAATACTTTTCTATTTTACGGCAGATGGAAGAGTTGACTTCAGGGAGCTGGTAAAAGACCTTGCTACAGTCTTTAAGACCAGGATTGAACTCAGGCAAATCGGTGTAAGGGACGAGACCAAGATGCTTGGCGGAACCGGTTTCTGTGGAAGAGAGTTGTGCTGCTGCACATACCTGGGTGAGTTCGAACCTGTTTCAATAAAAATGGCCAAGGAGCAAAGCCTCTCGATAAACCCGGCCAAAATATCAGGAACATGCGGGAGGCTGATGTGCTGTCTGAGGTATGAGTACGAAGTATATGAAGACAAGCTGGAGAGAGTGCCTAAGGTAGGTGCTATAGTTAGTACGCCGAGTGGGCAGGGGGTGGTTATGGGAGTAGACTTGCTTAAGGAAATTGTCAAGGTCAAGCTTGATAATGATGGGCAGGCTGATTTGAAAGTCTACGAGGCCAAGGATGTTAAAGTCATGAAAGACGTTTCAGTTGATGAAGACGAAGAGGAACTTGAAAAGCTTAAACACCTTGAGGATTAGAATACAGAAAAGTATAAAAGCTTTCAGTATTTTAGATACTAATACGAATCAAAAATTTTACTTTTCAGCATGAAAGAGTAGTGTTAAAATATTTAGCAGTTAGATTCAATAAGGAGGTGTGCATAAAGGTGGCTTATGTAATAACAGATGCCTGCATCAGCTGTGGAGCATGCGAGCCGGAATGTCCGGTACAGTGCATATCACAAGGCAGTGATAAATATGAAATAGACCCTGATGTTTGTATTGAATGTGGAGCATGCGCTAATGTTTGCCCGGTGGATGCGCCTCAGCAGCAATAGTAAATATGAAGATAACTCGTGTAGACACGAGTTTTTTTCTAATTAAGTTATTTAAGAGGAGATAGAACATGAGAAACGCCAAAATGTATTATCTATTGGGTATTGTTACTTTTCTGCTGATTATAGGCTTCGGGATTCTTTTTTTCGGAGCGGACAGGCAGCCTGAAGTCGGTCCGGGAAGTGGAAATCAGAACCAAACCGACAATCAGGGACAGAACGGGGAAGATGCAGTGCCGAACCAGGGTAACAATGATGGGGACAGCCAAGGTGCCCAGAATAATCCGGATAGACCTGAAGGAGTCCTGCCCGGGTTTGCTGCTCCTGACTTTGAACTGAAAAGCATTGAAGGCCAAAGCGCCGGATTATCTGATTATAGAGGAAAGTTTGTGCTCCTGACGTTCTGGCATTTCGGCAGCAACGAAAGCGTAGCCCAGTTGGAAGAGCTGCAAGAGCTAAATATAAAGGCAGACAGGACAGGGGAAAATGTTGTGCCGCTTGCGGTGAATTATAGGAACGGCAGCGCAGTTGAAGCATATTTTAAAACAAAGAAGTATGGCTTTACATCTCTCCTTGATGAAAAGGGCGAGGTGTCTGAGAAGTATAAGATTAATATTTTTCCAATGTCGTTTCTGATAGATCCGGATGGTATGATAGGTGAACTATGGACCAGTAAATTCGACAGCCAGGATATATTGGACAAGATTGAAGAGATAGAAAGGGAGTAGATATCCTACTTCTCTACTTTTAAGATTTTCTTCAAGGCTTCTTTCATTTCCCCACTGCTGCAGGACAGGTTGTGGAGAACCTGTTTCCCTTTGAGGTCTTTCAACTTTTCGGGTATGAGGGTATGGGTTGTTACTGCAAGAAGATTCAACAGTTCAAATTCACTTTTCCCCACGGAGGCATTTGGCCCTAGCAGTGCTGTTAATACACTGCGGTTGAATTTGTATGGGCTGGCCGTACCGGCTATGATTGTCACTGAGCGGTCCCGGGTTTTCCTGACATATCTGCCGTATACATGCAGAGCTACGGCTGTGTGAGGGTCAACAACATACCCATACTTGTCAAAAGCATCTTTTATGGCTGACAGGGTTGCTCTCTCGGCTGCGCAGCCGGCATAGAACCCGTCATTTATTTTATCAAGCAGCTTGTAGCTTACTTCATAGGAGCCCGTACACTTGAGTTGGGTCATGAGGGCAGAGGTCTCCTGGTGATTATGGTCTGAAACCTCAAATAAGAGTCTTTCAAAGTTGCTGGATACAAGTATATCCATTGATGGCGATATTGTGGTTTTAAGTTCCTGGTTTGCATCATACCTGCCGGTTTCCATGAATTTCGCAAGTACATCATTTTCATTGGTTGCGATAATAAGCTTGTTTACAGGAAGGCCCATTTTTTTTGCATAGTATGCGGCCATAATGTTTCCAAAATTCCCTGTAGGGATACATATGTTAATCCTATCTCCGAACTTAATATGGGAAGATTTGAGCAGACTTATATATGATGAAAAGTAATAGACTATCTGGGGGACCAATCTTCCCCAATTAATAGAATTTGCAGAAGTCATCCTGAAATCATACTGCTTCAGAAGATGTATTAGAAACCTGTCTGCAAATATATTTTTAACTCCGCTCTGGGCCTGGTCAAAATTTCCCTTCACTCCAACAACACTTACATTATTACCTTGCTGGGTTATCATTTGAAGCTTCTGAATTTCACTGACACCGTCCAGCGGGTAAAATACTACTACCTTTGTCCCCTTTATATCTTTAAAACCCTCCAGAGCAGCCTTACCTGTATCGCCTGAGGTGGCCGTGAGAATCACCATTGTACTTGTATCGTCCAGCCTGGCTGCAGCAGCAGTTAACAGGTGCGGAAGCAGTTGGAGAGCAAGGTCCTTGAAAGCGCAGGTAGGACCGTGCCAGAGTTCAAGGATATGCGTGGTATTGTTGAGGGGGTACAGGGGGCATATGAGCGGTGTGTCAAATGTATCGGTGTTGTATGCCTTATTTATATATCCTTCAAGCTCACTGCGGCTGAAGTCCGGGAGGAATTTTTCCAGTATAGATAGGGCTATCTGCTGGTAATTTGCATTATACAGGCCTATTATTTTTTCCCTGGACAGTGACGGTATATATTCTGGAACGTACAGACCGCCGTCAGGCGCTATGCCGGAACGTATTGCTTCTGAGGCCGAAGCCTTTGAATCATATCCTCTGGTACTGACGTATTTCATCCCAACCCACCTTTTTCAGAGTATAGACTTTACCATCCTGACCTTCAAAGACAGCCATATTTCCCGATTCAATTTTTTTAAGCTTACCAGCGCCTGCAAGTTTGTCCAGAAATATAAACAGGGCGGTTTCGCAAAAATCGGGGTAATCCTCATTGAACTTTTCAACAAGGTTGGCTATGTAAAGTTTTTCAGAGCTGTCATAAAGAACCGGTGAGTCAATTATCCTGTTCATGAGACTGATACTGTCCGGTAAAATGGTACAGGTTACAAGACATTCAGGAAGGCGGTAGGTTCCGAATATATAGTTCATTGGAGATACTATTGAACGGTTGTAAAGCTCGCGGGTCTTTTCGCTGCCATAGAGTGATTTGTCTGCAATAAAGCAGTATTCTGGCTTGAGCTCTATTCTGAGGCAGGCAAACCGATCGGAGTTATATCTGGACATATCGTCCTTCGGGTTTAATAAAGCAGAAATGCAGGGAGTGGAGTACCCGTTGATAACAACCTTCTTTTCGGCTTTTACCGACAGCTTGATTCCGCAGCTTAACGCATCTTCCTTTTCCGCAACAGGGATATAGTAGTATACTTCCATCGCACCCTCCAGAACAACAAGTCAAGGCAGCCCGGGACTGCCTTTTCCAATTTTGCTTCTCAGGGTAGCCCACGCATATGGCTGGGACTTGAACCCAGCCAAAGCGTGGGCCTACTTAACTTTTCCAATTCCAGACACAAAATTGTTTTAAGACTGGCAATCTCCCTCAAGCTTAAGAAGCTCTTCCCATCTTTTATCAACTTCAGCCTGAATATCTTCAAGCATCCACTCATTGCCGGGCTTGAAAAGGTGCTTGAATCTCGACTGGGGTTCCAAAAACTCTTCAATGGGCAGCTTATTTTTTGGCTTATAGTTTATTTTATATTTACCTTCCACTACCTCGTAGAGCGGCCAGAAACAGGTCTCAACCGCCAGCCTGATTATGCCCATCAGGTTTGGTGTATCATAGCCCCAACCCCTTGGACATGGAGCAAGTACGTTCAAAAAGGCCGGGCCCTTGGTATATATGGCTTTTTCAGCTTTCTCGTATAAGTCTTTAAAATTGCCTAGAGGAGCGGTTTGAGCTACATAAGGTAAGTGGTGGCTTGCCATCACCATGGTAATGTCTTTCTTGAACTGCTGTTTTCCAGGTATTTTTTCACCGGCCGGAGTTGTCGTGGTGTCTGTATACTTGGGTGTTGCAGATGAGCGCTGGATACCGGTATTCATATACGCCCCGTTATCGTAGCAGACATAGACCATATCATGTCCTCTTTCCATGGCCCCGGATAGAGATTGAATCCCAATGTCATAGGTTCCGCCATCTCCGGCGAATGCAATGAACTTAACCTCTTTGTCTTCCGGAATCTTCCCTTCTCTCTTCCATGCCGTGTATGCAGCTTCTGCCCCTGACACTGTAGCGGCAACATTTTCGAATGCATTGTGTATGAAAGAATCCTTCCATGCCGTGTAAGGATACAGGAAGGTGGACACCTCAAGACACCCTGTAGCGGCTCCAATAACTGCATGGTCTTTAGGCTTTAGTGCCCTTAATACGCCTCTGACTGCTATAGGAGCACCGCATCCTGCACACATTCTGTGGCCTCCGGTATATCTTTCAGGCTTCTTTGCAGCTTCCTTCAAATTATATGCCATTATGCATTTACCTCCTATTCTCTAACGCCAAGGTAATTGTAAACTGATTCAATTTTGCCCTGGCTGACTATATTCGTTAAGTCGTTATATACTTTTTCAATATCACCTACATTTACATCCCTTCCGCCCAGTCCGTAAATGTAGTTAACCGTCATTACATTATTTACTCCCTTAACATGCAGGCCGCTGGTAATTTCAGTAAACAACGGTCCTCCTGCAGCATTGAAGCTGTCTGCTTTGTCCATGACTGCAACAGCTTTACAGCTCTTCAACACGTTTGCCATTTCGTCAACAGGGAACGGTCTGAAGACCCGGGGTTTTACCAGCCCCGCCTTGATACCGTTTTCGCGGAGTTTATCAACGACAAATTTGGCTGTTCCTGCTGTTGAATTAAGGATGACGGCTGCTACCTCTGCATCTTCCATCCGGTAAGCTTCCAGAAATCCGTAGTGTCTTCCCGAGATTTGCGCAAATTCTTCGGAAACCTCCTGTATCACCTTTTTGGCATTCCTCATACTTTCAGCCTGCTGGCGTTTATGCTCAAAGAAATAGCCCTGTAAATCCAGAGGACCTACCGATATAGGGTTCTCGCGGTCAAGAAGATAGTGGTCAGGTTTGTATTCGCCGATGAATTTTTTTACCACATCGTCTTCCATTAGTTCTATATTTTCAAGGGAGTGACTGGTTATGAACCCATCGAAGCACACCATAACCGGCAGCATGACATTCTTATGTTCGGCTATTCTGACAGCCATTATCATATTGTCGTATGCTTCCTGATTATCTTCACAGTAAAGCTGAATCCAACCCGAATCCCGTGCTCCCATTGAATCAGTATGGTCGTTGTGTATATTTATGGGACCGGACAGTGCTCTGTTTACACAGGCCATTACAATCGGGAGCTTCAATGAAGCTGCAATATACAGGACTTCCCACATCAGCGCCAACCCGTTGGCTGATGTAGCTGTCATGGCTCTTGCCCCGGCTGCCTGGGCTCCGACACAGGCGCTCATGGCGCTGTGCTCACTTTCTACGGCCACAAATTCAGTGTTTACTGAGCCATTGGCTACAAAAGTTGAAAAGTATTGTGGAATTTCGGTTGAAGGAGTTATAGGAAAGGCGGCCACAACATCAGGATTTATCTGCTTCATGGCTGTAGCAACTGCTTCATTTCCACTCAATCTATCTCTAATTGCCATATTATTTTCCCTCCTCAACAAAATCTATAGCTTCAAACGGGCAGACCTTGTAGCAAACTCCGCATCCTTTGCAGTGGTCATAATTAAAGTCTACACGCTTGCCTTCCTCGTTTACAAGAATGGCAGTATCAGGGCATACAGGATAACACAGCAGACACTGCTTGCACTTCTCCTGCAGCCAGATAGGTTTCATGGACCTCCAATCGCCGGTAGGGAAGTCGGTTGCATTACCGGGGCTGCATATGGTCCCGCCCTCAGTTGTCTCCTTCCAGGTTGTATCTGATGAAACAATTTTGTTATGCTTGCAATTGCTCATAATCCCTGCACCTCCTGCATGGCCCTGTTGAGAGCCTTGATATTCCCTTCAATAACCTCGGGTTTCTTAGCAAACTTGTGCTTGAGGGAACCCTCCATGTCCTTGAGAAATTTTTCTTCATCCATCACTTTGCTGACCTTTACTACAGCAGCAAGCATGGGAATATTGGGAAAGTATTTACCCAGAGTATCCATGGAAATAGAGCGCGCATCTATTGTGCACACCTTGCCCTTGTAGCCGTTCAGTAAGGGTCTGATTTCTTCAGGAGACTTGTGGGTGTTTACAATAACTGCTCCCTCTTCCTTAAGTCCCAGAGTGACATCTACTGAACCCAGCAGAGTATCGTCTACGACTACAGCGTAGTCCGGTTCGTATATATTGCTGTGAATGGATATTTTCTCATCGCTTACTCTGTTATAAGCTGTAACCGGCGCTCCCATTCGCTCAGGACCGTATTCGGGAAATCCCTGTACATACATTCCTGTGTTGAATGCCGCATCGGCAAGCAAAAGAGAAGCTGTTTTGGCACCCTGACCGCCGCGGCCGTGCCATCTTATTTCTATAATTTTGCCCATGTATTCTACCTCCTAATAAAAAGTGGCAAGTAATGAAAACCTGTACAACCCATGAATATTATTATTCTACCTCTTACAGAAAGCTATAACTTTTTGTGAACAACCATATACATTATTTCAGACACAAATATTATATATTAAAGATTATGTTTTGTCAGTATAGAGTAATTTTTATATAGAGTATGGCTGTTATGTATGCAGTGTATCCGGAAATAAAAGTAATATTTATTTTTCTTCTTGAATTTATTATAATAGTAGTAGGTATTAAATTCTGGTAATAAATTACAGAGAGGGGTTGATCTTATAAACAGCAATGCTCTGTACAAGGTAAATGCTATAAATGACTTGAGAGATATGCTTAATCAAAGCGTTGAAAAATTTTCCGGCAAGACCGCATTTATGGTTAAACAAAAGGAAGGCGACCAGGAGTACCAGTCCATTTCCTATGAACAATTCAATAGAGACGTTAATTGTCTCGGAACAGGACTGGTCAGTCTGGGACTCAAGGGAAAAAGGATAGCCCTGATTGGCGAAAACAGGTATGAATGGGCAGTATCCTACCTGGCTGTTGTAAACGGCACCGGAGTAGTAGTTCCTGTAGACAAGGAACTGCCGGAGAATGAAATTGAGAGCCTTCTTGAAAGATCCGGAGCCAGCGGAGTGATATATTCGGGAAAATTTGAAACGGTCATGAAGAAGATAAGTGATGATAATCGTGGCATAACTGCTTTTATTAACATGGATTCGGTCAAAAGCGAAGGAGCATTTCTGTCATATAATCAACTGATAGATACAGGTCGGAGTTTAGTGGAAGGTGGTAGTAGGGATTTTATTGATGCAGAAATTGACAGTGAAAAAATGAACATCATGCTGTTTACATCGGGAACTACTGACCTGGCCAAGGCTGTCATGCTCTCGCATAAAAATATATGTTCAAATATTATGGCCATGAACGCAATGGTTGATATAAGGTCTGAAGATACATTCCTGTCGTTTCTTCCTCTCCACCATACCTATGAATGTACCTGCGGATTCCTTACGCCAATTTACAGAGGAGCGGCAATAGCTTACTGCGAAGGATTAAGGCATATAGTCAAGAATCTTAAGGAGTCGAAGGCAACAATGATGCTTTCGGTGCCGCTGCTGTTTGAAAGCATGTATAAACGTATATGGGACCAGACGGCAAAGAAGCCAGGTATGGTGTTAAAGATGAAGGCTGCACTGGGAGTCAGTAATTTTCTCAGGAGTGTATTCAAGCTCGACCTGACAAAGAAGATATTCAAGCAGCTTCATGAGACTCTTGGAGGACATATACGACTGTTCATCAGCGGTGCTGCTGCAATAGACCCCTTAGTGGCAAAAGGATTCCGTGATTTCGGTATACACTTTTTACAGGGGTACGGTCTTACAGAGTGTTCACCTATTGTGACGGTAAACAGGGATGTATACTTCAGGGACAATTCTGCCGGACTTCCCCTGCCCGGGGTAGAAGTAAAGATAGTGGATAAGGACAGCGAGGGTGTAGGGGAAATCATAACAAGGGGACCTAATGTCATGATGGGTTATTACCAGAATGAAGAAGCTTCTTTGAAGGTTCTCAAGGATGGGTGGTTTTATACCGGAGACCTCGGGTATGTAGATGATGAGGGATTCTTGTACATTACAGGCAGAAAGAAGAATGTTATAGTAACCAAAAACGGAAAGAATATCTTCCCTGAGGAACTTGAGACTCTGCTCAACAGAAGCCCCTATATCAAGGAGTCAATGGTTGTTGGCAAGCCTTTCGGGGATGGAGATGTCGAAATTTGTGCTATAATAGTTTATGATAAAGAGTTTATTGAAGAGGAGTTTGCCGGCACACCTGGCCAGGAGCAGATCCGTTCATTAATAGACCGGGAGATAAAGGCAGTAAATAAAAAATTAGTACTGTATAAACATATTAAAAAATTTGAACTGAGGGAACAGGAGTTCATAAAGACTACTACAAAGAAAATTAAGAGACACCTGGAGCTTGCAAAAAGATAGCTGAAAAGCCACAATTATCTGAAAGGGGCCAGTTCTATGAACAGCAAGCCATTGTACCAAGTGAAGCAGATTTTGAACCTCAGGGAAATGCTTGAACAGACTGTGGAAGAATTCGGAAGCAGGACGGCATTCCTGGCAAAAAAGAAAGAAGAAGGAGAATACTTACCGGTCACATATGCTCAGTTTAAGAAGGATGTTGAATGCCTGGGAACTGCTTTGACCGACCTGGGACTGAAAGGTAAAAGGATTGCAGTGATAGGTGAAAACAGGTATGAATGGGCGGTCTCATACATGGCTGTTGTCAATGGTACCGGGGTAGTGGTTCCCATTGACAAGGAGCTTCCTGAGAATGAGATTGAGAGTTTGGTTCAGAGGTCCGATTCCAATGCTGTTATATTCTCGGGGAAATTTGAAGAAATAATGAAGAGGATTTCAGAAAACAACCCCGGGATTAAATACTTTATAAACATGGATGGAGCAGGCAAAAAGGATGGCGACGTTTCTTTCAGAGCCTTGACAGAGACAGGGGCTGACATGATAAAAAAAGGGAACAGAGATTTCCTGGACGCAGCCATAGACAATGAAGCTGTAAGTATTCTGCTGTTTACATCGGGAACTACTGACCTGGCCAAAGCGGTCATGCTTTCACACAGTAATATCTGTTCAAATATTATGGCAGTACACAAGATGGTATATATGGATGAGAACGATATCTTTTTATCTTTTCTACCACTCCACCATACCTATGAATGTACCTGCGGTTTTCTGGTGCCTATCTACAAAGGAGCGGCAATAGCTTACTGTGAAGGGCTGAGGCATATTGTGAAAAACCTCAAAGAATCCAAAGCAACGGTAATGCTCTCGGTGCCGCTGCTGTTTGAAAGCATGTATAAACGCGTATGGAGCCAGGCGGCAAAGAAGCCGGGTATGGTGTTAAAGATGAAGGCTGCACTGGGAGTCAGTAATTTTCTCAGGAGTGTATTCAAGCTCGACCTGACAAAGAAGATATTCAAGCAGCTTCATGAGACTCTTGGAGGACATATACGACTGTTCATCAGCGGTGCTGCTGCAATAGACCCCTTAGTGGCAAAAGGATTCCGTGATTTCGGTATACACTTTTTACAGGGGTACGGTCTTACAGAGTGTTCACCTATTGTGACGGTAAACAGGGATGTATACTTCAGGGACAATTCTGCCGGACTTCCCCTGCCCGGGGTAGAAGTAAAGATAGTGGATAAGGACAGCGAGGGTGTAGGGGAAATCATAACAAGGGGACCTAATGTCATGATGGGTTATTACCAGAATGAAGAAGCTTCTTTGAAGGTTCTCAAGGATGGGTGGTTTTATACCGGAGACCTCGGGTATGTAGATGATGAGGGATTCTTGTACATTACAGGCAGAAAGAAGAATGTTATAGTAACCAAAAACGGAAAGAATATCTTCCCTGAGGAACTTGAGACTCTGCTCAACAGAAGCCCTTATATCAAGGAGTCAATGGTCTGGGGAAAACCCGGAGATGATGGAGATATAATGATTTGTGCAGAAATTGTAATCAATATGGAAACCATTGAGGAGGAATACCCGGAGACTCCAGACCGGCAGCACCTCCACTCATTGATTGATAAGGAAGTAAGGGCTGTAAATAAAAAACTTGTGCTATATAAGCATATAAGAGAGTTTACTATTAGGGAACAGGAATTTATAAAGACAACCACCAAGAAGATTAAAAGACATCTGGAACTGGCAAACAAGTAAATCACAGGGCAGAGAAAGAATTTCTTTCTCTGCCCTGTTTAACCGTATTGGCCAAAATAATTAACTACTTTGTTATCCGGTCCAGTTCCTGCGAAATCGCAACCAAATCCTGGGTAACATCCTTTATCTTTGACAGCCTGCTTGTCTGCTCACTGACATTATCCGCAACTTCTACGGAGGTTGCGGTTGCCTCCTCAACGATACTCACAATGTTTTCCATCTGGACCTGTATGGTGCTTGAATCGCTGTAAACTTCCTTACAGATGTTATAAAGATGGTTGGAACGTTCAGTAATCTGTTTTATTTCGTTTCCAATTTCGTCAAAGACCGAATCAACATCTTTTATCATTTCAACACCCTTATCGGTTGCCTTGGTCCCCAGCCTGATTTTCTGAGCAGTTTCAGCAATGGCACTGTCAATTTGCTGAAGAATCTGTTCCACCTGTTTTGTGCCGTTTTCAGACTCTTCGGCAAGCTTACCGATTTCCTGGGCCACTACTGCAAACCCTTTTCCGTGTTCACCTGCCCTTGCTGCCTCTATGGATGCATTTAGTGCCAAAAGGTTGGTGCGTTCGGATATATTCTTAATCATCAGTATGATATCATTAATCTGGCTTGACTTTTCCTTAAGGTCACCTACAGTTGCAGAGGTGCTGTTTATTGAATCATCAATGGTGTGTATTTGCTGGGTAAGAGCCTTCAGGGTATTTATTCCGGTTATTGAATGAGAGCTGGTTTCCTGAGAGTGTGTATTTATTTCACCTGAAAGACTCTGTATGTTCTTGATACCGGTATTTATTGAATAAAGGCTGTTGGTAGCACTGGATGTACTTGCAGCCTGGGAATCCATACCCTTGGAGACCTCGGCAACTGCATTTGCAATCTGGACAGATGCTCTCTCGGTCACCATAATACTATCATTAACTTTATTCGAAATATCAACAAGCTTTGCAACAGTCCGTTTAACCTCTTCCATGACAAGGTTTAATTTTTCGGATTTACTCTCGGCTTCATTCCTGAGGATGTCAAGATTCCTAGACTTCTCTTCGGATTCTTCCCTCTTGGTGATTGCCGAGTTTATGGTTTTCTTACCTATGACAGAGACGAAGTACAACAAGACGCTGCAGAGGAATATAAGCATCAGCTTGCTTATTATTGATTTGAAATCGCAGCCTTGAAAGAACTGGATTGGGAACAGAATATACAGGATGAGGATTGAGGATGAAATCAGTATATATGTGAACATAACCAGCAGCTTTTCAAAATAGAATGCATTCATTATCAACGCGAGGAACATAATATTGTGGCTGTCGCTGGAGCCTTGAAAGACATACACGGCTATCCAGGTACTGAGCACGGTTGAAGCTGTTATAAGGTATTTATTGATGTTGTGATGCTTATCCTTAAATATAAGTATTGTCGGAACAAGTGCAACTATTCCTAACCCCACAAAGGAATACAGAACATTAGGGTTCAGACCTTCATTTATAACAAGCTTGAAAGTAGCCATCATATTACACAGCCAGAGGACAGAGATTACAATTCTGTTTGACTGGCGGATATGGTTTATAAGTTCATAGTTCATGACAATATCCTCCTGTCCAGGCAAAAGTTTAGTTACCGTCTATCAGATTACCTAGTCCTCCCAATACAGAACCCTCTTCCTTTCTGGTCCCGGATGCTCCTGCAAGAATCCGGGCAGCCAGTCTGCTGAACGGCAGGGACTGGAGCCAGACTGTTCCTGGGCCGGTCAGAGTCACAAAGAACAGGCCTTCACCGCCAAAAAATATGGACTTGATGCCTTTTACGAAAGTGATATCATAATTTACGTTCCTTGTAAGCGCAACAAGGCATCCGGTATCAACCTTCAATGTTTCACCAGGGGCAAGTTCACGTTTGGTTACCGTTCCGCCGGAGTGGATGAATGCAAGCCCGTCACCTTCAAGCTTTTGCATGATGAATCCTTCACCGCCGAATAATCCGACCCCAATCTTTCTCCTGAAATCAATTCCTACAGAGACACCCTTGGCGGCACAGAGGAAGGAATCTTTCTGGCATACAAGCTTGCCGTCAACCTCTTTTAAATCTATAGGAATTATTCTTCCGGGGTATGGGGATGAAAAGGACACGTGCTGTTTTCCGCTGCCCATATTTGTAAAGATGGTCATAAAAAGGCTTTCTCCGGTCAGAACCCTCTTGCCGGCATCAAATAGCTTGCCTACAATACCTTTGGATTCTCCCTGGACTGAGCCGTCTCCAAAAATGGTGTTCATTTCTATACCGTTCTCCATAAACATCATTGAACCGGCTTCTGCTATAATGCTTTCCTGGGGGTCCAGTTCAATCTCTACAAACTGCATTTCCTCACCGTGTATCTGGAAGTCAATTTCATGTGCATTACTCAATCTATTTCACACTCCTTTGCATTTTTTGTTATACTAAAATTACCACTTTTTGTTCCGGTTTGCAATTAAACATATCTAAATTCTAGATTCTATCCTTTTATAGTCTATATTGGCTTGAAAGCATCATAAGTATTTATTAGGTAACTATATATAGGATCTTATAATAAGGGCTGCAAAAATATTATTATCGTATTTAAACTAGGGCATTTGTGATATAATTAACCAATAAAGAAAAGGGTGATTTATATGGATTCAATAAGGTTTACCAAAATGCACGGTATAGGCAATGACTATGTATACATAGATTGCTTCAAGCAGAAGCTCAGCCTGGAACCATCCACTCTTGCAGTAAAGATTAGCGACAGGCATTTCGGTGTCGGCTCTGACGGACTGGTTCTGATTATGCCTTCGGATAAGGCTGATTTCAGGATGAGGATGTTTAATTCCGACGGCTCTGAGGCAGAGATGTGCGGAAATGCCATACGGTGTGTAGGGAAATATGCCTATGACAGGAAGCTGACAAGCAAGACGACCGTAACGGTTGATACTCTTGCCGGCATAAAGGAGCTTCAACTCAGCGTCAATGATGGAGAGGTAAGCCTTGTAAGAGTAGATATGGGTGAGCCCGTACTGCAGCCCGATAATATACCTGTAGAAGGTTCCGGGGAATCATTTATAAACCAACCGGCTGAGATTGAAGGTGAGTGCTTCAACCTGACCTGCGTTTCCATGGGAAACCCGCATGCAGTTATGTTTGTAGATGATACAGCAAGGGCCCCGGTTGAAACGGTGGGACCCCGGATTGAGAATTACAGGATTTTTCCCAGAAGGACAAATGTTGAATTTGTTCATGTGGTCGACAGGCAGAGGCTTGACATGAGGGTATGGGAAAGGGGTGCCGGAGAGACACTGGCATGCGGTACCGGAGCATGTGCGGCCTTTGCAGCATCGGTACTGAACGGCCTGTGCGACAGGAAGGTTATAATGGGCCTGCTTGGCGGAGAGCTTGAATTGGAATGGAATGAAGGTAACAACCATATTTATATGACAGGGCCTGCTGAAATTGTGTTTGATGGGGAGTTCTACCTGAAATAGAGTTGAAAGAGGAGGTATGATATATGTCCGACAGTTACATTCAGAATCTGTTCGCAGAAAGAATAGGTGGTTCACAGTTTGGCAAGGACACCACCATTTACAAGTTTGAAAAAATCAAAAGGGCCAAGCTTGCCGCCAGAAGAGCCCATCCCGATGTTGAAATAATAGACATGGGAGTAGGGGAACCTGATGAAATGGCAGACACCGGAGTAGTGCTCAAGCTGGCTGAAGAAGCAGCCAAGCCCGAAAACCGCGGATACGCAGACAATGGAATCCAGGAATTCAAGGACGCTGCGGCAAAATACCTTGAGCGGGTATTTGGCGTAAAAGGCCTGAATCCTGAAACAGAGATTATCCATGGCATTGGTTCGAAGCCCGTGCTTGCAATGCTGCCTTCAGTATTTGTAAATCCCGGAGATATTACAATAATGCCTGTACCCAACTATCCGGTCATGGGCACGCATACAAGGTGGCTGGGCGGCGAAGTGGTGACTCTCCCAATAACCAGGGAGAATAATTTCTTTCCGGACCTGGATTCACTTGATGCCGAAACAAGGAGAAGGGCAAAGCTCCTGTATTTGAATTATCCGAATAATCCTACCGGAGCCTGTGCGACCAGGGAATTCTTTGAAAAGGTTGTCAGGTTTGCGAAGGAAAACAATATTATTGTAGTGCATGATGCTGCATATGCAGGATTAATGTTCGATGGCGAGAAGCCATTGGCCTTCCTTTCGGTTGACGGCGCAAAGGAAGTCGGTGTTGAGCTGTTTTCACTGTCCAAGGCTTATAATATGACCGGATGGAGGCTTGCGGCGGTTGCCGGCAATGAGTTGATTATTAAAGGATTTGCTGCCGTAAAGGACAATAATGATTCAGGACAGTTCATAGCAATACAGAAGGCCGGAATACACGCATTGGAGCATCCGGAGATTACCGAAAGGATTAGCGAAAAGTATTCGAGAAGGCACAACCTTCTGGTGTCGGTCTTGAGGGAAGCAGGATTTAATGTTGAAAAGCCCAAGGGTTCATTTTATCTTTATGTTGAAGTGCCCAAAGGTGTTAAAGGCGGCAGACGGTTTGAGACTGCTGAGGACTTTTCGCAGTACCTGATAACCGAGAAGCTTATATCAACTGTTCCATGGGATGATGCCGGGAGATATGTAAGATTCTCAGTTACCTTTTCAGCAAAGGGTGCTGAGGAAGAGAAGAAGGTTATGGATGAGCTTAGGAGAAGGCTCTCGGATATGGAGTTTGAATTTTAAATAAAATATTTTGTAATATATTAGGAAAATAAATTAACCGCTCATAAGGACTTCGAAATCTAGATAAACTACATGCTTGTCATACTAATGAAATAATTTGTATAAGAATGAACCCCCTCGCCATATTAAGGCAGGGGATTTTTTTATTAAGTATTATTTTCTGAATAAAGAAAATAATAGAGATGACACTTTTCAGGATGGAGATGAAAGCGTGAGAAACAGAAGACCTATATTAACTTCAATACTAACATCGGTTCTGACATTTGCGGTACTTACAATCCTTGCTGTAGGCTATATCGGTACCAGAATAGGCGAATCGCCGACGCCGAAGGGAGAAGCCACACAGCCTCCGGCTCAGCAGGCCCCGCCTCCGCAGCAGATAGCTGCTGAGGGCGGGGAACCTGTTAAAACACAGGTAACCGATGTGGCAGGACGAGCCGTACAATCAGTAGTAGGGATTTCAGTACTCAGGCCGGATGGCAATTCTATATTTCAAAGTGCTGCCGATGAAAATTGGGGAGTTGGCTCAGGGATAATAGTCGACCCAAATGGTTATATACTCACAAACCACCATGTAGCCGGCGGTAAAAACAAAAGGATTGTTGTGACACTTTCAGGCGGAGAGAATCTGGATGGAACCACTCTATGGTCGGACCCTGTGATTGACCTTGCAGTTGTAAAGGTAGAAGCTACAGGTCTTCCGGCTGCGAAGCTGGGTGACTCAAATAACCTGAAGGTAGGGGAGCCTGCAATTGCCATAGGCAATCCCCTGGGTCTCCAGTTTCAACGTACCGTAACCTCGGGTATCGTAAGCGCATTAAACAGAACCATACAGATTCCTACAGACCAGGGTTCGAACTTTATGGAAGACCTGATTCAGACCGATGCCAGCATAAACCCAGGAAACAGCGGAGGGCCGCTGATGAATGCAAGAGGCGAGGTCATAGGGATAAATACAATCAAGGTTGCAAGCGCCGAAGCCATAGGATTTGCTATACCCATAAATATTGCAAAACCGGTTGTAGACAGCTTCAGGACAAGGGGCAGCTTTGAAGAACCGTACCTTGGATTATTCGCCTATGACGGTGAAGTTATGCCGTATGTAGACCCTGAGCTGGAAGTGGACAGCGGTGTATATGTAGCAAGGCTGGATACGGGAGGGCCTGCTTGTGCAGGAGGCATTGGTATAGGTGATGTTATTAAAAAGGTTGATGGAACCAATGTTGAAACAATGGCAGACCTGAGGACCTTGGTTTATGGAAAGAAACCCAATGACAGGGTGACTCTATATGTTGAGTCCAACGGCGCGGAGAAATCTGTGACGGTAGTGCTCGGGAGAAAGACACGCGATGGATTGGTAACCAGGTAGTAGAAGATTAGAAGTAAAATATAATTATCGTTGATTATCACTGTATGGAGTCAGTTTATTCTGGCTCTTTTTCAGGTTTATGAGCCGAAAAGTTTATTGTAGAATTTAGAGGGTTTATATGGTATTATGTTGGTGTTAGTGTAATATTATGGAATTTATTTTTTTACCAAGAGGTGCGGGGTGTGTCTATAAGAGTCAGCAAGAGTAATGATGATGAACTTATGGTCATGTTTAGCTATTCACCGGAGAGGGTGAAGACAATAAAGAGAATTGAAGGCCGGAGATGGGACAGCAAAAGGAAGTGTTGGATTGTTCCGTATACCGATGATTCTGTAGTGAGCTTAAAAAAGTTATTCAATGAAGAATTGATAGTAGTTGAGCCTTTACTTGATACTAATACGAATAAACCGGAAGAGGTTAAAAATAAAAGATTATTTGAATTGATGGAAAAGGAATTAAAACTTAGAGGCTATGGGTTTTCTACGAGAAAAGCGTACATTGGGCATATTAGAAGACTATCCGTGTTTTTTGATAAGAGTATTGAAGATTTGGATTTAGAAGATTTAAAAGACTATATATTGAATTTGATTGATACTAAAGAGAAGTCCCATACGTATGTAGGCCAGGCAATAAGTGCTATGAAATTCTTGTTTGGTGAAGTGCTAAGTAAGAGTGATATCATTATGGATATTCCCCGGCCAAGGAAGGAAAAGAGATTACCAAGTGTACTGGGTAAAGATGAAACATGGAAGTTGTTAACGTCTGTGGAGAATATCAAGCATAGGACAATGTTTATTATTATATATTCTGCAGGACTCAGGGTAGGTGAAGTAGTCAGGTTAAGGCTTGAGGATATTGATAGTGAGAGGATGCTGATACGTGTAAGGCAGGCAAAGGGACGTAAAGACAGATATACAATACTTTCGGAAATTGCTTTAAGGGAATTGAGGGAATATGTCAAGAAGTATCGACCTGAAGGATGGCTATTCCCTGGAGAACATAAAGGGAAACATATAACTGAACGGACGGTTCAAAAGGTTTTTGAAAGTGTGTGCAGGAGGGCAGGAATTAATAAAAATGTTTCGGTGCATACATTGAGGCACTCATTTGCGACTCATCTGCTGGAAGGAGGGACAGATTTGAGATATATACAGGAGCTTTTAGGGCATGCGAGTTCAAAGACGACGGAGATATACACTCATGTGAGTGAGAAAGGGATAAGAAGTATTCAGAGTCCACTGGATAAGTTGTTCAGAGATAAGAATTAAGTTGTTCAGAGATAAGAATAAAGAGTAGCTGCAGATATACAGCAGATTATACGAAATAGGTTCATATAATCTGCAAATATAGAATATTATATGAACCTATTTCGGTAATACAGTAGTTATATAAAATCGCACGCAAAAGAGCCGCCACATCGTGTGGCGGGTTAAAATAGAAGTTCTTTGAAGTTAATTACTTTTGGTGAACGGAGATTATTTGATGAAAGAAATACTTGAACGCAAACAATTATCTTATCTTAAAACTTTAGTTGAAGCTACTTTTAAAACTGTTGACCCTTTCGGAACAAAAGGTGATATTTTTCCAGAATCGTTTACCGATAAGCTAATTTTGTGTCCAGTTAACGGATATAGGTTAGAAGAAAAGCAATTTCGTGCGTTAATACAGGCATGTAAATCATTTAACTGTGATAGAATTTTTTTCTCAGAAGTTGAAGGATTTAATATAATTGAGTTAGATGAAAATGATATTGAAGGGAAATACCTTAATCATTATTACAAGATGGATATTACTAATCAAAATATTGATAATTTATATGATGAGTATTTAAAAATGGAACTAATTCTGGAAAATGCGATTTACACTGAGACAGGAAATTTCGGAGTTTTGGTGTCACATGAAGAGCATGCTGTTCTTGGGGGCAAAAAAGATTTAATAGATAAATTTAAAGAATTTTATCCAGAGTGGGTTTCTGAACGACTCAATTTTAAGGAAATGTGGGAGTATTATTCGAAAAGCAATAAAGTTGTTGAAAGTTGGTACGGAAAACTAATTAGATATATATATGGTTAGAATGCTTAAGGCGCTGCCATCCGTGGCAGCTCTGGCTTCGCGGGGCGCGCGACTTTACATAACAAAGCATTGCCGCTAACGGGTGCGGGAGAGGAGAGCAAGGAGAAGGCTCCGCACCACATGCCTTCGCCAAGTCGAGGTGTCACTAAGGCTCAGGCACGTCGGCAATGCAGGACGTTATACGACATATCGTGCAAAGGTCGCGCCCTCCTTGGCGCGGGTTCTAGTAATGTCTTCGAAGATTTTATTTATTATTTAGAGTTAATACTTGGAGGAGAAAAATATTGAGTGAAGAAGAAAAATGGAAATACATTGTGAGTTTGGATGATGAATTACTTAAAGGAGGAGTTTCTTTAAGTGAATATGTTTCAGAATTAATAAGAAATGCTGACATATCATTTGTTCATGGCGCTTACTGGGCTTCGATAATAACTGTAGTTGCTGCAATAGAAAGTTACTTGAAGTCTGAAGTGAAAGATAATAATGGAAGACTTAGTGATTTGATTGACCATTCGCAGTTAAATAATGAAGATATTGAACTGTTACATAATCTTAGAAGATATCGGAATCAAATTGTACATGTAAAAAATCCCTGGGATGACGAGGTCTTATTAAATTCATATGATGATTTTATTCGTAATGAAGAAGTTATTGCTAAAGAGGCAATAAGACTATTGCGTTCAGTTGTTTATTCAAATCCGTGGATTTGATGCTCATATAGAGGTGTTATTTTTAAATATGTTTTGGGCTTTTTAGCGGAAATCATGTTATTAATCTCACTCAAAATCAAAATATTCCTAACATGGGAGGTTGATATTATGGTTAATGTTATCTTATGGATTTGCTTAGTGGCGGGAATAGCGCTTATGGGATAGTCTGGTGACATGTGTTTCCAAAACTATGGGGAAAGACGAGCATAAGTAAGAATAATACCGTTGATATATGTGATAAGCGTAGGGAGGTTCGATTCCTCCCTGTCCTGCCATTGTGTATGATACTGAGGATGAGGATGCACCCTCCTTGGTGCATTCTGAACAGGTGGCACACGATACGTCGTAGAACAATGCATCTCCGCAAGGCTAATACCTTGATTCAAAGGGGAAAGGCGTTGGAGAGTAAGCGGGGTTAAGAGGAAGGCACTATCACACTGCTTCGCCAAGTCGAAGTGTCACTAGGCTCAGCGGCGTCGGAGATGCTGGACGTTATACGAAATTTTTTAAATTTTCATTTTAATTTCTAGAGATAAGCCTAAAGGAGTATAGATTAGTTTTTAGGCTAGTCAAACAAAAAAATTTATGAGGGGGAATAAAAATGGAATATGCAGGATTTTGGAGACGTCTTGGTGCTTTTGTAATTGACTTAGTAGCATATGCAATTATGGGAGGAGTGTTCAACTTATTTTTGACAATTATTCTATTTATCTTTCTGAGTGCACAGGGCGCAAGCTCTGGACAAACACTTGACCCAGCAAGGATTACTCAATACTTTTCTTCATTGAGTTTCTATATTTGGCTACTATACACAACAATATTATGGTTATATTTTGCCATGCTGGAAAGCTCAAAATTTCAGGCTACATTTGGTAAAATGGCATTAGGAATAAAGGTAACAGATATGTCAGGGGCGAGAATTTCATTTGGTAGAGCAACTATAAGGTTCCTAAGTAGATATATTTCTGTAGCAGTATTTTTTATCGGATTTATTATGGCAGGGTTCACAAAGAATAAACAGGCCTTACATGACATTATAGCAGGAACTTTGGTAGTAAAAAAATAAGTTACTAATCGGTGAATTTAAAAAACATCGTATAACACAGCATTCACGCAAAGGGCGCGGGAGAAGAAGCAAGGAGAAATTGCCGTGCCACACCGCCTCGCTGGGTGGCAAGCACCGCCGAAGAAGAAGGTCTCTGTGGTCCATCTTGGACGGCGTCGTGAATGCGGACCGTTATATGATAGATGATGCAAATAGCAGTATACCAATGACACTGGGGACGGTTCTGAATGACAACAAATGTATATTATGTGGATAAGAAAGAATCTATAAATGAAGTTATTATGGTATTAAGCAATAGAGAGGGTCTATAAGTAGGTTTTCTGCCGAAAAGTGTTGGATATAAACCGGGCAGCAGTTGTAAAATCACGAGGGGAAAATGAAACTGACAACAAGAACTGAACTGACCACAATGACATTATAACACCAAAGAAAGATGCTATAAGAACTTGGTTGAAAAGAAGTATGACATACTACTTCCTGCATGTTTTTACACATTGTTTAGACGCTATATATGAAATTTATGTATTTTAGAGGAATATCACCTTTTATGTAGAATATTTGTATTAAGCACCACATTAGGTATATTAGCTTTTCTTCATCTGCATGAGCTTTTCTCAACCTTATAGAAAATCTTCATTATCACAGCTTAATTTTGCTTATTACTGTTTTGAAGGGAGGTGAATTAGTATGCCCGGTAAAATCAAAGAAATGATAGATGCAATAATAGCTCAACGGTCAAACGGTAACAGTATTATTGCAGCAAACACAAGAGTAAAGCTTGCTCTGAAAGGGATTTTACCCGATAAGTATGATAGTACATCTGAGGATGACTACGAAGTAATAGATAAGCTTCGTAGAATAGCAAAGGAATTAAATTTATCAATATAATAGGTTTATATTTGGGAAGGAGGAAGATATTATGGGTATTAGAACTGTATATTCTACTCAAGGATTGGTTACAGATGCAGCAGCAGATATAAAAAATCAACTAGCGGGGTTTGATGTAAAAACCCTGATTTATTTTGCTTCATCTAACTTCGACCATCAAAGCATCAGCAAACTAATGCAGGAGACGTTTGAAGGTTGTGTTGTGTTTGGCTGTTCTACATCGGGAGAGATTGTAAGTGGAAGAATGCTTAAGAACTCCATTGTTGCGATGGCTTTTAGTTCTGATGCAATTTCTGATATTGCAGTTAATGTTGTTGAAGATATTAAAAATCCTAATATTAAAAAAGTGTGCAGTGATTTTGAAGAATACTTTGGCCAGCCTATGTCAAACATGGACCCTTCAGAATATGTTGGTATTGTAATTCTGGATGGTATGAGTTCCTCTGAGGAAAAAGTAATGGATAAGATTGGAGACCTTATAAATCTAATCTTTATTGGAGGCTCTGCCGGTGACGATTTAAAGTTTAGAACTACATATGTTTATGCTAATGGAAAGACTTATACAAACGCTGCCATATTAGCACTGCTGAAACCTACTAAAGGGTTTGATATTATCAAAACTCAAAGCTTCAAGGTACTTAACAAGAAGTTAATTGCTACAAAGGTAAATGAGGAATCAAGAGAAGTAATAGAATTCAATAATAAACCTGCCGTTCAGGCATACGCAGAGGCCCTGAATATTCCTGTAGAAGAGGTACCAAACTGCTTCATGACTAATCCTGTAGGCTTAGTCATCG
This sequence comes from Clostridia bacterium, assembly GCA_041687355.1. Lineage (GTDB taxonomy): Bacteria > Bacillota > Clostridia > Acetivibrionales > UBA4821 > JAWLCD01. The sequence goes on along the minus strand of JAWLCD010000001.1, from coordinate 107,677 downwards.
ATGATGAGGTTTATGTGAGAAGCCCTCAGCAGGTAAAAGGGAACCATATTGTATTTTACTGCAATATTCTTGAAGGGATGGAGGTTTCTTTGCTTGAATCAAAAGATATTGTAAAGGATACAGTAGCAGCCGTTCAAGAAAAGAAACGACAGCTAGGAACTATTTCGGGAATAATTAATTTCCACTGTATTCTTAGAACGCTAGAGCTTGAGAAGAAAGGGCAAACCGAGCAATATGGTCAAATCTTCTCCGACATTCCTACCGTAGGATTCTCAACTTACGGTGAGGCCTATATTGGGCACATAAATCAAACTTCAACAATGCTGGTATTCAAGTAATCAAAACATAGTAATTTTACAAAAGAGGCTGACGCTGGGACGGTTCTGGTTGACAACAATATATGTTATGAATAAACAAGAGAATGGGCCAGGGAATCTGACTCATTCTCTTGTTTATTGTCTTAAAACCATCCCTCAGACTCACAATGTAGTCTTTAATTAAGTATGTCCTCTCTAGTAAATCCCGGACTGCTTTCTTATGGCCCAATGTAGTCCATGCTTAAATAACAAAGGAATAATATATCACAAGCCAGCATAGTTATGCAGACTGCGAGAATGGGCAAGCATTTTTCAATTAAGCCAGTAATGTAACTCTTTTCAAGAACCAGCTTTATTCCCTGAGATAGCCAAGCTGTCATTTCTAAGCATTTATATGCAATGAACACAAAGCCGGATAAATGAAAAGACTTCCTGATTATTTGGTCTTCAGAATATAATCCCAGAAAACTTGAAAGGATGAATACCAGTATGCAAAATAAGAATTCCTCTTTGCCATTATATTCTTGCAGATTCCTTTTTGTAAACAGACCTACGCCAGCTGCCACTGATAATAATATTATGATTATTTTTATAGATAAGCTGACTATTCGGGCTGCTTCCTTGTCTGTAACTATATTCGATACGGCATTCCCTAAATAAGCAACGACAGAGAATACAATCATTAATATACTAATCGTAAAGCATATATTTGCCGATAGCTTATTCATCTGTACGACCTCCTTTTATTTGTTCCTTGTGTTTTCAAATCCTCTCCAACGAAAATCTTCGTTAAGATAGTTGGTCTCAATACCAAATTAATAAAATTAACTTGTAATAATAGCTGCATAAAATATTTCTCATTCTATCACAACGTTAAAATACATTCAATGAGCCAGGAGATTCCTTAATGCTGTATCTGGTAACCTCCTATGGTATAATAATTCCGGAAGATTACATCTTGAATAAATTGAGTAGGGGTGGATTTATGAGCGATATATTTTTTACTGAACCAACTTATAATACACCGGAGGATACACGCCGGTCACTTATTGACAGATTATTTTTAAATACTCGTTGGTACTTTGTTGAACAGTATATAAATGTCATATTTAAAGCAAGAGCTATGGCGGTTAAGGGGCTGTACGACAGAAAAGCATGGGCAGAGTCGTCATACAACATAGTTAAACTGATTGAAAAATGCGGTGGACGTATACATCTCTCAGGCCTGGATAACCTTAAGCTGTGCCAGGGTCCAACGGTTTTCATAAGCAACCATATGAGTACTTTGGAGACCTTTGTACTTCCTTGCATAATTGCTCCATTGATGGAAGTAACATTTGTAGTAAAGGATAGTCTCGTCACACATCCGGTCTTTGGTCCGGTAATGCGTTCCAGGAATCCGATTGTTGTCAGGAGGCAAAACCCGAGAGAAGATTTGCAGACTGTTCTGGAGAAAGGGAAGGAATTGCTTGAGAAAGGTGTCTCAATTATTTTATTTCCGCAGAGTACGCGAACAACAGAGTTCAGAACTGAAGAGTTTAATTCCCTTGGAGTAAAGCTGGCAAAAAACGCTTCTGCGCAGATTGTTCCTATTGCTGTTAAAACCGACTTCTGGGGTAATGGGAAACTACTAAAGGATGTTGGACCGATTAACCGCAAAAGTCCTGTTTATATGGCTTTCGGGGAGCCGTTTTCCATAAAAGGTAATGGAAAAGAAGAACATAAGAAGGTTGTTGAATTTATTAAAGGCCATTTAAGTAATTGGGGAGTCCCAATAAAGGAGTAACTATTAAATAGATTTGTTAAGGCAGGAGTCCTATCACTAGTCCTTAAAATAGCTGCTGGCTGCTAGCTGGCAGCTATTAGTTTTTTAGCCTGGAAACTTAATGGTTCCAGGCTTTTTTGAGCCAATAGTCGACTGCAAACAAATTAATGCTAATCCTGGAGCTGTGGATTCGGTTTTTTGTGCTAGCCGTGTGTCAAGCGACCTATTCATTAACACATCTGCTGTCAGAAAAACAATTTGTTATAAGTAGATAGTAATAAACACCAGAATAGTGCAGTAATTTGAAGAAAACTTTTTTACTGTCGACAGCGGTTTTTTACACTTTATACCATTTGGACAAGCTTATAATTAGTTTGACTTACAAATAATCCCGACCAGGGTATATTCGGCCCAAGGTTAGAATCAAGGAGTCGGTTAGAAAAATAAAATGTCCGGAGGTGGAAAATGATTAGTAAATTATTTAAATGGATAATTAATTTAACCTTAATTGCAATTCTTGTAACTGCAGGCACATCTCTGTTCTTAATCACCAAAGCCAAGCTCACCGGAGAGCAGACTCCTTCAGTCATAGGGTATATGCCCATGTCGGTTTTGTCAGGAAGCATGCGTCCGGCACTGGAGCCTGGAGACATGATTATTTCAAAGCATACCACTCCTGAAAATATAGCAGTCGGAGATGTAATTACTTTCAGAGGAAGAGGAAATATGCTTATAACCCATAGGGTTACAGAGATATTACGCAGTGAAGGCTTCCTTATGTTCAGAACCAAGGGCGACGCCAATAATGTTGAAGATGATAACCCTGTCAGCCAGAATCAACTGGTCGGAATACAGGTATTGAGAATACCTTATGGAGGCTATATAGTTGATTTTATTGGAAGCCCATCAGGATTGGTCATTTTCATAGCAGTACCGGCGCTGCTGTTGATTACTGGAGAATTGAGAAGACTCCTGAAGGCAAGCCAGAAGCAGGAATTGGCTTCTGAGGAAGGCGGCGCGGCAGATAACAACTAGAAACTTATACATAATCAACTCTAAGGCTGACCTCAAGAACTAAATCCCTTCATAAAGGGTTTAGTAAATATAGATAATCAGCTTCATAGAAAGGGGGTGTTATATGGTCAAGAAAAAAATGGGCTACCTTTGCAGAGGTAAACCCGTCAATGACTAACTTGTTTATCTATTACACATTGTATCACAGAATAAGGAGATGAGAATAAAAAAATTCAGGAGGATGAGATTCATGAAAATGAAAGTTTTTGCTACATTTATGCTGGTAGGAATGCTGTCTTTTGCAGTAGGTATGGGTACAGTTGCTTACTTTACCAGCGAAGCTACAGCACAGGATAATGTGTTTGAAACCGGGACATTAAAAATAGGTGTTCCTAATGAAGGCGATAATACTGCCTTCATTACGGCAGACAATTGGCAGCCAGGTGACAGCGTTACAGAAGACCTGACAGTAAAAAACCTTGGAAGCTTACCTTATAAATACAAGGTATCTGCAGAAATGACCAGTGGTGACACGGTTCTTTATGACAAGCTTAACGTATTGGTAAAGAAAGGTACTGCAACCGTTTACAGCGGACATCTTAAAGACCTTGCAGACCAGGAAGTATCGTCAGATGTGGCAGCTGGAACTGACGAAACATTGACCTTTACAGTTACCCTGCCAAGTGAAACAGGAAATGAATGCCAAGGCAAGTCCGCTACTGTGAAGTTTACATTTGATGCAACACAAACAAATAATTCAGGATGGTCCGAAAGCGGAGTATAAATTAAGGAGGAGCTTATATGAAAAGAAAACTAATTGCAAGTACAATTGCTATTACTCTCCTGTGTGCTGCAGCTGGGGCCGGTACAATGGCTTACTTTACCAGTCAGGCTAACAGCCAGAATAACTCATTCGTTACCGGCACATTAAAGCTTGGTGGTTTTGCCAACGGCCAGGATATGATAGAAGAGTTTGCAAGACTGAACATAGACAAAATTAAGCCGGGCATTCCGGAGCATGTAGGGAATACAACTCAGTTGTAGCATGGGAAAACAGTTCAGTTGAAGCAGGGCATTCCGGAGCATGTAGGGAATACAACCCTCAAGAATGTTGGAACACTCCCATTCTATCTCTACCGCATAACTGCCGATAACTTCAGCGGTAATGGGTGGGACATGCTGGACGACCAACTTACCCTTAATATAACAATCGGGGGAGAGCAGATATTCTCAGGCAACCTGGGCGGTCTGCGTGCTGAAAACGGCGGATATTTTGACCCGGTATACAGCGTGGCCCCCGGCGATATGCTGGATATGGAGATTTCGGTTCTCATGAACGCAGCAGCAGGCAATACATACCAGGGCAAAAACATAACCTGTGACCTGACAGTATATGCAACCCAGGAGAATACGCCTCTTAACGGCGAGCCCAATAATGTAAAGGTGCGTTTCGGACCGGCTCAGGATGCAAATGGGAATACCGGCAGCCCTACATTTGTAGTGGATGGCTATAATACCGCAAGCCAGGTATGCTTCGACTGGGATTGGAACCCCAATGATTTTTGGTCAGAAAAATACATATTGGATATCAAGCATGAAACGGCAGATCCGACGACAAATATAGTTGAGTATAGAGTACTTATATTTCCTGGAGAACGGGTAGTATCTACCGACGGAATAAGTGCTAGTGACGTGTCGGTTGACTGGGACCGGGACATAGTAAAGATAAACAAATCTGCATTTCCTGCTGATTGGGAAGGATTTGAGGTAAAGATGTCGGGACTCCAGAACAATTCGTTAGGAACCCCAAAAACAATACCGTATAAATACTGGTCGTTAAACAGGTAATCTGTGTTGAATGAAGTGTTTTTGCATCCGCAGCCGGCTTAGTCCGGCTGCGGGCAAACACTTCGGTATAGTATATGTGGGAAGGTGTTTTTATGAAATTACCGCAGGATTTGAGTTCATTATTTAAAACTATCGGGCTGCTGCTGATTATTTTATCTGCTGTTGCTATTCCTTTTTCAGGTTCGGGCTCAAATTCATGGTTCACCGGGAACACCATTTCAAGCGCTGTGGTATGTACCACCAGTTTCGACGAGGTAATTGACTCTGTAAGTATTGCTGAGCTTAATCCTGAGTTCATAGAGATAAAAAAAACGGATAGAATCGACTTCAGTCCGGTTATATTCTTTTCTGCGGATGGTGAGATATCAGATTTTCTTTTACATATAAATCCGGTGCGACTGGATACCGACCGGAAATATACTGTGAAAATTTCAGTGGATACAAAGCCTGAACAAATTATCAGGCTGTTAAACAGTGACCAAAATTTTGTAACCGGAAAGATTAATATCAAGTATCTGAATGAATTTTTTGATGAACAACACGAGCTGAAGTTCAGCAAACAGTACCTGATAGATAGGTTTTTACTGAAACTGCAGGATGCAAGTAATAACGGTATCAGGGTTGACAGCAGCTCGCGGCATATATTGAGTAAGGCAATAGCCTGTATGGCCGGGTATGCAGACTGGGAAAGACCCCGTTTGGCGGAAGGAATTCCACAAGACACCTCACGCTCTGCATTGGGATTGAAAATGTCACGCGAGCAGGATGAAATCATCAGCATTGTTGCTCCCGGTCTGAAAGAAGACATTAACAGCTTGTGCAATACAAACAACCGTCTTATCGGTATGCTTAAAGGGATGCAGGAAGAGGTGAGCCAACTAAAGGCACAGAACCGTCATCTGGAAGGTGAAATCCGGAAAACGGCAGAGGTCATTGAAGTAAACAATAATGCAGAAAATAATATCGGGAAGACCGAAGGTTCTATATCTGAACCCGAAGATGGAAGTGAAAACAATCCCAACTCCAGCAGTACTGTCGATAAGCCTGAGGAAGCTTCAGAGCCGACGAGTATGGAATAATATTCAGGTAAGAAAAAGCTCCGGAATTCCGGAGCTTTTTCTTATAGACCTCCCTTGTGTACGTTTACCTGGGCGGTGGCCATGGGCGGCCAACAGGATATATGTTGCAATCCCTAATCAAATACATCCCTCCTAATCCACATTGGATTTGAGTAGTTGTGGAGTCCCTGACTAATATCAGCCTCAAAAAAATAAATATCTGAATAAATATAACATAAAATACATGTAGAGTAAATATAAGGTATTTACTGCACAAACAAAATAAAAGAAGGAATAAGAAAGGGCTGCCGGTAAAGGCAGCCCAGAATTAATTTAGTGATTGGCTTATTAGATTAAGCTTCCAGACGGCGTATGCGTTCATCCAGGTCAGGATGGCTGGAGAATAACATACTCATTCCTTTTTTGCTGTTAATCTTGAGTGTAGCCAGTGAAGTTTGTTCATTATCAACCCTGTGTGTATGGTCTTTTAAGGACTGCAGCGCATGAACCATTATATCTCTGCCGGCCAGACCAGCACCGCTCCTGTCAGCTCCGAATTCACGATACCGTGAATATGCAAGTACGACCAGGCTTCCCAATATTGAGAATACAAGCTGAAAAACAATTATGGCAATAAAATGCACAATAGGGGCCAAATCTTCTCTAACCATACGGGAGACAGTCCAGGCAACGATTCGGGCGAGAAATACAACAAACGTATTTATTACTCCCTGTAAAAGGGTCATGGTTACCATGTCGCCATTTGCTATGTGTGCAACCTCATGTGCCAGTACACCTTCTACAGCATTACTGTCCATTTCATTGATAAGGCCTGTTGATACTGCAACCAGTGAACGGCTCTTGGTCGGGCCGGTTGCAAAAGCATTCACTTCAGGTGAATCATAGATTCCTACCTCAGGCATTTTGGTCAATCCTGCGGCACGTGAAAAGTTGTGAACCTTATCAACCAATTGTCTTTCCAGTGAGCTCAAGTTACCGTCAGGGTCCAGTACACGTACGTTCATCATTCTCTTTGCCATCCACCGGGATAGTGCAAGAGAAACAAAAGCTCCTGAGAAACCCAGTACAGCACTGAAAATAAGCAGTGTACCAAGGTCAATGCCTCCCTGCTCATTAATATATGAGCCAACACCAAGAACAGAAAGAACAAATGTGATTGTTGCAAGTACAAGAATGTTGGTCAATATAAACAGTAAAATTCTCTTTCCCATTTCATTTCCTCCTATGATTTTTTTATAATACTTTTTATACATTATATAGGTGCTTTCAATAGATTTCAACACCGAGAGAAAAGTGCAGATTATATTATTTTTTATTTGCAGATTATATGATAGAATGCTTATAAAAAATATAGGAGGAAAGAATGAGTAAAATACGTCAGATTTTCATAACGGGGCTTCTGACCATTATGCCGTTGGTAGCTACAGTTTATATAGTTTATCTTCTTTTTTCGTTGATGGATAGTTTTATAGGTGAAGTATTAAGGTACTTTGTTGGCTATTACATACCTGGAATTGGTATGGTTATAAGTATAATACTGATATTTGTTGCAGGCTTTATAGCAACTAATGTTCTTGGCTCAAAAATACTTGATTTCTTTGAAGCACTGTTAAATAAAATTCCAGTAGTTAAGAAGGTATACTTTGGTATTAAGCAAATACTGAATGCTTTTTCTCTTCAAGGGAAACAGCTATTCAGAAAGGTTGCACTTATTGAGTATCCACGGAGAGAAGTATATGCAATTGGCTTCGTAACCGGCGAAAGCCGAGGCGAGGTTCAGGACAAAACCAATGAAAAAATGATAAACGTATTTCTGCCAACTACCCCTAATCCTACCTCGGGATTTCTATTATTGGTACCTGAGAAAGATGTTACCTATCTTGATATGACGGTTGAAGAAGCACTGAAGTTAATAATTTCAGCCGGCATCGTCGTTCCGGAGGACCAGGAAAATAAGTGCCAGTGAGTTATCCAGATACATTCCTTAACGATATGGTTTTAGTCGGGTAAAAGGGAACGTTCCTTGAGCGGAGCGAATGGCCGCGTCCCTTTACCTTATACAAGAAAGGTTGAAAAGATGTGTGTAGCTGTTCCGGGAAAAGTAATATCGGTTGATAAAGATGTGGCTCTGCTGGACTTTTGGGGAGTAAGAAAGGAAGTGTCTACGGCACTACTTACAGATATAAAGCCGGGCGACTATCTGCTTGTTCACGCCGGCTGTGCCATACAGAAGGTTAGTATGGATGAGGCCGAAGAAATACTGAAATTGTTTGAGGAAATTAACGGCTGACATTAGGCAGTTAACATTAAAAGGTGCGCATATGGATTTTGAAACAAAATTAATTCAGAATATTGCAGCAGCACAGAAAATTGACAGGAACGTACTGCTCATGGAGGTTTGCGGTACCCATACAATGAGCATATTCAAGCATGGTATAAAGTCGGTGCTGCCAGAGAATATAAAACTGGTATCAGGCCCCGGCTGCCCGGTATGCGTGACTCCGCCTCAGTACATAGACCAGGCTGTCTTCCTGGCCGAAAGTGAAGAGACAATAATCTGCACCTTTGGTGATATGATGAGAGTGCCGGGCGAGGAAACTACACTGGAGAACAGCCGTGCTCAAGGGGCAGATATCAGGGTGATTTACTCGCCGATGGATTGTCTGGAGATTGCCGAGAAGAATCCACATAAAAGGGTGGTACTCCTTGCAGTGGGGTTTGAGACTACCTCTCCGGTAATCGGAATAACAATTGAGCAGGCAGATAGAAAGAGTCTGGATAATTTATTTGTCCTTTCGGGACTGAAAAGGCTCTTTCCTGCACTTCATACACTGCTTGATTCGGGAGAACTGAATATTAACGGACTTATATGCCCGGGACATGTCAGCTCCATAAGTGGTGAAGGACCGTACAGATTTATTCCGGAGAAGCATGGAATTCCTTGTGTAATCAGCGGGTTTGGTTCTGCCGACATCCTGATGGGGATATATATGTTGGTTCTTCAGATAGCTGAGAACAGAGCTGTTGTGGAGAATGCCTACAGAAGGGCTGGAACTGTGGAGGGTAACAGTAAAGCATTGGACATTATTAGACGGGTGTTTAATGAGGTTGACGACAGCTGGAGAGGCCTGGGGGTTGTTCCCGGCTCAGGACTGGACCTGGCTGATGTATTCAGGCATAGGGATGCAAGGAGTGCATACTATCTGGAAAGACCGGTCTGGACAGGTGATGGAGCATGCAGCTGCGGGGATATCATCAAGGGCATAAAAGTACCCTCGGACTGCGAATTATTTGGGAACGTATGCACGCCTGAAAACCCTGTTGGAGCCTGCATGATCTCCGGTGAGGGAACATGTGCGGCCTACTACAGGTATACTGCTGATAGGTAGACATGAATTATTTATAGTGGAAGGATGGAGGACATATTGAGCCAACCCGAACAAAGCATTACAATAAGTCACGGAAGCGGAGGAAGAAAATCAAGGGAGCTTGTGGAAAAACTTTTTAAAAAATACTTTTCCAATCCTGTTCTGGATAGGATGGATGATTCGGCAGTGCTGGAATTAAGCCCGGGCCGGACAGCATTCACCACCGACTCCTTTGTGGTCAAGCCTCTGTTTTTTAATGGAGGGGACATCGGGAGACTTGCAGTCTGCGGGACCGTAAATGACCTTGCGGTCATGGGGGCAAGGCCGGAAGCCATAACTGCTGCTTTCATTCTTGAAGAAGGGCTGGATACAGGTATACTTGAAAGGATAGTCAGTTCAATGGCACAAGCGGCTGAAGAGGCAGGAGTAAAGGTTGTTGCCGGAGATACAAAGGTGGTTGAGAAAGGGATGGCAGATGGTATATACATAAATACATCAGGCATAGGGGTTTTATCCATTGATACTGATATTGGCGGGGCAATGGCAAGGCCCGGCGATGTTATATTGATAAATGGTGCGGTGGGGAACCACGGCGCCTCGGTGATTACTGCAAGAGAGGAACTGGGCTTTAGGAGTACGGTAAGAAGTGATGTAGCGCCGCTTAACCAACTTGTTGAAGAAATATTACAGACAACAGATAGAGTCCATGTGATGAGAGATGCAACCAGGGGAGGCCTGGCAACGGTTCTTAACGAAATATCCCTTCAATCGGATGTAGACATAGAGGTTTTTGAAAACTGTATATACATACAGGATGAGGTAAAGGGAGTATGTGAACTGCTGGGATTCGACCCACTTTACCTTGCAAACGAGGGAAGAATGGTGGTGTTTGTTCCGGAGGATGCAGCTGGGGCCGTCCTGCAGAAAATGAAAAAGAACCGGTATGGCATAGATTCTTGTATAATCGGAAGGGTAGTAGACAATTCCAGCAAACCTGTGGTAACATTAAAGACTGCAGGCAGTGGAAGCAGGTTTCTAGATATGCTGGCCGGAGAACCCCTGCCCAGGATTTGTTAAGTGATATTTGGTTAGAGGAAAGAAAGGGAGAATAGAATGTTTGCGAAATTGGATTTTGTAGAACAGAGATACGAAGAAATAAACACCAAGCTCAGCCAGCCTGATATTATTTCCAATCAGGATGAGTGGAGGAAACTGATGAAAGAGCACTCAGACCTGGCTGAAGTTGTGTCCAAGTACAGGGAATATAAAAAGATAAAAGGTGATATCAGTGGAGCCCGTGAGCTGCTGGAAGAAAAGCTGGACAAGGAAATGAGAGAACTTGCCGAGGTCGAACTGGAGGAGTCTATGGGGAAACTTGAGAAGATAGAGGAAGAACTTAAGTTCCTTCTTCTGCCTAAAGACCCTAATGATGACAAGAACGTAATTGTAGAAATCCGCGGAGGTGCAGGGGGAGAAGAGGCAGCCCTCTTTGCAGGGGTCCTGTTTAGAATGTACTGCAGGTATGCCGAGAGAAACAGGTGGGGAATGGAGATAATGAGTTCCAATCCTACAGGGCTTGGAGGGTACAAGGAAGTCATATTCATGATAGAAGGAAAGGGAGCCTACAGCAGACTAAAATTTGAAAGTGGAGTTCACAGAGTTCAGAGAGTACCTGAAACTGAAGCGAGCGGAAGAATTCATACATCAACAGTAACAGTTGCAGTGCTTCCCGAGGTTGAGGATGTAGAAGTGGAAGTCAACCCGAATGACTTGAGGATAGATGTATTCAGGGCAGGTGGGCCTGGAGGCCAGTGCGTCAATACCACTGACTCGGCGGTCAGAATAACCCACATTCCGACAGGCCTGGTTGTTTCATGCCAGGATGAGAAGTCCCAGCACAAGAACAAGGATAAGGCCATGAAAATACTAAGGGCAAGGCTGTATGAAAAAATGCAGGAGGAAAGGAATGCCGAAGTGGCGCAGGCCAGGAAAAGTCAGGTGGGAACAGGTGACAGGAGTGAAAGAATCAGAACATATAACTTTCCTCAGGGAAGGGTTACCGACCACAGGATAGGGATGACACTATACAAGCTGGATGTTTTTGTAGACGGCGAAATTGATGAAATGATTGATGCTTTGATAACCAGCGACAGGAGTGAAAGGCTGAAAGCCGGAGGCCAGGAAGAATGATAAACAGGATTCTTGGATTCAGGTGGAGTTTTTTTATCCAACTGAATCTTAGAAGCCTTGAGGATTGAGTCCTCAAGGCTGAATTTTTTTGTACCTAAACCATGTAGGGAACAGATATATCTGTTCCCTACAATGCTTCTATGTATTGGGGAGGGTGAATACAATGATAGGAGATGCTTGCAGGGAGAGGCTGGAATGACACAACTTTGGGAGATTACCTTAGTTGGATTGATATTTGGAACCATAGGGACAGGGTTGGGGGGAGTAATTTCATTCCTGTTGAATAACAGGTCCCAAAGGTTGATGGGGTTTATACTGGAGTTCTCAGGCGGGTTGATGCTGTCAGTAGTCTGCTTTGACCTGCTTCCCGAAGCGTTTGGACTTGGAGGGGCGGCAATAGCCTGTATAGGAGTTGTGATTGGCACAATAGCAATAATAATTCTGGATGATATAGTGAAACGTTTGGAGATTTTCCGAAAGTCGATTGGAGAGAGAGCTATCCTCAAGGCTGGAATTCTAATGGCTGTGGGGATTTCGCTTCACAATTTCCCCGAAGGTATTGCAGTGGGCTCGGGATTTGAGGCTTCACTTAAGCTTGGGTTGAGTATAGCAACCGTAATTGCCATACATGATATTCCTGAAGGAATGGCTATAGCACTGCCATTGAGACTGGGAGGCTTATCCAAAAAGTTAGTGATTGTTCTGGTGATACTGTCGGGAATGCCCATGGGGCTAGGGGCATTTATAGGTGCACTGCTCGGGCAGATATCACAGGAGGTAATTGCATTATGTTTGGGATTTGCGGGTGGAGCCATGATTTATATAGTCAGCAGTGAACTGATACCGGAAGCAAAAAAGCTTCACAGGGGCAGACTTTCCTCGGTAGGAAATATGCTGGGAATGCTGGGTGGTATACTGATTAGCTTTATGCATTAGGGGATACTACTGTATTTGAGTTGCTTGTGGTTATATGATAATATATATTACACATATTAAGTTTAGTTATGAAGCATTTTATGTGTATAGTATATAAGGAAACATAAATTAACCGCTTTGATAGTTAATTCATTTCCCTTATATAATTTTACTGCTATTATTAAGTCAGAATACTATATTGAAAGAGTTGAATAAGGTTGACGCAGATAATCAGGGTAAATAAAACCAAGCCGGAACCGGAGAAACTATCTGCTGCTGCTAAAATGCTGGCCAGCGGAGGCACGGTGGTTTTCCCGACCGAAACGGTCTACGGACTGGGCGCAAATGCATTGGACGAGTATGCAGTAAAAAAGATATTTACTGCCAAGGGGAGGCCGTCAGACAATCCCCTTATTGTACATATATATGATTTTACTCAGCTTGATAAGCTGGCATCAACGGTTCCTGCAAGCTTTTTCGAGCTGGCCGGGAAGTTCTGGCCTGGACCGCTTACCATGGTTGTGAAGAAATCACCATTGGTTCCGGATTTGGTTACGGCCGGATTGGATACGGTAGGCATACGGATGCCCAACCATCCTGTTGCACTGGAGCTCATAAAACAGTCGGGAGTGCCGGTTGCCGCTCCCAGTGCCAATGTATCAGGTCTTCCAAGTCCGACAAAGGCTGAGCATGTTATAAATGACCTTGACGGAAAAGTGGATATTATAATTGACGGTGGGGATTGTCTGGTGGGACTTGAATCCACAGTGTTGGATATTGCCGGAGATACTCCGGTAATACTAAGGCCGGGAGGGATTACTCCGGAACAGATAGAAGCTGTACTGGGCAAGGTGATGGTAGATAGATTTGTGTATGAGAGGTTTAAGGACCAGGACTCCAACCCCCGAAGCCCGGGAATAAAATACAGGCATTATTCACCTAAGGCCGAAGTCATATTGGTTGAAGGCTCACTGACTGAAATGGCTGCCGAGATTAACACGAGGTCTGAATATTTAATTAACAATAAAAAAAGAGTCGGTATTATGGCTACCGACCAGACCAGGCACATGTATGCACATGGAACAGTAATGTCGCTTGGAGACAGGGACAGGCCGGAGACCATAGCAGGAAATCTGTTTGGGCTGTTAAGGTACTTTGACCAGATGGGCGTAGATGTGATACTTGCTGAAAGCATTGACAGAACAGGAATAGGAATAGCTGTTATGAACAGAATGGTTAGGGCTGCCGGGTATAATATAGTCGGAGCCGGACATGCAGAGCAATGGTAAGAAGGATGGATTTCTTTGGAGGGAATGCTGTGAAAATACTGGTGGTTTGTACTGGAAACACGTGCCGAAGCCCGATGGCAGAGGCTCTGATTAAGACCTTTTTTTCCGAGGGTGGCAGACAGGTAGAGGTGAGTTCTGCAGGACTGCATGCACTTGAAGACCAGCCTGCCAGCCAATATGCACTTGAAGCTGTGAGGGAATATGGTGCTGATCTGGCCGGGCATAAGGCTAGAAAGGTTACAAGGGAAATGATTGAAAGGGCGCAGCTTATACTTAGCATGACGGTTGGTCAGAAGAATAACCTGATACAAATGTTCCCCGGAGTTCAGGATAAGGTATATACTTTAAAGGAATTTGCATATATTGATGTTAAGAATGAGGAAGTTAAAATGCTGGATATTCCGGACCCGTTCGGAATGTCTCTGGATGCTTATAAAAACTGCTGCAGAGAGATACATGCAGTATTACAGAGAGTATGTAAGCGTATAGAAAATGAGTATTTACATTAATTAATCATTGAAAAAAATGTTTATTTAACCTATAATGGAGTAGCTGTTTGAAAAATGAAACGGTTATTGGATTAGGAAAGAATATGTTATGTTTTGGCTGTGCTAGGCGGGGAGGTAGCGGTGCCCTGTACCTGCAATCCGCTGCAGCAGGGCTTAATTCCTTTTCATAGGCCGCTTTCTGTAAGGTCTGACATGTGTTGGGTGGTTATGAGAATCAGGTCTTGCGCAACAGGAAGCTATGAACCCCGTCAGGTCCGGAAGGAAGCAGCGGTAAGTAGTCACTCTTGTGTGCCGTGAGGCAACCTGATTTGAGCTGTCTGCATATGTAGCGCTTATAGGCAGTGTGTCAAAGAAAAGGTGCACAGCCATTTAAATATTCTATGGGGCGGCTTTGGCTGCCCTAAAATACTTTTATTAAAAATCAGGATACAAAAAATAATTCAAATCTTCAAACTCATGTCATTGTGTGGTATAATATGCATATATGAAAATATTGCCTTTTGATTTTTAGTCTGACCGGCCTGTAAAAAGCGGGCTGACAAGTAACTTTTGAAACATATCGATATTCTTCTTTATTTGGTTAACCCTTGCAGGTTTTTATTTCTCTGAGTAGTGACATAATCAGTGGAAGTAGGGGAAAGATGAAGATTAGGAGCTTTAAGCAAAAAATTTGTTTACTGCTTGCAATAGCCGTCGTATTACCAGTAATAGCTGTTGCAGCTTTGGCCCATATCCTTGAATTTACCCAGGACACACTTGAAGGTTTTAAGCTTGGCGTGTTTCTTGTGCTTGCGGTCAGTCTTTTTCTGGTTTACCTGTGCTACCGGTACATAGATGAAATATGGACCGGTTTTCTTAGCGAAATCAAGAAGGCAATTATTGCCATACAGACTGGAGATTTCAATCAGAAGATACAGCTTCCAGACGTTGAAGAATTCAATGATTTGGAGGGCGACTACAGGGCAATGACTGAAAAACTGAAGGAAGATAAAAGAGAAATTGAGCTTCAGGCTCTTGAAATATATGCAAAGAACCTGGAGATACAGCAGGCAAATACCGAGCTTGAGGCATCATATGGTCAGCTGCAGGCAACCATAAATCAGCTTAACGATTCAGAACAGAAGTATTACTCCCTGGTCAAGAATATCACCGATATAGTCTGTGTAATCAGATTGGACGGCACCATATACTTTATTAACGAAATGATCAAGGATATTCTTGGGTACAGCAAACAAGAGGTAGAAGGAAGAAGCATAAAACAGCTAATTAAACCTGACATTTCTCAGAACTTTTTTGAAAGGGTCAGTAACGAACTGAAGACTAAAAATTCTCTGGCACTTGAGTTGGAGCTAATGGCAAAAAACCGTGCTATTGTTCTGGTTGAAGCTACGCTTACCAACTTTATCTACGATGGTGAAATTATAGGTATACAGGCTATCCTGAGGGACATTACCCAGAAGAAAATGATGGAGCAGGAAATAATCTCTTCCTATAAAGAACTGGCCACTATAAACAACCTGAGCAGGAAGCTGAATGCATCACTCGAAATTGAAAATGTTTTAAACCTGGTCGTTCAGGAAATCTGCAGGGTCTTAAAAAATTCGCTCTGCACGCTGAGAATATATGATGAAACCGGAACCAAGCTTATTCCCAAAGCATTTGCAGGAGACTTTTTCAATGGTGAGGTTAAGGATATAAGCGATTTTGGCATATATGATATAGACGATGCCCTGTTCTGTGAAGTGACTCATGCATCAGATGCAGTAATCAAACATGATGCGAGTGACAGTCAACTTATTACCAGAATCAATGCCACAAAAAAAGAGAATGAAAGAATAAATGAATTGTTAATGGCGCCCATTGCAACAAAGGACAAGCGTATAGGTGTGCTTACGGTTGGAACTACCGGGAGATTCAATTCAAGGAAGAAGAACCTCCTTTGTTCTATTGCAAACAATGCTGCCATTGCAATAGATAATGCCAGGCTGTTCGATTTGTCAAAAAAGAATTTCGTGAAAACCGTTAATGCTCTGATAGCTGCAATCGAAGCCAAGGATAAGTATACCGAAGGTCATTCATACAGGGTATCGAAGTATGCTGTGATTCTGGCTGAAAAGATGGGACTGCCTAAGGAACAGATTGATGAGATTAGAATAGCAGGAATACTGCACGATATAGGAAAGATAGGGATACCCGATGCAATACTGAGTAAACCTTCAAGGCTCACCGATCAGGAATTTGAACAGATTAAGACGCATCCGACAATAAGTGGGAGAATTCTGAGCCCTGTAGGACTATCAGAAGGAACTATGAGGGCAATAGCTTACCATCATGAAAGATGGGACGGCAAAGGATATCCGTTTGGCATAACCAATGACCAGTTATCAATTGAAGCTCAGATTATTTCAGTTGCGGACGCATTGGATGCCATGACTTCAAACAGGGCATATAGGAAGGCACTGACCGAGGAAGAGGCAGTAATAGAAATCATAAGATGCAAAAGTTCACAGTTTAGTCCCAGTGTTGTTGATGCATTGACCGACCTTGTCAAGAGCAGGGGAATAGGAATACTCAAGGGGAATTTTGATCAATAGGCTATAACTAATACCAATGGTATGGTATAATTACACGGTAGTTAATCTGGCGTGTAATTATATCATACCATTTCAATTTCATTGTGAAGGGTGAAGATATGTCCTACATTGCGCTGTATAGAAAATGGAGACCTGCGGTATTTGACCATGTTGTGGGGCAGGAGAATATAATAACCATTCTCAGGAACCAGGTTTCCAATCGGAGAATTGCTCATGCGTACCTGTTTTCCGGAGGAAGGGGTACGGGTAAAACATCCACAGCCAAGATACTGGCGAGAGCGGTAAACTGCCTTCAGACCAATCAGGGTAACCCGTGCAACCAATGTGAGGTATGCAGGGGGATTCTGGCTGGAAATATAATGGATGTTATAGAAATTGATGCGGCTTCAAATAATAGTGTCGATGATATCAGGACCATGAGGGATGAGGTTTTCTATGCGCCTTCTGCCGCAAGATTCAGGGTTTATATTATTGATGAAGTGCATATGCTCTCTACAGGGGCATTTAATGCACTGCTTAAAATACTAGAAGAACCCCCGAAGCATGTTATTTTCATACTTGCCACAACTGAACCACATAAGCTTCCGGCTACAATTCTCTCGAGGTGCCAGAGGTTTGAGTTCAGACAGGTGGGTGAAAAACATATTGTAGAAAGGCTGAAGACCATTGCCGCGAGTACGGAAGTTGAGGTGCAGCAGGAAGCACTGGAACTCATAGCCAGAATGGCAGATGGCGCTCTGAGGGATGCAATAAGCATACTTGATCAGTGTATTGGAAGCGCCAACGGCACAATAACAAAACAGACAGTTATAGATACTGTGGGTATACCTGGTGAAGAAACTATGATTGAACTGGCTGAGGCCATCTCCGACCATAATATTCTTAAATGCGTGGAGTTGACAGACCGGCTTTGTAAGGACGGAAAAGATTTAGGGCAATCGGTCTCCAACCTTATCAGGCTTTTCAGGGATATACTGGTCTATAGATCAACCACGTCCGACGGTGATTTTTATCTTGCCACGGTTGAAGTGAAGACCCTGAAGCTTTTGTCAGCCAAGTTTGAGCAAGCTGAACTGATTGGGATAATAATGTCGCTGTCCGAGCTGGTGTCTAATATGAAGTGGGCGTCCCAGCCAAGGGTGGCGGTAGAGGTTGAGATGGTTAAGCTGTGTAAACGTTCTGTCCGCATGGAGTTTGCAGCGGTTGAGGACAGAATTTCCCGCATTGAGCAGCTTCTGGCCAAGGGGCCGGTTGAACCTAAAGCTGAAATTAATAGAAAAGCTGTAGTTAAAGAAGATACAACCAAAAAGCGACCAGTCAAAACAACTGATGAGCAGGAAGCAGTACCTGGGAAAAGGGTTATGAATACTGAGGGAGACCTGCCGGAATGGGGCGAAGTCGTATCCGGATTGAAGAAAAGCGGGAAAGTGGTTCTATATGCAAACCTGATTGGCAGCAGGGCTGTAAGGTTGGATAAAGGTACCATAGGCTTGATTTTTGGGGAAACTGCCGGGGATTTTGGGAAAACAGTGGTTTTCAAAAATGAAAACCTTGCAATATTGAAAAATGCAGTCAAAAAGGTAACCGGAGAAGATATGAATATAAAGTGCATATCCGAAGGAGAAGTTAACAGGTTATCTACCAGCCCAAGTGTAGATGAAAAGTCCGAGAAGGTTACAAGGATTGCAGAGAAGCTTGATATTCCAATAAACATTATTGACGAATAAGGTTTTGGTTCCGGCTGCTGCCGGATATAGTTAAAAAATAAAGTTATAGGAGGAGAGAGTGGTTATGGGTAAGGGTTTTCCGGGTTTTGGAGGAAACATTGGTAATCTTATGAAACAGGCTGAAAAGATGCAGAAGGAGATCCAAAAGGTACAGTCAGAGCTTGAAGAAAAAGAGGTAGAAGCGAGTGCCGGGGGTGGAGCTGTATCTGTTATAGTCAGTGGCAAGAAAGATGTCAAAGAAATAAAGATTAAGCCCGAGGTGGTCGACCCCGAAGATGTTGAAATGCTTCAGGACCTTGTACTTGCAGCTGTAAATGAAGGACTTAGAAAGGCTGATGAAATGGTAGCTTCCGAGATGAAGAAGGTTACGGGAGGTATGCCGGGGCTGTTCTAGGAGATAATGAATGTGCAGGCTATTTGTTACTTACAATAATCCTGCATATTTTCTTATGTATAATGAGATGAAAGAGAGTAGAAGGCTATGGATTTCTATGCTGCACCTATAGCAAAGCTTATAGAAGAATTTGAGAAACTGCCGGGAGTAGGACACAAGACGGCACAAAGACTGGCTTTCCATATATTGAATTCTCCGCAGGATAGTGTGGAAAACTTTGCAAATGCATTGATAGATGCCCGCCTGAAGGTAAGACAATGTGCCAATTGTTATAATATAAGTGATACCGAACTATGTCCGGTTTGTAGTAATACAAGAAGGGATGCAAGTGTTATTTGCGTTGTGGAAGACCCGAAGGATGTAGCGGCTATGGAGCGAACAAGGGAATATAAGGGCCTTTACCATGTGCTGCATGGAGTTATTTCCCCTATGGATGGTATTGGACCCAATGACATAAAGATTAAAGAGCTTCTGGATAGAACCAAGGATGAAGGTGTTCAGGAGGTAATACTGGCTACAAACCCAAATGTTGAGGGTGAAGCTACAGCCATGTATATATCGAAGCTATTAAAGCCATTGGGAATTAAAGCAACAAGAATTGCACACGGCGTGCCAATAGGTGGCAACCTCGAATATACTGATGAGGTTACTCTTCTTAAGGCTCTGGAAGGGAGAAGGGAAATATAAACCTGGCTTGCTTGATATCAGGCACGATTCCGTATCAGGTCCTGAAATATTTTCCCTATATCTTCAGCTGCATCGGGGCGGGCAAGGTGCTGCGCCATTTCTTTCATTTGGCGTATTCTGAGAGGGCTATCCAATACCTGAAATAATACTTCCTCTACATTCTGTTTGGGATATATCCTTGCTGCCACCCCACTATTTTGGAGGAATCTCGCATTCTTTTCTTCCTGTCCCGGTATGGGTGATATCAGTATCATAGGAAGGTTTTTTACCAGAGCCTCAGATACTGTGAGTCCCCCAGGCTTGGTTATAATCAAATCTGAAGCAGACATCAGTTCAGGAATCTTATCCGTATAACTAAAAAGCTTCACAGGTTTTTGTGTGTTTGGCAAATATTTTTTTGACTGCTTTATAATTTTTTGGTTTTTACCTGCCACAACAATGAGTTGAAGCTCTTTGCGACTGTTAAGAAGAGCCTGAAAGGTTTCCTTTATTTCACCAAAGCCCAAACTTCCACCCATAATGAGAACTGTTGTAATATCCTCAAGCTCAAGCTCTTTTCTTATATCACTTTTATTATAGTCTTTTAAAAAGCCTTTGGATATAGGTATACCTACGGGATGAATAATATCTTCGGTTATTCCTCTTTTTATCATTTCAAACTTCATACCGGGGTGAGCTACTATGTAAGCATCTACCTCGCTGCGAAGCCAGAAAGGATGAGCAGTATAATCAGTAAGAATAGTTACAATTTTGCTCCTTACCAGTGACTGCCTCTTCAGATTGGTTGCCATTTGAAGAGGAAACGGGTGAGTGCAGACAACCAGATCAGGAACAAACTCTCGAACAAGCCTGCGGATTTTATAGGATATGATTCTGTTTACAGTTGTACTGACATCGGATAGGTTCTCATCCGACTCGGCTATCTCATAGAGCTTACCATATATTTTCGGAGTATTTTTAAGTGTATTGATGTAACTTCCAATAATCAGTTTATCTACTATAGGATTTATATACCTCAGTGAGTCCACTATCATTGTACGAGAACCGGGGTACTTCTCTTCTATATGGGATTTTAGCGCCTCGGCAGCCTTCATGTGCCCGCCGCCTGCTGAGATAGACAGAAACAATATGTCCATTGATTTACCTCCACTACCAGTGTAGGTAAATTATATAGCAATCACCTATACCTGTAAATAATAAACAGGATTCTTGGATTCAGGAGGAGTTTTTTGTCCAACTGAATCTTAGAAGCCGTTATCCAGGGACGTAGCGCCGCTTGTCTCCCACTAGAAGAGGAGAGGAGTCTTAGCGTCGGTAGTCATCGGACAAACCCTGAAGTACAAGTTTCAGGAAATTGAAAATTGAGTACGGTAGTGTTATACTTTTTTAGAAGTAATTATTGAGGAGAAGGCCTAAATATACTATGGATATTTATAATTTCTCAAGAGCTGCCATAATGGGAGGAACCTTTGACCCGGTACATTACGGGCACCTGATTGCTGCAGAAAGCGTTAAAGAGAGAATGAACCTGGATTGTATTTTTTTCATCCCTGCAGGAAGTCCTCCCCATAAAAGCTATGAGGGTATGGCATCCTCCATTCACAGATATAATATGGTTGATTGTGCAGTCAGGACCAATCCGTCTTTTAAAATATCAGATATCGAGATTAAGAGGAAAGGATATTCGTATACTATTGATACTGTAAGACAGCTAAGTGGTATTCTTCCTGCAGGATGTAAGGCATATTTTGTGGTGGGAGCCGATAATGCAGGGGAGATTATGAAGTGGAAGGATGCTCAGGAATTGATTAAGAAAGTGGACTTTCTGGTTGTGACGCGTCCGGGAGGGTGGGAAAGCGGCCTGAAGGACAAGGTGGACATGCTGAGGAATGCTGGCTGTAGTATAGATGTAGTCGAAATACCTATGATACCCATTACGTCAACCGAAATAAGGGATAGAGTAAAAAACAGAAGGAGCATAAAATATATGGTTCCTGAATGTGTGGAGCAGTATATTTATGAGAACAACCTGTATACCTGATTAAAGGTAGGAGATGATTGGATGACTATCGAACAGATGACTGAAAAATTAAAATGCATGGTAACACCTGAAAAACTTGTACACTCACTTGCAGTGAAGGATGCCATAGTCAGGCTTTCACAAGTGTACGGAGGCAGTCCGGAGAAAGCAGCTGCTGCGGGGCTGGTCCATGACTGCGCAAAGAGCTTAGATAATGAAGAGTTATTGAAACTTGCAGGGGAATTTGGTATATTAGTAGACAGTATTCAGGAAAGGGAGCCGGCCATACTGCATGCCCCGGTTGGAGCCGAACTGGCGAGAATAGAGTTTGGCATCATTGACAGCGAGATACTAAATGCAATAAGATGCCACACTACCGGCTGTGAAGGAATGGGGCTTTTGTCAAGACTTCTTTATGTTGCCGACTATATCTCTGAAGACAGGGCCTTTCCCGAGGTTGAAAGCTTGAGAAAGGTTTCTTCAGTTAATCTTGATGCAGCAGTTATAATGGGAATGGACTTGAGTATAAGGCATGTAATTTCTAAAGGAGGTTTAATCCACCCTGATACCATAAGTGCACGGAATAGTATGATTCAGAAGAATCCCGGGCTGGATTATACCAAGCTATTTTAAGAATGGAGGTTAGTGTTTGAATAAGGTTGAGACTAGGGTTTTGGATTTTGTTGTGGAAGTTCTCGAAGATAAAAAGGCTAAAGATATAAAGGTACTGAACGTAAAGGATATTACCCTGATAGCTGATTATTTTGTCATATGCAGCGGTACATCTACAACTCATATAAAGGCCCTTGCCGATGAAGTTGAGCAAAGGCTGAAGGAGAGAGATGTAAAGCTGCATCATGCTGAAGGCTACAGCAGTGCAAGGTGGATTCTGATGGATTACAACAACATTATTGTGCATATATTCCACAGGGATGACAGGCTGTTTTATAATCTGGAAAGAATATGGGCAGACGCAGAAGAAGTTCTGCAGGATGAAAATGGGAGGGCATAAGATGGCATATAATTTCAAAGCTATAGAGAAAAAGCGCCAGGAATCATGGGAAGATGAAAAAGCTTTCAGGGTTGAACGTGACGAGAGTAAGAAGAAATACTATTCTCTTGTTATGTTTCCCTACCCGTCGGGGAATCTTCATATGGGACACGTAAGAAACTATTCTATCGGAGATGTTGTGGCAAGATTCAAGAGGATGCAGGGACATAGTGTTCTCAATCCCATGGGGTGGGATGCATTCGGGCTTCCAGCCGAAAATGCCGCCATTAAAAACGGAATTCATCCTGATAAATGGACCTGTTCGTGCATCGATAATATGAGGAATCAGCTGAAGAGTCTCGGACTGAGCTATGACTGGGACAGGGAGGTTGCTACGTGCAAGCCGGATTATTACAAGTGGACACAGTGGATGTTCCTCCAGTTATATAACCAGGGGCTTGCCTATAAGAAGAAGTCTAATGTCAACTGGTGCCCATCATGTGAAACAGTACTGGCCAATGAGCAGGTGGTAAATGGAAAGTGTGAAAGGTGTAAATCCGAGGTGGGGAAGAAAGATTTGGAACAGTGGTTCTTCAGAATAACCGAGTATGCACAGAGACTGCTTGATGACATCGATAAACTTAAAGGCTGGCCGGAAAAGGTCAAGATTATGCAGGAGAACTGGATAGGCAGAAGTGAAGGAGCAGAAATAGAGTTTAAGATTGAGGGCTCAGGAAAATGCATGGTAGTCTATACAACCAGGCCTGATACAATCTTTGGGGTAACCTATATGGTTATTGCACCTGAGCATCCTATGGTTGAAGAACTGATTGGCGGTACACCATATGAGGAAGCATGCAGAGACCTGATAAACAGGATAAAACACGTGAATGAAATAACCAGGACTTCCAATGAAACCGAGAAGGAAGGTGTATTTACAGGTAGATATGCAGTAAACCCCCTCAATGGAGAGAAGATACCGCTGTTTATTGCAAACTATGTCCTACTCGAATATGGTACCGGAATAGTTATGGGTGTGCCTGCACATGACCAAAGGGATTTTGAATTTGCCCGCAAGTATAATCTCCCTGTCAGAGTTGTAATACAGCCTGAAGGAAGCCAGATGGATGGAGATTCCATGACTGAGGCATATGATGGGGAAGGGGTAATGGTAAATTCCCCGCCGTTTAACGGTATTAGCAGTAGTGAAATGATAAGTAAGATAGTAGATTATATTGAAGAGAACAAGCTCGGGAAGAGAAAGGTTAACTTCAAGCTTCGGGACTGGCTGATAT
The DNA here is from genome assembly GCA_041687355.1 of Clostridia bacterium. Lineage (GTDB taxonomy): Bacteria > Bacillota > Clostridia > Acetivibrionales > UBA4821 > JAWLCD01. Next base: position 83,675 of record JAWLCD010000001.1, on the reverse strand, counting down.
CGAGGCAGAGGTACTGGGGAGCCCCTATACCTATTGTTTACTGTCAGAAATGCGGCATTGTTCCGGTACCTCAAGACCAGCTTCCTGTAGTGCTGCCCACAGATGTTAAATTTACCGGGAGAGGCCAGTCACCTCTGGCTGCAAGTGAGGAGTTTATCCACACAGAGTGTCCTACGTGCGGAGGGAAGGCCACAAGAGAGACCGACACGATGGATACATTCGTATGCTCGTCGTGGTATTACCTCAGGTACTGTGACCCGACAAACCCGGATGAACCCTTCAGTAGTGAAAATGTAGGTTACTGGATGCCTGTAGACCAATATATCGGGGGAGTTGAACATGCAATACTTCATCTTTTATACTCCCGGTTTTTTACAAAGGCACTGCATGATATGGGCTTCGTGCCGGTAGAGGAACCTTTTACCAACCTGCTTACGCAGGGAATGGTCTTAAAGGATGGGGCAAAAATGTCCAAATCCTTAGGCAATGTTGTAAGTCCTGAGGAAATTATAGATAAATATGGCGCTGATACGGCAAGACTTTTCATACTGTTTGCATCGCCTCCCGAAAAGGACCTTGAATGGAGTGATCAAGGGGTGGAAGGCTGCTACAGGTTCTTGAACAGGGTTTGGAGAATAGTCGAGGAGTTTCAACCGCTTATAATAAATGTCCATGGTGAAATTCCCGATAACCTACCGCAGGCTGACAAGGAGTTGAGGTACGCCGTGCATTCAGCTGTTAAAAAGGTTACTGATTATATCTCAGAACGGTTTAACTTCAATACCGCAATAAGTGCAGTAATGGAACTGGTAAACTCCTTGTATTACTATAGAGAGAAAGTGACTGCAGAAGAAAGGAATCCACTGGCTGTCAAAGAGGCGCTGGAAAACCTGATAACCATACTTGCTCCGTTTGTCCCGCATATTACCGAAGAATTATGGGAATTAATAGGGGGTAAAGGGAGCGTTCACAATCAGAACTGGCCGAAGTATGATGAACGTGTACTGGTGAGAGAAGAGATTGAAATTGTAATACAGATAAATGGAAGGGTAAAAGACCGGATTAGTATTGCTGCCGGCTTGGACAGGGAACAGACTGAAAAAGCTGCTATGGAGAGTCCAAAAGTCCGCAGCTTGATAGAAGGAAAGTCAGTTGCCAATATTATTATTGTACCCAAGAAGCTGGTAAACATCGTAGTGCAGTAAGCGATGGCTGAACCCGAACAGGATAAACAGGATTCTTGGATTCAGGTGGAGTTTTTTGGCTAATAATTTCTTGTTATCTTTGATAACTTAGAAATCATTGTCCACCTTGTGTGCTTCATCTGAATCTTAGAAGCCGTTATCCAGGGACGTAGTGCCGCCGTAGACTACTAGTCGCTTGATTTCAGAGAAATCTTAGCGATAGTGTCCATCTTTGATGCTCCCACTTGAAGAAGAGGGGAGTCTTAGCGGCGGTAGTCATCGGATAAATGAAGAACGGGGTGAGAATATGTGTCAGCACGGCGTGCATAAGGAAACTGTTTCAACCGGAAAGGCTCCTGCAGCTATCGGGCCTTACTCACAGGCAGTAAGGGTTGGGGGTATGGTTTATACATCGGGTCAGATTCCTCTAGATCCTGTAACAGGGCAGGTAGTAGCCGGAGATATCAGGGTTCAGACCGAAAGGGTTTTGGATAATCTGGCTGGTCTCCTTGAAGAGGCTGGAAGCAGTCTTGATAATGTAATTAAGACAACGGTGTTTATAAAGGATATGAACCGGTTTTCAGAAGTGAATGAGGTGTATGGGAGGTACTTCAAAGACCAACCTCCTGCACGCTCATGTGTAGAAGTATCCCGCCTTCCCAAAGATGTCGAGGTAGAAATAGAAGCCATAGCAATTATGCATGACTAAGAGCGCGGAAGCGCTTTTAGTCTTCTTTTAAGAGTCTTTCAATTTTCGTTAGATTTGATTTGCGTTTTTTTCTGCGGCGTTTAGTTTTTGCATAAAGAACCAGCAATGAAAATAATACCACAAGAACTAAAGCAATGTTACGCAAAACTATAAGCGTGAACCATGCAGCCTCTTTTATTGTTGTGGATGTCAGGGGTATTGCCTCTATTCCTGACGCGGCAGTCAGATTGGTTTTCCCCACTACCACTCCATCTACAAGGAACTCCATATACCCTACTACCTTATCCTGATGGATAGGTGCTTCCAAGGGAGCGTTTATTACCTTATTTGTGGTGTATGTTTCAGATGGATTGTTCGAAAGAATAAATTGTACATCATCCTTTGCTAGAATCTTAAGAGTAGTGTTCTTGGGCGAGTTTGCAACAGGTATCTCTTCTATTTCCTGACCCGCCTTGACAGGGCATTCTATATGATAATTATTGAATACATGCTCGAAGAGTCTGGTTGAGTCGCTGTAGGTCTGCATTGTGCCGTTTTGGTTCTGAGCATTCATGCATACGGCAATCAGTTCCATTCCATCTTTTAGTGCTCCTGCAATGAGGGTGTGATTGGCTTTTGTAGTATAGCCTGTTTTTATACCTATTGCGTAAGGGTAGTAATAGCCCTTTGTTCCCGGCAAATGAGTTTCTCTAATAAGCCTGTTACTGTTGAGACAGTATCTATCACCCTTGGTATATTTGTTTGTGTCCGGAATCTTATGCAAGGTGGTAGATACTATTTCCCGGAATTTTGGGATTGTCATTGCCTGTTTTGCTATAAGAGACATGTCAAATGCAGTGGTATAGTGGTTATTTTTGTGGAGACCATTGGGAGTTACAAAATGAGTATTAATGGTACCCAGCTCTTTAGCCCGTGTATTCATCATGTCTGCAAATCCTTCGATTGATCCCCCAACATGTTCGGCTAAAACATTAGCCGCTTCATTAGCCGAGCTCAGCATAAGAGCATACAGAAGCTGCTCTACTGTGAGTATTTCTCCGGGTTGTATACCTATATTATTGCTCCCATACTCAATTTCGAATACCGCCCTTTTACTGGCTTCAACTTCCTCATCCAGTCTGCAGTTTTCCAGTACAAGAAGGGCAGTCATAACCTTGGTTATACTGGCAGGGAATAATTTGTCCTTGCTGTTTTTTTCATATAAAATCTGTCCGGTCTTTGAATCTATAAGAATTACCGATGGAGAATCGGTTTTGGGGAAGTCTTCCTGGGCATATGTTTGGTTATTTAAACATAGAACCAACAATATGAATACAACTGATGTAAAAACTTTTTGCATTGTAAGCCTCCGAGCATTGGTGAAGAATATATGTGGCAAACAAGAACTTATTTTAAAAAATTTCAATTAATGATATAATAAAAGTATAACAAAAATTCGGCTGAAAATATACACATTATATTAAAATAGGAATCAAGAAAAAATTTAAATGTTTAATGCGGCTTGAAGAAATAATATCGTGATAAGGTTTTTGCCTTAAACACCTGCTTGAGAAAATCCTACCTTGGATAAATTAAAAGTGATTCGGGGAGAGAGCTATGAACATACTAATTGTTGATGATTCAAGGTTTCTGCGTACCATCCTAAAAAACATGCTGACCAGTATGGGGTTCACCGAAACATATGAGGCGGCAAACGGCCTGGAAGCTGTAAGAAAGGCACATATCCTTCAACCCGACCTTATATTTATGAATCTTATAATGCCGGAAATGGATGGATATGAGGCATCTAAACATATTTTAAAGAACTTTGAGACAAAAATTGTTATTATGTCTTCCAACAGTATTTCCAATACACCATTGAAAGACTCTGATTTAGGTGTTCACGGCTATGTTTCCATACCGTTTACTAATAGTACAATAAAAAAGGTTTTGGGCAAAAACAAGTAGAAGAAAAGAAGCTCTGGCTATTTTAAGAAAACTATTGCAAAGTGCATAATTTTACTCCTGAAAAGCATCAATCTGTCGTTCAGGGTAGAAATTATGCTTTTTGCTTTTTTTTTGTGTTTTTGGTTTTTTTAAATAGTAAAATTAAGTATACAAGCAGTACGCTTTCAAAATAGTAACAACGGAGGTACCAAGATGCCCAATGTGAACCGAAAGAGCCTGATAATTATTGGATGTATTCTTGCTCTGGTTATTGCATCATGTGGGTACAGCATTGTTAAGAAAAGTATGGCTGGTCAGGTTGTGTTTGACAGTGAGAGCAATGTAAATAAATATCCCCAGGGTAATGACGGAGAAGTGAACAAACCTGAAGAGGATGGCAAGACAAGCAAATCGAAAGAGATTCTGGTGCATGTGATTGGACAGGTTAGAAAACCCGGTCTGGTCAGAATACCTGAAGGGAGCAGAATATCAGATGCCGTAGAGGTAGCAGGAGGAGCTCTGGAGGATGCAGACCTTGAAGTTATTAATCTGGCATACAAGCTGCAGGATGGAAAGCAGGTATATATACCTTCGAAGGACGAAAGGCCTCCCGATATAAGTGGAGAGGATGTTAAAAGCAGGCCTGCCGGAGCTTCACCTGCAAAAGACAGTGGAAGTGCATCAGAGACATTAACCAGAAAACCCCAACCAGGGGTTCAGCCTGATGTGCTGCCTCCCCGAAAAGCACCAGCTGATTCTTCTGGAGTAATTGGAGAAAACCATGGTCAGGCTGAAGCCGGAGGAGAGGAGAATACACTAGTAAATATAAATACGGCAGGCCTTGAGCAGCTTGACAGGCTTCCAGGCATTGGTCCTTCGACGGCTCAGAAAATCATTGACTATAGAAGCAAGAATGGTTTGTTCAAAGCCCCACAGGATATTATGAAGGTGAATGGGATTGGCGATTCGAAGTATGAGAAGATTAAAGACAGGATTACCATTTGATAGGAATATTTAACGTTTCAGCGACTAACAGGCTAAGGAGAAGAAAGTAAAAAATATAGACGGCCGAAGTGGAGTATTGGGCTCTGTGTTTTTTGATTCTAAATACCCCGCATGCTGAGGTATGGTTTACCAGCAGTGTGAAGAAGAATCCAAACACCAGAACTACCATAGTTAATAATGGCGAGAAGGTCAGAGTTAAAGCTGATAAAATCAAGAGAGTAGCATGTATTGTGCATCCCTCGCTCATCGCTGAAAGCAAAAGACTAAAAGAACCTTCTTTTGTTCCAAGTATTTTGCCCGATATGTAAAAAAGACCTGCAAGTAAAAAGAATTGGATAAATATAAAAATAAAAGTCTTAGTGAAAATTTCTGTAAAAGGTATCTGGGGTGCATGGGTATAGGTATTCAGATAGCTGCCCATACCAAGTATTCTGTTTATAAATGGGAGCCATTCGGGACAGCAGAATGCAATGCGATATACAAGCACAACAAAAAATATTCCGGCTGAGGCTGCCTGAACCCCTGTAAGCAGTAAACCTCTCCAGTATTTCCTAATCGGTAGGCAGGGGCTTTTGCTGTATGTACAATTACAAGTCCTTTGCCCGGACGAGGTTATTCCGCATATTTTGCAGACTTTACCCATATATTTGATTCCTCCTAAGGATTAACATTGCTCAGGTTTTCACTTCTATCTTTGTGAGGCGGGTTTCATAAATGGTTACTTAATAATTTTACTCCTACCTAACCGGCGATAGACCAATTTTATTGACTGCAAGCTTTTATGCAATAATATAGAAAACCCTCGGGAAGGAAATGCCGCGCAAGTCATTGTGTTACAGCGGGTTATAAGACCTGGTAATAAATTTTATACATACAATTTAGCTAGTATTTTATAAAGAATGGACAATATATAGATGTATTCTCAGATTTTTCATTTCTTTTGAAATTTGCAATTGAGAAAGGGGTTTTATAAAATCGTACAAAAGGATAAAAATTATGTATAGACACAACATTTAGTTTATAATATAATATAGACAACTAAATATTGTTGTGTTAGGATCCAGCACAGCAATATTTTCAATTTACGGCAGCTAAAGCTTCTACTACTGATTAGAAGTTTAAATTCTCTAAAAAACATTTATCGACACATTGAAGTTATGTTTACAGTTAAATCTGTATTCGCAGCAGTGCATAACTTCCTACATGTTTACAAATCACACTAAACAGATTGGGGGACTAATCATGATACGCAGTATAAGGAAAAGAAATGGGACAGTGGAAGATTTCGTACCCGAAAAGATTATGAGGGCAATCTTTAAAGCAGCGCGTTCATGCGGAGGAGAAGATTATTCTAGGGCAGAATATCTGTGCGCAGAAGTAGAAAAAATTCTGGAGAGGAAGTTTTCTGAAAAAATCCCCCACGTAGAAGAAGTACAAGACGTAGTCGAAAAGGTGCTTATAGAAAATGGTCATGCAAAGACGGCAAAAGCCTACATACTTTACAGGGAAAAGCGTAGAGCTTCGAGGGAGATGAATGCACTCATAGGTGCAACAATAAATATGTTCTCCAACTATCTTGGGGACAAGGATTGGCTTATTAAGGAGAATGCAAATACACACAAGAGTATAAATGGTTTAAATAACTATGTCAGAGAAATATTCACCAAGAATTACTGGCTGCATGAGATATATCCGGAAGACATACGTCAGGCTCATGAAAGCGGCGACTGTCATATTCATGACCTTGGTTTCTTCGGACCATACTGTGCCGGATGGGATTTGAAGCAGCTTCTCATAGAAGGCTTCGGAGGAGTAGAGGGCAAGGTTGAAAGCAAACCTGCAAAACATCTGCGTGCGTTCTGGGGCCAGATTATCAACTCCACTTTTACGACTCAGGGAGAAACAGCCGGGGCTCAGGCCTGGTCAGGGTTTGATACATATTCTGCGCCGTTCATCTATTATGATAATCTTTCATATGCCCAGGTCAAACAGGCTATGCAGGAATTTATATTTAATATTAATGTTCCTACAAGGGTTGGATTCCAGTGTCCGTTTTCAAATCTGACGTTTGATATTAAGGTACCTGCGTCCTTAAAAGACCAGCCGGTTATAGTGGGTGGCAAGCAGATGGATAAAACGTATGGGGAGTTCCAGGAGCAAATGGATATGATAAACATGGCCTTCTGCGAAGTTATGCTTGAAGGAGACGCCAAGGGCAGAGTGTTTACTTTCCCCATACCGACCATAAATGTTACCAGAGATTTTGATTGGGAGTCACCGGTAGTTGAGTCATTTATGAAAATTACAAGCAAGTACGGAATTCCGTATTTTGCAAACTACGTAAATTCCACCCTGTCTCCCGAAGATGCGCTTTCAATGTGCTGCAGGCTGAGACTGGATACCACCGAGCTGCGTAAAAGGGGAGGAGGACTATTCGGAAGCAATCCTCTTACCGGGTCAATAGGGGTATTTACCATTAACCTGCCTCGTATTGGGTATTTATCAAGTACAATGGATGAATTTAAGGAAAGGCTTAAGGAAGTTGCAGAGAAGGGCAAAGCTTCGCTGGAGATAAAGAGAAAAATAATAGAGAGAGAGACTGTGAACGGACTTTATCCATACTCATCCAGATATCTCAAGGGTATAAAGGAAAGGTTCGGGCAGTATTGGATTAATCATTTCAGCACCATTGGAGTAATTGGAATGAATGAAGCTCTACTGAACCTTATAGGAAAAGATATTGCAACACCGGAAGGGCAGAGAACAGCCGTTGAAATAATGAATTACCTGAGAGAACTTCTTACCGGGTTCCAGAAAGAGACAGGACATTTCTATAACCTTGAAGCAACGCCTGCAGAAGGTACGGCATACAGGCTTGCCAGGTTAGATAAACAGAAATATCCCGATATTATTACTGCCGGCAAGGAGGTTCCATACTATAATAACTCTACCCACCTTCCTGTTGAACATACTGATGATATTTTTGAGACTCTGGATTTGCAGGACGAACTGCAGTCCCTATATACAGGAGGTACGGTTCTGCACCTGTACCTGGGTGAAAACATACCTGAACCAAAGATTGCTGCCAATCTGATAAAGAAGGTATTTGAAAACTACAAGCTTCCGTATGTTTCATTGACTCCAACCTTCAGTATTTGCCAGAATCACGGATACTTGAAGGGAGAGCAATATGTCTGCAGCGAATGTGGAGAGAAGACCGAGGTATGGTCAAGAGTAGTAGGATACCTCAGGCCTATTAATAATTACAATGAAGGCAAGAGAGAAGAATATATAAACCGGAGGAAATATGTATTGAAGGAGGAAGCCATATGAAAATAGGTGGCTTCCAGAAACTATCAACAGTTGACTATCCTGGGCACTTATGTTGTACCATATTCTTAAAGGGATGCAATATGAGGTGCAGATTCTGTCACAACCCGGGTCTGGTTGACAGGCATGCTGAAACCGAAGAAGTTACATTTGAAGAAGTTATGGACTTCCTGAACAAGAGGTATGGCATGCTTGATAGAGTATGTATAAGCGGAGGAGAGCCTACCCTGCAGGAGGGACTTGAGGACCTTATCTGTTCAATCAGGGACATAGGGTATAAGGTCAAGCTGGATACAAACGGCACAAATCCTGAAGCGGTAAGGAGCCTTATTGAAAAAGGGTTGATAGATTATATAGCTGTTGATGTCAAGGCCCCCGCTGAGAAGTACCATGATGTAGCAGGATGCCCGGTCGATGTTGATAAGATTAGGCAAACTATACAGTTGGTGTTAAGCAGCAGTATTGATTATGAATTTCGCACTACTTTTTTGCCTGACCTGGATGAAAAAGATATAGAAAAGATAGCTCAGTCCATAGCAGGCAGCAGACGGTATGTGATACAGCAGTTCAGGAACAATATTACTCTGGACCAGGAATACCTGAATAAGAGTCCGAGAGATACCCAATATATTCTGAATGTAGTGGATAACCTGAAGGAGCTGTTTGCACACTGTGAAGTGAGAGGTGTTAATTAAAAAAGATTCGGGAACCTGATAATTAAAAGCCGCACAAGAACTGCGGCTTTTAATTATCAAAGGGTTATTCATTTTCTAGTCTTCTGCAGCATGCTGAGTAGTTTCGGGTGACAGATAGTTAAACCGCTTTCCCTGATATGCCCCATCGCGGTGCATTTTTTCTTCTACCATGTCCCTTATTTTCCACCAGCTCATACCCCAATTGCAGAACAAGGTTCTATCTTTCGGAGCCCTGCCTATCAATCTTTGTACAACAATCTCAGGGGATAGGTATTCCAGGAAGGCGATAGTTCTTTCGATATATTCCTCAATGCAGACGGGGCTGACAATATTGTCCTCATACATTTCTCCAAGCTTAGTATCTCTTAGTATATAAAGGGAGTGAAGTTTTACCTGATTAACCCCCAGAGCCGACAGTATTTTTGAACCTTCAATAACATCATCCTGTGTATCCCAGGGCAGATCAGTGATATAGTGGGCACATGTTTCCAGTCCCCGGGATTTTGTTCTGGATATGGCATCAATAAATTCCGCCAGTGTGTGCCCGCGGTTAAGAATTTTCAGGGTATGGTGGTTTACTGTCTGCAGACCTATTTCCAGGACAATATCTAGTTTTCTCTGGGTTTTAAGGCTCTCTAGGAAGTCCAACTGGGTGTCAGTGATACAGTCGGGCCGGGTAGAAATATATATCGCAGCAATATCACCTGTTACTGCTTGAAGGATATATTCTGTGAACTGTTTGGGGGTGAGATAGGTGTTGGAAAAGTTCTGAAAGTATGCAATGAACTGAGCCGCCTTGTATTTTTGTTTTATGTATTTCATGTTTGTTTCAAGCTGTTCTCTTACACCTATTGTATTTGAGAGATTCTCAAACCCTGCACCTTCATCACCACAGAAAATACAGCCATTTCTGCTTATGCTCCCGTCTCGGTTGGGACAGGTGGCAGGTATGTTAATGGGGAGTTTATATACCTTTGTTCCGTACCTTCTTTTTAAGTAATCGGAATACTTATTGTAAAGGTCCAAAGCAGTCCTCCTGATATTCAGTAAAATCATTATATATTATAACAGAACAAAAACAGAAATAAAGGCCTGGACTCTGAAATGCGGCAGGTAGATGGAGAAGCCAAAAGGATAAGAGGGATAATCCCTCTTATCCTTTTGGTCTGAATGTAGCACAGTCGGTATCCTGTGTGTCGCGCGCATTTCTTGGCTGAACTTCAATTTTCTGAGCGACACAGAAGTCTCCGGACTGATAGTATTCGCAGGTATTTACGACACATTTAACTCTGTTAATAGGATCATTGGTTCTGTCTATCCGCATTATCCAACCTCCCTTGTTAAGTTGTTGTTTGATTTTCCTATAATAGTTTAAACAAAAAAAAATCTTTAATTCGTATGGAAGTCATTATTTCTGATGTTTTCAAATTTTAAGGCAGGCGGTTTAAATTTCGGTTTTTAACATAGAAGATAATAAAAGGAACCACCCGGACACGGGTTAACATAATATATATCAAACACAGATTACAGGTGGAGAAGAATATGTCAGGTATCAAGGTTGGAGATTTAGTGGTAAGAAAGTCTTACGGAGGTGACCTGATGTTCAGGGTTACCAAAATCAGCAGGGATAAAACAGGAGATAAAAACGTGATTCTCAGGGGGGTAGATTACAGGATAGAGGCTGACTCCCCTGAGGAGGACCTGAAAATGGTTTCAGATGATGAAGCTGATAAAAGCTCCAGGCAAATAGATACTTGGGTGAGAAAAAGTATTCAGAACATAAAAACAAAGAGGGATAAAGAGTTTTTAAGTCAGACAAAGGTCCCGTTTTACAGAACTATGGATATGTTTGAAAGAGCAGGGAAGATACTGCATATGGATGGAGCAGAAGAATTTGTGGAAAAATGCAGGGACTATTATAATAATCTGGGACTGAATGCAGAAGTTGTTGAAGTTCCCGAAGAAGAGCAGCCGCTGAGAGTTATGGAACTGCTCAAGGAGCATAACCCGGATATACTTGTGCTTACAGGGCATGACGGTATGGTTAAGGGAAGTCAGGATTACACCCTGCTTGACAACTACAGAAACTCAAAGCACTTTGTTGAAGCAGTCAGACAGGCCAGAAAATATGAAAAATCTCTTGATAATCTTGTTATATTTGCCGGAGCGTGTCAGTCAAACTACGAAGCAATACTTGATGCAGGAGCCAATTTTTCCAGTTCACCTAAACGGATTCTTATTAATGCCCTGGATCCGGTGATTGTAGCTGAAAGGGTTGCAAGTACAGGGATAGATAGAATTTTATCCATTAATGAAGTTGTTGAGAACACAAATACAGGATTTGACGGAATTGGTGGAGTGCAGACCAGAGGAAAAGCACGCATAGGGGGGCCGCGGGTTTCACACTGATATCTATAAATTGACGTCCTGTCAATTCTTCTTGAAATTTTAGCATAACTTCGCATAGTTTATCTAGGATTTCTTCATAACTTATTCGCCAGTTAATTCGTTTTCCTTCATACTTTGCTGCTTAGTGTGCAGGTAAAACTATACTAGGTGACAAGGGGACGGGGGTTGTCGACAACGTATACAATAGGTAAATCTTTACCAAGGAATAACCGCAAGAATAGAATATATTATATAATCATGAGAGAAACAAACCAATAAATCATATTTCAAGATGCAAAAGATTTTTAAGAATTTATCCATTAGGCAAGTAAAGAGATTAATCAAAGTAAATTGTCATTATCCAGGAAAATGTTTGCTTTATATAAAGGTGTGTGATAAAATACCTTCACAAAATATTCCTTGCTCCATACCAAGATGTGGGGCCTTATGTCCGGGAGGAGGTGAAGAGCGCATGGCAAATAAATATGAATCCATCTTTATTATCGACTCCGGTTTGGATGAAGAAGCAACCAAAGGCATTATTGAGAAGTTCAAAGGCCTTATTGAGTCTTCTGCTGCCCTGGAGAGTATTGAAGAGTGGGGAAAAAGAAAGCTGGCCTACCCGATTGAGAAGGTTAATGAAGGTTATTATGTAATGGCCAACTTCAGTGCGGATTCTACATTTATCCATGAGCTGGAGAGGGTATATAAGATTACAGATGGTGTAGTCAAATATATCGTTATCAATAAGGATAAGTAGGGGAATACCCTTTTATAGTTCTTATTCGAAGCTCAAAGAATACATTTTGTAATTAGGGGATGTGAATTCTGTGTTAAACAAAGTAATGCTAATGGGCAGGTTAACAAAAGACCCTGAAGTCAGGTATACGAATACAAACAATACGCTTGTTTGCTCCTTTACTCTTGCTGTTGACAGGAGATTTGCAAGACAGGGAGAAGAAAGGCAGACTGATTTCTTTCCTATTGTTGCATGGAGTAAACTTGGAGAGTTCTGCAGCAAGTACTTTACAAAGGGTGGACAGGTAGTAGTGTGCGGCAGGCTTCAGACCAGAACATGGGATGATAATGAAAATAAAAGGCACTATATCACTGAGGTAATTGCCGACGAAGCATACTTTGCCGACTCCAAGAGAAAGGATGAAGACAGAAGTAAATCCCAGGATAATGATGGCTCAGGCCAGAATGATGATTTGTTTACAGTTGTAAACGATGATGATTTGCCGTTTTAGCAGTGTAACTTGAAAGGAGAGAGTTTATGCCAAAAAGAAATTCCTCGGATAGAGGTTCTGGAAACCCGAGAATGAGAAGGGTAAAGAAAAAGGTTTGTTCCTTTTGCATAGATAAGGTTGAAAGTATTGATTATAAGGATGTAGGAAGACTGAGAAAGTTTATATCCGAAAGGGGTAAGATTCTTCCGAGAAGAATAAGCGGTAATTGTGCAAAGCACCAGCGTCAGTTGACCATAGCAATCAAAAGAGCGAGACATATTGCACTTCTGCCATACACAGCAGAATAAGCAGGCTGATGGTGCATAGTGCCGATATACATCAGGATAGTTTTACATGCAGCAGTAATAGGGGTGGCCGGACGGGTCGCCCTTATGTGTATCCGGAGGTAATATGATAATATTAAATGAAATTCTGACGGCTTTACAGGCTGGAAATGCGAAGCTGGTTCAATCAAAGACAGTAGAAGCACTTGAAAAACAAATACCACCTGAAGATATCCTCAACAGAGGCCTGATTGCTGCAATGGAGGAAGTCGGACAAAAGTTCAAAGAAGGGGATATTTTCTTACCCGAGGTAATTATGGCTGCAAAGGCTATGCAGTCTGCTCTGGATTGTCTGAGACCAGTCCTTGAAAAAACAGGAGTGAAGCCTGTGGGAAAAGCAGTTATCGGTACAGTGAAGGGGGACCAGCATGATATAGGTAAAAACCTGGTAAGTATGATGATGGTCGGTGCGGGTATTGAAGTAATTGACCTGGGAGTGGATGTTCCAGCAGATAAATTCGTGGAAGCAGTAAGGCAAAGTAAAGCTCAGGTTTTAGCTCTGTCTGCTCTACTGACAACAACTATGCTCCAACAGCGTGTAGTTATTGAAGAACTTAGGAAAGCCGGAATAAGAGAAAATGTAAAAGTAATGGTGGGAGGTGCTCCCGTAACCGAAAGCTTTGCGAAACAAATTGGTGCAGATGTCTATGCAAAGGATGCCGGTTCTGCGGCTCAAAAAGCGCGGCAGTTGATTGAATCAATGAAGTAGATACAACTAGCAGTACCGTTCAGGCAGTGGACCGAATAAAGGTTGACAATAATTTTTAGCGGTTATACAATTTCCATTGTAAAGAGGACATATTGCGGGAACAACTGGTGTGTTCCCTTAACACCCAATACTATAAGTAACCATTCTTCGGAAAGAGGTAAATATGAAAGTAGGTTATCTGGGGCCGTCAGGCACTTACTGTCAGGAAGCAGTAGAGATATTGGTTGAAAATATGGGGGAGTGTATGCAGGTTGAGTGTCCTACCATTTATGATGTTCTCAGCCATGTCCATTCCAAAGAAGTTGACTGTGCTGTGGTTCCCATAGAAAACTCCATAGAAGGTTCGGTAAATGTCACTCTTGATATACTAGCAGAGAATACTGAATTAAAAATAAAGGGTGAAATTATCCTTCCGGTAAGACACTGCCTGTTGTCAAGGAAAGAGACCTTGAAACAGGAGATAAAGTTAATACTGTCACATCCGCAGGCCCTGGCTCAGTGCAGTAAATTCTTGCAGGCAGAATTTCCCGGTGTGGAAACCAGGTATACGCTGAGCACGGCAGAAGGAGCAAAACAGGTTGCCCAGTCACAGGAAAAGTGGGCGGCTATAGCAAATCCTAAAGCTGGAGAAGTTTATGACCTGGTTCAGGTTTATACAGGTATACAGGACGATATAAATAATGCGACCAGATTTGTGGTTGTGGCACTAGAGGATTCAGAGAGAACTTGTGCCTATAATAAAACATCTATTGTATTTTCAACTGAGGATAAGCCCGGCAGTCTTTACAGAGTTCTGGACATTTTTAATCTCTGGGATATAAACCTTACCAGGATTGAATCCAGGCCGGCAAAGAACCAGTTAGGGAGATATATATTCTTTGTAGATATAGAGGGTTATAAAGACGAACCGGACATCAGGGATGCATTGACAATGGTGGATAGGAAGACTTCCTTTTTCAGATTGTTGGGTTCATACCCGCGCTTGAATTAGACTATCCAAATTAAATGGGAAGGATGGATAAGGTTTGACAGGCAATAGAAAAGAGTCCGATATTGATATCACCAGGAATATAAAGATACTGGATTGGCTTAAGAGCCAGCTTCTGGCTGATGTTGCACTGCTGTTTAAAAGTATGGTGAATGGTGCAAAAGAGGAAGTCAGGGACGCAGCCGCCGATGCAGTGTCCAACATTATTATAGTTACATATTTATTGGCCAGAAGATTGGGAATTGCATATAATGCACTTGAGCTAAAAATTCAGAAAAAAATCAGACTGGGCATCATAGAGGAACATGATGTTGAGAAGTACTATGGCGACTTATCTGAGCTTTCTCATCACCTGAGTTATAATCGAGCTTCTGAAGAGAAAGGTTAAGTATAGCGAAAGAAACACTACCCTGCAAAGGTGGATAATAGGATATGAACAACCTTAGATTTTCGAGACTTTTTCTCCCAAAAGTAACCATATACCTGGCATGCATTTTTTGCCTTGTCCTGGTAATTGGTTTCCTGAAACCTGTAATGATAATCCCGGGATTTGTTATCTTTGGGGTAGTCCTCTTATATTCTTTAAGTGATAATAATTTAAGGAAGAAACAGATAGTCAGGTATCTTGAAAACCTGAAATTTGATATTGACTCGGTTACAAAGGATACTTTATTAAGGTTTCCACTTCCTCTTCTGGTTGCAGAGCCAACGGGAGAAATAATCTGGTATAATTCTCTATTTTCCAAGGTTATTGAAGAAGATGATGATGCTAAACCAGTGAAAGAAATGCTTCAAGGCCTGTTTGATGATGAAGAGATACTGCCTGAAAAAAATGTATCTGCAGCACTGACCATAGGAGACCGGCACTACTGGGTTGTGGGGAACTACGTAAATCTTGAGAAGGCAGGAGGTAAGCCCAGATACATTGCTATGCTCTATCTACTTGACCAGACCGAACAGAAAAATATCCAGCAAAAGTTTGAGCATACCAGACCGGTTACAGCGATAATAACTGTGGACAATTATGAAGAACTTATGCAGAATACTGATGATGCAGTTAAACCTCAGATACTGGCCGAAATTGATAGGAAAGTAAGTTCCTGGACTTCTCCCTCAGGAGGTATACTAAAGAAGTTCGAGCGGGATAAGTACCTCTTTTTCTTTGAGACCAGGTTTCTTGCAAAGTTTGAGGAAAAGAAATTTGAGATAATTGATACCATAAAGGAAATTGATATAGGAAATAAGATACCGGTTACGTTAAGTATAGGGATAGGGATGAATGCTGAAAGTTTTTCAGAGAACCTGAGTTTTGCCCTTGCATCCTTGGATATTGCTCTTGGAAGGGGTGGAGACCAGGTGGTGGTTAAGAACCGGGACAAGTTTAGCTTCTATGGTGGAAGAACCAAGGAAGTAGAGAAAAGAACCAGGGTTAAAGCAAGGGTTATTGCACATGCCCTCAGAGAATTGGTTAATCAGTCTGAACAGGTTATGATAATGGGACATGTGAATACCGATGTGGATTCAATAGGTGCAGCCTTGGGGTTGTTAAGGCTTGCAAGGAGCAACGGCAAAAAGGCGTACATTGTATTGAACAGTTCAAATGTAATGATTGACAGCGTAATTGAAAAGATGAATAAAGACAAGGAATATGAAGGAGTTATCATAAATAAGAATGAGGCAATTGACAGGGTAGGAAAGAACACACTTCTTATTGTTGTTGATACGCACAGACCATCCCTGACAGAGTGCCCGGAATTATTAAAGTTTACCGATAAGGTGGTGGTTATAGACCATCATAGAAGGGGAACCGACTTTATAAGCGATCCAGTCTTATCATTTCACGAGACCTATGCTTCATCTGCTTGTGAGCTTGTTGCCGAAATAGTTCAATACCATGAGGGAAAAATTGAGCTTCGCCTGCTCGAAGCTGAGGCTTTGTATGCTGGTATGGTTATAGATACCAAGAATTTTACGTTCAAGACGGGAATAAGGACATTTGAAGCAGCAACATTTCTCAAAAGATTTGGCGTTGATACCATTGCTGTCAAACAGCTGTTTCAGAATGACCTTAATACTTATATAGCAAGGGCGGAAGTGGTTAAAAGTGCAGAAATAGTGAGTGACATAGCGATATCAGTGTGCCCCGACCACACCAAGAATGCCCCTCTTATCACCGCACAGGCAGCGGATGAGCTGCTCGGCATAAGTGGTATTACCGCTTCGTTTGTATTGTGCCGCACTAATGGTTCTGTGTCCATTAGTGGGAGGTCCCTTGGAGACATTAACGTACAGGTAATCCTTGAAAAGTTGGGCGGTGGAGGGCATATTACACTTGCAGGAGCTCAGTTGACCGATGTAGATATAGAAGAGGCCAAGGAAATACTGAAAGAGAAAATATCTGAGTATATTGATGAACAGAAGACGGTTGAAAATTGATTGCCGCCATAAAGGGTATTTGAGAATAATAAGGGTTTTTTAGTTAATAGAAGGAGGTTAGGATATGAAAGTGATTCTGCAGGAAGATGTAAAAGGGAAAGGGAAGAAGGGAGACCTGATAAATGTAAGTGACGGGTATGCAAGAAACTTCCTCCTGCCCAGGCAGCTTGCGGTTGAAGCCAGCCAATCCAACGTGAATACACTTAACCAGAGGAAAGCTGCCGAAAAGGCAAGAAAGGATAAAGAGATTGCATCCGCAAAGGAACTTGCTGAGAAGATTAGCCGGATTACCGTAACTATAAAGGCGAAAGCCGGAGATAACGGAAAACTTTTTGGTTCAATTACGTCCAAGGATATAGCCGACAATCTTAAAACTAAACACGGAATAAATCTCGACAAAAGAAAAATTCTTTTGAATGATTCTTTGAAAAGCCTGGGAACAGAAGAGGTTGAAGTAAAGCTTTATGAGGGAGTCACATCAAAATTTAAGGTGAACGTTGAATTGGAATAGGTTCAATTAAATATATCCAGGTTCCGGCATTAAATTTGAAGGTTTGAGTGCATAGAGAATTGAGGAGTTGTTATGGAAGATTTATTAGGAAGAGTTCCGCCGCACAATATTGAAGCAGAACAATCGGTGCTTGGTGCCATACTTATCGATGGAGAATCAATACCTGTAGTAACCGAGCTGCTTAAACCTGACGATTTCTACAGGCAGGACCACAGGGAAATATTTGAAGCAGTTCTTGACCTGTTTGAAAGGGATAAACCTGTAGATATAATAAGTGTTAAGGAGCAGTTGGGAATCAGAGGTACGTTGGATAGCGTTGGAGGCATTGAATATCTGTCTAATGTTGTAGATATGGTGCCTACAACTGCTAACGTAAAGCATTATGCCAGAATAATTGAAGAGAAATCCATACTGAGAAGGATTATCAAGGCTTCAAGCGAGATTATTAATGCAGGATTTGAGGCTTCTGAAGAAGTTTCAATAATAATTGACCAGGCCCAGAAAAAAATCTTTGACGTTATTCAAAGGCGTTCGAATCAAGGTTTTTTTCCTATAAAGGATGTACTTATAGAGACATTCGATAAACTAGAGGAGCTGTATAATTCAAAAGGGTATATCACCGGTGTTCCAACGGGGTTTACCGATATTGACAGCAAGACTTCAGGCTTGCATGCGTCAGACCTGATACTTCTTGCTGCAAGGCCATCTATGGGGAAAACCTCATTTGCTCTGAATATTGCCCAGAATGCGGCAATACATTCACGTATACCAGTAGCTATTTTTAGTCTTGAGATGTCGAGGGAGCAGTTGGTTAACAGAGTGCTATGCAGCGAAGCCATGGTTGACAGCCAGAGAATTAGAACAGGTAAACTCGAGGAGGATGATTGGCCCAAGCTTGCCAGAGTGTTGGGACCGCTGTCTGAAGCCCCAATCTACATAGATGACACCCCTGGAATTTCAATTATGGAAATCAGGGCTAAGTGCAGGAGACTCAAGTTAGAGAAGAATCTGGGACTGGTTGTTATTGACTACCTGCAGCTTATGCAGGGTAGGGGCAGAACCGAAAACCGCCAGCAGGAAATTTCCGAGATTTCCAGGTCATTAAAAATCCTTGCAAAGGAGATAAATGTTCCTGTGATTACGCTTTCACAGCTAAGCAGAGCTCCTGAAACCCGTTCAGACCACAGGCCTATTCTCAGTGACCTTAGGGAGTCAGGTGCAATAGAACAGGATGCAGATATTGTAATGTTTCTTTACAGGGATGATTATTATAACCCTGAGTCTGAAAAGAAAAATATTGCTGAGGTTATACTTGCCAAGCATAGAAACGGAGCTACAGGGGTAGTGGAGTTGGCGTGGCTTGGACAATATACAAAGTTTGCAAATCTGGACAAGTTTCATTAATATAGATTTGAAAGAAGTAAACAGAGTGAGGATTACCAGTGGATTACTTGAGTGTCGATGATGCCGTCTACGCTACCATTAAAAAATACAACATGCTTCAGCCAGGAGACAAGTTGATAGCAGGTGTGTCGGGAGGACCTGATTCTGTTTGTATGCTCCATGTGCTTAACAGTTTAAAGGATAAACTTGAGATAGAGCTGTTTGCAGCCCATCTGAATCACGGGATTAGAGGAGATGAAGCAGAGGAAGACCAAAGGTTCGTAGAAGACTTTGCCTTTAGCTTAGGCCTGCATGTATTTACAAGGTTTATTGATGTTAAAGAACTTGCGCAAAAAGAAAGAATCACGGTGGAAGAAGCAGGAAGGCAGGCAAGATATGCGTTTTTTCATGAACTTCTGGCTCAAACCGGAGCCAATAAAATTGCTGTTGGTCACAATCTGAATGATAGTGTCGAAACCATGCTGATTAACCTCATACGGGGAAGTGGACCTGAAGGCTTAAAAGGAATAGAACCGGTCAGGGGCAGTATAGTCAGGCCTCTAATTGAATCAGTCAGAGAGAATATTGAAGCTTACTGCAGGGAAAACGCTCTTCAGGTGAGATTTGACAGCACCAATGCTGAACCTATCTTTACCAGAAACAAGGTAAGACTGCAATTAATACCGTATTTGAAGGAGAATTTCAACCCAGGAATTCTTTACTCTTTGTGCAGGACATCCCAGCTGATTTATGATGAGAATGAACTGCTTCGCGTACTTGCAGAACAGTCATATGAGGAATGTGTTGAATACTCGGATTCAGATTCAATTCAACTGAAACTTGATAAACTCAATACACTCCATATTGCCCTAAAGCGAAGAGTTCTCAGAATTGCATTGGAAAAAGTAAAGGGCAGCCTGAAAGAGGTAGAAATGAACCATATCGAACAGGCCCTAAGAATTGCTGAATGTGAAAAAACCGGAAGATGGATAAGAATACCTGGAAATGTAATTGTGAAGATAAGTTACGGCCGATTGATTGCTGCGCATGTTCAAGCCAAAGAAACAAGTAATTATTCATATCTTGTTCCTATTCCCGGGGAAATTGAAATATCTGAAACAGGAGCCCGGTTGACTGTCAGGATAGTAAATTCGAAAGAGGCTGGACAAATTGGAAAGAGCCATGATATATGCCTTCTGGATTATCAGATGCTAAGTGCCAATAAGGTAATCCCCAGGACAGAGGATTCCGGAGAACCTCAGATGGTTGTCAGGAACAGAAGAAATGGTGATGTAATAAAGCCTTCGGGAATGAAGGGGACAAAGAAATTAAAGGATTACTTTATTGATGAAAAGATTCCCAGGGAACAAAGGTCAGTAATACCTCTCATTGCAGTTGGAAATGAAGTAATATGGGTTGTTGGAAGAAGGTACTCTGAAAGATATAGAGTTAATAATCAAACAAAGGAGGTTCTTGTTCTTGAATACGAAAGTAGGGAATAACCTTATTAATGGAATCAAAGAGGTAATTGTAACCCGTGATCAAATGGAAAAAAAGGTAAAGGAACTGGGCAGGAAGATTTCTGAGGATTATACAGGTAAGGAGCTTGTTGTAATTGGAGTCCTCAAGGGTGCAGTAGTTTTTTTCTCGGACCTGATTCGAAGGATATCACTTCCGGTGACCACAGATTTTATTTCTGTGTCCAGTTACGGGGATTCTGCCAATTCCTCAGGTAATGTAAGACTGAAAAAAGATATAGAAATTGACATTAGGGGCAAAGATGTGTTGGTGGTGGAGGATATCATAGATACGGGCCTTACTCTTAAATATATTAAGGATTTGCTTCTAGAGAGAAACGCCAGAAGTGTAGCAATCTGCTCAGCACTTGACAAGCCATCAAGGAGAGACAAGGATATCGGTATAACAGTACAATACACGGGATTCCAGATACCGGATGAATTTGTAGTTGGTTATGGGCTGGATTACGCAGAAAAATACCGTAATCTGGAAGATGTATGTGTATTAAGCCCTGAGGTATACGGAAAAAATTGATATTTGAAATTTCTTGTCTTTTCAAACCTGTTATGTTAATATACTGTGTTGTATTAGGTAGATGATAAATATACTAATAACCGTATATACGAGGAAATATGGAACGGGAAGTGAGGTTGCGTTTTCTGATTTCCAGTTTCCAGCCTATAGAATGGAGGGAAATGGTTGAGAAAATACTTTAAAGGTATAAGTTTTTATCTACTTTTATCAGTAATAGTACTGGCTGTAATTCTGATGGTTTCTTCACAGACAGATGTGGAGAGTATGTCATATTCTGACCTCCTGAACCATCTCAAGGAGAACAATGTAAAGAAAATAGAATTCAATGGTGAAAGAGCAGAGGTTATTCTTAATAATGAACCTCAGGGTGAGATAGGTGATAATCCGCAGATCAAAGGGGAAGAGAGAGAAATAAGACATCCTGTGGATATTCCTGATGTAACATCATTTATGGCAGTAATCAATGAGCGGATAGAGAATAATGCGAAATTTGCATTTACGTATTCCCCGCCGCCCCAGCCGCCATGGTGGATAACCTTTTTGCCTACACTTGTTCTGGTGCTGTTGTTTGTAGTATTCTGGGCACTTTTCCTGCAGCAGTCACAAGGCGGAGGCAGCAGGGTGATGTCGTTTGGTAAAAGCAGGGCTAAAATGAATACAGACGACAAAAAGAAAATAACCTTTGATGATGTAGCTGGTGTGCAGGAGGAAAAAGAGGAATTAAGAGAAATTGTTGAATTTCTTAAACAACCTAAAAAGTTTGTTGAGATGGGTGCAAGGATACCCAAAGGTGTTCTGCTTGTTGGACCTCCCGGTACAGGTAAGACTCTGCTTGCAAAAGCCGTATCCGGTGAAGCTGGGGTTCCGTTCTTCAGTATCAGTGGGTCGGACTTTGTTGAAATGTTTGTTGGAGTAGGTGCTTCAAGAGTTAGAGACCTGTTTGACCAGGCCAAGAAAAACTCTCCCTGCATAGTGTTTATCGATGAGATAGATGCTGTTGGCAGACATAGGGGAGCTGGATTGGGTGGAGGCCATGACGAAAGGGAACAAACACTTAACCAGCTGCTTGTTGAAATGGACGGATTCGGCATCAATGAAGGAGTCATAATACTTGCCGCCACCAATAGGCCTGATATTCTTGACCCGGCACTGCTGAGACCGGGAAGATTTGACAGGCAGGTTGTAGTTGGCCTTCCTGATGTTAAGGGAAGGGAAGAGATACTAAAGGTTCATGCAAGGGGTAAACCTTTGGGTGAAGATGTGGAGGTATCTACCCTTGCCAAAAACTCTGCCGGTTTTACGGGAGCAGACCTTGAAAATATGCTTAATGAAGCAGCCTTGCTGGCAGCAAGAAAAGATAAAAAGCAGATAAATATGGATGACATGGAAGATGCTATGGTTAAGGTTATTATGGGACCTGAAAAGAAGAGCCGAGTAATAACCGACAAGGAGAAGAAGCTTGTGGCGTACCATGAAGCTGGGCATGCGGTTGTATCCAAATTCCTGCCCACACAGGACCCGATTCACCAGGTATCTATAATACCCAGGGGGCAGGCAGGCGGATATACAATGTATAAACCCAATGAAGATAAGCAGTATATTTCGAAGTCTGAGATGCTGGAAAGGATTGTTGTCATGTTAGGTGGAAGGGTAGCCGAAAAAATTGTACTCGATGATGTAAGCACAGGCGCCCAGAATGATATAGAGAGGGCTACGAAGATTGCCCGTAATATGGTAACCAAGTATGGCATGAGTGAAAAACTCGGACCAATGACTTTCGGTACGGCTCAGGATGAAGTCTTCCTGGGAAAGGATTTTGCTCAAACAAGAAATTACAGTGAACAGGTTGCGGCTGAAATCGATAAAGAAGTTAAGGGCATAATTGATAAGGCTTATGAAAGGGCAGAGTCCCTGCTAAGAGAGAATATATCCAAGCTTCATTCGGTAGCAGAAGCACTGATTGAAAGAGAGAAGATTGAGGGGCCGGAATTTGATGAGCTGTTTGCAAATGCATAAAACTGATGAAAATACAAAAAAAATAGATGCAACTTGCATCTATTTTTTTTATTGACAGGTTATAAAAGCTATGTTAGAATTTAATACTGCATTATAGTCAGTGGGATACTTGTGCCTATTGAATGGTAAAAGGCAGTTTAACAATGTTTGTGTGATTTAACATGATTATAGCATAACCGAATAAACAATGCAATATATGCTAATAATACATTGGTACAGAAGATTTCTATTTTAATTTATGTAATATTTTAAGTTTTATACTTCAAAAATTATACAATATTATTCTCGAGATTATATATGAAGAGGTTTAAGAACAGGGAACATAAAATCTATTTGCAAGGCTTTAAATAAAGGCTTTCTCACCGCCTTTTTATAAGCCTTTGTGTATTTATACAGACATATGTTCCTTTTGTGAGAGCGCTTTTCCTGAAATAGTACAGACTAAGCAAGCTAAATTTTATTGAGGTGATGTTAATGGTTCATGAGGTCAAGCTGGGCAGGGTTAAGAGAATGAGTTATTCCAAGATCGATGAGGTGCTGGACATACCCAATCTGATTGAAGTCCAGAAGAATTCTTATCTATGGTTTCTAGAAGAAGGGCTGAGGGAAGTTTTCAGAGATGTATCCCCGATTACTGATTATACCGGTAATCTCATACTTGAGTTTGTAAATTATTCTCTAGATGAAAACCCCAAGTACTCGGTAGAGGAGTGCAAGGAAAGGGATGCTACCTATGCGGCTCCACTAAAGGTTAAAGTTCGGCTTATTAATAAGGAAACGGGTGAAGTCAAGGAACAGGAAATATTCATGGGTGACTTTCCCCTCATGACCGAGCAAGGTACCTTTATAATCAATGGTGCTGAGAGGGTTATTGTAAGCCAGTTGGTTCGTTCTCCCGGTATCTATTATTCCGCAGAGTTTGATAAGACAGGGAAGCGACTTTTCAGTGCAACTGTTATACCGAACAGAGGAGCTTGGCTGGAATATGAAACCGACTCAAATGATATCTTTTCTGTGAGAGTGGACAGAACCAGAAAACTGCCTGTAACTGTTCTGCTGAGGGCACTGGGTTATGAATCGGATGCCCAGATTATCGATATTCTTGGCGAGGATGAAAGAGCACTTGCCACCATACAAAAGGATAATACAAAGAACGAAGAAGAAGGATTGCTTGAGATTTACAAGAGGTTAAGGCCGGGTGAGCCACCAACCGTTGAAAGTGCCAAATCCCTGATTAACCTGCTATTCTTTGATCCAAAGAGATATGACCTTGCCAAGGTGGGAAGGTTCAAGTTTGATAAAAAGCTTTCTCTTGCAGCAAGAATTAACGGTAATATTGCGGCCGAGTCGGTTACTGATCCCAGGACAGGTGAGATTCTTGTCGAGGTTGGAAGCAGGATAGACAGAAGCCTTGCCGAAAAGATACAGGATTCAGGAATAAACGAGGTTTATATAGAAGTAGAAGGAAGAAAGATAAAAGTAATTGGAAATAAGACAGTCGATATCAGCCGCTATCTTGACTTTGATATAAGTGGACTGGAAGTTGCCAACAGGAAAGTCAAATTTGATGTGCTGGCAGACATACTTGAGAACAATAAATCAAAAGAGAAGATAAAAGCTGCTTTGAATGATAGAATTGATGAGTTGGTACCCAAGCATATTACTATTGATGATATAGTAAGCTCAATCAACTATGTGAATAATCTTGCATACGGAGTTGGCTCGATTGACGATATTGACCATTTAGGCAATAGAAGGCTCCGTTCGGTTGGGGAACTTCTCCAGAATCAATTCAGAATAGGGCTTGCAAGGATGGAGAGAGTGGTTAAGGAAAGGATGACCATCCAAGACCTTGACATAGTTACACCGCAGACCCTTATAAATATAAGACCGGTATCTGCATCCATAAAAGAGTTCTTTGGAAGCAGTCAGCTGTCACAATTTATGGACCAGACCAACCCGCTTGCTGAACTTACCCATAAAAGGAGGTTGAGTGCCCTCGGTCCGGGTGGTCTTAGCAGAGAAAGAGCTGGGTTTGAAGTGAGAGACGTTCATCACTCTCACTATGGGAGAATGTGTCCTATAGAAACTCCTGAAGGTCCCAATATCGGATTGATTGGTTCACTGAGTACCTATGCGCGAATTAATGAGTACGGGTTTATAGAGACACCATACCGTAGGGTTGACAGAGAAAAAAGTACGGTTACCGATGAAATTATATATCTTACGGCCGATGAAGAAGACGAATATGTAATTGCGCAGGCTAATGAACCGTTGGATGATAATGGTAAGTTCCTGGCTAAAAAGGTTACAGTAAGGTTCAAGGAAGAGATACTTGAGGTTGAAGATAAGGATGTAGACTTTATGGATGTATCTCCCAAGCAGATTGTTTCGGTTGCAACTGCTATGATACCGTTCCTTGAGAACGATGACGCCAACAGGGCGCTTATGGGTTCAAACATGCAGAGACAGGCAGTTCCTCTGATTAAAACAGAGGCTCCAATCGTAGGTACCGGTATGGAGTACAAGTCAGCCAAAGATTCTGGCGTTGTAATACTAGCTAAAAATGATGGTGTAATTGAGAAAGTTACTGCTGATGAGATAGTTATAAAAACCAAGGATGGACAGAAGGATTCTTATAAGCTCTTGAAGTTTAAGAGGTCCAACCAAGGTACTTGCATAAATCAAAGGGCTATTGTCAGAAGAGGAGAAAAGGTAAAGAAAGGCGATGTTATTGGTGATGGTCCGTCAACTGACAACGGTGAACTTGCGTTGGGAAGAAATGTACTTGTCGGATTCATGACCTGGGAGGGCTACAACTATGAAGATGCTATACTGATAAGTGAGAAATTGGTCAAAAATGATACCTTTACTTCCATTCATATTGAAGAATATGAAGCCGAAGCCAGAGATACAAAGCTTGGTCCTGAAGAGATTACAAGAGACATTCCAAATGTCGGGGAAGAGGCTCTGAAAGACCTTGATGAGAGGGGAATAATAAGAATTGGCGCTGAGGTCATTGCAGGAGATATTCTGGTTGGTAAGGTTACACCTAAAGGGGAGACTGAACTCACAGCTGAAGAAAGGCTGCTAAGAGCCATATTCGGTGAAAAAGCAAGAGAGGTTAGAGATACATCCCTTAGGATTCCTCATGGTGAATCTGGTATTGTTGTTGATGTGAAGGTATTTACCAGAGAAAATGGAGACGATCTTTCACCAGGTGTTAACCAGTTGGTGAGGGTTTATGTAGCACAGAAAAGAAAAATATCTGTTGGTGACAAAATGGCAGGACGTCATGGTAATAAGGGTGTAATATCAAGAATTCTCCCCGAGGAGGATATGCCGTTCCTACCCGACGGAACGCCATTGGAAATAGTGCTGAATCCACTTGGAGTGCCTTCGCGTATGAATATTGGTCAGGTTTTGGAGACACATCTGGGTTATGCGGCAAAAGCACTGGGCTGGAAGGTTGCGACTCCTGTATTTGACGGAGCAACCGAGGAGAACATTGAAGACACCCTGGAGAAAGCAGGATTAATGAGAAACGGAAAAAGCATACTGTTTGACGGAAGGACTGGAGAACCTTTCGACAGTCCTGTAACAGTAGGTTACATGTATATCCTTAAGCTTGCTCATCTGGTAGATGACAAGATTCATGCCCGGTCCACAGGTCCTTATTCGCTGGTTACACAGCAGCCTTTGGGAGGTAAAGCTCAGTTTGGTGGACAGAGATTTGGAGAGATGGAGGTTTGGGCACTTGAAGCTTATGGAGCCTCATATACCCTGCAGGAGATTCTGACAGTAAAGTCTGACGACATCGTTGGAAGGGTAAAAACCTATGAGTCTATCGTAAAGGGTGAGAATGTACCGGAACCAGGGGTACCTGAATCATTTAAGGTGTTGATAAAGGAACTCCAGAGTCTGGCGCTGGACGTCAAGGTTCTGTCCGAAGAACGCGAAGAAATAGCTATCAAAGAGTCTGTAGATGATGAGACTGAAGAGCTAACAGTGAACCTTGAGGGACGTGAAGATGAAATACCTCTGGGTGATTACAACGACTATGAGGAAGAGGAAATTGCAGAGGAAGAAGATAGCGAGGCAGACGACTTTGAACTTGAAGACATCGCAGAGCCGGTTGTGCTGGAACAGGACTCTGATGAAGACGACTTGTTTACTGATAAAGAACTGGATGATATAAAAGATGAACTAAAAGTTGATAAAGAATATTAGAATTGAGGAGACGATGCCATGTTTGAATTAAATAACTTTGATAGTTTACAAATAGGCTTGGCTTCTCCTGAGAAGATAAGGGAGTGGTCGAAGGGCGAGGTCAAGAAGCCGGAGACCATAAACTATAGAACTCTGAAGCCTGAAAGAGATGGTCTGTTCTGTGAAAGAATATTTGGTCCGCAGAAGGATTGGGAATGTCACTGCGGAAAATTCAAAAGAGTAAGATATAAGGGTATAGTGTGTGACAGGTGCGGGGTTGAGGTTACGCGTTCCAAGGTTAGAAGAGAGCGTATGGGCCATATTGAACTGGCTGCACCGGTGTCCCATATATGGTATTTCAAGGGCATACCGAGCAGGATGGGTCTCATGCTTGATATTTCACCTCGTGCACTTGAAAAGGTGCTGTATTTTGCATCATATATTGTGATTGACCCTGGACAGACGCCCCTGTCCAAGAAACAGCTGCTTTCGGAGAAGGAGTACCGTGACAGCATAGAGAAGTTCGGACACAGATTCAGGGCAGGTATGGGCGCAGAAGCGATAAAAGAACTTCTGGCAGAAATAAACCTTGATCAAATGTCGGCTGAGCTTAGGAGTGAATTGAAGACTTCAACCGGCCAGAAGAAAATCAGGACAATAAAGAGACTTGAAGTGGTCGAGGCATTCAAGATGTCAAATAATAGGCCGGATTGGATGATACTTGATGTTATACCTGTAATTCCACCTGAAATCAGGCCAATGGTGCAGTTGGATGGAGGCAGGTTTGCAACTTCCGACTTGAATGACCTCTACAGGAGGGTTATTAATAGAAATAACAGGCTGAAAAGACTGCTTGACCTTGGAGCACCGGATATTATTGTCAGAAATGAAAAGAGGATGCTCCAGGAGGCTGTGGATTCACTTATAGATAACGGCAGAAGAGGGAGACCTGTTACCGGACCTGGAAACAGACCGCTGAAGTCCTTATCCGATATGCTCAAGGGTAAACAGGGAAGATTCAGACAGAATCTGCTTGGTAAGAGGGTTGACTACTCAGGTCGTTCGGTTATAGTTGTTGGCCCTGAACTGAAAATATACCAGTGCGGTTTGCCAAAGGAAATGGCACTTGAACTGTTTAAGCCATTTGTAATGAAGAAGCTGGTCAATGATGGGCTGGCACATAATATAAAGAGCGCCAAGAGAATGGTTGAAAGGGTAAGAAATGAAGTATGGGATGTACTGGAGGAAGTTATTAAAGAGCACCCTGTACTGCTCAACCGTGCACCTACTCTCCATAGGCTTGGAATTCAGGCATTTGAACCTGTATTGGTTGAAGGTAGGGCACTGAAGCTCCACCCATTGGTGTGTACGGCATACAATGCTGACTTTGACGGCGACCAGATGGCTGTACACGTGCCTCTGTCCGCAGAAGCACAAGCCGAAGCAAGGTTCCTAATGCTGTCAGCTAATAACCTCTTAAAACCTCAGGATGGAAGACCCGTAGTGGTTCCCACCCAGGATATGGTGCTTGGGAGTTACTACCTTACCATAGAAAGGGAGAACGCTAAGGGAGAAGGCTTATATTTCAGCTGCCCTGAAGAAGCTTATATGGCATATGATAATGGGTATATTGATTTGCATGCTGTTATCAATGTAAGGGTTTCTAAAATGGTAGACGGGGTGAAACAATATAAGGTTATAAAAGCAACGACAGGAAAGCTTCTGTTCAATGAAGCTGTTCCTCAGGACCTTGGCTATATCGATAGAAGTGAGCCTGGAAGGTTCTTTGACCTGGAAGTGGATTTTATTGTGGATAGAAAGGCCTTGGGAGAAATTGTTAATAGGTGTATTAAGATTCATGGCACCACACAAACAGCAATTGCGCTGGATAAGGTTAAGTCGCTTGGTTTCAAGTTCTCTACCAAAGGTGCAATTACCATAAGCGTTTCAGATATGGTAATTCCGGGGTCCAAAGCAAAAATACTTGAAGAAGCTGACGACAGAATAGACAGGATTGTGAAGCAGTATAAGAAGGGGTTAATATCTAACGATGAAAGATATAACTCTGTAATAAATACATGGACCGAGGCAGTTGAAAATGTGACCGGTGACCTGATGCAGAGTCTTGATAAATTTAATCCTCTGTTTATGATGGCGCATTCGGGAGCAAGGGGAAATATCAATCAGATAAGACAGCTTGCCGGAATGAGGGGCCTTATGGCTAATACCTCTGGTAGGACTATAGAAATCCCTATCAGATCCAACCTCAGAGAAGGACTGAATGTTCTGGAGTACTTTACTTCAACCCACGGTTCAAGAAAGGGTTTGGCAGATACAGCCCTCAGGACTGCAGACTCAGGTTACCTGACCAGAAGGCTTGTAGATGTAAGCCAGGATGTTATAGTCAGAGAGGTAGACTGCAGAACTAAGAAGGGAATTGTTGTATCTGATGTGAAGGACGGGAGTGACGTAATCGAAGAGCTTAAAGAAAGATTGGTTGGAAGGTATACCATTGAGAAGATTCTACACCCGGAAACGGGCGAAGTACTGGTAGATTCTGATATCATGATAGACGATGCAATTGCCGGCAGAATTGTAAATTCAGGTATAAGAAAGATAGCAATAAGATCTGTGCTTACATGCAAGTCCGAATATGGCGTCTGCTCCAAGTGCTATGGTTCAAACCTGGCGACCGGAGAACTTGTTAATGTTGGTGAGGCAGTAGGAATTATAGCCGCACAGTCAATAGGAGAACCAGGAACCCAGCTGACGATGAGAACCTTCCATACAGGTGGTGTAGCCGGAGAAGATATAACACACGGTCTGCCCAGGGTGGAAGAGCTTTTTGAGGCCAGGAAGCCGAAGGGTCTGGCCATAATATCTGAAATTAGCGGAAAGGTTAAGATTAACGACACCAAGAAAAAGAGAGAGATAGTCGTTACCTCTGAAGATGGTGATTCCAGAACATACCTTATACCGTATGGCTCAAGGGTTAAGGTTGAAGACGGGGAAACCATCGAAGCCGGAGATGAATTGACTGAGGGTTCGGTTAATCCGCACGATATATTAAAGATTAAAGGTGTCAACGGTGTTCAGGCCTACCTGCTTCAGGAAGTACAGAAGGTTTATAGAATGCAGGGTGTTGATATCAACGATAAGCATATAGAGGTTATAGTTAGACAGATGTTAAGGAAGGTTAAGGTTGATGATCCTGGAGATACAAACTTGCTTCCCGGAGCAACTGTCGATATATTCGATTTTGAAGAAGAGAATGCAAAAGCTACTGCCGAAGGGAAAGAGCCTGCATCAGGAAAAAGAACACTCCTGGGAATAACAAAAGCGTCACTGGCAACCGAATCATTCCTGTCGGCAGCATCATTCCAGGAGACCACCAGGGTTCTGACCGAAGCTGCAATAAAGGGAAAGATAGACCCGCTGGTTGGCCTTAAAGAAAATGTAATCATAGGAAAACTGATTCCTGCAGGTACGGGAATGAGCAGATATAAAGATATAAGCATCAGTACGGTTACAGAATAGACCTGAAGTCAGCGCCCTGCAACCTGGGCGCTGACTTTTAACAAGAAATTAAACCCTAATCTTATTATCTTGACATATATAGAGTCAAGTGGTAAAATATTTTCTGTTCGCTCTCTAACCAATAGTTAGAGGTGAATTAGATTTAGTTGTCTAATCCAGTTACTGATTGCCGGTAAGGGGGATAACGGATGACAGATACTCTGAAGAAATGCAAGAAAAAAGTTGGGTTAAAGGAATGCCAAAGAGCCGTAGAAACCGATATGGCTGTGAAAGCGTTTATTGCAAATGATGCAGACCAGGACCTTCTACAGAGTTTTATTAATCTTTGCATGAGTAAATCTGTTGAAATAGTATATATAGATACAATGAGAAACTTAGGCAAAGCATGTGGGATAGATGTAGGGGCATCAACTGTGGTTGTGATTAAGGAATAGTAATTGCCTAAAGCGATTTGCTAACGGCTTTACGAATAAACTATCATTGGAAGGAGGTGAATGAATGCCAACGTTTAACCAGTTGACCAGGAAAGGTAGAGAGGTTATTAAGAAAAAATCGACTGCTCCTGCACTTTTAAAGGGTTTTAATTCTCTGAAAAAGAAGCATACAGACCTTGACTGTCCTCAGAAGAGAGGGGTATGTACCGTGGTTAAAACAACGACACCTAAAAAACCTAATTCAGCTTTGAGAAAGGTTGCAAGGGTTAGGTTAACTAACGGTATAGAGGTTACCTCGTATATTCCCGGTATTGGGCACAACTTACAGGAACATAGTGTTGTCCTGATAAGAGGTGGAAGAGTTAAGGATCTTCCTGGAGTAAGGTACCATATAGTTAGGGGTACCCTTGATACAGCAGGAGTTGCAAACAGGATGCAGGGAAGGTCAAAATACGGAGCAAAGAGACCCAAGAAATAGCTATTAGCTGTTGGCTGTTAGCTATTGGTAAAAAGCCAAAAGCCAAAGGCCAAAAGCCATTAGCCAATTAAGTGCAAGGGTTAACATAGATATGTGTTAAGAACAAGCACTGACGGGTTAATTCTCGAGTACCTTCTAGAAACTGAAACTTCAAAAACTGATGTAGAGATTTCAGATTTTTCTAGAGCAAAAAAAGGAGGGAAGAATAGTGCCAAGAAAAGGATTTATACCCAAAAGGGATGTGCTGCCTGACCCGATTTACAATGACAAGGTGGTAACTAAGCTGATTAATAAATTAATGTTGAGTGGCAAAAAGGGAGCAGCCCAGAAAATTTGCTATGAAGCATTTGATATTGTTAAGCAGAAAACCGGCAAGGACCCGCTTGAAGTTTTTGAACTGGCTATGAATAATATTATGCCTGTTCTTGAGGTCAAGGCAAGGCGTGTAGGTGGAGCAACCTATCAGGTTCCCATAGAGGTTAGACCCGATAGGAGACAGACCCTGGGTCTGAGATGGCTTGTTGATTTTGCCAGAAAAAGAAACGAGAAGACAATGAGAGAGAGACTTGCTGGAGAGATACTGGATGCTTCAAATAATGCAGGCAGTTCAGTGAAGAAAAGGGAAGATACTCACAAGATGGCAGAAGCAAACAGGGCATTCGCCCATTATAGATGGTAATGCAGTCTGTACACGATAAGATAAAACTTCATGTTGGCACCTCGTTAAGGAAAGGAGGAGAGTCATGCCAAGACAGTTCCCATTGGAAAAAACAAGAAATATAGGTATAATGGCACATATAGATGCAGGAAAGACTACTACCACAGAAAGAATACTGTTTTATACAGGCAGGCTTCATAAAATGGGAGAAGTCCATGAAGGTGCGGCAACCATGGATTGGATGGAGCAGGAGCAGGAAAGGGGTATTACCATCACTTCTGCTGCTACTACAACCCAGTGGAAAGACACCAGAATTAATATTATCGATACGCCAGGCCACGTGGATTTTACAGTTGAGGTAGAGAGGTCATTAAGGGTACTTGACGGCTCGGTAGCACTCTTTTGTGCAAAAGGAGGAGTTGAACCTCAATCTGAAACTGTATGGAGACAGGCTGATAAGTATCATGTTCCAAGATTGGCATATGTAAACAAGATGGACATCATGGGTGCAGACTTTTTTAATGTTTTACAGATGATGAAGGACAGACTTGGTGCAAATGCCGTACCCATCCAGCTGCCAATCGGAAGAGAAGATCAGTTTAAGGGTATTATTGATCTGGTTGAACTGAAAGCCAGGTACTACCTTGATGAGCTGGGAAAGAATTATGAGGATGGTCCTATCCCTGATGAAATGGCCGATCAAGTAGAGGAATACAGAAATCTTTTGCTGGAAGCTGTAGCTGATCAGGATGAAGAACTCATGATGAAGTATCTTGAAGGAGAAGAAATCTCCGAGGATGAAATCAGAAGGGCTATAAGGAATGCAACAATAAACGTTAAGATTATTCCTGTAACCTGTGGTTCATCATACAGGAATAAGGGAGTACAATTTCTGCTTGATGCAATTGTTGATTATATGCCGTCACCTTTGGATGTTCCGCCAGTGAGCGGAGTATCGGTAGATGGGGAAGAGGAGTACAAAAGGAAGCCCGGCGATAGTGAGCCGCTGGCAGCGCTTGCATTTAAGATAATGGCTGACCCGTTTGTAGGAAAACTCTGTTTCTTCAGGGTATACTCGGGTACGATTAAATCAGGTTCCTATGTATTGAACTCTACTAAAGGCAGCAAGGAAAGAATAGGCAGACTGCTCCAGATGCATGCAAATCACAGGGAAGATGTAGACATGGTTTATTCCGGTGATATTGCAGCTGCAGTGGGCATGAAAGAAGTTAGTACTGGAGACACACTCTGTGCTATGGATAGTCCTATTATCCTGGAGTCAATGGATTTCCCTGAACCGGTAATATCGGTTGCTATAGAGCCTAAGACAAAGGCTGGACAGGAAAAGATGAGCATTGCACTGCAGAAATTATCCGAAGAAGATCCCACATTCAGGGCTTATACCGACCATGAGACCGGTCAAACCATCATACAAGGTATGGGAGAGCTTCACCTTGAGATAATCGTTGACAGGATGATGAGAGAATTCAAGGTTGAGGCCAATGTGGGTAAACCCCAGGTTGCTTACAAAGAAACCATTAAGAAAACCATTAAGGCCGAAGGAAAGTTTGTTCGTCAGTCAGGCGGCCGTGGCCAGTATGGTCATGTGTGGGTTGAACTAGAACCACAGGAACCCGGTGCAGGGTATGAGTTTGCAAACAAGATAGTTGGAGGAGTAATCCCAAAAGAGTATATACCTGCAGTAGATGAGGGAATAAGGGATGCACTTGGAAGCGGCGTGCTGGCTGGATACCCGGTGGTTGATATTAAGGCAACACTTTATGATGGCTCATTCCACGAAGTTGACTCGTCGGAAATGGCATTCAAGATAGCAGGTTCCATGGCATTCAAGGAAGGCGCTAGGAAAGCCGACCCAGTACTTCTTGAGCCAATAATGAGAGTTGATGTTGTGGTTCCAGAAGAGTATATGGGTGACGTAATTGGTGATATAAACTCCAGAAGAGGAAGAATTGAAGGTATGGAATCCAGGTCCGGGGCTCAAGTTGTTAAAGGATTTGTGCCCATGTCCGAGATGTTCGGATATGCAACTGACCTTCGCTCAAAAACCCAGGGCAGAGGAATTTATACCATGCAGTTTAGCCATTACGAAGAGGTTCCCAAGTCGGTTAGGGAGACAATAATAACTGACAGGAGTGCTTCTAAGGCTTAAGAAAATTTAATGGAATGTATTAATATCTTATTTAATATATTCCATTAAATTAAACTGTTGCAATTAAACAAGACTCAGTATAAAATTATGGTTAAAATGAATTCTATTCTATAAAAACCAAAAATGTGTAAGGATAAAGACCTTAAACATATAAAAAGGAGGAATCATAAAGATGGCAAAAGCTAAATTTGAAAGAACTAAACCCCACGCTAATATTGGGACAATTGGCCATGTTGACCATGGTAAAACTACTTTAACTGCTGCTATTACAAAGGTGCTTGGCTTCCAAGGCAGGGCTCAGTTTACAGCCTATGACCAAATTGATAAGGCTCCGGAAGAAAGGGAAAGAGGAATCACCATTTCAACTGCACATGTTGAGTATGAAACCGACAACAGACATTATGCACATGTAGACTGTCCGGGTCATGCTGACTATGTTAAAAATATGATTACCGGAGCAGCTCAGATGGACGGTGCAATACTTGTTGTTTCGGCAGCAGACGGCCCTATGCCTCAGACTAGGGAGCACATACTTCTTGCAAGTCAGGTTGGAGTAAAGTATATTGTTGTGTTCCTCAACAAGGTTGATATGGTTGATGACGAGGAATTGATTGAGCTTGTTGAAATGGAACTGAGAGACCTGCTAAACAAATACGAATTCCCTGGAGACGATATACCCATAATCAGGGGTTCGGCTCTGAAGGCTCTCGAGTCTACAGCAACAGAACAGGATGCTGCTGAATACAAACCTATTCTTGAACTTATGGAAGCAGTTGACAGATATGTTCCAACACCTGAAAGAGATACTGACAAGCCGTTCCTGATGCCGGTTGAAGACGTATTCACAATTACTGGTCGTGGAACAGTTGCAACAGGTAGGGTTGAAAGAGGAGCTATAAAGGTGTCGGAAGAAGTTGAGATAGTTGGACTTATGGATCAACCCAGAAAGACCGTTGTCACCGGAGTTGAGATGTTCAGAAAACTTCTTGACCAGGCAATAGCAGGAGACAATATCGGAGCTCTCTTGAGAGGTATCCAAAGGACTGACATTGAAAGAGGTCAGGTTCTTGCTAAACCGGGTTCAATTAAGCCTCACACACATTTCAAGGGCCAGGTTTACATCCTGACCAAGGAAGAGGGTGGAAGGCATACACCGTTCTTTAACGGTTACAGACCTCAGTTCTATTTCAGGACAACCGACGTTACCGGAGTAGTTGATCTGCCCCAGGGAACAGAGATGGTTATGCCTGGTGATAACATCACAATGACAATTAAGCTGATTACACCTATCGCAATTGAAGAAGGACTCAGGTTCGCTATCCGTGAAGGCGGAAGAACAGTTGGAGCCGGAGTAGTAACAGGGATTGTTGAGTAATCAGAAAAGCAAAAACTCCTACAGGAAACTGTAGGAGTTTTTTTGTGTCTAGTTAGTTTTTTTCTCGGGGAAAAAAGTTTTTCGCGCCGCTAATGAAGTGGCTGATGGCTGACTTCAAGAACCAGAATCATGTCAAAAGAACCGTCCCTCTGACAGCCTCTCCTGTCACGGGGACGGTTCTTCTGACAGTCCTTTCGTGATAATATTATTCTTTTCCCTGCACCAATATGGTAAAATATCATAGGGAAAAACATAAAGTTTGAGGGGTGAACAATGAGGGATATTAATGTTGCAGAAGTTACAAGAACAGTGAAGGAGCTGTGTATCAGAGCCAACTGCCATTTGAGTGACGACATGAAGAAGGCTCTCAAAACCGCAAGTCTTGAGGAAGAGTCACAAACCGGGGAAAGTACACTAGACCAGATAATTGAAAACTTCGAAATTGCGGACCAAGAGAACATAGCAATATGCCAGGATACGGGTATGACAGTTATTTTCATGGAAATAGGTCAGGATGTCCACTTTATAGGTGGAATTTTGGAGGAAGCTGTAAATGAAGGTGTAAGGCAGGGCTACAAGGAAGGGTATTTTAGAAATTCAGTTGTTGGTGACCCGTTAAACCGTAAAAACACTGGGGATAATACGCCGGCTGTGGTGCATTACTCCATTGTACCCGGAGATAAGGTTAAAATCCTGATTGCGCCAAAAGGGTTCGGAAGTGAAAATATGAGTGCACTTAAGATGCTCAAACCCTCAGACGGCGTTGATGGAATAATTAATTTTGTGCTTGAGACTGTAGAGAAGGCAGGCCCGAACCCCTGTCCACCCATAGTGGTTGGGGTAGGCATAGGGGGAACCATGGAGAAAGCTGCCATCATGGCAAAGAGGGCACTGCTCAGGCCAGTGGATTCTGAAAATCCACGTGAGGATTTAAGGAAGCTTGAGGAACAACTGCTTAAAGGCATAAATAAATTGGGTATCGGTCCTATGGGGCTGGGAGGAAGAATAACGGCATTGAAAGTTAATATTGCAACTTATGCTACTCACATAGCCGGCTTACCGGCTGCAGTAAATATTAACTGCCATGTGACCAGGCATGCAGAGGGGGTGCTGTAATGCGAAGGATTACTACTCCGCTTACTAAGGATATGATATTGTCTCTGAAAGCCGGAGATGAGGTGCTGATTAATGGAACTGTTTACGCTGCGAGGGACGCGGCCCACAAGAAAATGATTGAGGCATTGAATGAAGGAACTGAGCTTCCGGTAGATATCAGAGACCAAATCATTTACTATGTGGGGCCTTGTCCTGCAAAACCGGGCAAGGTAATTGGACCTGCAGGACCAACTACAAGCGGTAGAATGGATGCTTATGCGCCCAGACTTATACAATTAGGGTTGGGCGGCATGATTGGTAAGGGCGCAAGAAGCAAGGAAGTAATTGATGCAATGGTGTCAAATAGGGCTGTTTATTTTGGCGCTACAGGTGGTGCAGGGGCATTAATCGCACGGTGTGTTTCGGCTCAGGAGGTTATTGCTTACCCCGAGCTCGGACCCGAGGCGTTAAGAAGGCTTGAAGTGGTTGATTTCCCGGCAACAGTTATTATTGACTCCGAGGGCAGCAACCTTTACGAAACAGGCAAGAGTATGTACAAGATTGATTAAATATCAAAGTGATAGGAAGAGAACCAGGGGTAACAGGCTGGATGCCGGTTAAGTCATACCCTGGTTTTTTTATAGAAATCTAATGTATTGAAAGTACATTTACCGTATAAAATATGGAGTAATATTTAGAATTTTAGAGAAATGTATAGGGAGTAAAAAAAAATTAAGTACAATAGACCATGAAAGTCAAAGAAAGTCAAAATCAAAAATTGAAGATAGAAGGGAATCATGATATAAATAAGTTAGAAGGTCAGAAAAAGTCAAATAACAAAGGAGGGGTATATATGTTTGATTTGGTTCCTTTCAGGAGAAGACACGGAGAACTACAGACAAAAGGATTTGAGGACTTCGGCAGGCTGTGGAGTCTAATGGATGGTTTCTTTGACAACTCATTTGGTACCCTGGTTTCCAACTACCACCCAATCAGGGCGGATATTAAGGAAACAGAGAATGAATACACTATCGAAGCTGAACTGCCAGGAGTGTCAAAAGAAAACGTCAGACTGAATATTGCCGACAGTACTTTGACTATCACTGTAAACCAGAACGAGGAAGTAGATGAAAAAGGAGCAAATTATATCAGGAGGGAGAGAAGGTCGGGGACTTCCAGCAGAAGCTTCTACCTTGAGAACATAAAGGAAGATAATATTAGAGCCAGGTTTGATAACGGTATACTTAAGGTAACGCTGCCAAAAGAAAAGCCTGCCAAGCCAAAAGAAAAACTGATTGATATTCAATAAGATAGAGGGCCTTACTAAGGCCCTCTATCTTATATAAGGGAAAATAAATTAACTGCTCATAAGGACTGCAAAATCGAGATAAACTGAATGCTTGTTATACCAAGTTTTAGACCGGAATTAATTCGCCATCGTGGCTCAGTAATTCCTAGAATTGACGTCCTGTCAATTCTTCCTGAAATTCTAGCATAGCCTCGCATAGTTTATCTAAGATGTCTCCGCAAACTTATTCGCCAGTTAATTCATTTTACCTATAGCCAGAGGAAAGTTGATAAGCTAAGAGAAAACAAATAGACAGATTATAAGGATTGCAAAATCAGATTTCTCAATTACTTATTTTGATAGCTAATCCGTTTCCTATATAATCAGAGGTGAATTTATACAGTGTTTACACTTGACAGTAATTGAAGTAAAATAGTTGTAGGTATAGTCACATCAAAAACTGAAGAATTCTGGTCAGAGATGTTACTGGGGAGGATGTTATGAAGTATAAGAACTACTATGAAATTTTAGGTGTAGACAAGAATGCAGCTCAGGATGAAATAAAAAAAGCATTCAGAAAACTTGCCAAGCAGTATCATCCGGATGCTAATCCGGGTGATAAGAAGGCTGAAGAAAAGTTTAAGGATATTAATGAGGCGTATGAGGTTTTAGGCGACCAGGAGAAGAAAAAGAAATATGATATGCTCGGGAAAAATATTAACTTTAAGAATGGCTTTGATTTTGACCCCTCCCAGTATGGATTCGGCGGTATGAAATATGAATACAGAACCGACGCCGGTCCGTTTAGTGACTTTTTTAATGTGTTTTTCGGTAAGAATGCAATCAACCTGGATGATCTGATTAGTGGTTTGGGGTTCGGAGGTTCCAGTGGTCCAAACTATAAGGTATATACTGAAAGACAGTATGATACACGCAAATCTGTATTCCATGATGGAGCGGACGTTGAGACCGAGATGACGGTAACATTGGAGGAAGGATTTTTTGGAGCGGAAAAGAAGGTTTCAATCAGGCAGCATGATGGCAAGGTTAAGTCATATCTCGTGAAGATACCTTCGGGAATAAGGGATGGAGAGAAAATCAGGCTATCAGGCCTTGGACGCCAGGGTGCTAATGGACGGGTAGGGGACTTGTTTATCAAGGTCAGACTTAAGGAACACCCTGTGTTAAAGCTTGAGGGTTCTGATATGGTTTTTGAACTTAACCTCAGTCCTTGGGAGGCAGCCTTGGGATGCCAGGTCAAGATTCCTTCCATTGATGGAACCCTGTCTATTAAAGTTCCTCCTGGAATCCAGTCGGGTCAGAGATTAAGATTGGCTGGTAAAGGCTACAGGAGTGGAGGAGGAGGTAGGGGAGACCTGTTTGCAGAGGTTATGTTAGCAGTACCTAAGGATATGACAAATGAGGAAAGAAGGCTTTTTGAGCAGCTGCAGATGGTCTCCAGGTTTAATCCAAGAGAACAGAAATAGAGGGAATGAAAGATAATTAAAGTAACCGGTTGACATACTTGTATTGTTTAAATATAATTTATTAAAAGCCAAATGCTTTGAACGGGAAAGTAGTACAGAGTCTAACCTGAAGAGAGGGAACCGCTGGTGAGAGGTGCCCGGTAGATTCGGTGCGAAAGCCGCCCGGGAGCAGCTCTGCCGAACTTGAAGTAGGTGGTGACGTTTGCCGCGTTAAGGTTAAAGAGATACCGGAGGGTCCGGTAATCAGGGTGGTACCGCGAGAGAAGCTTTCGCCCCTGTCCATTTAGAATGGACGGGGGTTTTTAGTTATTACATGTTTAAAAATTAAAGGAGGCAACATAATGAAACCATTGGGTCTGAATGAAATTCGTGAAAAATATCTGAGCTTTTTTGAAAGCAAACAACATCTAAGACTTCCCAGCTTTCCGCTGGTTCCTCAGAACGATGCAAGTCTGCTTCTTATCAATTCAGGTATGGCACCGCTGAAACCGTATTTTACTGGAAAGGAAGTACCGCCGCGGAAAAGAGTGACTACATGCCAGAAGTGTATAAGAACACCGGACATTGAAAATGTGGGTAAAACTGCACGGCATGGAACCTTCTTTGAGATGCTGGGTAATTTCTCCTTTGGAGATTATTTTAAGAAAGAAGCTACTGCTTGGGCCTGGGAATTTGTAACTAAAGTATTGGAACTGCCCGAAGAGAGACTCTGGGTATCAATCTACCTAGAGGATGACGAAGCATTTGAGATCTGGAATAAGCAGGTTGGAGTTTCAGCCGATAGAATAGTCAGGATGGGTAAGGAGGATAATTTCTGGGAAATAGGTCTTGGACCGTGTGGGCCGTGTTCGGAAATATATTTTGACAGGGGACCTGAAGCAGGCTGCGGCAAGCCGGATTGTTCGATTGAATGCGGCTGCGATAGGTTTATTGAGTTCTGGAACCTGGTGTTTACGCAGTTTGACAAGGATGAAAAGGGCAATTATAACCAGCTGGCCAACCCTAATATTGATACGGGCATGGGTCTCGAGAGAATGGCTATGGTTATGCAGGGAGTTGATTCACTGTTTGAAGTAGATACCATAAGAAGCGTGCTGGACCATGCTGCCGGCATATTCAATAGAAAGTATGGAGAGGACTACAAGACTGATGTATCGCTCAGGATTATAGCCGACCATATCAGAGGAACTACATTTATGATTTCTGACGGTATAGTACCTTCAAATGAAGGCAGAGGCTATGTGCTGAGGAGGCTTATACGTAGAGCTGCACGGCAGGGAAGGCTAATGGGATTAAAAGAACCGTTTCTCCATGATGTTGCAGGTACCGTCATCAAACAATCGGAAGGAGCATACCCGGAGCTTGCAGAAAAGAAAGATTATATTAAAAGAATAATCAGAAACGAAGAGGAGAGGTTTGGTGAAACGGTTGAACAAGGTATGACAATTCTAAGTGACTTTATAAAGGAGTTGAAGTCAAAGTCCCAAAAGGTCCTGTCGGGCGAAAATACTTTCAGGCTTTATGATACGTACGGATTCCCACCCGACCTGACAAGAGAAATACTTGCAGAGCATGGAATGGAGTTTGATGAAAAAGGGTTCTCCGACAAGATGA
The DNA here is from genome assembly GCA_041687355.1 of Clostridia bacterium. GTDB lineage: Bacteria > Bacillota > Clostridia > Acetivibrionales > UBA4821 > JAWLCD01. The sequence goes on along the minus strand of JAWLCD010000001.1, from coordinate 42,425 downwards.
GCGAGCAGAAGGAACAGGGAAGGGCATCTTGGCAGGGCGGAGGAGAAGCAGGTTGGGACAAAAAAGAACTGGAAGGGCTGGAATGCGATGTAGTATGTAATTTCACCGGATATACCAGTGTAAAGGAGAATGCAAGGGTTGCTGCCATAATTAAGGGAAATAGTATGGTGGAAGCCTGCAGTAAGGGAGAGCAAGCAGCCGTTATCCTGGATATAACCCCTTTTTATGCAGAGAGCGGCGGACAGGTTGGTGATACCGGAACAATATGGTCGCAGAATGCCAGGCTCAATGTTAATAATACTGTGAAAGCCGGAGATGGAAAAATACTGCATATTGCTGTGGTTGAAGAGGGAGTACTGAACACTGGTGACCTGGTAAATGCCGAGATTGATTCATGCAGGAGAGCATCTATAATAAGAAATCACTCTGCTACACACCTGCTTCATAAGGCTTTAAGAGAGGTTCTTGGGGAGCATGTAACTCAGGCAGGGTCTTTGGTGGAACCTGAAAGGCTCAGATTTGATTTTACCCATTTTGAACCTGTAACTCCTGAACAGTTGGAAAGGATTGAAGAGTCGGTAAACAGGAAAATACTTGAGGGACTTGAAGTCTGTGCTGAAGAAACCACAATTGATTCAGCAAAGAAGAGAGGAGCTATGGCCCTCTTCGGTGAGAAGTATGGGAGCAGAGTAAGATTGGTTAGTATGGGTAATTACAGCCTGGAGCTGTGTGGAGGATGCCATGTGAATAACACTTCCAAGGTAGGCCTGTTTAAAATTACCGGAGAATCGGGTATATCCGCAGGTGTCAGGAGAATAGAAGCTGTAACCGGGTTGGAAACAGCCTGGTACCTAAAGGGCCTGGAAGAAAGAATAAAGGCAGCAGCTGAAGTCATGAAAACATCTCCGCAGGACTTTGTAAAAAAAGCAGAGAGTCTGGTATCGGAGATTAAGAGGTTAGCCAAAGAAAATGAAGCGCTGAAAGGCAGAATGGCTTCAGAAAACATTGATGAAATAATATCTGGGGCTGATGAAATCAGAGGTATAAAAGTGGTTGCCACAAGATTTGATCAGATGGATGCAGAAGGGTTGAGAAATATTGGAGACAGAATCAGGTCAAAGATTCAGAATGGAGTTGTAATTCTCGCTAGCAGCAAGGATGAAAAGGTTACACTCGTAGCCATGGCTACAAAGAGTGCTGTTGAAAAAGGGATAAATTCAGGAAGTTTAGTCAAAGAAGCCGCCATAGTAACTGGAGGCGGCGGGGGAGGAAGACCGGATGTTGCCCAAGCGGGTGGAAAGGATGTCTCAAAAATTGATGAAGCCCTCTTCAAGGCAAAAGACGCTGCAGAGAGGATGCTTAAATAAAGGAAGATATATAGAGCACTGGAGATGATATATAATTTATTTCTGACAATATGCCGATATATTGATACGAAATAATACGGGTTTCCTAACCATGATGTGGCTCTGGGAGGGGTAGTAAAAATGGACATGGATAACTGCATTGAAGTTTCTGTGGAAGACCTGGTTTCGGGGATGATAGTATCTCAAGATGTAAGAGATAGAAATGGAAGACTCCTTCTTCGCGCTGATAAGAAGATTACCAGGAATATTCTAAAGAAGATTAAGAAGTTCAAGGTTCCGTCGGTTTCAATATATTTGAGAAGCTATGACCTGTTTCCGGCCGGGGACCGTTCGGGGAGAATTGTTATTGGGTCAGTCTCTTCGCAAGTTAAGGGTGCTGAGGTAAAGATACTTAAGTCTGTCTATCCAGATAAGGAAGACAGCTTCAGTGTCCATAATGCCTTCTTTGTGCAGCTGGGAAACCTGATAAACAGCTGTGCAAGGGAAACCGTTAGGCCAGATATTGACTCCGGAGAAATAAAGAGAACTATTTTAAGAACCGTTTGTTCAAAAGATATTATTAATTTATTAATTAATCTCAGGGTTAAAGCCCAGTACCTATTGAACCACAGCGTCGAGGTAGCACTGCTGAGTACATTGGTAGGAGCCCATATGGGATTGAATGAAACCCGGCTAAAAAACCTTGCTTTGGCAGCTATTCTTCATGATGTAGGAATGACCCGGATTGACGATAGTGTACTATTTAAGACAACGCCGCTGTCACATCAGGAGTCGGATATGCTTCGTGAGCATGCCGCACAGTCGGTATTGATGTTAAGCGAGATTCCCGGAATAGACAGGGAAGTCCGGGAAATAATCTATCAGCATCATGAAAGGTCCAATGGTACAGGATATCCAAAAGGTTTGACTGAAAATATAATAAACAACTCGGCGAAAATATTATCGGCTTGTGATGTATACAGTGCAATCTCCCATGACAGGTGTTATAGAAACAAGATAAGCCCGCATGAGAGAATAGAGTTCCTATTTGGAAGTGGTAATTATATTTTCAGCTACGAGATTGTTAAAGTTCTACTGAGCAAAGTTTGCATATACTATAAGGGACAATGGGTAAAACTTAATACAGGGCAGGTTGGAATAATTTCAGGGATTGACATGAATTTTCCCACACGCCCGTATGTAAAGCTGATATTCGATGAAAAAGGAAATCCTATGCTGTACAGCAGAGAGATTTTTTTAGGAGACAGGATGAATTCTACGATGTTTATTGAAAGCATAATCTAGGAGGGTGAGCTAAGTATGGCAGACTGCATATTCTGCAAGATTATTAATAAGGAAATACCTGCTGAAATAGTATATGAAGATGATGTGGTTGTAGCATTTAACGACATTAATCCAGCTGCTCCGGTTCATGTACTGATTGTACCCAAGAAGCACATAGATTGCGTATCATCCATTAACAGGGAGAATGCCGATGTACTGACCGGTATATTTCTTGCAGTGAATAAGGTTGCTGAAAAGGTTGGCATAAAAGACAGCGGTTTTAGAGTAATAGTTAACAATGGACATGATGGAGGCCAGGTAGTATATCATCTGCACTTTCATTTACTGGGTGGCAAGAAGCTGGGTGACAAAATAGTATAGATGTAACATATTATTGGACTTCTGCCGGAGGCTGTGTGTTCAGCAGGAGAATAACCCTTGCCTGCTGCCTGATATGGGCTCACCGGTTGCTGTACCTCAGCCCTAATTATTTATTGACATGCCTTTGAGGCGTAAGTTATAATATTCGTGTGTATCTTCACAAAAATTGAATATTTTAGCGTTTACAAACCAAGGAAATGACCAGAAACAATAATGCCATCGGAGGGAGGGAAGAGACATGTCAGAGATAAGAATAAAAGATAATGAATCCATAGATAGTGCACTAAAAAGATTTAAAAAACAGTGCGCAAAAGCAGGGGTTCTATCCGAAATCAGGAAAAGGGAACATTACGATAAGCCCAGCGTAAAGAGAAAGAAGAAATCTGAGGCTGCAAGAAAACGAAAAACAAGATAATCTGAAAGGTGTTTTTAATATGAGTCTTAGAGATAAGCTTCTTGAAGAATTAAAAACCGCAATGAGAGAGAAGGATGAGATTAGAAAAAATGCTATAACAATGGTCCGATCAGCCATCCTCCAGGCTGAGAAGGACAAAAGGGTTACGCTGGACGAAGATGGTGTTATTGAGATTATTGCAAAAGAGGTAAAGAAGAGGAAAGATTCGCTTCCTGAATATGAAAAAAGCGGTCGGGAGGATTTGATAAAAGCTCTCCATAGAGAGATTGATATCCTGATGAAGTACCTCCCCGAACAGATGACAGAACAGGAGTTGGATAAGTTAGTAAAAGAAACCATTGACCAGACCGGAGCCGAGAGTTTAAGAGACATAGGGAAAGTTATGTCAGCGGTTCTACCAAAAGTTAAGGGCAGGGCCGATGGAAAAATGGTTAATCAGGCAGTAAGGAAATTTCTACAATAATTTCAATCGTAAACAAGGGGCAATTGATAAGTTGCCCCTTGCTTTTGCCCCGGACGCATATTTAATGGTAAAATAACTATACTATTATTGTGAAAACGGCTGGAAAGGGCGTGAAATTTTGACCGAAAACAAAATCAAATCAGGTAAGCATAAAACAGGCAGCGGGGTAAACATAATATCGGTTTATACCGATAAATTCAAAACCACTTCTATTAACCTGTTTATTCATAATCAGCTTGACCGTACCACAGTTACCCAGAATGCTCTTCTACCTATGGTTCTCAGACGGGGGAGTAAAGACTATCCAACCATGCAGGAGATTTCCAGGAAGCTGGAAAGTTTATATGGAAGTACATTCAACTGTGGAGTTGTTAAAAAGGGAGAACGTCAGATACTACATTTTTACATAGATGGAGTAAATGATAGATTTCTAGAGTCAGGAGACAACGTTTTTGATTCCTGTGCCCTGATGCTAAACAGCATAGTATCCAACCCACTTATAAATGACGGGAGATTTAGGGAAGAGTATGTTATGCAAGAGAAGCAAAATTTGGGGAAAATGATCCGGAGTAGAATAAATGACAAGACACAGTATGCCGTTGAAAGGTGTTACGAGTTGATGTGTAAGGATGAAAGATACGGTTTACACGAATGGGGTTGTATTGATGACCTGGACGGCATATCACCGGCAGCGCTGGCTGGGCGGTATTCAGATGCAGTATCTAACTCCAAAATTGATGTAGTCATTGTTGGAAATATTGATGACAGCTGGATTTCAAGGCTTGAGAACTTACTGGACATAAAAACAACTAATAATAACAACATTGCTCCCGAAGACACTGTGAAGGATGTAAGGGAAGTTAATGCCTTTGTTGAAGAAATGGACGTAACTCAGGGAAAATTGTCTATGGGCTTCAGAACCAACGTTGCCGCTGATGACCCGGATTACTATGCGTCGTTGGTCTACAGCAGTATTCTGGGAGGGGGGGCACATTCCAAGCTGCACCAGAATGTAAGAGAAAAGGCCAGCCTTGCGTATTATGCCTTTGCACGACTTGAAAAGATAAAGGGACTTATGATGGTAGGCAGCGGTATTGAGGCTGCGAATTATGAAAAGACCCGAGAAATAATTCTTAGACAGGTGGAGGAATTGAAGGAAGGGAATATCTCAGACTTTGAATTTGACTCTTCGAAAAAGGTTCTAGAAAACAGCATACGAGCAATAACCGATGAACCTTTGCAGATGGTTGATTTCTTTCTTGTTCAATCCATAATGGATAAAAACTATGATTTCCAAACCATAATAAACAGGATTAAAGATGTAAAACGTGAAGATATTGTAAGGGTTGCGCATAAGATTAAGCTGGATACAGTATACTTTTTAAAGCCCAAAAACCGTTCCTGAAGCAGTATGCTGAGTCAAACGCTTTTTGTGGATGGGAGGATGAATATGAAAACATCGATTATTAAAAACCAGACTTTGAAAGAGAGCATACACTTGTGTGAGTATAATAATGGACTAAAGGCTTTTGTACTGCCAAAGCGTGGATATACAAAGAAATACGCTACTTATGCCACTCACTATGGTTCCATAGACAATACCTTTATAGTTCCTGGAGAGAAACAGCCTACAAGAGTTCCTGATGGAATAGCACATTTTCTTGAGCATAAACTATTTGAAACAGAAGATGACCTTCCTGTTCTTGAGAAGTTTTCCACACTGGGAGCATCAGCCAATGCCTATACCAGCTTTGATCATACTGCATATCTGTTCTCGTGTACCGAGAACTTTGATGAGAGTTTTAAACTCCTGATGGATTTTGTGCAAAGCCCTTACCTTACTGACCAAAGCGTGGAAAAGGAAAAAGGAATTATTGAGCAGGAAATACGTATGTATGAAGATAATCCAAGCTGGCGGGTATTCTTTAGCTTCCTTGATGCCCTGTACCATAACCATCCGGTAAAAATTGATATTGCCGGAACTGTCGAGTCCATATCTGAAATAAATAAGGAAGTACTATACAGATGCTATAACACATTTTACCACCCGTCCAATATGATTGTGTGTGTTGTAGGAGATGTAGAGCCGGCACGGATTTTTGAAACGGTCCAGGCTAGTCAGAAGATAAAAGAGGATATGCCTGAAATTAAACGTGTATTTCCCGATGAGCCTGCCCAGATAAACCGACAGTCTGTACAGAATAAAATGAAGGTTGCAACCCCCTTATTTGTATTGGGCTTCAAAGAAAACACTGGGGAGGTAGTGGAACGCCCGGTTTTGCATGATACAGGAATGAAAATATTAATGGAAATGATATTCGGAAAGGCCTCTGACCTTTACAAACAGCTGTATGAGAATGGATTAATCACCTCCAATTTTGACGCTGACTATACATTTGAAGGAGGGTACAGCTATTCTGCTGTAAGCGGAGAGTCAAAGTCCCCCCAGGAAGTTTATGAAAGGGTTGCAGAGGCTGTTAAATCAATTACCCGAAGCGGTTTGAGTGAGGAAGATTTCGAGAGAATAAGGAAAATGAAGCTGGGTAGTTATGTAAAACTGTTTAATTCGGTTGATAGAACTGCACGAGAGTTTACAGCCAATTATTTCAGGGGAATAGAATTGTTTGACTATATAGATATGTATAAATCAATAAGCTTTGACCAGATATGTGATATCTTTGACAAGCACTTTGTTGCTGAAAGGATGGCTTTGTCAACAGTAATTCCGGGTCAGGAGGTTTAAAGCATGTCAAGGATTGCTTTTCCCGGGTTGGGTATTGGGGAATTCAGTATTAACCCGGTTGCATTTACCATATTTGGCAGAGAAATTTACTGGTATGGAATTATAATTTCGTTTGCATTTCTGATTTGTATAGGTCTGGCGCTGCGGGATGCAAAGAAGTTTGGGATAAAACAGGATGATATTATTGATTTTGCGTTATTTGTCATACCTGCCGCTGTAATAGGAGCAAGGCTTTATTACGTAGCTTTCAAGTGGGAAGAATATGCACAAAACCCTCTTGAGATATTTGCAATCTGGAACGGTGGGCTGGGTATCTATGGAGCAATACTGGCCGCGATAATTACTGCATATATTTTTGCTAAGAGAAGAAAGTTAAGTATCCTAAAGTTCTTCGATTTTGCCGTACCATACCTTGCCCTGGGCCAAGCTGTTGGACGGTGGGGTAACTTTGTGAATACTGAGGCCTACGGCACGCAGACCAACCTGCCGTGGAGAATGGAGATAACTGCGCCTGACGAGATTTCAACCATTTCGGTACATCCCACCTTCCTGTATGAATCTCTATGGAATCTGGGAGTTTTTATACTGTTAATATGGTACAGAAAAAGAAACAAATTACCTGGGGAAGTGTTCTTCCTATATATGGTTCTTTACGGCTGCGGACGATTCTGGATTGAAGGCTTGAGAATAGACAGCCTTATGCTGGGAGGGTTCAGGGTATCCCAGCTGCTTGCTGGAGTTTTTGCAGTGAGTCTGGCTCTTGTTATTTTGATAAGAAGAAAGCGGGCGGCTGTCTTATCTGAAACTGACGGCCGAAAGGCAGATAATCCTACATCTCTAGACAAATAGATAAGAAAAAACAAATTTACAAAAATTTACTGTAATATATTGACAACTTCTGTATATTGATATAACATGATACACAAGAATTGAGTAACTAACCTGATTGAGACCTAGAATCCTTAATATTTATACGCCTTTGTTGAGTTGCTCCATCAAATCAGGTACAACCAATCAACAAAAATACATGAGGTGATTTGTATGATTGAATACAAAATAAATGATTTGAGAAGGGAACTGGATGACTTGATAGCCAGCGGAGCGACGTTCCAGGAAGTGTATATAAAAAGTCTGATACTGGACAAGCTTATAGTGGAATTCTACAGTAGGTCTTCAATAAAAAAGTGACAGAGAGCATGTTTAAAATATGTCTAAGTATATAATAAGCAGCAAAGACAAGAAATAAATCTTGTCTTTTTTATTTAAGTTTTTTAAAAAAAATTAAAATTAGGCTTGCTAATAAAAAAGAAATATAATAAAATAGCATTAAAGTGGTAGAAAGTGGTGGCAAGTGGTTGGGTGTGCCACTCGAAGGGTGAAAGAAATGTTTATAGGCGAATACCAACACACAATTGATGCCAAGGGAAGAATAATAATGCCCTCTAGATTCAGGGAGGGGCTTGGTGAAAGGTTTGTAGTAACCAAGGGGTTGGATGAATGCCTATTTGTATATTCACCTGAAGAATGGAGCAATCTTGAGAACAAACTAAAAGTTCTTCCACTTGCAAACAAGGATGCAAGAGCATTTATCAGGTTTTTCTTCTCGGGTGCTGCTGAATGTGAGGTAGACAAGCAGGGAAGAATTCTGATTCCATCGAACCTGAGAGAATATGCGAGACTGGACAAAGAGATTGTTATCACCGGTGTTTCTACCAGGATAGAAATCTGGAGTAAGGATAAATGGGAATCTTATAACAGTGATGCTGGAATGGACGCAGACACTATAGCTGAAAAGATGTCTTCGTTGGGGATTTGACAGGTGGACTATGGATTTTATACATAAACCCGTTTTGTTGAAAGAGACTACAAACTTCCTGCAGGTTAAACCAGATGGTATATATGTAGATTGTACTGCAGGGGGAGGGGGTCATTCATACGAGGTAGCAAAAAGACTGAATGAAAATGGTTTGATAATTGCTATAGATAGAGACCAGGAAGCAATTAAGGCCACAGAATCAAAATTAAGAGGGGTAACTACAAAAGTAAGGCTGGTACATGGAAATTACTCTGATATTAAGCGAATACTGAAAGAAAACGCAGATGAGGGAGTGGACGGGATAATAATGGACCTGGGTGTCTCATCGTACCAGTTGGATAATCCTCAGAGAGGATTTAGTTATCAGACCGACTCCATCCTCGATATGAGAATGGATAAGACTCAGGATTTAACTGCAGAGCATATAGTAAATGAATATGATAGAGATAAACTTGCATCAATAATATTTACATATGGCGAAGAGAGATGGGCCAAGAGAATAGCTGAATTTATAGTTAAGCATAGAAATATAACCAGAATAAAGACTACGAGTGAACTGTCTGAGATAATTAAAAAAGCAATACCATCTGCAGCCAGACGTAAAGGACCGCACCCTGCAAAGAGAACATTTCAGGCCATAAGGATAGAGGTAAACAATGAGCTTGGAATACTTGAAAACTCGATAATTACTGCGGTAGAGTGCTTGGCGCAGGGAGGAAGAATATGTGTCATCACCTTTCACTCCCTTGAAGACAGAATTGTCAAGCAGGTGTTTGTTTCTCTGACAGGCAGATGTACTTGTCCTAAAGATTTACCGTTATGTAGATGTGGAAGCAAAAGATGGGGCAGGATTGTAAATAACAAGCCCATAGAACCGACCGAATGTGAGGTTGCCGATAACCCAAGGTCAAGAAGTGCAAAGCTTAGAGTTTTTGAAAAAAGCTGTTTTGAATAATGATACCGAAAGTTTAGAGCGTTCTGCGCTCAAAACCTTAACATAATAAAGCTGTAGACAACAGGGGAACTAAAGAGAAAAGCTTAAATACTAAAGAAAAGAACCAAGAAACCAAAGATAAAGATTATCAGAAACAAAAGAAAACAGTATTATTAACCAAAGAAAAAAGTGTAACAAACAAAAGAGGAAGTGTTAAACTACAAAAGAAAAGAAAGAGAAAATTAACAAAAGACAAACCTGTAGTATACTCGCGTTGCGGAGGTGTCCCTTTTCACTCAACGGGTTCACCTCCAAGAATGTGAGTATAAGGAGAGAAAAACTGCAGAAAAAGTTAAAGACTGCAAAAGTCGAAGACATATTCCGATTGTTCTTAATAGAACTCGGTTATTTTTTTCTCTACAGGCGGAAGGAATTTTAACAGGTTATCCATTACCAGACAATAAACTGTATTAAACTAATTGGCTTGTATATAGCATTTCGCAAGTAATATATATCTGAAGGGGTGAATAGAATTGTTACCAGCACAAAAGAAAAGCAGCTGCAATTATCTGACTGAGTACGACAATGTTCAGGCGCGCAGTAAGAAGGTCAGGGAGGTTGTAGTGACAAGGAGAAATGCCTTAAGGAAGTTTAAGGCTGTATGTGCAATAGTATTTGCTTTTTTGTTATGTTTATTTATTCTCTTCAGATACTCACAAATAAATGAGTATAACCAGAGGCTGGCAAAGCTTAAAACAGAAGTGAATCAACTCCAGAAAGCCAACAGTCAGCTTAAGGTTGAAATGGATAGAAAGATTGATTTGAAAGAGATTGAAAAGGCAGCAATTGAAAGACTGGGTATGCAGTATATGGATAAGAATCAAGTGGTGTACCTGCAGCTGCAGAAAAGTGACTTTACCGAAGTGCATGGAAATGCGGACGCCGATAGGCTGCGTGATACAGGAGTCTTTGGGACTTTAACCCAAGGGATTTCTGAACTTGTAAGGTATTTATACTAGGTTACAACAAACTACTGAAATAGTTGGACTTTATTGGCTGGCAGGCGTATACATACCACAACCTATAGGCAGCGAACCGCTTACAAGGAACCATCAACTTAGCCGGGGAGGGGTAGAATTTGGCTGTACCGGGCCTGAAAATCAGAAAAAGAGAGTTCGTGCTATTGCTACTATTTTCAATAATAGTAGCTTTGCTAATATTTAGAACAGGATGGATTCAGATTGTTAATGGGGCTGAACTTCAACGCATGGCGATAGAGCAGCAGACCAGAGATAGAATAATAAATCCCAAGAGGGGTACTATTTATGATAGGAATCTCAAGGAACTTGCTATCAGTGCCTCGGTGGACACTGTCAGTGTTATTCCCAAGCAGATAGAGAATGCAGAAGAGGTAGCAAGAAAACTTAGTGAAATACTTGACATGGATTATGATGAGGTATTTAAGAAGGCATCAAATAAGGCCAGTTCAATTGAAGTTGTCAAACGTAGAGTTGAAATGGATAAAACAGAGCTTATAAGAAAGTGGATTTTAGATAATGATATCCTGGGAATAAAAATCAATGAAGATACAAAGAGATATTATCCCTATAACAGCCTTGCAAGTTATGTGATTGGTTTCACCGGAACTGACAACCAGGGGCTGGATGGAATAGAGCTGACCTACGAGAAGGTTCTGAAAGGACTACCCGGAAGAATAGTGTCTGAAACTGACGCAAGTGGAAAAGATATGCCTTTTAAAAAGGAAAGGTTTATCAGCCCTAAAGACGGAACAAACGTTGTTTTAACAATTGATGAAACAATTCAACATATTGCAGACCGCCACATAGAAAATGCAGTTGTGGACAACAAATGTCTTGGGGGAGCAATTGCCATTGTAATGAAGCCGGGAACCGGAGAAATACTGGCTATGTCGGTTAAACCGGACTTTGACCTTAACAACCCCTTTGAACCTAACACTGAAGATCTGAAGGCAGAGTGGACCAATATGACCAGAGAGGAACGGAGTCTTGCTTTGCAGAGGATGTGGAGAAACCCTGCTGTTGCTGATACATATGAACCGGGCTCAACATTCAAGATTATGACGTCAGTGGCTGGCCTGGAAGAAGGTATTGTTAAATCTGAGGAGAATTTTACCTGTACAGGCTACACAGTGGTCGAGGGTCATAGAATAAAATGCTGGAGGCTCGCCTATGGAAGAACACATGGACTTCAGACCTTCAAGCAGGCGGTACAGAACTCTTGTAATCCAGTATTTGTTGAAGTGGGAAAGAGACTGGGCAAAGAGAAATTCTTCAAGTATATTAATGCCTTTGGCCTGCAGAGCAAAACTGGTATAGAACTTCCAGGTGAGGCTCAAGGGATATTCCATGATATGGCTAGGATAGGACCGGTTGAGCTGGCTACCATCTCATTCGGGCAGAGGATAAAGGTAACACCTATCGGACTAATAACTGCAGTTTCAGCTGTTGCCAATGGAGGGAAGCTTATGAAGCCCCAATTGGTTAAAGAGCTTAGAGACCAAGAGGGGAACATTATCCAGAGATTGGAACCTCAGGTGGTAAGACAGGTTATTTCCTCCGAAACCTCGGCTGTTATGAGAGATATTATGGAAAGTGTGGTGTCTGAAGGTACAGGTTCGGGGGCAAAAGTAAGTGGGTACAGAGTAGCCGGTAAGACCGGTACGGCTGATCAGGGTATCAATACAGGCGTTTACGTAGCATCATTTGTTGCGCTTGCACCGGCTGACAATCCTGAAGTGGCAGTCCTGATTGTGTTGAACGACCCCAAAGGTGAAAGCCATATGGGAGGTGCTATCGCTGCACCTGTAGCAGGGAGGATTCTTGCAGACATTCTGCCATATTTGAAAATTCAGCCCAGATATTCACCTGAGGAGATGGCGGTAAGTGAAGTAAGGGTGCCTGAGGTTAGGGGTAAGACCCTAAAGGATGCGAAGACAATCCTTAAAGAGGCAGGACTGGAATACAGGGTGAGCGGCCAGGATATGGGAGACGAAGCGGTTATTAATCAGCAAAGTCCCAAGCCTGATGTAGTTATATCCGCAAAATCGCAGGTCATTCTATTTACTAATGAAGGTGGAGAGGCAGAAAGGGTAACAGTCCCGGATTTGGGGAAGAAGACGGCGCTGGAGGCTGCAAGGATTCTCAAAGACCTTGGCCTGAATATCAGGATACTGGGGTCTGGAGAAGTAATTAGACAGGAGCCTGCTGCAGGTACCGAAGTCCAGATGGGCACTGAAATCAAAGTGGAGTTTGCTCCGACCGAAGTTGAATAGAATTATTTGGGATAAAGATGATTAATAACGATACGCTAGGTTAATGATTAACTATAATACGAGCTGGAGGTTTGAGATGCTTTTGGAAAAGCTTTTGGATGGACTGGATGAAATTAGAATAGATAGCCCCGCGACTGACATTGATATCAGCCATATAGCCTATGATTCAAGAGAGGTAGGTCCGGGCGGACTCTTTGTTTGTATAAAGGGCTATAAACTCGACGGACATGACTTTATTAATGATGCCCTGGATAGAGGTGCGGCTGCCATCCTGGCTCAGAGGGAGGTCGGACAGGTTAAAGATGCAGTCCTAATCAAGCATCCAAACACCCGGAAAGCGCTGGCTGAAATTGCAGTGAATTTTTATGGAAACCCGTCGCAGAAGTTCAAGCTGATTGGTGTTACAGGAACAAAGGGAAAAACAACCACTACATTTATGGCCAAATCCATGCTTGAACGAAGAGGTTATAAGGTGGGTCTTATAGGAACAATTGCAAACTATATAGGGGACAAAGTGATTCCGGCAGATAGAACAACTCCTGAGTCGCTCGACCTGCAGCAAATGTATTCTGAGATGGTCGAGCAGAAAGTGGATGCAGTTGTAATGGAAATATCATCTCATTCACTGGAGTTGTTCAGGGTACACGGAAGCGATTTTGATGTCGGGATATTTACTAATCTCTCACAAGACCACCTGGACTTTCATCTGAACTTCGAAAACTATTTTGCTGCCAAGGCAAAGCTTTTTGCCATATGCAAACGTGGAGCAATAAATGCTGATGACCAGTATGGACAGAGATTGTTAGAAAATTGCAGTTGTGAAACTGATTCTTTCGGGGTCAGGAATAAGGCTGACATATCTGCCAGGGATATTCAGATAAAGCCCGAAGGTACAACGTTTAATCTGGTATTTGATAGCCAAAGCATAGAGGTTAATATTCCGATACCTGGGAAATTCAGCGTTTATAATGCATTGGCAGCTATTACTGCATGCAAAAATTTCAATATAACTCCTGAAGATATAGTTGAAGGGCTCAAGGGACTTAAAGTACCTGGAAGGGCTGAGACTATCGATACAGGTATGAATTTTACTATAATGGTTGATTATGCACACTCGCCAGGCAGCCTTGAGAATATTCTGGAGGCTGTAAGGACATATGCATCAGGTAGGATTGTTGCAGTATTTGGATGTGGAGGAGACAGGGATAGAACCAAACGGCCCATAATGGGAGAAATAGCTGGAAAGCTTGCCCATTTTACCATACTGACAGCCGACAATCCCAGAAGTGAGGAGCCGGATAGTATAATAACGGAGATAGAGGAAGGTATAAAAAGAACCGGGGGCGAATATATAATAATATCTGACAGGCGTCTGGCAATTGAATTTGCAATAAAGAATGCGAAAGAAAATGATATCATTCTTATTGCCGGCAAGGGACATGAAACTTATCAGGTGTATAAAGACAAAACAATACACTTTGATGACAGGGAAGTTGCTTTAGAGGTTATAGAAAGATTAAAGAGGGAAGATGGATTTTAAGGTGCAGACAACAGTTCGGCCTCTAACCTCCCTTTTTTGTTTAGATTACAAGGAGGTTTATTATGCTTTCAATGAAAGTTATGGATATAGTTAAAGCAACAGGAGGAATCCTGGAGAACGGAAACCCTGATTATGAAGTCAGTGGTTTTTGCACCGATTCAAGAAAATTAAAAGGTGGAGAGCTTTTTGTACCATTAACAGGCGAGAATTTTGACGGCCACGATTTTATAGAAAAAGCTGTGGAAGCGGGAGCCTGTGGTTATCTGACATCCAGAGAAAATATGACCGTTAAGGCAGGAATAGTAATAAAGGTTGAAGATGCACTGCAGGCATTTCAGGATATTGCCGGGTTCCATAGGCGGAATTTTGACATACCTGTTGTTGCAGTTACTGGCAGCTCGGGAAAAACAAGCACGAAAGATATGATTTATGGAGTGCTTGCAAAAAAGCTGAATGTTCTAAAAACAGAGGGTAACCTTAATAATCATATCGGCTTGCCCATGACACTGCTTAATCTGAATAAAGACCATCAGGCCGCAGTTGTAGAAATGGGGATGAGCGGGACAGGAGAGATTGCTGCGCTTAGCAGGATTGCAAAGCCCCATATTTCACTGATAACTAATATAGGTCTGGCTCATATAGGGAAACTGGGTTCACGTCAGAAGATTCTCAAAGCCAAGATGGAGATACTTGAAGGAATGGATAAGGATGGTTTGGTCATTCTTAACGGTGATGATGGGTTACTATATGGACTCAAGGATTTGCTGCAGCACAGGACAATGTTTTACGGGCTTCAGGACGGGATGGACTTACAAGCTTATAATGTCAAGGTAACCGATCATATGACTACATCATTTTCAATCCGGATTAATGAGCAGGAATATAATATGGTTATCCCTGTTCCAGGCATACATAACGTCTATAATGCCCTGGCTGCTGCAGCCGTCGGGCTGAAATTCAGGGTCCCGGTTGAAGATATAATTGAAGGAATAAGAGATTACAGACCTGAAAAGATGAGAATGAATGTAGTTGAGGTTGGCAAGGGAATAAAGCTGATTAATGATGCCTACAATGCCAACCCGAGCTCTATGGAAGAGGCTTTAAGGGTTCTGAAGGCTATACCTGGAGCAAGAAGGATAGCAGTTCTGGGAGATATGCTTGAACTGGGTGAATGGACACGTCAAGCCCATATGGATATTGGAAGAAGTGTAGTCAAAAACGGTATAAATTATCTGATTACATTGGGGCAGAACAGCAGATATATAGCTGAGGGAGCGGCTAGTGTCGGAATGTCACAGAGAAAGATTAATGCCTGCAGTACCATAGAAGAAGCTAATAATTACCTTGGAGGTCTTGTCAGGAGCGGGGATGTTATTCTGGTTAAGGGCTCCCGGGGAATGAAGATGGAAAACGTTGTCGATTTCATTAGTGGGGTGGTATAGACTTGCCGTTACAAATCAGCCTATTGATAGCAGCATTTTTTATGACACTAATATCTGGGGTATTATTAATACCTTTGCTGACCCGGCTGAAGTTCGGCCAGGTAGTTAGGGACGACGGCCCCCAGAGTCATTTGAAGAAGATGGGTACCCCTACAATGGGAGGAATAATTTTTTTGGTACCGCTTACAATAATATGCGGATATTTTGGGTATTCATATCCGGGCATACTGCCTGTACTCCTGGCCACGTTGTTCTTTGGAATAATCGGGTTCATTGACGATTATATGAAGGTGGTCTTAAAGAGATCGAAAGGTTTGAGTTCCAGACAGAAAATGCTTGGACTCCTGATAGTATCTACTGTGTTTGCATATTATCTCCAGAATTTTACCCAGCTGGGTACTGAGATTTCTATTCCGTTTGTCAGCTCATGGCTGGACTTTTCAGATGTACCTATTCCGTTTACAGATATATCGCTGGATCTGGGGTGGGTATTTCTACCGTTTATAATACTAGTGATGATTTCAACCACCAACAGCGTTAATCTTACTGATGGCCTGGATGGACTGGCTGCCGGCATTTGCCTGATTATTGCGGTTTTCTTTACTCTGGTTTCAGTAGCTATGGAAAATACAGAAATGATTATATTTAATTCTGCACTAGCAGGTGCGTGTTTAGGGTTCCTTGCATTCAACTTAAACCCTGCGCAGATATTTATGGGTGATACAGGTTCTCTGGCCTTAGGCGGGGCTGTGGCCTGTGCAGGTATAGTAATGAAGATGCCTCTTATTTTAGTTATAGTAGCAGGCGTATGCGTTATTGAAGCACTATCGGTCATAATACAGGTAGCGGTTTTTAAAGTGACGGGCAGAAGGGTATTCAGGATGGCGCCAATTCACCACCATTTTGAGCTCTCAGGCTGGAGCGAAACCAGGGTTGTCTGGACATTCTGGGCTGTGACAATAGTGCTTTGTATAATTGGCTTACTTTCACTGCGGTATACAATACTGTAAACATTTATAAATATATGTGATATATGCTGACACTGACCCTATTATCTGAGGCAGGATTAAGTCAGAAGAAAGAATTTTACTGGAGGTACTATGTTAAGAAACAAGCCGTTTGATTTCGGAATATTTGTAGTAATACTTCTGCTGCTTGCTGCTGGAATAATAATGGTCTCCAGTGCCAGTTCGGCCTATGCACTGTATCACTTTAAAAATAGCTATCACTTCCTTGGAAAGCAGCTAATGTGGGCAGGACTGGGTATAGCAGTCATGCTGACAGTTTCAAAGATTGATTATAGACTCTGGGGAAAGTTTTCGGGCTTGTTTTATTTTATTGGCATAGCTTTGCTATTGATAGTCCTAATTCCGCATATTGGAGTTAATAGAAATGGGGCACAAAGATGGATTGATTTAGGTTTTACTGAATTTCAGCCGTCAGAAATAATGAAACTGGCTTTAATAGTATACTTTGCCCACAAGTTGTCCAAAATTAAAGATGCCATCACTTCATTCTGGCATGGGTTTATGCCTTATCTGATGTGGGTAGGACTCATTGTAGGATTACTGATGCTGCAGCCTCATATGAGCGCAGCTGGGGTGATAGTACTTATTGCAATGGTTATGTTATTCGCAGCCGGGGCAAAAATATGGCATTTTATTGTTATCTCACTACCAGCTGCAGGCTTGATGCTGGTGGCTATTCTGGTTGCTCCTTACAGAATGCAAAGACTTCTTACGTTTTTTGACCCATGGAGTGATCCTAGAGGCGACGGATGGCAGATTATCCAATCACTGTACGCAATAGGTTCGGGAAGCTTATTTGGCCTGGGGCTTGGCCGGAGCAGGCAGAAATTTCTATACATACCAGAACCCCACAATGATTTTATTTTTTCGATTCTTGCTGAGGAATTGGGGTTTATTGGAGTATTGGTTGTGATGATACTTTTCCTGATATTCATATGGAGGGGCCTGAGGGTTGCGATGCACGCACCAGATTCTTTCGGAAGCCTTCTTGCGGCAGGTATTACTTCACTTGTGGCTATACAGGTATTAATTAATGTTGCAGTTGTGACGTCATCTATGCCTGTGACAGGTATGCCGCTGCCGTTTTTCAGCTATGGAGGGTCTTCACTGTTATTTCTAATGGTAAGTATGGGAATACTGCTCAATATATCGAGGGGCACCAGCATAAGAAGCTGACTCTGTGACATCATGCCGGACAAACCCTACTAAGCAGGTTGGATATTCTCAACAGATTGATTAGTGCTTGTTGAGCTGAGCAACAGTTTACAATAATTAAGGAAAAGCAAATTAACTGCTCATAAGGATTCAAAATCAGATAAACTGAATGCTTGTTATACTAAATTTCAGACCGGAATTAATTCGCCATCGTGGCTCAATAATTCCTAGAATTGACGTCCTGTCAATTCTTCCTGAAATTTAAGCATAACTTCGCATAGTTTATCTAGGATTTCTCCATTACTTATTCGCTAGTTAATTCGTTCCCCTTATATGCTTTTAGTGTCATTGTGCAAGTCAAGTATTGTAGGTTAATTAAGCACGAATACAAACGGGAGTTGATATAAGATAATGAGAGTAATAATAACAGGGGGAGGCACAGCTGGACATATAAACCCCGGCATAGCAATAGCCAAGCATATAACAGCCAGGCATCCGGATGCTGTTATAGTTTTTGTTGGTACGCAGAGGGGTCTGGAGAAGAACCTTGTTCCAAGGGAAGGGTTTGAAATCAGGTTTATTAAGGCGCGAGGGTTTAATAGAAAACTATCTCTTGATGTTCTTCTTACAGCCAAGGATATGGTTCTGGGTTACATGGAAGCACGGAGAATAATAAAAGCTTTTAAACCTGATATTGTTATAGGTACAGGAGGATATGTATGCCTGCCGGTTATGCTGGCTGCTGCAAGGCTTAAGGTGCATACGCTGATACATGAGTCCAATTCTTACCCCGGTATTGCAAACCGGATTCTGAGCGGCATTGTAGACATAGCAGCAATAAGTTTTAAAGATACTCAAAAGTATTTCAAGAGGGCAAAGAAGGTCATATTTACGGGAAATCCAATAAGGTCGGAAATTCTATCTGCCTCAAGAGAAGAAGCACGGGCGTTGGAGGAACTAAAGCCTGATATGCTGATGGTACTGATATTCGGCGGGAGCCAGGGGGCACAGAAGATAAACGATGTAGTGGTTCAAATGATTGCAGACAATAAGGGAGTGCTACCTTATAAGATGGTATTCTCTACAGGTCAGACTCAATATGACCGGGTAAAGAAGACCCTGGAACAAAACGGCTTAATTGCAGAGGAGTTAGCCAACATAAAAATAGTCCCATATATTTTTGATATGGCAAGATCACTTGCAGCAGCCGACTTGGTGATAAGCAGGGCAGGAGCTGTTACAGTAAGCGAAATTACTGCAACAGGTGCCCCTTCCATTCTGATTCCGTTTCCACATGCTGCTGAAAATCACCAGGAATCTAATGCAAGAACACTGGAAAGGCAGGGAGCTTCTATAGTTATACTGGAAGATGACTTGTCTTCGGACATTCTGAATCACCAGATTATGAGCCTGATTAATAATAAGGAGCAGCTTAACAGGATGGCCAAAAACTCAAAAAAGGCTGGAGTAACAGATGCTGCTGAAAAGATTACGGAAGCCATTGAAGAGTTAATATAAAAGCAGGCATACTTCAAAACGTTTTCACCTGACATCTGCTTTCCCATACACATCTGTCCTATGCGCACAGGTAACAAAAAAAGCGAGACTGCATAATATGTAATTATCATTGGGTTACTCAGCGTCGCATAGGAGGGAGAAGTGTTGGATGCTTACGTCATACAGGGTGGAGAAAGCTTAAGCGGCTCAGTCAGGGTAGGAGGATCCAAGAATGCAGTTTTGCCTATTCTGGCAGCTTCCTTAATTAATGGAGATATAAATGTACTTCGTAATTGTCCCAATCTGAGAGATGTATCGGTGACAATAAATATACTGAAATTAATTGGCTGTAAGATAAAAAGAGAAGGCGATACAATAACAATTGATACAAGTTCAATAACAACTAACGAAATACCGGATAAACTGGTTCGTGAAATGAGGTCTTCTGTAATTATTCTTGGGGCAATGCTAACCAGGATGAAGAAAGTAGTGTTGAGTTATCCCGGTGGATGCGAAATAGGAACCAGGCCAATTGACCTTCATGTAAGAGGACTCAGGGCATTAGGGGCCAAGATTATTGAATCGGGAGGGTATCTATTCTGTGAAGCAGACAAAATTGCAGGAGCAGATATCAGCCTGGATTTTCCCAGTGTGGGCGCAACTGAAAACATTATGCTTGCAGCCGTATCTTCCGAAGGAACTACCATCATTCGCAATGCAGCAAGGGAACCGGAAATCGCTGATTTGCAGAATTTCCTGAATGCAATGGGCTGCAAGATATCGGGAGCAGGTACTAATATAATCAGGATTGAAGGTGTAAAAAAATTTAAGCCTGTAGAGTACACCGTAATTCCAGACAGAATTGTGGCAGGTACATATCTGACAATGGCAGCTGCCACAAGCGGAAATATAGAGATTAGCAATATAGTTCCTGAGCATCTTAGTGCTATATTGTTTAAGCTTAGGGAAGCAGGCTGTAAAGTAGGTGTAGGAAGAGACTGGGTGGAGCTATCGTCACCAAAGAGGTTGAAGGCAGTAGAATCTTTAAGAACAATGCCTTACCCTGGGTTTCCAACCGATTTGCAGGCACCGTTTATGTCACTGCTGACACTGGCTTCAGGTACAAGTGTGATAACCGAGAATATATTTGAGAATCGATTTAAGCATGTAGGCGAGCTTGTGCGAATGGGGGCAAGGATTACTACCGAGGGTAGAACTGCAGTTATCAAAGGAGTAAGAAAACTGCATGGAGCCTCAGTTGAAGCCAAGGATTTAAGGGGAGGAGCTGCGCTGATAACGGCAGGCCTTGCTGCCGAAGGTCAAACTATCATATGCGGGGTACATCATGTTGAAAGGGGTTATGAGCATATAGAGTCTAAGCTTTCACAGCTTAATGCAAATATTGTAAGGACAGATGTTAAAGTATAATTATAATATTGGTCAGAAATTTTTGAAACTGAATCATATTTGACATTATTATGGAATAAGACTTATGATAAGTTTATTGAAGAAAAAATTCAGGGTGCATAAAAATGGTTAATGGGGCGGCAACAGAAAAAATAAAAAATACTAGAAGTAAGAATAGGAGGAAAACCAGAACAGCTGTGGTTCTGATGTTCATATCTACCTCTTTAGGGCTGGTATTTGCTCTTTATTCACCCGTTTTTAACATAAAGAATATTGAGGTCAGTGGAGCAGCCAAGCTGTCCAGAGAATATATAGTAAATATATCGGAAATTTCACTGGGGAACAACATATTCAAGACCAGTGCTGTACGGGCTACTGCAAGAATTAAAACCGAACCGTATATTGAAAGCGCAAGGGTATCCAGAGAGATTCCAGACAGGATACATATATCTGTAACTGAGCGAGTTCCAATTGGGAAGATTTTTTACATGGGGTCGTATATACTTTTTGATAAAAATGGGGTTGCTCTGGAAGTGACATCAGATGTTCAGGATAAGAAACTTATTGACGTCAAAGGCCTGGAGTTTAGCAAATTTACGCTTGGCCAGCCTGTAGTAAAAAACGATTCTGAGAAACTGAAGACTGCATTAAATATATTGACTTTGCTGCCTAAAGATGATTTACTAATGAGAATAGGTTATATAAACGTGGAAAATTCACAGAAAGTTATTATGTATGTTGACAACAGGTTTGATGTTAATCTGGGAAGTGCTGAAGAACTAAAGCTCAGCGGACTGTGTAAACACCGCCTGGTATTCCTGGGTGGGATAATAGATAACCAGCAGTTGGAGGGACGAAAAGGCTATATAGACTTGACCGGGGACAAGCCGAGGTTCAGGCCGTACTAGTATTTAAGTTCTTAAAAGCATAAGGCAACAGATTTGAATTTACACTTCTAAATAGAGCAGGTCCAGAGACCTTGAATCTCCAAAACGCACATCTGTGCCTGCCAGCTGGTTTCACAGGCTTTTATCCGATGACTACCGCCGCTAAGACTCCCCTCTTCTTCAAGTGGGAGCATCAAAGATGGACACTATCGCTAAGATTTCTTTGAAATCAAGCGACTAGTAGTCTAAGGCGGCGCTACGTCCCTGGATAACGAATTTTAAGATTCAGATGGAGCACACAAGGTGGACAATGATTTCTAAGTTATCAAAGATAACAAGAAATTATTAGCCAAGAAACTCCACCTGAATCCAAGAATCCTGTTTATAGGAGGGCAGTAGTGAAAAACAGGGGTATACAAATTACAATTGCTCTTATCTGCATGGTATTGGGTATGATGCTTGCGGTGCAGTTTAAGAGCATAAAGACCATCAATTCAGCCGCTGTAGGTAAGATGAGGGCTGAAGAGCTTCAATTTGCCCTGAATGCTGAAAAGGAAAAGCTTAAGGACGCCCTGAGTGCTCTTGCCGAAGTGGAGAATAAGCTAAAAGAGTATCGTGACGCTGCTTCCAAGAACGATAGAATTGCGGCAATTATGCAGGAGGATCTTGAGCAGGCAAAAATGCTTGCCGGTTTAACTACAGTTCAGGGGCAGGGTGTTATTGTAACGCTTGATGACAGTAAGCTGAGAAATAACCAGGAACAGGTCAACGAGAATTATTTCATAATTCATGACAGCGATATTCTTCTTGTAATAAATGAACTCAGAGCCAGCGGGGCCGAAGCCATTTCACTGAATGACAACAGGGTGCTTGCAACAAGCCAGATACGGTGTGCAGGTCCAGTCCTCAGTATTAACAATACAAGGACTTCTGCTCCTTTTATCGTAAAGGCTATTGGTAACTCTGCTGATATGGAGAGTGCGTTGAAAATGAGGGATGGAGTGGTTGATGCATTACAGCAGTGGGGTATAGAAGTAAGCATAAGCAAAGAGGCAAATATGGTTATACCCAGGTATAATGGCGTACTCACCCATAAATATGCCCATCCTGTTAAGGAGGAGGAAGCTAGCCAATGATAATACCGTTACTCGGTTTACTGGCGGGAATAGCGATAGGAGTTTTCATGCCCTACAATATTCCTTTTGCATATTCAAAGTATATGGCAGTTGCAATTCTGGCATGTCTCGACAGTGTTTTTGGAGGTTTAGCGTCATCACTTCAAGGAAAATTTGATATGCGTATTTTTATTTCGGGATTTTTTGGTAATGCACTCCTGGCAGCAGGGCTTGCATATATAGGAGATAAACTTGGCGCAGATATATATATGGCTGCAATTTTTGCTTTTGGAAACAGATTATTTTTAAACTTTGCAATAATTAGAAGATACCTATTGAATAAATATTTAAAAAAGGATAATATATAGTGGAAAGTATTTAAAAAAATTTTGATATAATAATACTCGAAATATAGTTGGCGATTGTATGCGCAGGGGGTTGATGTTTTATGGCGGTAGGGGACATCATAGTCGGGGTTGACATAGGAACTTCAAAGGTATGTACAGTAATTGGACAAACTACAAGGTCCAACCAGATTGATATTCTAGGCTACGGTATGTCTCCCTGCAGCGGTGTGAAAAAAGGAATCATCGTCGATATAGAGAGCACAGCCCAATCAATCAGGCAATCTGCAGAACAGGCAGGGAATATGGCAAACCTGACTGTGAATTCTGTATATATCAATATCACTGGTTCCAATGTAAGTATTATGAATAGCAGAGGTATGGCTGAAATCTCAGGTGGACAAGGAGAGATAAGCTATTCGGATGTTGAAAGGGTTCTTAAATCCGCAAAGGAAGTTGGAATTGATCAAGATAAAAAAATAATTGATATTATTCCATACCAATACATAATAGATGAATATGACCAGATAGTTGACCCGGTAGGTATGATAGGGTCTAAACTTGAACTCGATTGTCAGGTGATTGCAGGCTCGGTCACATCAGTTCAAAACCTTGTGAGGAGCGTTGAAAAAGCTGGTTATTATGTTGACGGAATAGTGATTGAGTCTAGTGCATCAGGAGAGATTCTGGTAACCCCTGATGAGAAGGATTTAGGTGTACTGCTCATGGATGTAGGGGCGGGGGTGACAGATATTTCTGTTTTTAAAGGGAAAAGACTGATCTTTTATGATTCAATACCAATTGGCGGCGAACATATTACTAATGATATTGCAATAGGATTAAAAGTACCATATAATGAAGCAGACAAAATAAAAAGGCAGTATGGACTTGCCGTTGCAGCACTCATCCAGAATGACCAGGAGATATCTATTGCGAGTATAAATGAAAATAAACTAAGAAATGTTAGAATCTCAGAGGTTGTTGAAATAATTGAGGAGAGGGTAAAGGAAATATTTGATTTATCAAATAAGATGATAGAGAGTGCAGGTCTAAGGGACAAGATTTCGGCCGGCGCTGTAATCTCCGGTGAAGGAGTAACTGTCTATGATGGCTGTGTACAGCTTGGCTCGGAGATTCTGCAGATGCCCGTCAGAATAGGCATATCAAAGGGGGCTAATATAATCAAACCCCAGTATGCCGTAGCTCTAGGGATAGTGAAATATATTTCTGGGGTTAAGCACATTAAAAACGTATCAAGCAGTGTGAGCAGCATCAGGAAGAAAAAGAGCTATGGTGGCAAGGCTCCGAAGGGGAAGTTGTGGGACAGGATTAAGAAGCTTGTTGATGAATTCTTTGTTTAAGCTTAGTTTCAGTATTTTGCCGGAGCACAAGTCCTGCTTGAGATGAACCTGTATAACCCTGTAGAAGTTTATATATAACTTTATAATTACAATATATTTAATGAAGGGGGCAATTGGTTTGCTAGAGTTTGATATTGATATGGAGCATTTTGCTCAAATAAAGGTCATTGGGGTAGGCGGCGGTGGAAATAATGCTGTAAACAGGATGATTGAAGCCGGCCTTAAGGGTGTAGAGTTTATTACGGTAAACACTGACAAGCAGGCACTCTTCCTCTCACAGGCCAACATGAAAATACAAATAGGAGAGAAACTTACAAAAGGTTTAGGTGCAGGTGCTAATCCTGAAATCGGGCAGAAAGCTGCAGAAGAGAGCAGAGAGGAAATCGCGCAGGCATTAAAGGGTGCCGATATGGTATTTGTAACAGCAGGCATGGGAGGAGGAACCGGTACCGGAGCAGCTCCGGTGGTAGCTGCTATAGCCAAGGAGATTGGAGCTCTCACTGTAGGTGTAGTTACAAAACCTTTCACCTTTGAAGGGAAGAGAAGGTGCCAGCATGCTGAAAAAGGGATTGAGAACCTGAAGGAAAATGTTGATACATTGGTAACCATACCTAATGACAGACTCTTACAGGTTATAGAGAAGAAAACCTCAATAATGGAAGCCTTCAGGATGGCTGATGATATCCTGCGTCAAGGTGTGCAGGGTATATCCGACCTGATTGCCGTACCAGGATTGGTGAACCTCGACTTTGCAGATGTAAAAACCATTATGCTTGATACCGGAATTGCCCATATGGGTATAGGAAGGGCGGCAGGTGAAAACAGGGCTGAAGAAGCTGCCAAACAGGCAATACAGAGTCCGTTGCTCGAAACATCTATAGAGGGTGCAAGGGGTGTGCTGCTAAATATAACAGGTGGAGCCGACCTTGGTCTTTTCGAGGTGAATGCTGCTGCTGAGCTTGTACAGAAATCAGCTGACCCGGATGCAAATATAATATTTGGTGCAGTAATTGACGAGAAACTGGGTGATGAAATATTCATAACAGTTATAGCTACCGGTTTTGAGAAGGGTATAGTACCCAAGAGACTGGATAAGATTTTCGATAAAGCATCATCAAGTTCTACAGCCAGCGAGAAACCGAACGTAAATGTGGTTTCCGATGAGTTGGATATTCCAACCTTCCTGAGAAGGAATAAGCTAAAGTAATTATATAATACTGGCATTAGGAGAGGACTAAAAACTATGAAACCTGAAGTAACAGACCTTAGAGAGATTGTGGGCAAGAACAAGGATACAAGACTAAAATTTATAGTAGTGACCATTGTTGCTTTAATATTATTAGTGGTCTTTTTTAGGCCATTTGCTATTGTCGGTCCGGGGCACCGTGGAGTGATTGTACAGTTGGGAGCCGTTCAGGAGACAGTTCTGAACGAAGGTTTCCACTTAATCGTACCAGTATTTCAGAATGTAAGACTGGTTGACTGCCGTATTCAAAAGGCTGAGACTGATGCTGCCGCAGCTTCAAAGGACTTGCAGCAGGTTACCAGCAGGATAGTAGTTAACTATAAGGTTAGCCCTGAAAGTGTAGCCAAGCTTTATCAGCAGGTAGGACCAAGCTATGCTTCGACAATAATTGCACCGGCAACTCAGGAATGCATTAAGGCTGTAACAGCAAGGTATACGGCTGAAGAGTTGATTACAAAGCGGTCCAGTGTAAGTACTGAGATAAAGGACCTTCTAGGTCAAAGGATGCAGCAGTATGGCATTATTATTGACAATTTCAATGTGGTTGACTTTAACTTCAGCAGTGAATTCAACAAGGCTATTGAGTCCAAGCAAACGGCTGAACAGCTGGCATTGAAGGCAAGACGGGACTTGGAACGAATAAAGATAGAGGCCGAGCAAAAAGTTGCGCAGGCTAAAGCTGAAGCTGAAGCACTCAGGGTGCAAAAGCAGGAAGTTACCCAGGAATTAATCCGTCTGCGTGAGATTGAAGCGCAAATGAAAGCTATAGAAAAGTGGGATGGTATTCTCCCGAATGTGACAGGTGGAGGAGTTCCTTTCATACAGGTTGACCAGCTAGGGAAGAAGAACTAGGTACCTATCTCTGTGAAAGGCATAGAGATATCCAAACAAAATAGCGTGTAATAAGAAACAGCACAGATTGTGCTGTTTTTTTATGTCGATAATATTTTTTATTCAGCAGGACAAAATGACAAAATATGGATAAGTATCCATGTATAATAGTGTCAGAGAAAAGTAGGAGGCTGCCGTATACATGGTATAAGTATGCATAGCTGCGTAGAAATGCCATGATGTGTAAGGGAGCCGGATACCTTCGAGGGGTTAAGCGTGACGGTATATATAGATGTACTCATACTGGAGAACATGGCTGTAAACTTCATTATACTTGCTGCTACGTCCCATTTCTCCAGAACAAAGGTAAGCACATTGAAATTACTTTTGGGAGCTTTTGTAGGTGCAGCTTATGTTGTAGCTGCATTCTACCCGGGATTCCACATATGCTTTACCCTTACAGCTAAGCTGCTGCTTTCCATGGTTATAATTGCAGTAACTTTCTGGCCGGAAAAACTTAGGGAATTTTTGAGGCTGCTGGCCATTTTCTATCTGGTATCCTTTGTATTTGGGGGAGCAGCGTTTGCACTATTTTACTTTTCGAATTCAGGAGGTTCGGTCTATAATGGTGTATTCTACATAGAAAGCTTTCCCCTAAAAATTCTGGTAATATCAACGGTTATTGCGTACCTGGTGATAAAGTGGAGCTGGAGCTTTGTTAAATCAAGGATGATAAAAGAAGATGTGATGGTGCCTGTATGCATAGGGGTTGGAGGAAAGTCAGTATCAATAAAGGGTTTGATAGATACCGGTAACTCCCTTAGAGACCCTATATCCAATCTGCCCGTAGTGGTTGTTGAGTATAATGCCGTTAAGGAACTCCTGCCGGATGAGATTTCTGAGGTATTTAAAGACTGCAGGGAGGAAAACCTTGAAATGCTGTCTGATGCAATAATAAAGACTGATTGGGCAAGCAGACTCAGGCTCATTCCATTCAATTCACTTGGCAAGGAGAATGGAATGTTGGTAGGCTTTAAACCTGACAGAGTAGAGGTTGGAGATGAAGATGAGAGAAAGAACTACAAGGATGTGATTATAGGAATATATAACAAAAGTTTATCCTGTGACCAGAGCTATAAAGCGCTTCTAAGCCTTGAACTTGTGAGTTGACGAGTTGTCCGATGACTACCGCCGCTGAGACTCCCCTCTTCTTCAAATGTGAGAGAAGCGGCGCTACGTCCCTGGATAACGGCTTCTAAGATTCAATTGGAGCACACTCCACCTGAATCCGAGAATCCTGTTTATGAAACCAGATTGTCTGCAATACTATAGCAACACCTTAAAGATTTTAGCAAAGAGAGGAGGAGTAAGAGTGTTTATTAAGAAGGCAGTACTACTGACAAGAATCGTATGCACAAAATTGCTGTTACGCCTGGGAATACTCCCGGGGTTCCCGGTTCACTATATAGGGGGCAGTGAAGCACTGCCTCCGCCCCTAAGTTCAGAGGAAGAAAATTACCTCATTTCAAAGCTAAGTGGTAGTGAGTCCGCAGTAAAAACAATCCTGATTGAAAGGAATCTCAGGCTTGTAGTCTATATAGCAAGGAAGTTTGAGAATACAGGTATAAGTATTGAAGACCTTATATCCATAGGTACTATCGGGTTAATTAAATCAATAAATACTTTTAACCCTGGAAAGAATATAAAGCTGGCTACCTATGCTTCAAGGTGTATAGAAAATGAGATATTAATGTATTTAAGAAG
Source organism: Clostridia bacterium (assembly GCA_041687355.1). GTDB lineage: Bacteria > Bacillota > Clostridia > Acetivibrionales > UBA4821 > JAWLCD01. The sequence continues at coordinate 14,113 of JAWLCD010000001.1, read as the reverse complement.
AAACAACAGACTAAAAACTGAAGTTTCAATTGATGAGCCGTTAAATGTAGACTGGGACGGCAATGAACTCTTGCTTTCTGATATACTTGGAACCGATAATGACATAATCTACCGTACAATAGAAGACGAAATTGATAAGGAATTATTAAATAATGCGATGAAAAAACTATCAATAAGGGAGAAAAGGATTGTAGAACTAAGGTTTGGGTTAAAAAGTGGAGTGGAAAAAACGCAGAAGGAAGTTGCAGATATGCTTGGAATCTCGCAGTCTTATATCTCTCGACTGGAAAAGAGAATAATAAGCAGGCTCAAAAAAGAAATCAGTAGAATGGTATAACAGAATGACCCTCGGGCAATAATGATAGTGGAGATAGTTCGTAGTTGATAGTTGGTAGTTGATGGTTTTTCAAATACTTCTCTTAAGCACTTCTAAAGTCTATGAACTACGAACCAAGAACCGCCAACTACATTGTTGTCCGGAGGGTAGCAAATGCTTCTAAATAAAGTTGAGATATGTGGAGTAAACACATCCAAACTGCCTGTGCTGACTAACGAACAGAAGAAAGTACTATTCGATAGAATGCACAAAGGGGATACGTCAGCAAGAGAAGAGTTTATTAGAGGAAATCTCCGACTGGTACTGAGTGTTATCCAAAGATTTAATAATAGAGGAGAATATGTTGACGATTTATTCCAGGTTGGATGCATAGGATTGATTAAAGCCATTGATAATTTTGACGTCAGTCAGAATGTAAAATTTTCTACCTATGCAGTTCCAATGATAATTGGAGAGATAAGAAGGTACCTGAGGGATAACAACTCAATCAGGGTCAGCAGGTCACTGAGGGATATTGCATACAAAGCTCTGCAGGCTAAAGAAAAACTTACTAACCAAAACTCTAAGGAACCTACGATTGAAGAAATATCAAAAGAATTAGAAATTCCTAAGGAGGAAATAGTTTTTGCACTTGATGCAATTCAGGACCCTATTTCATTATTTGAACCTGTTTATCATGACGGAGGTGATGCAATATTCGTCATGGACCAGGTAAGTGATGAGAAGAACCATGACGAGAACTGGATTGAAGAAATTTCCCTTAGGGAAGCGATGGCAAGATTGAATGAAAGAGAGAAACTAATCCTGACAAAGCGCTTCTTTGAGGGTAGGACGCAGATGGAGGTAGCGGAGGAGATAGGGATTTCCCAAGCTCAGGTGTCGAGACTGGAGAAAAGCGCGCTTCTCCATATGAGGAAATACATTTAGTTGAGAGTTGAGGGGGCTGTATATGGGAAGGACTATGGATTTCAGGCAGAAAGAAGTAATAAATGTATGTGACGGAAAAAGACTTGGGTTTATCTGTGATGTAGATGTGGACTTTGACTCAGGGGTAATAAAGGCTATAGTGGTTCCAGGTTCCGGAAAGTTTTTCGGTCTTCTTGGAGTAGGAGAGGATATAGTGATACCATGGGAGAATATTGCAAAGGTTGGAGTGGACACCATTCTGGTTGAACTTGAAGAAAGTAGTAAAAAGCGGCATCGGGAACTCAAGTCAAACTAGAAATTCTTCAGACCTCAGGTCTGTTTTTTCTTTTTACTGGACTATTTTCTTATACTCTAATACAATATAATTACTGGCACATGTAGCGGCCAGTTCCAACTATTCATCTATTCAGGTACATACATCAAGAATATTAATCAGTCTTTCTGTGGAGGTTTATCATGAAATGTCCGTACTGCAGTTTTCACGAGAGTAAAGTTATTGACTCACGACCGACTGATGAAGGAAATATGATTCGCAGACGAAGAGAATGCATAAAATGCTCCAGAAGGTTTACTACCTATGAGAAGGTTGAAAGCATGCCACTTATGGTTGTAAAGAAAGATAAGAATATGGAGCCATTTAACAGGGAGAAGCTGCTAAATGGTCTTCTGAAGGCCTGCGAAAAAAGGCCTGTATCCATAGAAGACCTGGAGGCTATAGTGGACGATATAGAAGCCCAGGTGGGCAACTCGCTGATAAGAGAGATTACCAGCAAGGAGCTGGGAGAGATGGTTATGGACAGGCTGAAAGAATTAGATGACATTGCCTATGTCAGATTTGCTTCTGTATACAGGCAGTTCAAGGATATTAATACTTTTATCAATGAACTGCAAAAGCTGATGAGGAACAGCAAGGATAAGCCATAAAGGGAAAGATACTGAAAATCAGATATCTCACTTCAGTTATTAACGTAGAACTGGCTGCCACAAATATTACTCCATTAGATCGAACCATTTTCAGGAGGTATGGCTATGAAAACCGAATTATATACTCCTTTTATAACCAGCACTAAGGAAATAATCAATCAGATGACGGGCATTGAAGTGCTTGTAAATGATGCTCTTCATTCAGAAGGAGAAGAAGTTGTTTCCAAAGGGGTATCTTCAATTATTGCCTATGCAGGAAAAGTAAAAGGAAGACTGCTGCTGGATGTTGAAGGTGAACTTGCAATTACTATGGGAAAGACCTTGACCGGACATCACTATACATCTGCAAAAGAATTTATGGTGCTCTCTTCAGTGTCTGAAGTAAATAATATAATTGCAGGAAGGGCAATTACCGAATTGAATAACAAATACTCACTCGATTTGAGGCTTTCCCCGCCCATTGTGTTCACAGGAAAGGATGCGGTTATATCCATTCCAAAGTTATATTCGATTTCAGTAAACTGTTCGACCAGGTATGGAAGTTTAAAGGTCAACATTGCATTTGAAAGGAGTGTATAGGGAAATGGATGCGAAATATATCAATCCTTTTCTGGAAGCTTTGAAAAAGGTGCTGGGAAATTTCGGCGTAACTAATATAAAGAGAGACAGCGTACAGATGAAAGAGAATATGAATGTTGATATGGATATAACATCCGTGGTAGGGCTTACAGGAGGCCTGAGGGGTAATATTGCATATTCATTCTCACAGGACACTGCAAAAAAGATATGCTCTGCAATGATGATGGGAGCACAAGTGACTGAAATTGATTCAATGGCAAGGAGTGCAATAGGTGAATTGACAAATATGATTACTGCTTCAGCGTCAGTCATATTATCGCAGAATAATGTTCCCATTGACATAACTCCACCGTCAATCATATTTGGAAAAGACATCTACTTTATTATAAGTTCGGTTCCGGCAATAACACTTGACATGAGTACAGGCCTGGGCAAAGTCCAGGTAAATATAGGTCTTGAGATATGAAGTGAGTCAAAGGATATAAGATATTAACCAGTGCTGAGAATGCAGCTTTTTGTTGCGAACAGCACTTTTTTTATTCTAAACGACATAATGTGCATTTCAGGGTGAAAAAAGTGCATTTGATAAAAGAATGGGGACAAGTCGGCAGCAGTAGGGTATTATTATATTAGTTTACAATATATGGAGCTATAGTTTTACGATATGACTGCATTAATAACGCAGAGTATTACTGAAAGGAGAAAGAGTATGCTGGGTAAGGTTAATAGTGCGGGACTAGCAGGACTTGATGGTTACATTGTTGAGGTAGAGATTGATATTTCTCCCGGGCTGCCGTCCTTTGATATTGTAGGTCTGCCTGATACAGCTGTAAGGGAATCAAAAGAAAGGGTGAGGGCTGCAATAAAGAACAGCGGCTTTGAATTTCCCGTGAACAGGATAACTGTCAACCTTGCGCCTGCTCATACTAAAAAGGAGGGACCTGCATATGACCTTCCCATAGCCCTGGCAATATTAAGTGCAACCGAGCAGGTTCATTCTTCCGAGCTGGACAGATATGTTTTTTTAGGTGAGCTCTCGTTGGAGGGTAAAGTCAAGCCGGTTAACGGAGCCCTTCCCATGGCTATTACGGCAAGCGAAGCAGGATTTGAAGAAATTGTGATTCCGGAGGAGAATGCTGAGGAAGCGGGTGTAGTAAAAGACATAGGGGTACTGCCGGCTTCAAGTATTTCAGAGATAATCAGCCATATTAACCGTGAGAGCTTAATAAAACACTATTCCGTCGATGTAGATAATCTTTTCAGTTCAAGCTGTACATACCATGTTGATTTTGCTGATGTCAAGGGTCAGGAGAATGTCAAAAGAGCACTTGAAGTTGCAGCAGCAGGAGCGCATAACTGCATAATGATAGGTTCTCCAGGTACAGGAAAGACCATGATGGCCAGGAGACTCCCAACAATCCTTCCCGATATGACTTTCCAGGAAGCTTTACAGGTTACCAAAATTCACAGTATTGCAGGAGAACTCCCTCCGAAAACACCGCTGATAACAATAAGACCGTTTCGCTCACCTCACCATACCGTTTCTGCGGTGTCTTTGGTTGGAGGCGGAAAGATGCCCAAACCGGGTGAAGTCAGCCTCGCGCATTATGGAGTACTGTTTCTTGATGAACTGCCTGAGTTTCAGAAGGATGCGCTGGAGGTTATGAGGCAACCTCTGGAGGATGGAATGATTACTGTCTCAAGAATAAATGCCAGCTTTACCTACCCTTCAAGGTTTATGCTAATAGCCTCAATGAATCCCTGCAGATGTGGATATATGCTTGATCCTGCAAGAAACTGTACCTGTACACCCAATCAGGTGCAGCAGTATATGGGGAGAATATCTGGTCCGCTGCTGGATAGGATAGATATACATATAGAGGTTGCCCCGGTAGGTTATAAGGATCTTGACGCACAGTCGGGCACCGAAAGTTCGGATGAAATCAGAAACAGGGTAAACAAGGCCAGGAAGGTACAGCTGGAGAGATATAGGGGTATGGATATTTTCTTTAACTCCCAGCTTAAGTCATCTCAGTTGGCCAGATTCTGTAAATTGGGAGAGCAGGAAAGGATACTGCTGAGAAAAGCATTTGATAAGATGGGGCTTAGCGCAAGAGCGCATGACCGTATTCTGAAAGTTGCAAGGACAATTGCCGACCTGGATGGAAGCAGTGACATAAACACCGGACATCTTGCCGAGGCTATCCAATACAGGAGTCTGGACAGGAGACTCTGGGGAGTATAAAAGGGAGGGGAAACTCCCTTCCTTTACTGCTGTTAAGTAATTAACCCGATTTAATATTTATATTCCACCTATAAGGCTTGCTTTAACTGGAGGTGGCAGAAGCCTTTGGCGAAACAGCATCGTTTGGAGAATTCACCTGTTCATGGGCAAGGAGGGAGGCTTTTTCGCTGAAATATATCCTTGCCTGTTCATCAACACATAGTTCTGCCAACAGCATGTATATAAATAACAGGTTGTGAGTTGGAGGATTGCAGGAAGCAGAATTAAGGATGGAGATATTTCTGTCCAGGTCAAAAATCCTCAGTTTATTTTCTTCTAGCTGGTAAGATTTTATTTTTTGGTTGTTAGGCTTGATTTCAGAGATGAAAAAATGCGTCCTGTCACATATCTGAGCCTCACAAAAGTATTTCACTCTAATGCTCCTTTCTAGCACCTAAGCAATCTCAATTGCATATAGTTTTTATAACTGCAGCACTCTTTTGTAATAATTGGTCTATCTATACATATTATACATAAATTTTGACGGTTGGTGCAGAATTCTGTAAACGGTTTGATTTTCTATGCGAATGACATATGAGATGTCGTTCGCATAGAAAAAAGTGCATTTTGCGAAAAAAACGATACAGAATATTTTTTTTGAGATAGTATTAATAAGTATTCCCGATAAACTTATTTCTTAATTCCACCTCGAGGTGGAAATTTTTTTGCCCTTTTGAAAAAACCATCCTACACTCATTCACTATACTGCAGATGGGCTTCTGCTCAATGAAATCTTCCGTAAAATTTCAATAGCATAGGGAAGTTGTTTGCAGAGAAAACGATTAACCGCTCATAAGGACTACGAAATCAGATAAACTGAATGCTTGTTATACTAAATTTCAGACCGGAATTAATTCGCCATCCAGGCTCAGTAATTCCTAAAACTGACGTCCTGTCAATTCTTCCTGAAATTTGAGCATAATTGTAGGCCCGGGCTTTGGCTGGGCACAAGTCCCAGCCGTATGCCCTGGGCTACCCTAAAGCATTTAGATTTCTCCGTAAACTTATTCGCTGGTTAATTCATTTCCCCTGTAGGGTGCTGCTGAATAAAGCGAATAATCTCAGATAGAAATTATTTATGGTTTAAAATGGCAGATACCGTCGATTTCTGATATAATATATTTAGATGATATTCCGGATTTATCCGATGACTACCGCCGCTAAGACTCCCCTCTTCTTCAAGTGGGAGCATCAAAGATGGACACTATCGCTAAGATTTCTTTGAAATAAAGCGACTAGTAGTCTAAAGCGGCGTTATGTCCCTGGATAACGAACTCTAAGATTCAGATGGAGCACACAAGGTGGACAATGATTTCTAAGTTATCAAAGATAACAAGAAGTTATTAGCCAAAAACTCCACCTGAATCTTAGCATCCTGTTTATTGAAAGGAGAGCGGCGGTATGGCTGATGAAAACAATAACAATGGAAGCTCGAAGAAAGAGATAAGAAGTGTTGAAGATATAAAGAAAAATATGCAGAGAATACAAGAGGATAAAAAGAAAGGTAATCCCCCCAGACCGGTGTCTAAGCCGGAGACACAGTGGGATGATAGAGATCCCCGGCACAAGCTGGCCGCGCTGTCCCATGGAGAGATACTGGAGGAAGAAGGTACTGGTGATACTGGACGGGAGGCTGCCGCAGCGGATTTGGGAAAGAGCACGGTGATAATTCCAGAAAGTCGTGCAGTTAGAGAAGAAGGGAATATGGCTCCTACCCGCAGAAAGCGGGCAGAGAAACTCAGAATATCAGGTTATATGAAGAATGCAGGCAGGTTTATCTCTGAAAAAGTGCGGGGAGGTGCCGATAAGCTCCGGGAACTATCCTTTAAGCTTAAAGAGCCCCGCTTGAGAAAGGCCATAGAGAATCGAATGCCTGGAGCACCTTGTTGGGAGGAATGCAGCATAGGCAAGGGCCTAAAGGTAAGTCTCTACTGCATAAGTAAAGACTGGAGGGAGCACGGTGGAAAAGAACCTCCAAAGTGGGCGGCGGTTATTGCCAATGACAAGGGAAAGGAAAAGGTTTTTGGACTCAAAGGCTGGGTTCCGCTGACCGACAACAGGCCGTCTCCTGCCGAGATAGGCGCGTTCCTCGGCAAAAACCTTAACAAGATAGTACTGAAGAAGAAAGGAGACTTCGGCACGCTGGAGCGAAAGCTTGACATTGACCGTGATGGTAATGTGAAAGGGTTCAAGCTTGTGGGCAAGAAGCCGGAGAGGAATAAGGCAAGGCAGGGGGAAGACCGCACTCAGTCCGAAGGAGGCAGGCTGCACCCGCCCGGGCGGTGGTAGAGCGTTCGCCGTCGTGGCTCAATAATTCCTAGAATTGACGTCCTGTCAATTCCTCCTGAAATTAAGCATAATTGTAGGCCCGGGCTTTGGCTGGGTTCAAGACCCAGCCGTATGCCCAGGGCTGCCCGATGACATAGGATTTCTCCATAAACTTATTCGCTGGTTAATTCATTTCCCCTGCAGCTTGAAGCAATGTAGGCACTTCAAAGGATTACTTAAATTCCAGTCTCTAGTATTTAGTGTCCAGTTTCCAGCCTCCAGTCTCCATTTACCGCACAAGTCAAACATAATCGATAAAAAAAGAAAGCTCCTCAATGGGAGCTTATTCAGGCAATTCACCTTCATCTTCATATTCATTGCCCAGCCAACGCCCGAACTCCAAAATTCCTGCTACTATAAGCGGAGCTATGACCAGAGCAACCACTTTCAACTGTAGAGACACATTATACTCTTTCGGGAAAAACCCGAAAGCCGCAGCGCCTGCTGCAAAAGAAATAAGTGCTACGAAAATTAATCTTGCCAGTTCTTTTTTTGTCATTTTTACACATCCTTTTTTTATTTTTTCCCCTGCGGAAGCAAAGCTTCATTTATATATGTCGGCAGGAATTGATACAACCTCTATGAACAAACGCCATGTCAACAATCATTGACGTGCAGAAAACAAACCGGACTACTTTGTCCTGTCTGAAATAAATACAAGGAAAAAATTCCTGTATTATCCCGCACGGAGATTGCTCACATGGCGTTTGCTATAAAAATTTGGGTTGTATATATAATTCTATTATACACCCTCTGCCCGCTCAAAATCTATTGTGCAAGTTGCACAAAATTTTATCGGATATTTGGTCGAAATGACAGCAGTCTAACATTCTTTCAGACAATACGGCGTGGACAAGAAAAACTTTATCTGTTAGTATTAATTTGTAAAAATTTACATTATTACTTATATACAGACACGATTTGACTATTACCTTTGCAAAGGGGAAAAACCTATGGATGATTTGAAATACTGGGTGTGGCTGAGTTCACTTCCGGGCGTTGGAGCCCGTAGGTTCAGACTGCTTGTGGAGCACTTCGGTTCTCCCTATGGTGTATGGTGCGCAGACAGATACCAGCTGGTGAAACTAAAGGTGTATGATAAATTGGTTTCGGCAATCGTGGACAGAAAGTACAGGGATGGTATTGATGCAAATATGCATAAAATGGAGAGTCAGGGCATAAAAGTGTTCAGAATTACTGACAAAAGTTATCCGGAAGCGCTTAAGGCAACAGATGACCCGCCGCCTGTACTGTATCTGCGGGGAGATTTTAAATACCCACATGACAATAGAACTATAGCAATAGTAGGCTCGAGAAGGGCGACCGAATACGGTAGAAGTATGGCCGGAGAGCTTGCTTATGAACTTGCGGCAAGAGGCATAACCATTGTAAGTGGAATGGCCCGTGGTGTGGATACATGTGCGCATAGAGGTGCTCTTGAAGCAAACGGTAGAACCATTGCTGTTCTGGGATGTGGGGTTGATATACCCTATCCACCTGAAAACAGGAAGATTATTGGTGAAGCAATAAAATCAGGGGCAGTGGTTTCAGAGTTTCCAGCGGGTATGAAGCCGCTGTCCGGTAATTTTCCTGCAAGAAACAGGATAATCAGCGGCCTTTCCATGGGTGTGGTAGTGATTGAGGCCGGAGAGAGGAGCGGTGCCCTGATTACGGTCGATTTCGCCCTGGAACAGGGGAGAGAAGTGTTTGCTGTTCCAGGAAATGCAAAAAGCCGGGAGAGTAAGGGAACCAATGGATTGATTAAGCAGGGAGCAAAGACCGTAACCTGTGTTGAAGATATCCTGGAGGAATTCCCCCAGTTCAAAGCCTTCGGAGGCGGAGAGGGAATGACTGGGGGTATAGAGGAATACGGAAGCCTTGACAGTGAAGAAAGAAGAGTTGTGGAAAATCTGGATACTGAGCCCACACATATAGATGTTGTTCTTCGGAAAACAGGGTATGATATCAGTAAGCTGAATACCATTACAACCATGCTTGAACTAAAAGGCATACTCAGGCAGCTGCCGGGAAAATTTTTTATAAGGACTTGATATAACAAAGTTTTTAGTCTAGAATTACAAATGTTATTACTTGAATAACCAGTGGAATGCAATTTAACGTAGAATATTACAGCCAGTAAGGCGTTCTGAAGCGGCTGATATATCTGCCTGAAGCTGGATGAATCGGAGGTAGCAATGGCGACATACCTGGTAATAGTTGAGTCTCCCGCAAAAGCTAAAACCATTGGAAAGTTTCTTGGAAGGAATTACAGAGTAGAGGCATCCATGGGGCATGTTATGGACCTTCCTAAAAGTCAGCTTGGGGTTGATGTGGATAATGAATTTGAACCCAAGTATATTACAATAAGGGGAAAGGGAGAACTTCTGAGCAAACTGAAAAAACAGGCCAAAGACGCAGACAGGATATTTCTTGCAACCGACCCCGACAGGGAAGGAGAAGCCATATCATGGCATCTGGCAAACCTGCTTAAACTGGACCAGTCTGAAAAGTGCAGAATCTCATTCAATGAAATTACCCAAAATGCCGTTAAGTCTGCAATCAAGTCACCGAGGGAAATAGATGTTAAACTGGTGGATGCACAGCAGGCCAGAAGGATATTGGACAGAATTGTGGGCTATAAAATTAGTCCTTTCTTATGGAAAAAAGTCCGTAAAGGTTTGAGTGCAGGAAGGGTGCAGTCAGTAGCGGTACGATTGGTAGTCGACCGCGAGGAGGAGATAGAGAGTTTTACTGCTGAGGAATACTGGACGCTGACAGCAAAGCTCAGGGAACCTGAATCAGCCAGTCTCTTTGAAGCTAAACTGCATGGTTCGCTTGAAGAAAAGCTTAATATCAATTCCAAAGAACAAATGGATTCGGTACTGGCAGATTTGGAGGATGCAAGATATTTAGTTTCTAAGGTGAAGAAAGGGGAAAAGAGGAGGGCTCCATCACCTCCTTTTGTAACCAGTACGCTCCAACAGGAGGCTGCAAGAAAACTCGGTTTTTCCATAAAGAGAACCATGTCTGTTGCCCAGCAGCTGTATGAGGGAATTGACGTAAAGGGTGCAGGCCTGGTGGGGTTGATAACCTATATGAGGACTGACTCCACCAGAATTTCAGCCGAGGCACAGACTGAAGCGAGAAATTTTATTGCCGGCAGATTCGGTAAAGAGTATATACCGGAGCAGGCGAGGGCTTACAAGACAAAGTCCGGAGCTCAGGACGCTCATGAAGCCATAAGGCCGACACATATAGATTTCGAGCCTGATAAAATTAAAGATTCACTTAAGCCCGAACAATATAAAGTGTATAAGCTTATTTGGGAACGGTTCATTGCAAGTCAAATGGCTTCAGCATTGTATGATACCTTGACTGTTGATATAACAGCTTCAAGCTACCTATTCAGAGCCAACGGTTCAAGCATCAGATTTCAAGGATTTATGAAAGTATACATTGAAGGCAGGGATGACGACAAGGAAGAAAAGGAAATAAACCTACCCGAACTTAGAGAGGGGCAGGAAGTTAATCTGGAGAGGCTTGACCCGAAGCAGCACTTTACACAACCACCCCCCAGGTACACAGAAGCTACGCTGGTAAAGGCGCTTGAAGAGAAGGGTATCGGAAGGCCTAGTACCTATGCCCCGACCATAACCACCATATTTGCCAGAAACTATATTGAAAAGGAAGAAAAATCCCTTATCCCGACTGAATTGGGAAGGATTGTTACCACACTGCTTAAGGAACATTTCAGTGAAATTGTAAATATAGAATTTACAGCTAACATGGAGGATAAGCTGGATAATGTGGAAGTGGGCAAAATAGATTGGGTGGAGATACTTAAAGAGTTTTATCCTTCCTTCAGCTTAACTTTAAAAAAGGCTGAAAAAGAGGTAGAACATATAGAAATCCAGGATGAAGTTTCGGATATTGCTTGTGAAAAATGTGGGAGAATGATGGTTATCAAGCACGGCAGGTATGGAAAATTCCTGGCTTGTCCAGGCTTCCCGGAATGCCGTAATGCAAAACCCATGCTTGAAGATGCAGGGGTGGAGTGTCCTAAATGCAGCAGCAGGGTAATGATAAAAAAGACTAGAAAAGGGAAAAAATATTACGGGTGTGAAAATAATCCCCAATGTGGTTTTATGACATGGGATATCCCAACCAAGGAGAAGTGTCCCAACTGCGGCAATTTCCTGCTCAGAAAAAAGGGAAAAATTGAACAGTATGTCTGCAGCAACAGCAGCTGCAGCTTTGAAAAAAAGCCAAATGCCTGAATGGAGTGTGAAATGACAGAGTGTATTACCGTAATCGGAGGCGGACTTGCAGGTTGTGAGTCTGCCTGGCAGATTGCCCAAAAGGGAATAAAGGTTAGATTAATAGAAATGAAGCCGGAGAACTATTCTCCGGCTCACAGCTCACCTGACCTTGCAGAAGTGGTATGCAGCAACTCGTTCAAATCTAACGCTCTTGAGAATGCAGCAGGACTGCTGAAGGAAGAGCTCAGGATAATGGAATCCTTAATCATGCATTGTGCAGACCAGAACAAGGTCCCGGCAGGACAGGCACTGGCAGTTGACAGAGAAGGGTTTTCCCGATATGTTACCCAGATGGTTGAGTCTCATCCGAATATTGAGCTTGTTAGGGAAGAAGCAGTTGAAGTACCTTCCAGAGGAGTTGTTATTATAGCTACAGGGCCCCTTACTTCTGATGCCATGTCTCAAAGTATTCAGAAACTTCTGGGGGAAGAGTACCTTTACTTTTTCGATGCTGCTGCCCCTGTAGTAACACTGGAATCACTTAATATGGATAGAATATTCCGGGCCGACAGATATGGTAAAGGCGATGCTGATTACTTAAACTGTCCTATGAGCAGAGAGGAATATGATGCTTTCTACGACCAGTTAATTAAGGCTGAAACGGCAGAACTGCACCATTTCGAAAACAAAAAGGTCTTTGAAGGATGCATGCCGGTTGAAGTTATGGCAAAAAGAGGAAGGAAAACTCTAGTCTTTGGACCTCTAAAACCGGTAGGGCTTACAGAACCTTCGACCGGAAAGCAGCCTTATGCTGTTGTCCAGCTGAGACAGGATAATGTTGAAGGGACTTTATACAATATTGTCGGGTTCCAGACCAACCTGAAGTGGAGTGAACAAAGGAGGGTGTTCAGGTTAATTCCGGGTCTCGAAAATGCAGAGTTTATCCGTTACGGAGTTATGCACAGGAACACCTACATTAATTCTCCGGCTCTACTGACGCAGTGCTATAATCTCAGGAAGGAACCCAGAATTTTTTTTGCTGGACAGATTACAGGGGTAGAAGGTTATGTAGAATCGGTTTCGTCAGGCCTTGTGGCAGGAATCAATGCATCACGGCTGTTGATGCAGAAAGAAACACTACCGTTTCCATACCAAACAGTCATCGGTGCTTTGGCCTCATATGTTTCCTGTCAGGTTGTTTCAAAATTCCAGCCAATGAATGCCAACTTTGGCATACTGCCTAAACCTGAAGGGAATGCAGGCAAAAATGAAAGGAACAGAATTACTGCAAAAAGGGCAGTAGAGATACTTCAAGAATTTAAGAATGAAGTTTAACGAATTCTTGCATTAGTTAGATTATTGTGTTATTTTATTAAGGAATTACTGATGGATATATGAAAAGACAGAACTGTTTACTGTATCTAAGTATATATTATATGAAACAAAATCATAATTATAACAGGAGGAATTATATGGCCAGCAATCTTCTGGAGAAAACCAGAAAAATCACAAAGCTTTTGCAGACAACCGATTCACAGTCATTAAGGTTTTCAGATATGTGCAGGATTATAGGAGGTATACTCTCTTCAAACGTCTTTGTTATCAGTAAGAAGGGAAAGATACTTGGAGCTTACTGTCAGGATGGGCAAAAGAGTGGGAATATTGATATTGAGATGGAAGTAGGCAAGTACATCTCTCAAGACCAGAATAATGAACTGCTTTATATGAATGAAACAAAGGCAAACCTTAGGCCAGGTGCCTCTGAGTCTTTTAAACCTATTTCAGGTATAGACCAGGATGTCTGTGTAACAATAGTACCTATAAGCAGCGGAGGAGAAAGACTTGGAACACTATTCCTCGATAAGGGAAACGGCCAGCTTACCGATGACGACCTTGTTCTTGCGGAGTACGGAGCTACTGTGCTTGGAATGGAGATTCTGAGGTCAATAAATATTGAAAACGAGACCGAAATCAGGAAGAAAGCTGTTGTCCAGCTTGCTCTCGACAGTTTGTCCTATTCTGAGATGGAAGCCATAGTGCATATTTTCAAAGAGCTTGAGGGTAATGAAGGCCTTCTGGTGGCAAGTAAAATTGCCGACAAGGCAGGAATTACCAGGTCGGTAATTGTTAATGCCTTAAGAAAGTTTGAAAGCGCCGGAGTCATAGAGTCAAGGTCGTTGGGGATGAAAGGTACACATATCAGAGTATTAAATGATAGACTGCTGGGTGAACTGGATAAAAGGATCCAAAACAAATAATATGACCTGATTGTAGATATCAGGATAAATTTTATATTTTGAATTATGCGACAGCAAAAACAGACTCTGCTGTCGTATTCTTTTTCCAGGGCGGATAATATAGGAAACAATAAGCTTGTCTTAGTGTAAAGTTATTGTAGGAAAAAAATAGATAAGAGACACATCCTTTAGATATAATGAATTTGCTGAACACCACAAATAAAGGAGGTCTCTTATG